>JAJXZX010000002.1 GCA_021779835.1 Pseudomonadota bacterium | reverse complement strand
GACGACGACCAGATCCACTCGCCCAACGAGAAATACGATCTGGAAAGCTTCCACAAAGGCATCCGCAGCTGGGCGCGCATCCTCGCCAAACTGACCTGAGCGCGACAGATGAAAACGGGGGCCAAAAGGCCCCCGTTTGTTTCCCGGCCCATCGGCTGGATCAGATCACTTGGTCGCCGAGATCGACGTCGCAACGCGCGTCTTGCCGTGCACCGTCCAACCCACCGTCACACGCTCGCCGATTTTCAGCTTCGGCAGATGCAGGCCTTTCGCCATGTGATAGAGGTGCCCGTCCGTCAGCCGGATCAACCGCTTCTTATAGCTGACCGATTTCACCTTGCTGTGCACGGTATGCCCGGTCGCCATCGTGGCTTTGGTGCTCATCGCTGGCGCTGTCGTATCGGCCAACGGTGCAGTCGTGTCGGCCAAAGGCGCAGTCGTGGTCGCCGCCGGCGCGGGCGCCGTCTGGGCATAGGCCATCGGAACAGCGCCAACCATTGCAGCCACCACGGCGGAAATCATAAACGAGCGCATCCACGTCTCTCCTTACAGCGGGCACCGCATCCCTTGCGCGCCCAAAATCATGGAGCCGTCCCAACCTGCCGCGCCCCACGGGACACGCGTGCCCGCCGCGCCAGACCCCGGCTCCACCTGCTGTTATATCCGTGCCCAGAATTTGCGATAGAGGGCGCACGCATCAGTGATGCGATCGGTCGCGCCACCGGCGGGAAATCACCGGCGTATCAGCGCAAAACCGCCAGCCGCACCAGTTTCGCCGCCAACAGCACGAAGGGCAGCGCGTGCAGACAAAGATCAAAGATATCAATCGGCTTCGACAGCGTTCCCGCCGCCAGCATCTTCAGCTTTTCCCAGATATGCGGCTCGGGCACAAACGGCGCCAGCCCCAGCGTCAACGAGGCTAAAATCAACAACGTCAACGGCATCTGATCCAGTGTCTGCAACATGAAAACCCCTCCTTGGGAAAGGCTACATATGCAAACTTTTGCATTCGAGGCAAGGGACGTTGAAAGTGGCGCGGTTGACGGGGCTCGAACCCGCGACCCCCGGCGTGACAGGCCGGTACTCTAACCAACTGAGCTACAACCGCGCATCGTCTTTCAAAGACAACGCTCGGGCGATCCGGGGAGGGGAGTGGCGCGGTTGACGGGGCTCGAACCCGCGACCCCCGGCGTGACAGGCCGGTACTCTAACCAACTGAGCTACAACCGCACATTCCCCGCCCCGGATCGCATCCCGAGCGTGGAGGCGTATTACGCATCCCTTTCAGCGCCGTCAAGCGCCGAAGCCAAGGAAATCACTGATCCTCGCAAGAGCCTTCCGAACCCTGAAGAAATCATCGCCCCAAATCGCACGCCGCGGCAATTCACCCGCCGCACGCGCCAATTGCTTTGGTCAAAATATCCCCGCCGGAGGCATCCGACCTCAGCGGTCTGGCGCCGGAATGAATTCCGCGTCATCCCCCGGCGGCAACCTGAATCGCCCATGCGCCCAGTCGCCCGCGCGCCACGCCTCTTTCGCGGCCTCGATGCGCTCTTTCGACGAGGCCACAAAATTCCACCAGATATGGCGCGGCCCCTCCATCGTGGCGCCGCCCAGCACCAGCAACCGCGCGCCCGCAGCCCCTGCCCGAACGCTCAACCGGTCGCCGGGCCGGAACACCAGCATCCGCCCCGCCTCATAGCGCTCGCCGCTGACCGTCACCGCGCCTTGCAGGATATAGACGCCGCGATCTTCCTGCCCGTCGGGCAACGGCAGCGCCGCCCCCGGCGCCAGCTCGGCATCGGCATAAAACATCTCGGACGGCACCGCGACCGGCGCCCGCGCGCCCCAGGCGTCGCCCAGAATCAGCCGCACGCGCTTGCCCTCGCCCTCTAGCAGCGGCAACTCTGCCGCCCCCACATGGGCAAAAGCCGCAGGATCGTCCTCACGCGCCAGCGGCAAGGCGAGCCAGGTTTGCACCCCGAACATCGAACGAGGCGTCGCGCGCACCGCGCCATCCACCCGCTCTGAATGGGTAATGCCGATCCCCGCCGTCATCAGGTTGACATCCCCCGGCGTGATCCACTGATCCGAGCCCAGCGAATCCCGGTGGTGCATCTCCCCCTTCAGCAAATACGTCACCGTCGCCAGCCCGATATGCGGATGCGGGCGCACGTCGATGCCCTGCCCGCTGAGAAACTCCGCCGGGCCCATCTGGTCGAAAAAGATGAACGGCCCCACCATCTGCCGCGCGGCCGAGGGCAAGGCCCGCCGCACCTCGAACCCGCCCAAGTCGCGCGCACGCGGCACGATCACCGCCTCGATCGCGTCCACCGCATCGCCAATCGGGATCTGCGGATCAAGTATAGGGTTCCAGCTCATGCTACGGCCTCCGTTCGGGTGATGCCCTCAATCTAGGGCATCGCCGCGCGCTGTCATCCCGTCACGCCGCGCAGACTTGGTGCGGCCATGCACACACCAAACGTCCGTCGGCTCAGCCCAGCGGCACCGTCGGCATGGTCGGGAGTGGCGCAGGCAGCGGTAGCGGCATCACCGCAGACAGCACGGTAGAGGCCACCATGCCCAGCAGGATCAACGGCACAAGGTTTTGTTCGGAACTGGGCAGGCGCGCCCGCGCCTCGGCCACCGGTCGCGTCATCCTGGGCTTCTTCAGCTTCACCACGCCAGCGTCCGCCGCGCTGGAACACACCAGAGCCACCAGAAAGACGGTCAACAGACACCTGCTCATCCGACTTCGCCCCCCGCCGATCTGGAGTTGCTCCGATCAGTCTTTGTATGGGTGTTACAGTGCGGCCCTTATCCGAATCCTGTCAATCTTTTCCTTATTTTGTTGGCACAAAGTCGGCGGAAAGCCCCGATCCGGCCCGCCGCGCGTGATCGCCACCGGCCCAGAGAATCTGGTCGGTTACAGATAGGGAACAAACACAATCAGGCCGACCACCGCCGCCCCGATGGCTGCAATCAATACGCCCGCCGCCGCAAGGTCCTTGGCGTCGCGCGCCAAGGCGTGCCATTGCGGGCTGACAAGATCGACCAAACGCTCCAACGCGGTATTAATCGCCTCGGCGGCCAGAACGAGCGCGATGCAGATCACCAACAACGCCCAGTTCGTCGCCGAGATACCCAGCCTCAGCCCGAGAAGGATGACCACGACCGCCGCCACCGCGTGAATGCGGCCATGCGCCTCGCCAAGCAGCACGACCACACCCCGACCAGCATGGCCGAACGCGTCAAACCGCTTGGCCAGCCAATGCATCACCGGATCAGAAGCGCGTGGTATAGTTGACCCCGACGCCATCCCCGGTCGGATAGACAGTCAGATTGGTATAGGCGGTGGTAAACGTGCGCCCCATCGCAAGGCCGATCAGCGCGCCAGCCGCCACATCGCCTGCGAAATGCTTTCGCGCTTCGACCCGGCTCAAAGCGGTCAGCGCGGCGGCACCGTATGCGATCGGAACCAGAGTCCTGTTCTCGGCCCCGTAGCGGACGTCAAAATAGCTCGCCGCCGCAAATGCCAGCGCGGCGTGACCCGAAGGGAAGCTGTCATTGGACGAGCCGTCCGGGCGCCGCTCGTGGACCACCGCCTTCAGGCCTTCCGTGACCACCAGCGTCACCGCCATCGTCTTGAAGAACTGGATCTGCCCGGTGTTGTCATGCAGCGAGAGGGTCTTCAACTCCGCCCCACCCGCAAGCCCGAACACCAAAGCCGTCGAAAGCTTGTCCCAATTGCCCGTAGTGTCCGCAGCAGCCATTTGCGGTGCCGCAACCCCGGTCATGCTAACGGCCATGGCCCCCGCGATCAACAGAACGGTGATCCGCATGGTCTATCCTTTCAAACTGACATTCACCAACTAGAACGCCTTCGCGCGTATGCTGGCGTTGTTTTACGCGCTGATCAAGCCCTTCGGCGCGGGTTAATAAGATAATGCGGGATGGCACGCCTCTGATGATGCGACCGCCCCCTGACGGCATCCTTGTGCCAAAGTGGGTCTGCGACGATCCACAAAGGTAAGCGGTCATGTCGGGTATTATCACCGTCGGGCTCGATTTGGCCAAGATTGTGTTTTAGGCCAGCGGGGCAGATGAAGCGAGGCTTTGCTTCACAAATTGGCTGCGGGGATTCATCTTGTGAATCCAGCGTGATTGCTGGAGGGCATGAGCAGACGGCACACACCAAGCCCCCACTTCGCAACCGTGTTTTCAAGTGGTTTGCAAATAAAATGCGGGCGACACGTTTGCGTGATGCCGCAACTGGAGGATTCATTCACCACAACAAACACGCTAAAGTTGTTTTTGACAATCAAGGAGTCGGCACCGATGATGGCAGGCTTGGTAGTCTCAACAATTTTCGGTGACGTTATTGGTGTTATTGTAATTTTTCTCGGTGGCAGCCTTTTGCAAGGACTTGCCGCGACCATGTTGTCAGGCGTTGGCTGCATGCTTGGGTTTTCGATTTTCTTGGCAGCCGTCAACTGGCGACGCGAAACTGTCCAGATTGACGACGACCAGTGCTTGCCTACGGCTTCGGCCCTGTGCGCGGCTGCCAATAGCAGGGCGAGGCTTCACGGATCTGGCAAGTCTGGCCCCAACGTCAAGCACGGCCTTGCGCGCGAACATCACCACAGCGATGTCCTCTGATGTGAAAAATTGCGCCGTAGGACACGACCCCTACGGCGCAATATCAGCGAATGGCGGGGGCGCTCAGATCTCCCACTTCTCGGCGCTGACGCCAGCGAGGGACTGCAACAGCGCCTCGTCTGCTTGCAGATCCGCCGCTGTGCCGGAATAGGCGATTTCGCCGTCGTTGAGGACATAGACCCAGTCGGCAACCTCAAGGCTCATGCGCACGTTCTGTTCCACCAGCAGAACCGACATCCCCTCGGCGCGCATCTGTGTGATGATGCGGAAAACCTCGCGCACGATCAGCGGCGCCAGCCCCTGCGACGGCTCGTCGAGGATCAGGATCTTCGGGTTCAGCAATAACGCCCGGGCGATGGAAAGCATCTCCTGCTCGCCGCCCGACAACTGCCGCCCCTTGTTGTTTCGCCGCTCTTGCAGACGCGGGAACAGCTCATAGACGGTCTGGATGGTCCACTTGCCGGGCCGGTCCACCGGCACCTTCAGGTTTTCTTCCACCGTCAGGTTGGCAAAGATCTTGCGCCCTTCCGGCACAAACCCCACACCCATCTCTGCAATCGCATAGGGGGGCAGCTTGGTGGTCTCGGTGCCGAACACCGTGATCTTGCCCTCCCGCGCTGGCGTAAGCCCGACAAGGCTGCGCAGCGTGGTCGATTTGCCCGCCCCGTTGCGCCCGAGGATCGTGGTGATCTTGCCTTCACCGACCTTCAGGCTGATGCCGTGAAGGATGTGGCTTTTGCCGTAGTAGGTGTGCAGCCCTTCGGCGACGAGTGCGTAACCGCTCATGCTTCACCTCCCAGATACGCGGCCTGAACCGTGGCGTTTTGCGTGATCTCTTGCGGCGTGCCCTCGGCCAACGGACGCCCCTCAGCCAGCACCGTGATACGGTCCGCAAGGTTGAACACCACGCGCATGTCGTGTTCGATCAGCACAATGGTCATCTTTTCTTCCTGATGGATGCGCCGGATCAGGCGGGCAACCGCATAGGTTTCGTCGTCGCCCATCCCCGCCGTCGGCTCGTCCAGCAGCAGCAGCCGCGGCTTCAGCGCAAGCGACATCATGATTTCCGTCGCGCGCTGGTCGCCGTGGCTAAGCTCGCCCGCCAGGCGGCCCGCGATCTTGGTCAGGCCGCCCTCTTCCAGCAATTGCTCGATACGTTGCCGGATCGGCGCCTCCATTGCCTTTGGCATCCTTGGCGACATGCGCAGCCCGGCCTGAATTTCGACCGGGATCCGGATGTTCTCGCGCACCGTCAGATCCGGAAAAATCTCGGTGATCTGGAAGGTCCGCGCCATGCCAAGGCTGACCCGCTTGGACGGGTCGATCCCGGCAAGGTCTTGACCATCCAGCGTTACCCGCCCTTTGGTCAGAGACAACATGCCGGTAATCAGGTTGAAGAACGTGGTTTTGCCAGCGCCGTTCGGGCCGATCACGGCACGAAGTTCGCCACGCTCCACGTTCATGCTGACACCATCGACGGCAATCAGGCTGCCGAAGTGCTTCGAGACGTTTTCAATGCTGAGAAAGCTCATTCGGTGGCCTTCCGACGAATGATGCCCATGACGCCGCGCGGGAAGAACAGAACCACGACGACAAACACGAGGCCAACAAAGGATTGCCAGTTGGGCGTAGCGCTCGACAGATAGTCTTGCAACCAGACGTAGATTGCAGCCCCCATCATCGGGCCCCAGAAGCTGCGCATGCCCCCCATGACGCACATGATTACGAAGACCCCGGATTGCCGCCAGAAGAAGGCGCGCGGGTCAACGAAGTTGTTCAGCAGCGCCGACATCGAGCCTGCCAGCGCCATGAAGGTGCAAGAGATCACCCAGCTCATCCAGATGTGCAGGTTGACGTTGATGCCCATGAAGCGGGTGCGACGTTCGTTTTCACGGATGGCAATCAGCGTGCGCCCAAAGGGAGAGCGCAGCAGCAAACCCATGATGGCCACCGCAATCACGAAAATCACCAGCACGAAGTAGTAAAACGTCGTCGGGTCGCGCTGGATGTCGAGCTTGGCAAAGCCAAAGTCGAGCGGCATCCGCTTCCAGCCAGTCAGGCCGTCATCGCCGCCGGTTACGGTGTTCCAGCGGAAGGCGATGAAATAAAACACCTGTCCGAAGGCGATCGTCACCATGGCGAAATAAACCCCGCGCAGGCGCACGATCATCGGCCCGATCAGCATGGCCGCGAGCATCCCCGCGAGAGTGCCAACGATGACGCCAAGGCCTGTGCTCGGCTCGATATAGCGGATGGTCATCGCGGCGCCGTAAGCGCCCAGCCCGAAATAGGCGGCATGGCCAAACGACAGAACCCCCGTGTAGCCCAGCAGGAAGTTCAGTGCCATCGCCGCAAGGCCCATCACCACCACTTGCGTGCCAAGTTGGGTATAGCTGACGTAGTTGATCCACAGCGGCAAGGTCACCAGCAACGCCATCACAATCAGGTTCGGCGTTTGTTTTTTCAGATCGAAGTTTTCCATTTCAGAACCGCCCCTCTTCACCCAAGAGACCTTGCGGCCGCACCAGCAGCACCAACGCCATCATGACGTACATCACCGCTTCGGAGGCCGACGGGAAAAACACCGTTGTAATCCCTTGCGCCACGCCGATCAGCAGCCCGCCCAGCAGCGTCCCTGTCAGGCTGCCCAAGCCGCCGATGATGATGGCGATAAAGCTCGGCATGATAAGCGAGTCACCGATGGTCGGTTGCAGGCCCAACTGCCCCGCCGCCAGCACCCCGGCCAGACCGGCCAGATAGATGCCGATGCCAAAGTTGAGGTTGCGCAAGATACGGACGTTCACGCCAAGGATCGACACCGTCTCCAGGTCCAGCGTTCCGGCACGGATGCGCAGGCCAAGACGGGTGCGCGTCATGATAACGAACAGCCCCGCCACCACCGCGACAATCAGGACGATCATCAGCATCCGGTAGCCCGTCAGGAAGAAAAAGCTGGAGCTGAGCGGCGACATCAGCCAGCCCGGCACCTGATAGGGAAGGCTTTGCGCGCCCCAGATATAGCGGGTGCCATCCTCGAAGATGAACGCCAGACCAAAGGTCAGCAAAAGGCTGTATAGCGGGTCTCGCCCATAGACCCTGCTTATCAGGAATTTTTCGACGATCAGACCAAGGATCGCGGTCAGGACCGGAGCCACAAGCAGCCCGCCCCAGAACCCGATATAGGGCGCCAGCGAATAGGCAAGGTAGGCGCCAACGGCGAGGAAGCCGCCGTGCGCAAAGTTGATCACGTCCGACAGGCTCATGATCAGCGACAAACCGATCGCCATCAGGGCATAGAACGCCCCGATGATGAGGCCGTTCATCACATTGAAAAGGATGAGTTGAGTCATGCTTGCATGGCTTTCCCGAATTCCCCTGGGTTCCCCGGGGAGTTTACATTGCACAATCGTGCGCGAAGGTAGGTATGTGGAGAGTTCGGCAAGGCGAGTAACGGCGCCAGGATGCCCCGGCGCCGTTGGTGGGCCTTATGCCGGCCAGTCTTGTTTGCACATCGTCTCTTCCAGCGTCGGAGAGACATCGGCGCCCTTGACCACCGTCTCGACCACAAACAGATCCTCGGGATCGTCCTTGCCGGTCGACTGCGCATGGCCCACATAAAGATCCGGGATCAGCTGGTTTTGACCGGCGCGGTAGTAGGCGCCATCCGGCATCAGCGCGATTTCCGGCGGCAGCTTGAAGCCTTGCATCGCGCGCGCCATCTTGACCGCATCCAGCGAATTGGCCTGCGCAGCGGCAAGTGCGCAGGTGTGGATCGAGGCATAGCCGAACCAGGTCCGCGCCGTCGGCACATGACCACCCGAGCGTTTGCGCACCTCGGCCACAAACTCTTTCACGCCCGGCACGTTCGGCTGGTTCCAATACCACTCGAATACCCAGGTGCCGATGCGCGCTTCCGGCGGAAGACCCAGCAGCACTTCCAGCTCCTGCTGTGCGCCAGCAAGGTGGAACTTCTTGTCCAGACCGAACTGCACCGCTTGTTTCAGCGCGTTCACCGCGTCATCGCCTGCTTGCAGGAAGATGATGACGTCCGGGTTCGCCGCCTGCGCCTTGATGAGGTAAGACGAGAAATCGGTGGTGCCAAGCGGGGTCAGATCGCCGCCGACCTTCACGCCGCCAAGTTTCGCCGCCGCCGCTTCCAGACCTGCCTGAAGCGAGTGGCCGAAGGCGTAGTCGGGCGTCAGGTAATACCACTTCTTACCCGCGTTCTTGATGAGCGAGGTGGCCACCGCACTCGCCTCGGTCTGCGTCGTGTTGCAGACGCGGAAGGTGTTCCAGTGGCAGTTCTGGCCAGTAACCGAGTCGGTATGGCCGCCCGGAACAACGTGGAACACGCTCTTTTCGTTCGCGACGTTGGCAATTGCCTGCGCCAGCGCCGAGTTGATGTTGCCGATGATGAAATTGACCTGATCGCGGTCGATCAGTTTGCGCGCCTTTTGCACGGCGGTGCCGGCGTCGCCCGAGGTCGAGTCCTCGATGGCAAGCTCGACCTTCTTGCCCAGAATGCCGCCCTTGGCGTTGATCTCATCCACAGCCATCGCCATGCCCAGAGCTTCGTTCTTGCCAAGCGCCGCGTAGGTGCCGGTCAGGGGGTTGTCCACGCCAATCTTGACGACGTCAGCAGCACGCGCAGTGCGCACGAAGGGCGAGACAAGTTGGGCCGCGCCGATAACAGCACCGGCCTTGATCAGCGTCCGCCGATCAAACTTGGAAGAGCTTCCGTTGTTTGTCATTTGGTCCTCACCTGAAGTTACGTTCTTTATGCCGGGACCGGGCACCGTTTTATCGGAGGCCCGCTCACGTCTTTTGACGAGTTTGGCACGAAGACCGGCTGATTGGTCAGTTTACCTATCCAATTTTGCCGTTCTCCCCCCAGTTCGACGCTTAGCGAGTTTTTCGCGTGTCGCCAATCATTTTATGCATGGCGGACATGCATCTGGTGAATTTCTTGCACGCGCACTCGGTTATAGGAAGTTAATCTGACGAAACTGGCCGGAAGATGCCGAGTATTAAGGCGCCTCATGTCGTTGGGCGCGACGGGTGATTCCAACCAACCCAAAACAAAACACCCTGCTGCCGAAGCCGCAGGGTGTTATGCCAAAGCTAGCAAATACAGAGCGCGTCTAGGCGAAGGCTTCGCCGAAGAAGGCAAGCAAATGGCGCCAATGCCGCTCTGCGCCCGCGGCGTCGTAAACCCCGTGATCGGGCACGCACCAGCCATGCGCCATGCCCGTGTAGTTTTCGAGGGTGTGATCGACCTCGGCCTCCCTCAGGGCCTCAACCAGACGGGCCGATTGTTCCGGCGGGAAGCTGCGGTCGACACCGGCGCAGCCGATATAGAGGCGCGCCTTGATCGACGCCGCACCCAGATGCGGGCTGTCGGGCGCGTCACTTGCAAGGTTCCCTCCGTGGAAGCTGGCCGCCGCCACCACCCGGTCAGGATATTTGACCGCCAGCGTCAGCGCCCGCGCGCCGCCCATGCAGTAGCCGACTGCCCCGATTTTGTCGGCCCCCGCCTCGGTCAGCGCGGCGATAAACGCCTCGTTGTCGCGGGTGGTAAGGTCGTGCGTGGTCGCTTGCAGCATCGACATGATCTGCGCGCGCGTGCTGTCGGTGGTGAAAGCCGTTGCGGTGTCAAACGGGCCGTAGTCGCCAAAACGATAGAACAGGTCGGGCACCAGCACCGCATAGCCGGCAGCGGCAAGCCGCTCTGCCATCCCGTCAAGCGCGGGGCGCGGGCCGAACGCATCCATGAACAGGATAATGCCGGGCATCCCCTTGCGCGCGCCTTCGGGCAGGAACAAGCCCGCCTTTGCCGCACCGTCTGCCGTTTTGATCACCAGGTCGCGCTTGCTCACTTTTGCCTCCATAGCTGTTCAATCCGAAAAGGCTGCCGTGAAGTTCCGGCGGCGTTTAGCGCGCGCGCCAGGTGACCAGCAAGCTCGCCCAGAAATTCCACAGCGCGCCGATCAGCGCGCCTGCCGCACTTGCCAGCACAACGCTTGGCACCACCCTGAACGCCGATTCCGCCACGCCAACATTGGCCACCGCGCCAATCGCGCAGACGCCATAGAACGACAGAAGGCCACGCAGAAACTCCATCCCCTTCAGACTGCGGTCACGATAGGTCAGCAGGTTGTTCAGGATGAAGTTGGTCGTCATCGCCACGAACACCCCAAGCGTCTGCGCAAGGGCAAACGAGGATGTAAGCGTCGCTAGCGCCAGCTTCACCACGATCAGTTGGACAAACAGCCCCGACAGACCGACGAGCACGAAGAGGATAAAGCGGATCGGCAGCACCCCCCCGGTCAGCCGCGACATCAAGAGACCAAGGAATTCAAACGTCACGGCACTGTCGAGTTTCGACTCGCCATACTGCCGCTCGCGGAAAGTATAGGGCAGTTCCAGCACCTTCCAGCGCCCCTTGGACGCCGAGAGCATATCGGCAAGGATCTTGAACCCTTGCTGCTGAAGGTTCAGCACCACCTCGTTGAAAGAGGTGCGCCGCACCATGAAATAACCGCTCATCGGGTCGGTGGCGGAAATCTTGAGGATCTTGCGCGCCAACCCGTTCGCCCGGTCAGAGCCCCATTTGCGCAGCGCCGACAAGCCAGAGCCCGCCGAGCCATCCTCGACATTGCGCGAGCCGATCACCACATCAAGCGTCGGGTCCGCCTGAAGCGCCGCCAGCATCTTTGGCAGCAGGCGTTCGTCATGTTGCAGATCGGCGTCGATCACCGCGACAAGCGGCGCGACCGAAGACAAAATCCCCTCGATACAGGCGCCAGCAAGGCCACGGCTGCCAATCCGGTGATGCACACGCACATAGGGTTTTTCGCGCGCGACGGCACGCACTTCTTTGGCGGTGCCGTCCGGGCTGTCGTCATCGACAAACACCACCTCCCACGCGATCCCGGCCAGCGCTGCCTCCAGCAAGGCCACCATCGGGCGGATGTTGTCCCGCTCTTGGTAGGTCGGCACGACCACGGTCAGGGCGGGAAGAGAGGTGATATTCAATGCGTCATGCCTTGGCGATAAGAATAGATGCGCTTTCTAGCCACCCATGTCGCGAAAAGGCAAAGGCTTTTTCGGCCCGCCAGCGTCCCTGACAGGAATTTGACGGCTGGCCCGCCCCTGCCAAGGGGGCTTTCACCCCACGGCGGGAATGGGTATTTGCAGAAAGCCCTATCGCGAAGCAATGCAAAGGCCCCACTGATGCGCGTGCCCCCCCTTTGGCTGACGGTCCTCGTGTTCCTCGGCCTGCACCTGATCCTTGCAGGCGTGGTGCCCTTGGTCGAGGACGAGGCCTATTACACGCTGTGGGCGACGATTCCTTCATTTGGCTATTACGATCACCCGCCGATGATCGCGTGGTGGATTTGGCTGGGAAAAGCGGTGTTCGGCCATACCGCCTTTGGCGTGCGCGTGGTGTCGGTGCTTGGCTTTGCCGCGACCACGGTGATGGCGTGGCGCATGACATGGCTGATAACGCAAGACCGGCGCGCGGCGGACATCGCGGCGCTGTTCCTGAATGCGACGGTGATGATGTTGGCGCTGGGGTTTACTGCAACACCCGACGCGCCCTCGACGTTCTTCTGGGCGCTCACCGAATGGGCCATCATCGAGGCGATCTATGCCGAGCGCGCCCCCCTCTCTGGCCGCTGGTGGCTACTGGCAGGTGTAACGGCGGGGCTGGGGGTGCAGTCGAAGTTCACCAACCTGTTCCTCGGCGTCGGGTTGGTGCTGTGGCTGATCGGCTCCACACAAGGCCGCGCAGAGTTGCGCCGCCCGGTGGTTTGGGCCGCCGCTGGCCTCGCCCTTTTGATGATCGCGCCATTGGGGCTTTGGAACTATGCGCATGGTTGGGTCGGCCTTGGGCGTCAGTTCGGCCGGGTCGAGGCGCAGGTCTTCGCACCGGGCTACATCGCGGACTATGTGCTGACCTGCATCGCGCTGGTGACGCCGGTGATCTTCTGGGCGCTGGCGCGGGGTGTATCCCGCATCCCGCGCAAGGCAGATGTGTTGATCTGGCTGACCGCGCCGCTGGTGCTTTACATGTTCTATCACGCCACGCACGATCAGGTGCAGGCCAATTGGCTGGTGCCGCTTTACCCAGCCTTCGCCGTCGCCGCGGCGCTGTTCGCAAAGGGGCTGCGCGACCGTTTCACGTTCCTCGCCTCGGCTACCGGCCTTGCGATTGGCGCGCTTGCCTTTGCGCTCGCCTTCTTTCCCGGCACGGCGGTGTTTCCCGGCCACAACCCGCCGAATGAGACCAAGGGCTGGACGCCGATGATTGGCCAAGTGCGGGCGCTAAAGGCGAAAACCGGTGCCGCGTGGATTGCGACCGACGCGTATGGGCTGACCGGGTCGCTGACGTTCTACCTGCCTGATGTCCCGGTTTGGGCCATGACGCAAGAGCAGCGCTACATCTTCCGCGGCCCGATCCCCGCCGCGCTGTGCAATGCGCCCGGCCTGCTGGTGACCACGGGCGATCCGTCCGCGCAGACGCTGGGCATGTTCACCGCGCACGGCGCGCCCGAAGGGCTGGTGCGCCGCGCGGGGACCATCGCGCTTGACCGCTACGTCGCAACACCGGTGCAAGGGCTGCATGGCCCCGGCGCACCGGCTTGTGGGGCGCCTACGCCTTGATGCGCGCCATCTCGGGGTCGTAAAGCGGCCCCATGTGAACGTCGCAGGCCACACGCTCCGAGGCGACCTCCAGTTCATACTGGCCGGTTCGGACAAATTCGGGCGTGACGCCCTCGGGGTGGCGGACGTAGCCGTAGCCGATGGACTGGCCGACCGAGTGGCCAAAGCCGCCCGACGACAGCCAGCCGACCCGTTCGCCATTGCGATAGATCGTCTCGCGCCCCAGCAGGATCACCTCGGGGTCACGGGTGGTGAAACAGGCGAGGCGCTTTTTCACACCACCCGCCAACTGCGCCGCCACCGCCTCGCGCCCCAGAAACGGCACGCCGCTTTTCATCTTGCAGGCCCAGGCGAGGCCCGCCTCGACCGGGGTATGATCCGGCCCGATGTCGGCCCCCCAAGCGCGATAGCCCTTTTCCAGCCGCAGCGTTTCAATCGCGCGATAGCCTGCGTTGATCAGGCCAAGATCGCGCCCGGCCCCCATCAGCGCCTCATACACCGTGACAGCGAACTCGGTCGGGATGTGCAATTCCCACCCCAGTTCACCCACATACGTCACGCGCAGCGCCAACACAGGACAGCCCGCGATGCTGAGATTGCGCGCGGTGCCGAACGGAAAGCCAGCATTAGAGATATCGTCGCGCGTCACGCGGCCAAGGATGGCCCGCGCCTGCGGCCCCATCAGCGACAGCACGGCAGAACCCGAGGTCACGTCGATCAGCGTGGCCCCGGCCCGGCCCGGCAGATGGCGGTCAATCCAATGAAAATCATGGGTGGCGAAACCGGTGCCGGTGACGATGTAAAACTCATCCCGCGCCACCCGCGCCACGGTCAGATCGCATTCAATGCCGCCCTTTTCGTTCAGCATCTGCGTATAGGTCAGCGCACCGACCGGACGATCGACATTGCCCGCCGCAATATGGTTCAGCGCGGCAACCGCCCCCGGCCCTTTCAGGGTAAACTTGGCAAACGAGGTTTGGTCGATAAGCACCGCCGCCGCGCGGCAGGCCAGATGCTCGCGTCGGACCGCGTCGAACCAGCCGGGCTTGCCGTAGCTGTAAAGATCGACCGGCTTTTCCCCGGCTTGCAGGTCGGCAAACCAGTTCGGTCGCTCCGACCCGAGTTTCTCGCCAAAGCAGGCGCCCTGCCCGCGCAAATGCGCATACAGCGGCGAGCGGCGCGCGGGGCGGCCCGAGTGATGTTCCTCTGACGGCCAGGCAATCGTGTAGTGTTTGCCATAAGCCTCCATCGTGCGGGTGCGCACCCAGTCGGTCGAGCGATGCACGCGGCCAAAGCGGCGAATATCGACCGGCCACAGGTCGAACGGCGCCTCGCCCTTCACCACCCACTCGGCCAGCGCCATGCCCGCGCCCCCCCCCGAGGCGATGCCAAACGCGTTAAAGCCCGCGCCGATAAACAGGTTCGGCTGCTCCGGCGCCTCGCCCAGAATGAAGTTACCATCGGGGGTGAAGCTTTCCGGCCCATTGACCAGTTGCTTGATCCCCGCCGTCTCCATCGCCGGAACGCGGCCGATCGCAGGGGCCATGAACTGCTCAAAATGGTCGAAGTCAGAGGTCAGCAGCGTGTAGTGAAACCCCTCGGGTATCCCATCCACCGCCCAAGGCACCGGGTTCGGCTCATACCCGCCCATCACGAGGCCGCCGACATCCTCTTTCCAATAGGTCAGCCGGTCGGGGTCGCGCAGGGTCGGCAGGCCAGAGGTCACGCCGGGGATCTTTTCGGTAATCATATACTGATGCTCGACCGAGACCAGCGGCACGTTGACACCCACAGTGCCCGCCAGCGTCCGCGTCCACTGCCCGGCGCAGATCACCACCTTTTCGCACTCGATTATCCCGCGCGGCGTGGCGACGCCTTTGATGCGCCCATCCTCGACAATAATGCGCGTGACCGGCGTGTCCTCGAATATCCGCACCCCCGCCATCCGCGCGCCCTTGGCAAGCGACATGGTGATATCCGAGGGGTTCACCTGCCCGTCCGTCGGCAGAAAAGCCGCGCCGATCAGGTCATCCACCTGCATCAGCGGCCACATATCCTGCGCCTCTTTCGGGGTCAGCAGGTGCATCTCCAACCCAAAGGAATGCGCGGTGGTCGCTTGCCGCTTCACCTCGGTCCAACGCTCGGTGTTGCAGGCAAGGCGCAACCCGCCGTTCATCTTCCAGCCCGAGGCGATGCCGGTTTCAGCCTCCAGCCGATTATACAGATCGACAGAATAGCCCAGCAATTGTGTGATGTTGGCCGAGGTTCTAAGCTGCCCCACCAGCCCCGCCGCGTGGAACGTGGTGCCAGAGGTCAGCTTTACGCGCTCCAGCAGCACCGTATCGGTCCAGCCGATCTTGCCCAGATGATAGGCGGTGGAACAGCCGATGATACCGCCGCCAATGACAACGGCGCGGGCGGTGGTCGGGAAATCGGGCTGGGTCATTGCATCCTCAGGTTTGCTGGAAAGCGGAAAGGGCCACGCGGAAATTGGCAAGGTTGCGTGCGGTATAGGCGGCGAAGTCAAAGTCGATGTCGGAATGAAGCTCTGACACCATCGACCACAGACACTCGCGCAACGCCGCGGCGCATTTCATCGCACGGTAGCGGTGCCACAAGGCGGCATCGGCGGGGCATTCGAAATACGCCTCCAGCATCCCGCCCTCTTGCGCCTCGGAAAGTCCGTTGTTGGCAGCGAGCCCGCCAAGGTCGAACAGCGGAGAGTTGAAGCCCGCGTAATCCCAATCGATCAGCCAAAGACGCGCGCCGTCATCGATGAAATTGGCAGGCAGCATGTCGTTGTGGCCGTAAACAAGCTCGACGGGCCCCACCGCGCGCTCAAGACGATCGGCCTGATCCAGCAGTTCCGGCAACACGGCGGTATGGCGGCTGCCGTCGGCGTGAAGCGTGGCGGCGTAGTCGTGAATGACATGGAACACCCAGAACGCCAGCGCCGGGCCGCGCAGGTGGCGCGGGATTTCGCGGTGCGCGCGACGGATCAGCGCAACCACCCGCGCCAGCATCGCCTCGGCACGCAGGTCTTCGGCGGTAAGCGTCTTGCCCTCGATGTAGTCGATCACCAGCGCGCCGGGCTCGTGATACAGCACCGCCGGGGACACCCCTGCGGCATGGGCGGCGCGGCTTGCCGCCAGTTCGTTGAACCGCAGGATCTGGTGCACTGGAATATCGCCACCAATGCGCACGACGGCCCGCCTGTCGCCATCGGACACCACAAAATTCACATTGGTAATGCCGCCACCAAGCGGCTGCGGATCGACCTCGCTCCTCCAGATCGGGAGCTGACGTGCTTTGTCATAGGGCGTCATGGAACCCTTCCGAACAGACGCAAGCGGGCCAGACTGGCCGCGCGTCGATCCATTTCGCAAGGATTACCCGCGAATTGTCAAACCAATTGTTGTATTTTATGGGTTTTTGTTGCCTTATGATTTGCTTTTCAGGGGCATCTGCGCGAAACTCTTCGCGCGGGGTCGGGGCGGAGACAGCAAATGCAAACCACGCAGCGCGAAGTCGATATTCTGCGGATCCTGAACGACACCGGGTCGGGTCGCATCATCGACATCTCGCGCCGTCTCAACGTGACAGAGGAAACCATCCGCCGCAACGTCCGCAGGCTAGAGGCGCAAGGCGTCGTCACCAAGGTGCATGGCGGCGTTCAACTGAAGGACTGGTCACCCGAAGCCACTTTCGCACAGCGGCTGACCGAAAATCCGGACGCCAAACGCAAGATCGCGCGCAAAGTTGCGGCGATGGTCGGCAATGGCGCATCGCTTTTTCTGGATGTCGGGACAACCACCGCCTATGTCGCCCAAGCACTGCGATCGCATCAGAACCTGATGGTGGTCACCAACTCACTGAGCGTTGCGCAAACTCTCGCCATGATAAATGGCAACCGCGTCTTCATGGCGGGGGGCGAGTTGCGCAGCCATGATGGCGGCGCTTTTGGGGCCGAGGCGCTGGCCTTTGTCGGCCAGTTTCGCGTCAGCTTTGCCATCCTCTCTGCCGCCGCTTTGACGGCCGATGCCGGGTTTTTGCTGCACGATCTGCGCGAAGCCGAATTCTCGCGCGAGATCATCCGTTGCGCAGAGCGCAGCATGATGGCGGTCGATGCCACCAAATTCGGCCGCTCTGCCCCGATCCGCATTGCCGGGCCAGAGACGATCGACACCCTGATTACCGACGCGATGCCGCCGCCGGCCACAGCGCAAATGCTGACCGCAGCCGACGTGAAGGTCGTTTTAGCCGATGGGAGTGCAGACACATGATGGACGCAGCAAAGCCACCCATGCTTGACCCCGAAGACCTGCAAAGCCTCCTCCAAGCCGCGCGAGAGATCGTCGATAACGCCAGTGCAATCGCGCTGCGTCATTTCCGAAATGACGTGGCCGTCAGCGCAAAGGCTGACGAAAGCCCGGTCACCGTGGCAGACCGCAGCACCGAAGCCCGCCTGCGCTCAGAAATCATCGCCCGCTTTCCCGGCCACGGGTTTCTTGGCGAGGAATACGGCAACGAAAACCTCGGCGCCGATTTCGTCTGGGTGATTGATCCGATCGACGGCACCAAAAGCTTTGTCAGCGGCCACCCGCTCTGGGGCATGTTGCTGGGGCTGCTTTACCACGGCAAACCCTTGTTTGGGATGGTGAAAATGCCTGTCCTGCGCGAAGTGGCCCTTGGCGGGCCGGGGCTTGGGGCCACGTTGAACGGCAAGCCTGTGCACTGCCGCAAAGTGGCGCCGCAGCAGGCCTACCTCTGCCTCAACGAGTTGCCCCAAATGCTCGCGAAAGAGCGTGCGGTGGCTGAGGCGCTGTTGGCCAGCGGGCGCTATGCGCGCGCGACGGCGGATTGCTACAGCTATGTGCAACTCGCCGCCGGATGGGTTGACGGCGTGGTGGACTATGGGCTGGAGCCCTATGATTACCTTCCGGTCCTGCCGCTGGTCGAGGCGGCGGGCGGTGTGATGACCGACTGGCAAGGCCGCCCGCTGGGCCGGGGTTCCGATGGGCGCGTGGTGGCGGGATCGCCCGCCGTTCATGCGCATTTGCTGGACGTCATTACCCGTGCCGGGGCCACGACCCTAGCGCAGACCGTCTAGCCCCTTCACCTCTGCAACCGCGAGGCCCCCCATGCGATTGTGGATGCGGGGGCCGCGCGCCATGGCAAGGGCGAACAGCAACTCGTTCGCGCGCGGACCGTCCGGCACGCCCACCTCCATCGCGTCAAAATGGCTGCGCACATAGGCCGCGTTGATATGGCCAAGCGGCACGTCGATCCGCGTGCCCGGACCGCCGACTTTCATCGCCGAGGGCACAATCGCCTTGGCCTCGCCCAGCCGCTCGCGCATCGCATAGCCGCCCGGAACGTGCCACAGCGCGGTATGTTCCAACTCGCCGCCTTCGCCACACAGACCCGCCTTGCCGTAGCCATCAATGCCGTCGATGCCGCCCATCGCCTCGATCAGACGGTCGGTCATCATCAGGCCCAGCGGTTTGAGGTCGTCCATTGCGGATTGCAAATCGGCGGCATAGCCCCCCGCAAACGGGTTGCGCACAAGGGCGATGATGGCCGCGCGGCGCCGGGGCAGTTTCGGCGCGGGTCCGCCTTCGTGGTGGATGTCCTCAATGAAAATCATGGTTTTGCGCAGGGTGAAGTCAGGCATGGGTAAACTCCGGCAGGCGGGGGGAATTGAACGCCACAGCGCCCGTCGCGCGGTGGCAGGTGTTGAGGGTCAAGTGCGCGCCACCGATCAGGCCCCGCGCGATCATCGCTTGCGCCGTGGCCAAGCCCCGGTCAAGCGCGGTCTCGACGTCGTTCCGCGTCAACGCGTCAACCGCGACGGTGACCAGCCGGTCACCAAGGTCAGAGTCCGCTTTCAGCGCGCGCGCGGGGCGGCGGTGAACGGCCGGGTGGCCCGGAAGGTCAACCGCATTGGCAATCAGCGTTGCCGCTGCGTCGGCATCAGCGGCAGTGCGCGCCACAACCGTCACCGCGTCGGCGATACCCAGCGACTGGCTTCGCCCGCGCCAGCCCGAGGTGGCAATCCCGCGCCACGCATCCCGCGCGCGTAGCGTCACCCGCCCCCCCGGCATCGCCGCCACGATGGCCTCGCCCTGGCTCAGGTGAAACGCCACGTCACCGCCGTTGTTGACATGCGCCTTGGCAAGCCCGTTTGTCGCGGCCATCGCGGCCAGAACCTCATCCGCAACCGCCCCCGCGACGGCGGCCATCGGGGTGATAAAGACCGGCAGATGCGGCAAGGTCGCCGCTTGCATCCTCCGCGCGACGGGTCCGAGCAACGGCGCTTGGCAGACCGGTTGTCGCAGCGTGGGAAGTTCAGCCACCAATTCCTCAAGCACGGTCTGAAACCGCGCGATTGCACAAGCATAAGCCGCGCGCCGCGAGGGCGCATCCGCCTCGATGATCAGGTCAATCGGCCCGTGGTTAAGGTGCAACCGGCGACCGTCGGGCAAAAGGGCGGCTTGCGCGCTCATTTCGGGCCGACCGCGCGCAGGGCGGTTCCATAGTCCCCGCCATGCTCCAGCACGTCAGCAAGACTGCGCACGGCGCTATCATGTCCGCCAAGTGCCACATAATCCGCGCGCGGCAGGGTGAATTCCAGCGGCGCCACGATGGCGGGCGTCGGCACATAGCCAAACGACCCCGGCGGCATTTCCGTCACATCCACCATCAATGTAATCCCCCCCCCCGGCCAGACCCAAGCCTTGGCCCCGCCGCAGGTCACAGAGGTCTTCAGCGCGTGCACCGACCGCGTCAACCGCACCGGATTACGCGTCACGCCAGAGCGCAGCGAGCCGCCCGCCCCCGCCATGAACATCACTGTGCAAAGCGCCGGCTCGCAATTCTCGGCAATCAAGTCAACCGAAGGGCGCAGCGCGTCTGGCATCGGCTGTTCGACTGGGCGCAGCGCCTCATCCAGCACGAAATACGCCGCATGTTCGCCGGTGGTCGAAACCATCAATAACGACAGCCCCGGACGCGCGCCCTTCTTCGGGTTCCACTCCCCCAAAATCGCAAGCGGGTCCTGAATGTCGGTGCCGCCCCAGCCAAGCCCCGGCTTTGCCACCTGAAAATAGCGCCCCGGCGTTGATCGGCGGCCCTTGATGCGGATGCCGGTATCGGGCCAGCCAAGCACTTTGCCCGCCTGATGCTCGCTGACGACGCCGGTGATGTGATCGTCAACCACCACCACCTCATCGACCAACCCCACCCATTGCGCCGCGAACATCCCGATAGTGGCAGAGCCGCAGCCAACCCGCATCCGCGCCTCGGCCTTGCCGTCAACAATCGGCGCGCGCCCCGCCTGCACCACAACGGATACGCCGCCGTCGATAGTCAACTCGACCGCTTCGCAATTGCAGAGCCGCACCACTGTATCGCAAGTCACGCGCCCTTCGGGTTTGGAGCCACCGGTCAGGTGATCGACCCCGCCAAGCGACAGCATCTGGCTGCCGTATTCCGAGGTGATGACCAACCCCACCGCCTCGCCCGCCGCGCGCACCACCGCCCCCTCTGCACCAAGATGGCGGTCGGTGTCGATCTTCACTTTGACACCACAATAGGAATAGATCGCTTCGGTCACCACGGTCACGACATCAACGCCGTCAATCGCGCGGCTGATGATGAAGGGCGCCGGTTTGTAATCGGGATAAGTCGTGCCCGCCCCGATGGCCGAGACGAACAGGTCGTCATCACTAACCAGCGCCCCCTGCCAGTCGGATTTCAGGAACGGCCGGATCTCCCCTCCCGCGGCGATACGGCGGTCGAGCACGGTCAGCGGGTCGCACCGCACGATGCGGCCCCCCTCGTTGGCATAACGGTCACAGGCGCCGGTCTGGCGGTCGGCTATGTAGCACATCACCGGGCAGGCATCGCAGCGGATCTTGTCGGGGCGCGCGCGCGCGCCGCCGGGCATCACGCCTTCGCCGGTATCGGCGCGGGTGTCGTGGCTGTCATCGCTCATCGCCGGGCCTCCCGTATCGCGGCCAGAACCCGGTGCGGCAAGGCGGGCAACTGCAACAATCGCGCGCCGCTAGCGTGGCGGATCGCGTTGAGGATCGCCGGCGCGGTCGGGATCAGCACATGCTCCCCCAACCCCTTCGCGCCCAACGGCCCCTCGGGGTCTGGCACTTCGATCAGGATCGAGCGGATTTCCGGCATGTCCCCGATGGTCGGGATCAGATAGTCGTGCAAATTCTCGGTGCGGCCGGGGATATAGTCCTCCATCAGCGCCATCCCAAGGCCCTGCGCGATGCCGCCCTCGATCTGCCCCTCTGCCAGCATCGGATTGATGACGCGGCCAAGGTCATGGGCCGCCGTGATGCGGATCACCTTGGTCAGCCCAAGCGCCATGTCCACCTCGACCTCTGCCAGTTGCGCGCCGTAGCCATAGACAGCGTAAGGCACGCCCTGCCCGTTCTCGTCCAGCGGCAGCGTCGGCGGGTCATAGGTCTCCTCGGCCATCAGCACATAGCCCTGCGGCCCCACCGGCAGCTCTGCCAGCGCAAGGTGCGACCTGCCCCCCTGATCCTCCACCACAAGGCGCCCCGCCTCTACGCGCAGGCGCGCATCCGCGCCCCGGTTGGTCAGCGCCAGAACCTGCGCGCGCAGCGCACGCCCGGCCAGCAGCGCGGCCTTCCCGGTCACCACCGTCTGACGCGAGGCGGAGGTCTTGCCGCAATCCGGCGTCAGCCCGGTATCCGGCCCGATCAGCGTGATCTGATCCAGCGCGATCCCCAAAGCATCGGCGCAGATTTGCGTGATGACGGTGTTAGAGCCCTGCCCGATGTCGGTCGCGCCCTGGTGCAGATAAACCGTGCCATCGGCGGCAATGCCCAGCCGAACCGTGGAAGGGTTCGGCAGCGCGGTGTTGCCACAGCCATACCAGCAACTCGCCACGCCAATGCCGCGCCGCGTCGGGCCCGCGGTTCGGTTGAACGCCTCGGCCTCGGCCAAGGCCGCCGTCCAGCGGGGGCCAAGCGCCTCAAGGCAGGCGCGGACGCCCACGCCTTGCATCACCTGCCCGCATACCGATTGTTCGCCCTCCGCCAGCGCGTTAATCTGCCGGAACGCCAGCCGGTCCATGCCAAGCGCAAGGGCGAGATCGTCATAAAGCGTCTCTTGCACCACCGCCGCCTGTGGCACGCCAAAGCCGCGAAACGCACCGGAGACCGGGCCGTTGGTGTGAATGGCCACCGTCTCGGCCCGGTAATTCGGCGTGCGGTAGGGGCCAGAGGCATGAACCGGCACCCGGTTTGCAACCGTCGGCCCCCAGCTTGAATAAGCCCCGGTATTAAAGCGCCCGTCGAACGTCATGCCGGTAATGCGCCCCGCCGCATCCGCCCCGATCCGCGCCGTCATATGGGCGGGATGACGTTTGGTGGTTGACTGCATCGACTCGGCGCGGGTGTAGACCATGCGGCACGGCTTGCCGGTTTTCAGCGCCGCGAGCCCGATCAATGGTTGCAAGGAGACGTCGAGTTTCGAGCCAAAGCCGCCCCCGGTCGCCGACGGAATGATCCGCACCCGCTCGCGCGCCAATCCCAACACGCGGGCAACGTCATCGCGGTCCATCACCGGCGCTTGGGTGCAGGCCTGAATGACGAGCGTATCGTTCTCAAGCCACGCGACCCCAGCCTCTGGCTCGATATAGGCATGCTCGACGTAAGCCGTATCGACCGTGGCCTCTGCCACCACCACCGCCCGCGCCAAACCGGCCGCAGCGTCGCCCTGCGCCACCCGGCCCCGGATCAGCACGTTATCGGCCCGATGGGGTAACACTGCGCGCGCGGTTTGCGCGGTGGAGGGATCGGAGACCGCCGCCAAAGGCTGCCATGTCACCGGGAAATCCGCAAGCGACAGCGCGGCCATGACGGGCGCTTCGCCCACCACAATCGCGATGGCTTCGCCACGAAAACGCACCTCGGTTTCCGCCAGCGCGGGCTGATCGGCAAAGGCTGGAATCACGCCAAAGCTGTTCACGCCGCCAAGATCGTGGGCCGTAAAGACCTCTACGTTCAGTGCCCGCGCCCAACCGTTAAAGTCCCCAAACGCAAACCCTGCGGCCGCGTGCGGCGAGCGGATCGCGCGCACCACCAACGCGCCCTCTGCCCAGAAATCTGCGCCGAAAATCTCGGCTCCGGTGACCTTTGCCAGACCGTCAACCCGCTCGATCCGCGCGCCAACCGCTTGCCCGGCCAAGGGCCGCCGCGCATAACCGCCCTGCCCGACCGCCATCACCGCATCGACGATTTTCGCGTAGCCCGTGCAGCGGCACAGCACACCACCAAGGGCGTCCTCGACCTGCGCGCGGCTTGGCGCCGGGGTCGCCTCCAGCAACGCGCGCGCCGCCATCAACATTCCGGGCGTGCAGATCCCGCATTGCGCCGCGCCGTGCTGCAAGAACGCGTCCTGCAAGGCACAGAGGCCCGGTTGCGCCAGCCCCTCGACCGTCGCTATTTCCCGGCCAATCGCCCGACCCAAAGGCGTCAGGCAAGCGCACACTGGCGCCCCGTCCAACAGAACCGTGCAAGCGCCACAATCCCCGGCATCGCAGCCGACCTTTGTGCCGCGCAGCCCCACCTCTTCGCGCAGGACATCCGACAGCCGACGGCGCGGATCGGCGGTAACGCAGACGGTGGCCCCATTCACGGTGAGGGTGCTGGATATGGCTATCGTATTCATGGTTCGCCCGCATTGGTGCCACAGGCGGAAACCACGCGGCGCAAGAGTTCGGTGGCGCTGCCGGCGCGATAGGCGGCGTCGGCGCGTATGTCGGGGATCGGGCTCAGGTAGGGCTCGACCATATCTGGCCTGATGTGGTCGCCAAGGGCGGCAAGGGGCGCGCCAAGCAAGGCGGCCTCTTGCGCGGCAAGTCGCACCGCGACCGAAGAGCACGCACCGACCGCCAGCGCGGCCTCTGTCACGATGCCGCCTTCCGCCACGATGCGCGCGGCCACCATGGCGATCGAGATCACCAGATAACGCCGCGCCCCGAGCTTGAGGAACCCGCCCTGCCCGCGCACCTCGGGCACATGAATGGCGGCAAGAATCTCACCCGCGCGCAGGGCGGTTTTACGCGGCCCGGTCAGGAATTCACCCAGCCCCAAGCGCCGACTGCCCGCGAGGGACGCCAGTTCCACCTCAGCGTTCAGCGTCAGAAGCGGCGGAACCCCATCAGCGGCAGGCGAGGCGTTGCAGAGGTTGCCGCCGATCGTGCCCGCGTTTTGAATCTGCACCGAGCCCACCTCTTTCGCCGCCGCTTTCAGCCCGTCGAACGCGGGCGGAAGCTCTGCCCGCTGCAACGCGGCCCAAGTCGTGGCGGCCCCGATGCGCCAGCCGTTTGCGCTGCGTGAAATCCCGCTCAGAGAGTCGATTGCCGTAAGGTCGAGAATTGGCCCGCCCAAGGTCTGCCCCGGCGTTGCCGGAAACAGATCGGTGCATCCGGCGGCAAGGCGCATCCCCTCGCGCCCGGCGAGCAGGATCGCGTCTTGGAGGGTGGAGGGCTTGAGATAATCGGCCAATACGGATCTCCAGTGGGCGCGCCGGAACTTGTTCGTATGCAAATGGATTTTGAGCGGGCAATGCGCCGCCTGTCAATCGTGAAATTCAGACTTGCGAAGCGACCGGAAGCGCCGGATCATTGCACGCATGACCAATGATTGCCCGCCCCATGACTATCTGCTTGATGCACAAGTCGGATTCTTGCTGCGCCGCGCCACCCAGCGTCACCTTACGATTTTCGCAGCCTTGATCCCCGGCCTGACGCCCACGCAATTCGCCGCGCTGGCCAAGTTGTGCGAGTTGGGACCGACCACGCAAAACGCGCTGGGTCGGGCGACGGCGATGGATGCGGCAACCATCAAGGGTGTGATTGACCGGCTGCGCGACAAGGGGCTGATCGCCACGACCCGCGACGCAGAGGACCGTCGGCGGCTGTTCGTCGAGGCCACGCCTGCCGGGACGGAGGCCTTTGGTGCCGCGCGGACAAAGGCGCTGGAGATCAGCGCGGAAACGCTTGCGCCGCTAAGTGCCTTTGAACAGGCAACTTTTCTGGACCTCCTGACCCGCCTGACCTGATCGCCACAACGCCACCGTTGACTTTCGCAAAGGGTTGCGGAAATCATTTGTATACGAATGGTCTTGGCTTTGACAAAGGACAGGCAATGGCGCGTGGGCTGGTTGTGGGTGTGGATGTCGGCGGAACCTTCACCGACTTGATCCTGATGGATCAGGCCACGGGCGCGGTGAAATTGGCCAAGGTGCCCTCCACCCTCGACAACCAAGCGTTTGGCGTGCTGGCCGCGCTGGCCGAGGCAGAGGCGGATCTGTCTGACGTTGATCTGATCGTGCACGGCACCACGACGACCACCAACGCCGTGTTGGAACGCAAGCTGGCGCGCACCGGGTTGATTACCACCCAAGGCTTTCGCGACGTGTTAGAGCTTGGTCGTAGGACACGCCCGCAAGCCTATGGAATGACGGGTCATTTCGTCCCCGTCATCCCCCGCGATCTGCGGCTGGAAGTGGCCGAGCGGATGGATGCCTCGGGCGCAGTCGTGGTGCCGCTGGACGAGGCCGCGGTAGAGCGCGCCGGGCGGGCGTTGCTGGCGGCGGGCTGCGTTTCGGTCGTGGTGCATTACCTGCACGCCTATGCCAATCCGGCGCATGAACTGGCCTCGGCTGCGGTTTTGCGGCGCTTCTGGCCCAACGATCACATCACGCTGGGCCACGCGCTTTTGTCGGAAAGCCGCGAGTTTGAGCGGGGGGTGACGGCGGCGGTCAATGCCTCGGTGCAGCCCTTGTTGGAGCGGTATATCGCGCGGCTGATCGAGGAGCTTGCCAAGGGGGGCTATCGCGGCGACGTGCTGGTGATGAACGGCAACGGCGGCATGGTTTCGTCGCGCTTGGTGGCAAAAGAGGCCGCAAAAACAGTGATGTCGGGGCCGGCCTCGGGTGTGATGGCGGCGGCCTATACCGGGCGACGGGCGGGGATGGAGAACCTTCTGACCTATGACATGGGCGGCACCTCGACCGATGTCGCGCTGATCCGGGGGGCGGAGCCGCCGGTGTCGAACGAGATCGAGCTGGAATATGCCATGCCGATCCATGTGCCGATGGTCGATGTGCGCACGGTGGGCGCCGGGGGCGGGTCGATTGCGCGGGTGACGGCGGCGGGGTTGCTGGAGGTGGGGCCGCAGAGTGCGGGGTCAACGCCGGGGCCGATTTGCTATGGCCGTGGCGGGGTGGAGCCGACGATTTCGGACGCAAACCTGCTGTTGGGGCGGCTCAATCCCGGCAAGCTCAAGTCGGTGGAGGGCGGGGTTTCCGTTGCAGATGTCGCGGCTATCTATCTGGAAAAGCTGGGGAAACCCTTGGGCCTTGATGCCGTGGGCGCGGCTGAGGCGGTGGTGCGGGTGGCCAATATCAAGATGGCGGGGGCGATCCGCATGGTGTCGGTCTCGCTTGGGGCCGATCCGCGCGATTTTGCGCTGTTTGCGTTCGGGGGCGCGGGGCCACTGCATGCCTCTGCTTTGGCGCGGGAATTGGGGGTGCCGAGGGTGCTGGTGCCGGCAAGACCGGGCATTACCAATGCCTTAGGCTGTATCGTGGCCGACCTGCGCCATGACTTTGTACGCACGATCAACACGCCGCTCGACACGCTCGACATGGGGCAACTGGCAGAGGTGCTGCGCGGGCAGGCCAAGGTGGGCAAAGCGCTGATCGAGGCGGAAAACGTGGATGTGTTTTCCATGCAGCAATCGTATGTATTGGATATGCAGTTCGTAGGGCAGACGCACCTGCTGCGCGTAGCCATCGAGGGGCCGGACATCACCCGCGAGGCGCTGCGCGCGAAGTTCGACGAGGTGTATTTCCGCCGCTTCAAGGTCCGGCTGGATAACGTGCGCGCGATGGTGGTGAACGCCAACTGCTCGGTGGTGGGAACGCGGGCGGCGCTGGATCTGTCGCGGCTGATCGACCCGGCGGGGCGCAAGGCGCGCCTTGACGAAGCGCAGACTGGCAGCCGCGCGGTTTACTTTGACGGGGCGTGGCACGCGACGCCGATCTATTGGCGCGACCACCTGCCCGAGGGGTTCCGCCTGACCGGCCCCGCCATCGTCGAGCAGATGGATACCACGGTTCTGATCGAACCCGGCGATTTGGCGACCGGTGACGCAGATGGCAATATCGTCATCACGCTGGGAGCGCGGCCATGATTGATCCGATTACGCTGTCCGTAATTCAGGCCGGGTTGCAGCAGGTCTGCGACGAGATGGACCTGTCGTTTTCGCGCGCGGCCTTCTCGCCGGTGATTGCCGAGGCGAACGACCGCTCGGACGGCATCTATGCCGCCGAGGATGGCGCGCTGATCGCGCAAGGCGCGGGGGGCTTGCCGGTGTTTGTCGGCACCATGCAGTATTCGACGCGGGTGTTGATCGAGCGGATCGCGGCGGGGGTGACGGCGGCGCCGAAGCCCGGTGATATCTACATCGTCAACGACCCCTATCTGGGCGGCACGCATCTGATGGATGTGCGCTTTGCGCGACCGTTCTATCGGGAGGGCAAGATTTTCTGCTGGCTGTCGAACACCGGACACTGGCCGGATACGGGTGGCGCGGTGCCGGGGGGATTTTCGGCCTCGGCGACCTCGGTGGAGCAGGAAGGGTTGCGTTTGCCTCCGGTTCGGCTGTTCAAGGAAGGCGTGCTGGACGAGGAGATTTACGCGATCATCTGCTCCAACATCCGCGTGGCGGATCAGCGGATTGGCGATGTGAAGGCCCAAGCGGCGGCGCTGATGGTGGGGGAAGAGCGGTTGGGCGCGCTGCTGGATCGCTATGGCGACGATGTGGTGCGCGCGGCGATTGCCGAATTGCGCGCGCGGGCGGCGCGGCAGATGCGGGCCTTTGTGGCAGAGATCCCCGAGGGGCAGCACAGCGCCGTGGCTTGGGTTGACAGCGACGGCGTGGTGGATGCGCCGCTGTCGATCCGGCTGGCGGTGCGGCGCGAGGGCGATGATCTGGTGTTTGATTTTGCCGGTTCGTCGCCGCCCTGCATCGGGCCGATGAACTCGGTTCTGGCGACGACGCTTTCGTCGGTCTATCTGGCGATGCGGCATATCTTCCCCGAGGTGCCGATCAGCGCGGGCGCGTTTGAGCCGCTGAAGGTGACGGGCGTGGCTGGCACCTTTCTGGATGCGCAATACCCGCGCCCGGTGTCGGGCTGCGCGGCAGAAGTCAGCCAGCGCATTGCCGAGGTGGTGTTTGCCGCGCTTGTCAGCGCCTTGCCCGACCGTGTTACGGCGGCGCCAGCAGGCACGTCGGGCAACTTCGCGCTGGGCGGGCATGATCCGCAGCGGGGCCGCGATTTCGTGATGTATCAGTTGTCGGGCGGAGGCTATGGCGGCTCTGCCCAGGGCGACGGGTTGTCGAACGGGTGTTCGACCATCGGAATTTCCAAAGCGCCTCCGGTCGAGATCATGGAGCAGGCGTTTCCCGTGCTTTACCACCATTACGCGCTGCGCGAAGGCTCGGGTGGCGCGGGGACGCAGCGGGGCGGCTTTGGGCTGGATTATATGCTGGAGCTGCGGCGCGGCGCGGCGGTGGCGAGCTTTGTGATGGACCACGGGCGCTTTGGGCCGCAAGGCGTGCTGGGCGGCGCGGATGGTGCAGTGAACGAAGTCACGGTGTGGCGCGGCGGCGTGGCGCATGTGCCGCCGCATCTGTCGAAAGAGCAGGATATTCCGCTGGCGCCCGGCGACCGGGTGCATGTGCGCACGCCGGGCGGTGGCGGCTATGGGCCTGCGATGGCGCGGGACCGGGCGTTGGTCGCCGAAGATGTGCGGCTTGGGTATTACAGCGCCACCGACGCTGAGGCGCTGTTTGGCCTACCGCGCGGCGAGGGCGATTAATTCGGGGCGGATTGATTTGAGGCAGCGCGCGGCGGAAAGAATCATGGGCTACGTTCAACCTTAGCAGGGATTTTCCCGACGTCTGAGGAGCCCCGATGAACGCGCCACTCGACCCGCCACCCGCCGTATCCGCACTCTCCAGCGCGGCACCACAGCCGCATCCCGCCGTGCGCCCAAGGCCGCGTTGGCGTTTGCCGCTGGCCAGTCTGCTTGCCCTTGGCGTTATCGGTGCCGGGGCGTGGTGGTGGCTGGGCCGCACGGTGCCGGTCAACTATGTGACGCAGCCCGCCGATCGGGGCGCTGTCACGCAGACCGTCAATGCCACCGGCACGGTGAACCCGGTGCTGACGGTGACGGTGGGGTCTTACGTCTCGGGTGTGATCTCCAGCGTAAGCTGCGATTTCAATGACCACGTCACCAAGGGGCAGGTTTGCGCGACCATTGACGACCGGTCGTTCAAAAGCGCGGTGGCGCAGGCGCAGGCGGATCTTGACCTGTCGAAGGCGCAGTTGCTGAAGGATCAGGCGGGGCTGTCCTATGCGCAGATTACCTATGACCGTAACACGCAGTTGATGGCGAAGAACGCCGTGACGCAGGATGCCGTCGATCAGCTGAAAAGCGCGCTGGACGCGGCCAAGGCGCAGATTGATGTGGACCAAGCGACGATCGAGCAAAAGCAGGCGGCGCTGGGATCGGCCAATATCACGCTGGCCTATACCAACATCCTGTCGCCGGTGTCGGGGACCGTGGTGTCGCGCAATGTGACGGCGGGGCAGACGGTGGCATCAAGCCTGCAAACGCCAATCCTGTTTCTGATCGCGCAGGATCTGACCGATATGCAGGTCGATGTGAACGTCTCGGAAAGCGATATCGGCAATGTGAAGGCGGGCGAGCGGGTCAGCTTTGACGTCAACGCGTTTCCGGGGCGCGAGTTTAGCGGCACCGTGACAGAGGTGCGCCAGTCGCCGCAATCGGTGCAGAACGTGGTGACCTATGACGTGATCGTGGGGGTGAAGAATGACGATCTGGCATTGAAGCCGGGCATGACCGCCTCGGCGCGGATTGTGGTGGCAGAGGCTGCGGATGCGCTGCGCGTGCCATCGAAAGCGCTGCGCTATCAGCCAAGCAGCGGCGGGGCGCGGGCGACGCGGACCGGGGCGGCTGCGGGCGCGAGCGGAACCGGGGCGGCGAAAGCCCCATCGACCCAGGCAGGGACGACCGCAGCCCAGGGCACGCGCGGGCATGTCTATGTGCTGCTCAATGGCAAGCCGGTCTCGGTCTTGGTCCAATCCGGGTTGGATGATGGCACCAATGCCGAAATCCTGTCCGGCAAGCTGGCGGTTGGTGACGCGGTCATCATCGGCGAAAGCACTGGTGCGGGTGCGCGTAGCACCGCGAGCACTGGTCTGAGGTTCCAGCCATGACCACGCCCCTTGCGCCGCCGGTGATCGAGGTCCGCGACGTCACGCGCAGCTATAGGCTGGGCGATCAGGTGGTGCGCGCCTTGCGGGGCGTCAGCCTGACGGTGCGGCGCGGCGAGTTTGTCGCGATCATGGGGGCCTCGGGGTCGGGGAAATCGACGTTGATGTCGATCCTTGGCTGCCTCGACCGCCCCTCCAGCGGCGCGTATCTGTTCGAGGGCACCGATGTGGCGCACCCGAACGAAGAGGCGCTGGCCGATATTCGTGGCCAACGCATCGGCTTTGTCTTTCAAAGCTTCAACCTGCTGGCGCGGGCAAGTGCGATGGAAAACGTCGGGCTGCCGCTGATATATTCACGCAATGCGGTGCGCGGTCGCGCGGCGCGCAATGCGCGGGCACGGATCGCCCTGGGGCTGATCGGGTTGGCGGACCGGGTGGACAATACGCCCGGTCAGTTGTCGGGTGGCCAGCAACAAAGGGTCGCCATCGCGCGCGCCTTAATCAACGCGCCGGGGCTTTTGCTGGCCGACGAGCCGACCGGCAACCTTGATACGCGCAACTCGCATGAGATCATGGAGACGTTGCAGCGCCTTAACCGTGAGAACGGTGTGACCGTGGTGGTGGTAACGCACGAGACCGACATTGCCGCCTACACAGACCGCATCGTCACGATGCGCGATGGCGAGGTGCTGTCGGACAAACCCAATGAAAAGCCGATGTTTTCTGGCGCGGGTATGGCGCAGGAACTGGCGGCACCACCAGAGGGCAAAGGCTCGGCCTGGTCGTTTGCCACGATGATCTTTACCATCGCGGTGCAGTCGCTGGCACGCAACAAGACGCGCTCGCTTTTGACGATGCTGGGGGTGTTTGTCGGCGTGGCCGCGCTGATTGCCATGGTGGCGGTCGGACAAGGCGCGAACCAGGCGGTGGCGCGACAGATTGCAAGCCTTGGCACCAACCTGTTGGTGGTGCAGCCGGGGGCCGCGCGCAGCGGTGGCGCGCGGGGCGGCTTTGGCAGCGCCTCCACCCTGACGGTCAGCGATGTCGAGGCGATCCGGGCGGAAGACCCGGCGGTGTCGGATGTCAGCTATCTGATCCGCCAATCGGGACAGGTGCAATACGCCGACCAGAACTGGAGCACGCAAATTCAGGGGGTCAGCGCCTCCTACCCCGCCGCGACCAACTGGGTGGTGGCCGAGGGGCGCGGGCTGACCGAGGCGGATGATACCAGCGGGGCGACGGTCGCGCTGATCGGGCAGACGGTTTATGCGCAACTGTTCCCGCCCTATGAAAGCCCGATCGGGGCGCATATCCAGATCAAGGGCACGCCGGTCGAGGTGGTGGGGCTGCTCGCGTCGAAGGGGCAGACCGGGTTTGGGCAGGATCAGGACGATGTGGTCATGCTGCCCTACAACACCGCGCAGCGTCGGGTGTTGGGGGTGGCCGCGCCCAATTCGGCGCAGGTGCCGTTGGGCTGGATCTATCCGCAACCGCTGAACCCCTATGGGATACAGGCGCGCATGATGGGCTATGTGAACCAGATCTATGTGCAGGCAAGTGCGGCGGATCAGGTGACGGCCACGCTGACGCAAGTGACGGCGACGCTGAACAGGGTGCATCATATCGCGCCGGGGGCGCCGAGCGATTTCTCGGTGCGCAACCTTAGCCAGATCGCCGATGCGGCGCAGGGAAGCTCGCAGGTGCTGGCGCTGTTGCTTGCGGCGGTGGCGTCGATTTCGCTGCTGGTGGGCGGCATCGGGATCATGAACATTCTGCTGGTCTCGGTCACCGAACGCACACGCGAGATTGGCCTTCGCATGGCCATCGGTGCGCGCAGGATACAGGTGTTGTTGCAGTTTCTGGCCGAGGCGGTGCTGCTAAGCGCGATTGGCGGCGGCGCGGGGGTGGCGATGGGGATCATCGCCTCGCTTACGATTTCCGCCTTTGCCGGTTGGCCCGCGCCGATCTCTTGGGTTGCGGTGGCGGGGGGCTTTCTGTTTTCGGCGGCGATCGGGGTGTTTTTTGGCTATTACCCGGCGCAAAAGGCCGCGCGCCTCGATCCGATCGAGGCGCTGCGGTATGAGTGAGGCGCGCCTAGAAGAACCCGCGCGGGATCATGCGGTGGGTGTAGGCCTCGCGCTCCAGCTCCTCGCGGAAATCGGGGTGGGCGATGGAAATCAGCGCAAGCGCCCGTTCCGCCACGGTTTTGCCCTTGAGGTTCACGATGCCATATTCGGTGACGACATACATCATGTCAGACCGCGGCGCGGTGACGATGTTGCCCTTGGTCAGGTTCAAGACGATGCGGCTGCGCCGGTCGCCTTTCTTATCGAAGGTCGAGGACAGGCAGATGAAGGATTTGCCGCCCTGTGACGCGTAGGAACCGCGGATAAACTGAAGCTGGCCACCGGTGCCCGAGATATGGCGGTGACCGTCCGATTCAGAGGCCGCCTGCCCTTGTAGGTCGATTTGCGTGGTGTTGTTGATCGCCACCGCGCGGTTGTTCTGCATGATCATGTGCGGCAGGTTGGTGTAATCGACCGGGTGGAATTCAAAATCCGGGTTGTTGGCGATGGTGTCATACATTTTCTGCGTGCCAAGCGCGAACGTGGCGACCACCTTGCCCGGATTAAGCTTCTTGTGCGCGCCGCTGATCATGCCCGCGTGATAAAGGTCGATGATGCCATCGGTCAGCATTTCGGTATGCACGCCCAGATCCTTGATCGAGGATTCCGCGATCAGGCTGCACACCGCGTTGGGCATCCCGCCAATACCGATTTGCAGGCACGAGCCATCCTCGATCTCGCCGGTAATCAGGCGTGCCACGGCGCGGTCAACCTCGGTGGGCGGCAGCGAGGGTAGTTCGGGCATCGCGCGGTGATCGCCTTCGATGATGAAATCAACCTCGCTGACATGCACGCCGTTTTCGACGCCATTGCAGAACGGAACGCCGTCGCACACCTCGACAATGATGCAGCGCGCGCGCTCGATGATGGCGCGGTGCCAGAGGTTTGAGGGGCCGAAGTTGAAATAGCCGTCCGCGCCCATGCGGGTGGTTTTCAGGATCAGAATATCGACCGGATCGACGAACCGGCGGTAGTAATCGGGGATTTCGCCAAGGTTGACCGGCAGGTAATTCGCGATGCCCGCATCATGCTTGCGGCGGTCATAGCCAGAAAAATGCAGGCTGGCCCAAAAGAAATGCGCGCCATCGGGATCGGCCTCGATGATGGCGCGCGGGCGGGTGGAGAGGCACGAGCGGACCTTGACGCCGGACAGCTCTGCCGTGCGTTTTGCCAAGGCGTCGTCGAAAGCGTCCGGTTGGCCGAGGACCGCGCCGTAATCAAGCCACATGCCCGATTTCACCAAAGCTGCCGCATCTTCTGCGGTGATCTTTCGCGCGGGTGCGCCAGCCGTTCTGAGTTTCATGTTGCCCGCCTCCCCGCGGATCGACGCCATTCTGTTGGCGCCCACCATCGACGAGACGGCGGAATTTGCAAAGGTTTATCCGCCAATACCGGCGGCGCCGCGACATTTTCATGCGTCAGGAAGCTGACAGTTTGACCTTGCTACGAACCCACCGTGACGACCGGGCAAGTCCGCGTCGCACCGAGTAGACTGAAACCAGACGGACCAAGACCCGTCACCAAGATCGGAGCTATCTATGTATCGTTTTCTGACCGTGACCGCCGCTGCCCTCATGCTTGCCGGCCCCTCCTTCGCTGCTGGCGCCATGTGCTCCACCTCGCCGGCTTCGTCGTTCCAGCCGAAAGCCAATCTGGTTGCCATGCTGAAAAAAGACGGCATCAAAGTGCGCCGGATCAAGACCGAGAAGGGTTGCTACGAGGTCTATGGCCTGAAAGGAACCAAAAAGATGAACCTTGGCTTCAACGCCGAAACGCTTGCCCCGGTAAAAAATGCCGAAGCTGGCGAGAACTGATCGCGCCGCAGCGATTCTGCATGACGCGCGCGTCGTCTCGACGATGGCGCGCGTCTGGGATCCGCTGGTGCGCGCCTTTCACTGGAGCCTGGTGCTGAGCTTTGCCGTAGCGTGGTTCAGCTCTCACCGCTCGGCCGATATTCACCAATGGGCGGGATTTGCCGCCGGTGGCTTGATCCTCATGCGGCTGCTTTGGGGGGTGATGGGCACGCGCTACGCGCGGTTTTCGCAATTCGTGCGGCACCCGGTAACCATCCTGCGCTATCTGGGCGCGATTCTGAAAGGGACCGAGGCGCGCTATATCGGGCATAACCCCGCAGGCGGCATCATGGTGGTGACGCTGATGGTCGGTATGCTGACCACGGCCACCACCGGCTACATGATGACGACCGACGCCTATTACGGTGTCGATTGGGTCGAGACGGCGCATTCCCTTGCAGCGCATGGGATGTTGGCACTGGTTCTGCTGCATCTGGCGGGCGTGGTGCTTGCCAGTGTGCGGCATGAAGAAAACCTCGTGGTCGCCATGGTGAGCGGGCGCAAACGTAAGGCACGGCCGGGCGACATCGACTAGGCGCGTCCGGCACATCCTTCCCCCGCGCGGTTTTGGCCGCGCGGGGTATTTTCGTCGCACGCCACCGTTATACGCGGTTGCCAGCGGCTTTGGCTTTGGACATATCTGAGGGTGAACTGTCGTGGTGCTTCGCTCGGGCTGGGCTGGCAAGTCACGCTACGCCAACGAGCCACCCTATTCCCGGAGCAGCGGGCGCCATGTCTGAGATATTCCTGAAGCAATCTACGCCTGCCAATCCGGTCGCGGCCGAGGATCTGACGGCAACCGTCTCTGGCATCCTGCGCGAGATCGAAGCGGGTGGCGAGGCGGCGGCCTTGCGGTTGGCGCGGAAATTCGATGGCTGGAGCGGCGAGATCGTGGTGTCTGACGCCGCGATAGAGGCCGCCTGCGCGCGGGTGCCGCAGCAGTTGAAGGACGATATCGCCTATGCGCACGATAATATCGCGCGCTTTGCCGAGGCGCAGCGCGCCAGCATGACCGACATGCAGGTGGAACTGCGCCCCGGCCTGATCGCCGGGCAAAAGCTGATCCCGGTGACGTCTGCGGGCTGCTATGTGCCGGGCGGGCGCTATAGCCATATCGCCAGCGCGATGATGACGGTGACCACCGCACGCGTGGCGGGCGTGCCGCATATCGCTGCGGCCTCGCCACCGCGCGCAGACGCGCTGGCCGGGATACCGGACGCGATCCTTTACACGCTGCATTATTGCGGTGCGCACCGGATTTTGGCGATCGGCGGGGTGCAGGGTGTGGCGGCGCTGGCCTACGGGCTGTTCGGGCTGGAGCCCGCAGATATCCTCGTCGGGCCCGGCAATCAGTTTGTGGCCGAGGCCAAGCGGTTGCTGTTCGGGCGCACCGGGATCGACATGGTGGCGGGGCCGACCGACAGCATGATCCTTGCCGACGACAGCGCCGATGCGTTGGTGGTGGCGATGGATCTGGTGGGTCAGGCGGAACATGGCCCGAACTCTCCGGTCTGGCTGGTCACGACAAGTGCGCGGCTGGCGGAGGAGGTGCGGCGGCTGGTGCCGACCTGCGCCGCGCGCCTGCCAGAGCCCAATCGCGGCAATGCCGAGCGCGCGTGGGACGCCTTGGGCGAGATCGTCTTGTGCGACAGTTTTGAGGCGATGGCAGCCTATGCCGACCGGCTGGGGCCAGAGCATCTGCATGTGCAGGCGGCGGATCTGGAGTGGTGGCGTGGGCGGCTGCGCAGCTATGGCTCGCTGTTTCTGGGGGCCGAGACCACGGTGGCGTTTGGCGACAAGGCGGCGGGGCCGAACCATGTGCTGCCGACCACGGGTGCCGCGCGGTATACCGGCGGCCTGTCGGTGCAGAAGTTCCTGAAAACCGTGACGTGGCAAACCGTTACCGAACAGGCCCTGCCCCAGTTGGCGGCGGTGACCGCGCGCATCTCTCGTCACGAGGGGATGGAGGGGCACGCCCGCACCGCCGATATCCGGCTGGAGCGGTTGGCGCAGAACGCGCCCAAGCGCTAAGGCGCGTTGCTGGCCCAATTCCGCGGTGCTAGCCTGCGCCAACCAGCGCGGGAGGCTTTGGCGATGCAGGTTTTGATTATCGGCGCTGCGGGGATGATCGGGCGCAAGCTGACAGCGGCGCTGATTGCCCGGCCCGACATTTTGGGGCGCGAGATCACGCGGATGACGCTGGCGGACGTGGTAGAGCCGCCCTGCCCCGCGACGTCATTGCGCGTGACGACGCGCGCCTGCGATCTGGGCGACGGAGCGGCGGATTTGGTCGCGCAACGGCCCGATGTTATCTTTCACCTCGCCGCCATCGTTTCGGGCGAGGCGGAGGCGGATTTTGCCAAAGGCTACCGCATCAACATGGATGGCACACGGGTCTTGCTAGAGGCGATTCGCGCGGAGGCTGTGCAGGCACCCTATTGCCCACGGCTGATCTTCAGCTCCTCCATCGCGGTGTTCGGCGCGCCCTTCCCCGAGGTGATCGGGGATGAGTTCCTGAGCGCGCCATTAACCAGCTATGGCACGCAAAAGGCGATTTGCGAGTTGCTGATCAACGACTGCTCGCGGCGCGGCATCGTGGACGGCGTCTCGATCCGGCTGCCGACAGTGGTGATCCGCCCGGGCAAGCCGAATGCGGCGGCCTCGGGGTTTTTCTCCAATATCCTGCGCGAGCCTTTGGTGGGGCAAGAGGCGGTTTTGCCGGTATCGCGCGAGGTGAGGCACTGGTTTTGCAGCCCACGCGCGGCGGTTGGTTACCTGCTCCACGCGGCGGCGATGGAGACGGCTGTGTTGGGCGCGCGGCGGGCGCTGTCGGTGCCGGGGTTGAGCGCGACTGTCGGCGAAGAGATCGAGGCGCTGCGGCGGATTGCGGGCGACAAGGCGGTGCGGCTGATCCGGGAAGCGCCCGACGCGACCATCGACCGCATCGTTTCCGGCTGGCCGCAAGCCTTTGACGCGCGGCGGGCGGCGGCTTTGGGCTTTGTAGGAGACGCCAGTTTCGACGCCATCATCCGCGCGCATATAGACGACGAATTAGATGGGATTATAGCGTCTTAGCGGGCGTTCTTAATGTCCTATCGCGCCACGGATCGCACCAGAGAGTTTCTCCACCAGCTCGCCAATCTCATTGTCTGAAATGATGAACGGTGGCGCCAGCAGGACGTGGTCGCCGCGCACGCCATCAATCGTGCCACCCATCGGATAGCAGATCAGACCCGCCTCGAACGCCAGTGCTTTGACTTTTTTGTGGATGCCAAGCGCGGGGTCGAACGGCGTTTTGGTATCGCGGTCGGCGACGAGTTCGATGCCACGGAACAGCCCGCGCCCGCGAATGTCGCCGACGTTGGGGTGTTGGCCAAGCGCCTCGGTCAAGGCGGCGGTCAGGCGTTCGCCCTGCGCCAGAACGCGGGGCAGCAGGTTGCGGGATTGGATCACATCCAGCACAGCGCCCGCAGCGGCAGCGGCCATCGGGTGGCCCATATAGGTATGGCCATGCTGGAAAAAGCCGCTGCCCGCCGCGATGGCGTCATAGATGCGGGCCGAGGCCAGAACGGCGCCGATTGGCTGATAGCCCGCGCCAAGCCCCTTGGCGATCAGGATCATATCGGGGGCCACGCCATCCTCGGCGCAGGCGAACAAGTGGCCAGTGCGCCCCATGCCGCACATCACCTCGTCGAGGATCAGAAGCACACCGTGCCGTGTGCAAATCTCGCGGATACGCTTCAGATAGCCCGCGACCGGCGGCACCGCGCCAGAGGTCGCGCCCACCACGGTTTCCGCCACAAAGGCCATCACGGTCTGGGGGCCAAGACGCAGGATCTCTGCCTCCAGCTCCTCCGCGACGCGCAGGCCATAGGCCTCTGGCGTCTCATCCGCGCGACAGTCGCGGTATTCGTAGCAGGGCGCAATGTGGCTGGTTTCAACCAGCAGCGGCGCAAATTGGGCGCGGCGCCACGCGTTGCCGCCCGCCGCCAGCGCGCCAAGCGTGTTACCATGGTAGCTTTGGCGGCGCGCGATGACGCGGTGACGATCGGGCTGGCCGATTTCCATGAAATACTGGCGCGCGAGCTTCAGCGAGGCCTCCATCGCCTCTGACCCGCCGGAAACGAGATAGACGCGGTCGATCCCCTCGGGGGCAGCCGCGATCAGGCGATCGGCCAGCGCCTCTGCCGGTTCCGAGGTGAAAAAGCCGGTATGCGCGAATTCGAGGCGGTCAAGTTGGGCATGTAAGGCCGCACGCACCCCCGCGTCGGAATGGCCGAGACAGGACACCGCAGCGCCACCGGATCCGTCGAGATAGCGCTTGCCGGCAGCGTCGATCAGATAGCAGCCCTCGCCGCGCACGGCGGTGGGAAGGGTGCCTTTGGTCGAGCGGCCGAAAATGTGGTTTGCCATGGAAACGCCTTGGAAATGGGAACGCGACGCGGACCGATCTCATGGGTTTACCGCATCGCACGCGGTTTTCCAGCCCCGCGCTGCGGATTGGCCCCTATGGACTGCCGAAGCCGGTCACTTATGCACTCTCGCGGGTGGTAATCTAGACGAGATCCTGATGTTGTGGCCCTTTGACGGGCGGGAACGCCCTTGCAACAAGGGCGCGAAAAGGGCATCCGCAGGGAAGCACGAAAGGAGACCGGCGAATGGCCAGCAGACCGCTTGGAAGCAGAGTCTATCGGCGGTCCAAGTCGCTGGTCCTCTCTGCCCGACACTGGCGCTCTCGCTTGGTATTCTGGATCGGGGCGTTGGCCATCGGCGTGATCAGCGCGCTTTTCGCCCGCGTCGCGGATGAAGCACAGGTTTTGTTCAGCTTTGTCACGGATGGCGGCGGCTGGCATCAGTTCAGCCCGATGATCGTGACACCGCTTGGTTTTGTGTTCTGCGCCTGGCTCGCGGACAAATATTTCCCCGGCTCGCAGGGTAGCGGCATTCCGCAAGTGATCGCGGCGCGCCACATGCACGACGACGAAGAGCGCGGCGGTTATCTGTCGATCAAGACCGTGGTTGGCAAGGTGGTGCTGACGGTGGTCGGGCTGGCCAGCGGTGCCTCAATCGGGCGCGAGGGGCCAACGGTGCAGATCGGCGCGTCGGCGATGATCCAGGCGGCGCGGCTCGGCGGCATGGTGCACGCGCGCGGGCTGATTCTTGCGGGATCGGCGGCGGGTATTGCGGCGGCGTTCAACACACCGCTGGCGGGGATCGTGTTTGCCATCGAGGAAATGAGCCGCAGCTATAACGCACGCACCAATGGTGTCGTGCTGTCGGCCGTCATCATCGCAGGCGTCGCCTCGCTGGCGATTGTGGGAAACTACACCTATTTCGGAGTGACACATGCGGTTGCATCCTTTCCAAACGACTGGCCCTTGGTGATTTCCTGCGGTGTGGTCGGCGGGGTTTTGGGCGCGCTGTTCAGCCGCTGGACGCAATACATCACGCACCGAATCCGGCGCTGGCGCTTTGAGCAGCCGCGGCACCGCGTGATCGTTGTTGCGGCGATGGCCGGTACCCTTGTCGCAACCATCGGGATCGCAACCGGCGGAATGACCTTTGGCACCGGCTATGCGCAAGCGCGCGGCGCGGTCGAAGGCCAAGCGCTGCCCGCGACCTTCTTTGTCGGCAAGCTTCTCGCCACCATCGCCTCTACCCTCTCGGGAATTCCCGGCGGTCTGTTTGCGCCGTCGCTGGCGGTTGGCGCGGGGCTGGGCAGCGCATTGGGGCTGGTGTTCAGCTCTTCCGCGAGCCTTGCTGCTGTGCTTGGCATGGCAGGCTATTTCGCGGGCGTGGTGCAGGCGCCGATGACCGCCTTTGTGATTATCGTCGAGATGACGGGCAGCCACGACAATGTGGTGCCGATCATGGCGGCCTCGATGATCGGGTATGGCGTATCGCGTGTAGTCTCGCCGCATCCGTTGTATCATGCGCTGTCGCGGCTGTGGCTGGCCGATGCGATCCGCAAGCGGCGCGCCGAGGGGGCGCAGCCGCCCTCGCCCACGATGCCGCATAGTCCGGCGAACCTGACGTAAAAAAGCGGGCGCCCCGCTAGGTGAGCGCCCGTTTCAATTCAGACATCGCATTCCACGTCAGGCGGCAGGGGTTTCCTCGACCACCACCAGATCGCGCACCGACGCGCCGCGCGCATGGCTTAGCGCCTCTTGATAGGCGGCAGAGTTGTAGCACGACACGGCATCCTCGACCGAGGGAAAGCGCGCGACAACGTTGCGGGCGCGGTCATTGCCTTCCAGCTGCACATAGCGGCCACCACGCGCAAGGAAAACGCCGCCATGCGCGGCAATGGCAGGTCCGGCGAGGCGGGCGTAAGTGCCGTAAGCCTCGGCATCCAGAACCTCGACGTGGGCGATCCAAAGGGCTGTCATGTCACACTCCAATCACGGATTCGGCGGCCGCGATGGCCGCGTCTGCGTTGACCACATCCGCGCCACCAGCCTGCGCCATGTCGGGCCGACCGCCGCCGCCTTTGCCACCCAGTGCTTCCGCCGCGGCCTTCACGATGGTGACGGCAGAGAGGCGCGAGGTGAGGTCGGACGTGACGCCCGCCGCCACCGCAGCCTTGCCGCCGGTGTCCGCGATCAGCAGCACGACGCCAGAGCCAAGGCGCGCCTTCATCTCGTCGATCAGGGCGGGAAGATCCTTGCCCGACACGCCAGAGATCACTTGAGAAACGAAGGCCACACCGTTGATTTGCTTGGCTTCCGGCCCCATTGTCGCACCGCCGCCCATGGCAAGCTCACGCCGCAATTGCGCGACTTCGTTTTGCAGGGCGCGACGCTCTTCCACCAGCGTTTTCACCCGGTCGGAAAGCTCGGCAGGCGACGCTTTCAGGATCGCCGCGACCTCGGCCAGACGCTGGGTTTGCTCGGCCAGATAGGCCAGCGCGCCTTCCCCTGTCAGCGCCTCGATACGGCGCACCCCGGCGGACGACGCGGAATCGCCCAGCAAAACGCACAGGCCAATTTCGCCCAGCCGCCCAACATGCGTGCCGCCGCAAAGCTCCAGCGAGTAGGTCTTGCCGTCGAGCCCCTTGCCAGAGCCGTCCTGAATGCCCATCGACACCACGCGCACTTCGTCGCCGTATTTCTCGCCGAACAGCGCCTGCGCGCCAAGGCCGCGGGCGTCATCTGGCGTCATGATGCGGGTCTCGACGCTGCCGTTCTGGCGGATCATCGCGTTGACCTCTGCCTCGACCGTCGCCAGTTCCTCGGGTGAAACCGCCTTGGAGTGGCTGAAGTCAAAGCGCAGGCGGTCGGGCGCGTTCAGGCTGCCGCGCTGGGCAATATGGTCGCCCAGCGTGCGGCGCAGCGCCTCGTTCAGCAGGTGCGTGGCCGAGTGGTTGGCGCGGATCGCGGCGCGGCGGGCGTGATCCACCGTCAGTTCCGCGCCTTGTCCGGCGGAAATCGTGCCCTCGGTCACCTCGGCGAGGTGAATGAACACACCTTGCGATTTCTTGGTATCGGTGATGCGGGCGGCGCCGGTGTCGGTTTTCAACGTGCCCGCATCGCCGACCTGACCGCCCGATTCCGCGTAAAACGGCGTCTGGTTCAGCACGATGTGCACCGCATCGCCCGCCTTGGCGGAGGCGACTTTCGCGCCAGACTGCACCAGCGCCAGCACCTGCCCCTCGGCCTTTTCGGTGTCGTAGCCAAGGAATTCCGACGCGCCCTGCTCTTCGGCAATGTCGAACCAGATCGCTGCCTCCTTGGTGTCGCCCGAGCCCGCCCAGCTGGCGCGCGCCTTGGTCTTTTGTTCGGCCATCGCGGCCTCAAAGCCGCCGACGTCCACTGTCAGACCCTTTTCGCGCAACGCATCCTGCGTCAGGTCAAGCGGAAAGCCGTAGGTGTCATAAAGCTTGAACGCCGCGTCGCCAGGCAGCGCGCCACCCGAGGGCAGCTTGGCCAGTTCGTCGTCGAGCAGGCGCAAACCACGGTCCAGCGTTTGCTTGAAGCGGGTTTCCTCCAGCCGCAGGGTTTCCTCGATCAGCGACTGCGCGCGGCCAAGTTCGGGATAGGCCGCGCCCATCTGACCGACCAGCGCCTGCACCAGACGATACATCACCGGATCTTTGGCGCCCAATTGATGCGCGTGGCGCATGGCGCGGCGCATGATGCGGCGCAGCACATAGCCGCGCCCCTCATTCGACGGCATCACACCATCGGCGATGAGGAACGAGGTCGAGCGGAGGTGGTCGGCAATCACGCGGTGATGGATGCGCCCGGCGCCATCGGGGTCAGTCGAGGTGACGTGCGCCGACGCCTCGATCAGCGCGCGCATCAGGTCGGTGTCGTAGTTGTCGTGCTTGCCCTGCAGCAGCGCGCCAATCCGCTCCAGCCCCATGCCGGTGTCGATCGATTGTTTGGGCAGCGGCACCATGCGCCCATCGGCGAACTGCTCGTTCTGCATGAAAACGAGGTTCCAGATCTCGATGAAGCGGTCGCCGTCTTCCTCGGGAGAGCCGGGTGGGCCACCGGCGATCTTGTCGCCGTGGTCAAAGAAAATCTCGGTGCAGGGGCCGCACGGGCCGGTCGGCCCCATGCGCCAGAAGTTGTCATCGGTCTTGATGCGGATGATGCGTTCATCCGGCAGGCCTGCGACCTTTTTCCAGATATTCGCCGCCTCTTCGTCGGTGTGGTAGACGGTGACCAGCAGCTTGTCCTTCGGGATCGCGAAATCCTTGGTCAGCAGCTCCCACGCAAAGGGAATGGCGCTTTCCTTGAAGTAGTCGCCAAAGCTGAAATTCCCCAGCATTTCAAAGAAGGTATGGTGGCGCGCGGTGTAACCCACGTTGTCGAGGTCGTTGTGCTTGCCGCCCGCGCGTACGCATTTTTGCGCCGTGGTGGCGCGTTTGTAATCGCGATGTTCCACCCCGGTGAAAACGTTCTTGAACTGCACCATGCCCGAGTTGGTGAACATCAGCGTCGGGTCATTGCGCGGCACCAGCGGGCTGGAGGGCACCACGGCGTGACCGTTGCGGGCGTAAAAATCAAGGAAGGTCGAACGGATATCGTTGAGGGATGGCATGTCTCGCGGCCTCTCTGGGCGGGTGTCGGCAGTTCTGTGCGGGTTTAGCCATGTGCGCGCGGCCTGTCCACCGCAAGTGATGCCGTGCGGGCCCCCACAAATCAAAAGGCCGACAGCGGGTGCCGTCGGCCTTACGTCCTGGTCGTGTGGCGAAAGGTCAGTTATCGACCAGATCCTCGGTCGCATCGCCGCCGTGGATTCCGAAATCAAGACCGTTAGCGCCACGGATCTTGTCCTCGATAGCCTTGGCGATGGCGGGGTTGGATTTCAGGAATGCCTTGGCGTTCTCTCGCCCCTGACCGATGCGTTCGTCGCCGTAGGAATACCAGGACCCCGACTTCTCGACCACGCCAACCTTGACGCCAAGGTCAAGGATCTCGCCGGTCTTGGAGATGCCTTCGCCATACATGATGTCGAATTCCACCTCGCGGAACGGCGGCGCCACCTTGTTCTTCACCACCTTCACCTTGGTCGAGGACCCGACCACCTCGTCACGGTCCTTGATCGAGCCGGTGCGGCGGATGTCGAGCCGGACCGAGGCGTAGAATTTCAGCGCATTGCCGCCGGTGGTGGTTTCCGGAGAGCCGAACATCACACCGATTTTCATGCGGATCTGGTTGATGAAAATCACCATGCAGTTCGATTTCGAGATCGAGGCGGTCAGCTTGCGCATCGCCTGGCTCATCAGGCGGGCCTGCGCGCCCATCTGATGCTCGCCCATGTCGCCCTCAAGTTCCGCCTTGGGCGTCAGCGCCGCGACCGAGTCGATCACCACCAGGCTGACCGCGCCAGAGCGCACCAGCGTATCGACGATCTCCAACGCCTGCTCGCCGGTGTCGGGCTGCGAGATCAGCAACTCGTCAAGGTTGACCCCCAGTTTGCGCGCATAGATCGGGTCGAGCGCGTGTTCGGCATCGACAAAGGCGCAGATACCGCCCTTTTTCTGCTCTTCCGCAACCACATGCAGCGTCAGCGTGGTTTTACCCGAGCTTTCCGGCCCGTAAATTTCGATGATCCGCCCCTTGGGCAGTCCCCCGATCCCCAGCGCAATGTCCAGACCCAACGACCCGGTCGAGGTCGACTCGATCTCAGCCACCGGCTTGTCACCGCCGAGCCGCATGATCGAACCCTTGCCGAATTGCCGCTCGATCTGTGCCAGCGCGGAATCGAGCGCCTTTTGCTTGTCCATGTCGCGCTTTCCGTTCAACTCGAGAAGTGTCGCTGATGCCATTGGTTCGGTCCCTTATTCCATAGCCTGCGGTGCGGGGCAATCATTGCTCTTGTTCGCCTCTTGTTCTCACCCTTATGAGATCAAAAAGAGAACATTTCAATCTAAATTTGATGAATTGAACTTTTTACCTGAACCGTTAAAGGATAGTTTACACACGGAAAAATATGTGGCGCGGGACCTATAAAGGGCACTTATGCTGGTATTCTGGGATCAAAAGCTGGTGTTTCTGGCGACGCCAAAGACCGGATCGACGGCAATCGAGGCCGCTCTCGAATCGCTGGCGGATGTCGCGATCCTGCATCCGCCGGTGCTGAAACACACCACCTCCACACGGTATCGGAAGTTCCTGCAACCGTTTCTGGAGCGCAACGCTGGTATCGCATTTACCGCAGTCGCCCTGATGCGGGAGCCGATCGATTGGTTGGGCAGCTGGTATCGCTTTCGGCAGCGCGAGGCGATCCGGGACACGAGCAAAAGCACGCACGGCATGAGCTTTGACGCTTTCGTTATGAGTTACATGGCGAAACCGCGCCCGGAATTCGCCGACGTCGGGTCGCAGGCCACCTTCCTGTCCGGCAAGAACGGCAACGGCGTGGACCGGATATTCTGTTACGAAGATATCAGCGCCTTCGTCGGGTTTCTGGAAGACCGGCTTGGCTGCGAGATTGTGCTGCCACGCGTCAATGTCTCGCCCGCCGGAGAGACCACGCTTTCCCCAAAGGTGCGCGCGCTTTACGAACGGACCTGCCCCGAGGAGTTCGAGCTTTATGAACGGGTGCGCGCCGACAGTTGAGGGCGTTGCGCACGGCCTCTGGCGAGGCCATATTGGGCCGATGTTCAGACTGCTTCCCATCCTTTTCGCGCTGCTGGTCGCTTTCGTCGGCTACCATTTTTCGGTGTGGCGCACGCTGAAAGATCTGGATGCGCGGTCGTCCGATCTGGCCGATGCCGAGCTTATCGCCATGACCGACCGGATGGCCCGCGCGCTTGGTCTGCCGCGGATTCGCTGTGAAATCTATGATATCGCGCCGGTAAACGGCCTTGCCGCGCCGGATGGGCGCATTTTCATCACACGCGGGTTTTATGATCGTTACCGGTCCGGCGACGTGACGGCGGCAGAGATGGCCAGCGTGATCGCGCATGAGTTGGGCCATGTCGCCTTGGGTCATACACGGCGGAGGATGATTGATTTTTCCGGGCAAAACGCGATGCGGATGGCGCTGGGGATGGTGCTGTCGCGGCTTTTGCCCGGCGTGGGGATGTGGGCGGCGAATATGCTGACCAGCCTTCTGGCCGCGCGGTTGAGCCGCGAGGATGAGTATGAGGCCGACGCCTATGCGGCGGCGCTGCTGACCAAAGCGGGCATCGGGACCGCGCCGCAAAAGGCGCTGTTTCGCAAGCTGGAGGCGCTGACCGGGCGCGGCGGGCCGGTGCCCGCATGGCTGATGAGCCATCCACAGACGCGCGACCGCGTGCGCGCCATTGAGGTGCTGGAGGCGCGCTGGGGCTCGGCCTAGGCTGCGCTTAACGCCTTACCCAGCCGCGGTAGGCCCGCCCGTTTCATCAGGGCGCGCAAGGGCTGCGGCTGGCCGGAAAGACGCTCTGCCTCGACGCGCACGCTCTCAATCACGGCGGCCACCTTGGCGGGGTGGTCTTGCCAAAGCGCCAGCAGAAACTGATCGGGGTCGCGGCGATCCAAGCCTTCCTCCGCCAGCCGTCCCCTTGGGAAATCGACGGCGTTGAAGGTGATTATAAGGTCGGCGCTGCCTGCGATTGCGGTGGCCAGCACATGCACATCGTTTGGGTCCGGCAAGGACAGGTCCGCCTCCAGCCCCGGTTGGGGTTTGACCTCGGCGGCGGGCCAATGCGCGCGCAGCAGTGCCACCTCGCCCCGCGCGACGGTTTCCGCGCCGGGGCCTAACTTGACCGCCGCGCGCGCCCATTCTTCAAGGATGCGCGCGGACCAAAGCGGGGTGTAAAGCCCCTGCCCCGCGACGCCGATCAGGATTTCTCGCAGCACCGTCGGATAAAGCACGCAGGCGTCGAGGACTGCCTTCACGCGTCGAGCCGGAAGAACAGCGATTTGAGGTAGCCCGATTCGGCCAGTTGCGGCAGCAGAGGGTGGTCGGGGCCGGCAAAGCCCGTGTGAATGATCTGGCCGCGCCGCCCACCACGCCCGATACCGCGCGCCGAGGCGGAGCGGAACGCGTTAAGGTCGGCGGCATGGCTGCAAGAACACAGGCCAAGGTAGCCGCCGGGAGCCACCAGCGCCGCTGCAAGGCGCGCCACGCGCTCATAGGCACGCAAGCCCGCGTCGAGGGACTGCCGCGAGGGCGCAAAGGCTGGCGGATCACAGATCACCACCTCGAACTTGGCACCTTCCAGCGCCAAAGCCTCCATCACCGCGAAAGCATCGCCTTGGCGGGTCGCAAACTGAGCCGCTTTGCCAGACGCCTCGGCACCAAGCGTAGCGAGGGACAGTGCCGGGGCAGAGCTGTCAACCGCCAAAGCAGAGGTCGCGCCGCCCGCCAAAGCTGCCAGCGAAAAGCCACCGACATGGGCGAAAACGTCAAGCACGCGCGCGCCATTGGCAAGGCGTTGGGCGAAGGCATGGTTCGGGCGTTGGTCAAAGAAAAGCCCGGTTTTCTGCCCGCCAAGCACATCGGCCATATAGGTCGCGCCATTCATCGGCACCGGCACCGCGCCGGTTATGTCGCCGCGCAGGACGATGGTTTCTTCGCTTAGCCCCTCAAGGCTGCGCGACCGTCCGGTGGCGTTCTTGACGATGGTGCGCACGCCGGTGACGTCAATAAGCGCGTCGGCCAAAGCGTCGATCAGGGTTTCGGCCCAAGCCGCGTTGGGCTGGATCACCGCGACGTCGCCGAAGCGGTCGATGACGACGCCGGGAAGCCCATCGGCCTCGGCATGGATCAGGCGGTAGAAGGGCGCGTCAAAAAGACGCTCGCGCATCGCCAGCGCGGTGCGCAGCCGTGCCGCGAACCATGCCTGATCGATCACCGCCGCCGGATCGCGGTCAAGCATACGACCGAATATCTTGGAGTTCGGGTTGACCGTGACCAGACCCATCACCTGCCGCTCGCCATCCTCAAGGATAGCCAGCGCGCCGGGCGTCATTTCCTTGGTGCGGCGGTCGGTGACAATCTCATCCGCATAGACCCAAGGGAAGCCATGGCGGATCGCCCGCGCTTCGGCTTTGGGTTTCAGACGGACGGTGGGGTATTGGGGCGGGGTGTCTTGGGGGCTCATCATGCGCCCTCACTAACGATTTCCCGCCCGATGCGAAAGGGCCGTGATGTGCCTTAAAGGCCAGGGCGCAAAGCCACCGGTGTCTGAGCGCGCAGCATCGTCCGCAGGTATGAGCCGAGGTTGGTCACAAACTGCGCCAGCGCCCGTGCGCGCAGGCGGCGGGCCTCACGTTCGATGGCGGCAAAATCGGGGGTCGGTGTGGTGTAAACTTGGGTCATGGACATCTTCCTTAGAGTATCCAAATCCCTCCCTGTCCTGAAGCTACGTCAAAGCCGCTGACGCTGCTACCGCCAAACCCCCATTGCCGCCATGCGCGTCCGGCATGGCGGTTTCGGCATGGCATTAATTTGCATTGTTAGCGCTAACGGTGTATGATAGGGCAAAGCCGAAATCCGCAGCCTTCCCCGCGCCACGCGTGACGCGCATCCCGTCCGAGGAGCCCCCAATGCCGCTCGACAGCACCATCGCCAAAGTTACCGACCGCATCCGCGCCCGCTCTGCTGGCCCCCGCCGACGCTACCTCGATCAGGTGGCGCGCGCCGCCGAAAACGGGCCCGCCCGCGCGCATCTGTCCTGCGGCAATCAGGCCCATGCCTATGCCGCGATGGGGGAAGACAAGGCGGCGCTGGTCGCGGGTCGCGCGCCCAACATCGGGATCGTCACCGCCTATAACGACATGTTGTCAGCCCACCAACCCTACGAGCATTACCCCGACCTGATCCGCGCCGCCGCCCGCCGCGCCGGTGCTACGGCGCAGGTGGCAGGCGGCGTGCCAGCAATGTGCGACGGCGTCACGCAGGGGCGCGAGGGGATGGAGCTGTCGCTGTTCTCCCGCGATGTGATCGCGTTGGCGGCGGGGGTGGCGCTGAGCCACAACACCTTTGACGCGGCGCTGTTCCTTGGGGTCTGCGACAAGATCGTCCCCGGACTGGTGATTGCGGCGGCATCCTTTGGCCATATCCCGGCGGTATTTCTGCCCGCGGGCCCGATGACCTCTGGCCTGCCCAATGACGAGAAATCCAAGGTGCGCCAACGCTTTGCCACCGGAAACGCCAACCGAGAGGAGCTGATGGCGGCGGAAATGGCCTCGTATCACGGGCCGGGCACCTGCACCTTTTACGGCACGGCCAACACCAACCAGATGCTGATGGAGTTCATGGGGCTGCACCTGCCGGGCGCCAGCTTCGTCAACCCCAACACCCCCCTGCGCGAGGCGCTGACGCTTGCCGGTGCCGAACGCGCCGCGGCGATTACCGCGCTTGGCAACGACTACCGCCCCGCAGCCGACATCCTTGACGAGCGCACATTTGTGAACGGTATTGTGGGGCTGATGGCAACCGGCGGCTCGACCAACCTCGTGATCCACCTGCCTGCGATGGCACGCGCGGCGGGCGTGATCCTCGACCTGGAGGATTTCGCCGATCTGTCCGCCGCGACGCCGCTGATGGCGAAGGTCTATCCCAACGGCCTGGCTGACGTGAACCATTTCCACGCCGCGGGCGGCCTTGGCTTCATGATCGGCGAGTTGCTGGAGGCGGGCCTGCTGCACCCCGACACCAAGACGGTGGTGGGCGACGGCCTCGCGCTTTATACCCGCGAGCCCAAGGTCATCAATGGCGCGCTGACCTGGACCGAGGGAACGTCCAGCACGCTGAACGACCGTATTCTGCGCCCCGTGCAGGACCCCTTCCAACCCGAGGGTGGCCTGAAACAACTGTCGGGCAACCTTGGGCGCGGCGTCATCAAGATCTCTGCCGTGGCCGCAGATCGCCATGTCATCGAGGCACCTGCACGCATATTCCATAGTCAAGACGCGGTGAAAGACGCCTTCAAGGCCAATGAATTCACCAGCGATACCATCGTCGTCGTGCGCTTTCAGGGACCGCAGGCAAACGGGATGCCGGAACTGCACTCGCTGACGCCGACGCTTTCGGTGCTGCAAGATCGCGGCCTGCGCGTGGCACTCGTCACCGATGGGCGCATGTCGGGCGCCAGCGGCAAGGTGCCGGCAGCAATCCATGTCTCGCCCGAGGCTGCTTGCGGTGGCCCGCTCGCCCGCCTGCGCGACGGCGACGTGGTGCGGCTGGATGCGGACGCGGGCACGCTGGAGGTGCTGGCCGCCGAGTTCGCCAACCGCGAACCAGTGACTGCGGATCTCAGCGCGAACGCCCACGGCATCGGGCGCGATCTGTTCGAGGTTTTCCGCCGCAATGTCGGCCCCGCCACCGAAGGCGCCGGAGTGGTCGTATAACCCGGCGCGCGAGGGCGCACCGCCCTTGCGCCCGCAACGACCTTTCCATTTCTTTTTGGTTAAAATACTCCCGCCGGAGGCGCACATCTCTGATATGCACTCCGGCCAGACAGAAGGATCCGACACATGACTCCGCAAGAAGCCTCTGAACGCGCCGAGGCGATATGCCGTCTCGCCCCTGTCGTCCCCGTGCTGGTGATCGACGATCTCGCCCATGCCCGCCCGCTGGCCGAGGCGCTGGTCAAGGGTGGCTTGCCTGCACTCGAGGTCACGCTGCGCACACCGGTGGCGCTTGATGCGATCCGCATCATGTCGGAAGTGGCGGGGGGCACGGTTGGCGCGGGCACGCTGTTGACGCCTGCCGATGTGCGTGCAGCCAAGGCGGCGGGGGCCAAATTTGGCGTCTCGCCCGGCGTCACGGACCGGCTGCTGGACGCCTGCGAGGCCGACGATCTGCCGCTGTTGCCCGGTGCCGCCACCGCAACCGAAGTGATGGCGTTGTTAGAGCGTGGCTACACCGTGCAAAAGTTCTTTCCCGCCGAAGCCTCGGGTGGCGCGCCTGCCCTGAAAGCGATCGGCGCGCCGATCCCGCAAGTGCGGTTCTGCCCGACCGGCGGCGTCAGCCTGAAAAACGCCAACGATTACCTCCGCCTGTCCAACACGCTGTGTGTCGGCGGTAGCTGGGTTGCCCCGAAAGAGATGATGCTGCGCGGCGATTGGGCCGGGATCGTGGCCCTTGCGCAAGAGGCTGCGCGCCTCGGTTGAGGCTGGTCGCAGCGTCAAAACGCTCAGTTAAAATGAACCAAGCCGGGCCCGCCCGGCTTGGCAAACCCGTCCGACAGGCGCGCTTAGGCGTGACGCTGGATCCGCGACGCCCGCCCACCGCGGCGGCGCGGTTCCGGGGCGTCTTGTAGTCCCGCGGTCATAACGGCGGTCATCGGGTGATCCGGCGCCGCCACGCCGTAGGTCGCCAGCACCTCGCGGATCGCATCGCGCATGTCGGCATTAACCGGCAGGCTCAGCGCCCAATCGACGAAGATCGACCGGCATTCACTATCCGTGATGCCCTCGATCAGGTAGCTTTCGCGCACCAGCCCTTTCGGGTCGGCCTCTTCACTTCGCATCGCGCGTCTCCCCATCGTCATCCCCTCTCAAGGCCGTGTCGATAACGGCAGCGGCGCTGACCGTCAGACCTTCCAAACGCGCCGCCAGCGTTGCCACATCGGGCGCGCCGGTTTCGCGCAGCAGAAAGGCGGTGCCGCCCTCCCCCGCGCCCGCAAGATCAAGCGTGCCGTCGCTTAGCAATTTGCTACCACATCTGAGCTGCCAACACAGACGATATGCGGCAAGCGCTGCGCTTTCTGCGGCAGGATCAAGCCAACCGCAGGTGACACCCGCGTGCAACTGCACCTCGATCCGGCGCACCGGCGCGCCCGCCAGTAATGCCGCTGTCTGCCCGAGCAACTCGACATCCATCAAGCGCCCCGCCCCGTACTTGGCTTCCCAAGCCGAGGTCACTGGTTTCGCCGCACGCAACCGGGCGCGCATGTCGGCCACATCGGCGATCACCTTGGCACCCGTGCTTTTCTCGGCCAGCAGCAGACGGCGAAAGGCCTCGACCTCGGCGCCAAGCGTCACGTCGCCCGCAATGACATGGGCGCGCGTCAGGGCAAGGTGCTCCCACGTCCACGCCTCGGTCAACTGGTAGGACCGGAAGGCATCAATCGCGGTTGCAACCGGCCCCTGCCTGCCCGACGGGCGCAGGCGCATATCGACCTCATAAAGCCGCCCCTCGGCCATCGGCGCGGTGAGGGCTGTGACCAAAGCCTGCGTCAGGCGCGCATAGTATGGCCGAGCCGCCAACGGACGCGGCCCCTCGGACGCCTCCACCCCATCGGGGTCATAGATCACGATCAGGTCGAGGTCAGAGGCGGAGTGCAGCCGCCCCGCCCCAAGCGAGCCCATGCCCAGCACCACCGCACCGCGCCCCGGCGGCGCGCCGTGTTTGCGCGCGAATTCGGCAAGGCAGGGCGCCCAGATCGCCGCCACGACGGCCTCGGCCAGATCGGCGTATTGCGTGCCCGCCTCGAACCCGTCGATCAGGCCGCGCAGGTGATGCACACCGATGCGAAAGTGCCATTCCTTGGCCCAGCGGCGCGCGGCATCCAGCTTACGTTCGTAATCCGGCACGGCGTCGAGCGCGTGCGTAAGGTCCGCTTGCAGCACAACCCGACCGGGCCACGGCGCGAAGAAGGCGCCGCCGATCACCGCGTCCAGCACGCCCGAGTTGCGCGCAAGGTATTGCGCAAGCCCCGGCGCGGTTGAGGCGATGTCGATAATCAGGTCGATCAGCGAGGGGTTGGCCTCGAACAGCGAAAATATCTGCACCCCGGCGGGCAGGCCAGCAAGAAAGCCATCGACGCGACGCAGCGCCTCATCCGGATTGGCCGCGCGGGCAAGGCGGGTCAGGATTACCGGGCGCAGGCGTTTGAAAATCTCGACCGCGCGGGTCGAGCGTAGCGCAGGATAGTTGCGCCACCCCGCGACGATCTCTTGTGCAGCAGGCGACAGATCGGGCGACGGCGCAATGTCGCTCGGCGCAAAAAAGCCCTCGGTCAGGGTCTCGACCCGCTCCAGCCGGGCCTTGAGGGCGGCGCGAAAGCGGGCGGTGTCGCCCTCGCCCATGAAGCGCGCAAGACGGTCAAACCCTTCGGGCGCGGTGGGCAGATCGTGGGTTTGCGCGTCCTGCACCATTTGCAGGCGGTGTTCGACCTCGCGGTGGGCGCGGTAAAGCGCGGTGAGATCAGTGGCAACCTCGGCCGTGACCCAGCCCTTTTCGGCCAGACGCGCCAGCCCCTCGACCGTGCCGCGCACGCGCAGATCGGGATCACGGCCGCCTGCGATAAGTTGGCGGGTCTGGGTGAAGAACTCGATCTCGCGGATGCCACCGGGGCCGAGTTTCATGTTGTGACCTTCCAGAACAATCGGGCCTTGCAGGCCTTTATGTTCGCGGATGCGCAGGCGCATGTCATGCGCATCCTGAATGGCGGCAAAGTCGAGGTGTTTGCGCCAGACGAACGGCGCCAGCGTCTTGAGAAACCGCGCCCCCGCCGCCAGATCGCCGCCACAGGGGCGCGCCTTGATATAGGCGGCGCGTTCCCATGTGCGCCCGACGCCCTCATAGTAACTCTCCGCCGCCGCCATCGACAGGCACACCGGCGTGACGGACGCGTCGGGGCGCAGGCGCAGATCGGTGCGGAACACATATCCCTCGCCAGTCTGGTCCGACAGCATCGCGGTCATGCGGCGGGTGACGCGGATGAAAGCGGCGCGCGCCACCTGCGCGTCATCGAGGCTATGGCGGGACTCGTCAAACAGGCAGATCAGGTCGATATCAGAGGAGTAATTCAGCTCTCCCGCCCCCATTTTCCCCATCGCAAGCGCCACCATGCCCGCGGCGGTGGCGGCATCGTCGGCCACCGCGCCGGGGATTTTCCCGCGCCGGATTTCCTCGGCGACAAGGCGCTTCATCGCCAGATCGACGCTAATATCGGCAAGACGGGTCAAGGCGCCGGTAACCTGCTCCAGCGCCCAGACGCCGCCAAGATCGGCAAGCGCCGTCAACAGCGCCACGCGCCGCTTGGCTTGGCGCAACGCGGTGGCCAGCGCGTCCACCGGCACGGCATCCAGCGGTGCCAGGCAGTCGTCGAGGGCGGCCTCTGGCGTCAGGGTCAGCGCGGGGCGCAGCCAGCCCTCCTCGCGCTCCATCAGGCCCTTCAGATAGGGGCTGCACCCCGCAGCACCAGACAAAACCGCGCGCAACTCGGGTGCAAGATCGGCAAAGCGCGTCTGTGCATCGGCCCCGGCGACCGGGTCATGGGGAATGGGCGTGCGGGTCAGGCGAGAGGCGAATGTCATGCGCCAACGATGGGGCGCGCCGCAAGCGGGGTCAACAGGGTTGCGCAGGCGGAGGGACGTGGAAATAGTGGCGCGGCGAGCGGAGGGTGAGGCATGAGCCAGAGTTTAAAACGCGTGCAGGCGGCATTGCAGGCCGCAGGTGTGCAGGCCGAGATTTTGGGGTTTGAGCAGGACACCCGCACAGCGGCTCAGGCGGCCGGGATGGCGGGCTGTGCTTTGGATCAAATCGTGAAGTCCATCGTCTTTCGCGGCGAAACCTCGGGTCATGTCGCCCTGTTCCTGACAGCGGGGGGCAATCAGGTCTCGCCCGACAAGGCAAGTGCGGTTGCGGGCGAAGCGCTTGGCAAGGCCGATGCCGCGCTGATCCGGGCGGAAACCGGCTTTGCGATCGGTGGCGTCTCACCCGTCGGGCATCTTTCACCCGTGCGCGCGTTTCTTGATCCTCGCCTGATGACGTTCGCGCGTATCTGGGCGGCGGCGGGCACCCCACGCCATATTTTTGCGATCTCCCCCACGGATCTTGTCCGCATCACCGGCGCGGAGGTGGCAGATTTCACTGTGTAGTCGCGTCGGGTGAACAAGTGGGCCAAGCAGTTCTTTGGCCCCAACGAGCGACCGAATTGGAAATTTCACCCCTCATGTGAATTTAATTAACATTCCCCTTGACGCGGGGCGTTGCCATACCGATCTTCCCAGATGTGAAAAGCATTCACATGGTCAGACAGGAGTTCGCCCATGACCGCCATCACCGCTTGGCCCTCCCAGGCACAAGATTGGCTCGACGAGCGTGGCAAGCCCGCGTGGATCGCCGCCATGATCTTTGGTTTCATCTTTTTCTGGCCTGCGGGCCTCGCCCTTCTCGCCTACATGATCTGGAGCAAACGCATGTTCAACGGTTCCTGCCATCGCCGCCACCACGACCGCATGATGCGACACCACGGAATGCGCTCGTCGGGGAACACCGCCTTTGACAGCTACAAATCCGAAACCCTGCGCCGTCTGGAAGAAGAGCAAGGCGCGTTCGAGGCCTTCCTGCAACGCCTGCGCGAGGCCAAGGACAAGACCGAGTTCGACGCCTTCATGGATGACCGTGCCCGTGCCGCGCGTGATTCCGCGCCTGACACCGGCGACCTACGCTGATATGATCTTGGGGCGGCCAAAGTCGGCCGCCCTGCCCTTTGCCCTGCGAGTGGAGTGTTTCGATGATCGTGGCTGACCCTCTAAGCCGGCTGCCGGACCCGGACTATCACGCGGAATTCTATCGCGACGTGCCGATGAAGCGATTGATCGCGTGGTTTATCGACACCGTTCTGATCGCGCTGGTGGTGCTGCTGATCGTTCCCTTCACCGCGTTCGTTGCGCTGTTTTTCCTGCCGATGGTGTTTCTTGCCGTCAGCTTTATGTATCGCTGGGTTACGCTGACCAGCGGCTCTGCCACTTGGGGGATGCGCCTGATGGCAATCGAATTCCGGCGCCATGACGCGGCGCGGTTCGACGCGCTGACGGCGTTTCTGCACACGCTTGGGTTTACCGTGTCGATTTCGATGGTGATCCCGCAGCTTATCTCTATCGCGCTGATGGTGACAGGCGCCCGCGCGCAGGGGTTGAGCGATATGGCGCTTGGGACGGTTGCCCTCAACCGGGCCGCGCAGCGGTAAGGGCCGCGCGTCACTACAACTCTGTGCTTGGCGCGCGGGTAATGGCTTGCTAACGTCTTCGGTATAGCCAGCTTCCATCAGACTTTGAGACAGATGCGCCACACGCTTCCCATCGCGCCGCAGTTCTATGTGACGGCCCCGCAGCCCTGCCCCTATCTGGATGGCAGGATGGAACGGAAGTTGTTCACGGCGCTGCAAGGCGACCGCGCAGAGCGTTTGAACGACGCCCTGTCGAAGCAGGGCTTTCGCCGCTCGCAAAACGTTCTGTATCGCCCGACCTGCGCGGAATGTTCTGCCTGCCTGTCTGCGCGCATCCGGGTTGCGGATTTTGTCCCCTCGCGCAGCCAAAAGCGCACGCTGAAGCGCAATGCGAGCCTGCAACGGGATGCGACCAGCCCTTGGGCCACCGAGGATCAATACGCCCTGTTCCGCCGCTATCTTGACAGCCGCCATGCCGACGGCGGCATGGCTGACATGGACATCTTCGAATTTGCCGCGATGATCGAGGAAACCCCGGTGCGCAGTCGTGTCATCGAGTATTCGACACCGACGACGCCGAAATCCCGACGCCGCACCCTGACCGCCGTATGCCTGACCGACGTTCTCGATGACGGGTTGAGCATGGTCTATTCGTTCTACGACCCGGAGCCGACCAAACACTCGCTGGGCACCTATATCATCCTTGATCATGTCCGCATCGCGCGCGAATCTGGCCTGCCCTTCGTTTACCTTGGCTATTGGGTGCCGGGCAGCCGCAAGATGGGCTATAAATCCGGCTTTTCCGCGCTGGAGATTTACAAGGACGGCTATTGGCAGCCAATCGGCGACCCTGAGTCCCATGCCGGACAGCTTCACCCGCGGACCGTCGATCCGATTTCCGAACAAGTGGCGCGCATCACCTTGCCGGACTCGCTGCCGTCGGCGGGGTAACGGCCCTGCTCGGGCCTAGAGAAACCCCGACAGCACGTTCACCGTCAGCGCAAGAACCCCAAGGTTGAAGAAGAACGACACCAGCCCGTGGACCAGAACCACGCGGCGTGTGCTGGCGTTTGTCACAACGACATCAGAGACTTGGCAGGTCATGCCGACCACGAACGAGAAGTAACAGAAATCGGCGAAAACCGGCGGCGCGGTGCCGGGAAAGGTCAGACCGCCCCGATCGCCCTGCGCGGTCTGATCGTAGTAAAGATGCGCATAATGGAAACTGTAGACCAGATTGATAAAGATCCACGCCAACCCGAGCGTGAGGATCACCACGGCAAAGTCGGTCAGGGTCATGGTCGCCTTCTTTTGCAGCTCCAGCCCCAGCGCGACAAGGATCGACGCCATCGTCATGCCAGAGATCAGCAGCAACAGCGTGCGCCCGCCATCATCGCGCGCCGCACGGTCCCGGATGCGCGCAATCCGCACGTCGTGCCAAAGCGGCAGCGAGCTGGCGATAAAAACGAGAACGCCCAGATCGAAGGCCAGAATGACCGGAAGCTCTGGCTTCATCGGCAGGCCGGGCAGGAAAGCCGCCAGCGCAGCCCCTATCGCGAAGGTTGCAAGGAACAGAAGAAAGCGCGGGTGCGGCAGGTGACGGATAGAGGTGGTCATGGCCAATGGCTCCGGCATAGCCCGCCCCGGCCCTGACAGGGGCCACCGCAGACGGTATCACCGGGCATGTTGCTGCGGCGTGCCGCGCTGTCAAGGACTTAGCCGTCTGCGCGCACGGGCGAACCCGAGGCGGTTGACGCAAAGAGGCATCTTCGGCATAGCTGAGAGACAGAAATCTGCGGGCCAGCCGCAAGACAAGGGGGGCAAGGTATGCAAGGTTTTCTTGCAGTGTCGCGCGGCATTGATCGTGTGACGGAAGCAATCGGCAAATCGGTGGGTTGGCTCATCCTCGTTGCCATTCTCGTCAGTGCGGCCAATGCGATCATCCGCAAGACGATGAACGTGTCGTCAAATGCCTGGCTTGAGCTGCAATGGTATCTTTTCGGCGCGGCCTTCCTGCTGGCCTCGGCCAATACGCTGAAGCAAAACGAGCATATCCGCATCGACATCCTGTATGGCGGCTTGTCGCGCCGCACGCAGCACTGGATCGACCTGTTGGGGCATATGCTGTTCCTGATGCCCTTCGTCATCCTGATGGACGTCTACTTTGTGCCTTGGGTGGCGCTGTCCTACACCAGTGGCGAGATGTCGACCAACGCCGGCGGGCTGATCCTGTGGCCCGCCAAGGCGCTTTTGCTGATCGGTTTCCTGCTGCTGACACTGCAAGGCGTTTCAGAGATCATCAAGAAAATCGCCATTATGCGCGGCAAGATGGACGACCCAACCCCCTTCATTTCGGCGCACGAAGCTGCCGAGCTTGAAGGTGCGGCACTGGCCGGGGAGATCTCCAAATGATGGAAATCATCGCGCAGAACATGGCGCCGATCATGTTCCTTTCGCTGATGGTATTCTTGCTGATCGGCTATCCGGTGGCATTTTCGCTGGCGGCGAACGGACTTTTGTTCTTCTTCATCGGGGTGCAGCTTGCCCCCCTGTCCGGCGGGTCAATCTCGCTGTCATGGCCCTTGCTTTACGCCCTGCCAGAACGGTTCTGGGGGGTCATGTCGAATGAGACATTGCTGGCAATCCCGTTCTTTACCTTCATGGGCATCGTGCTTGAACGATCCGGCATGGCGGAGGATCTGCTGGAGACCATCGGCCAGTTGTTCGGCCCGGTGCGGGGCGGCCTTGCATATGCGGTGATCATCGTGGGCGCGTTGCTGGCGGCGACCACCGGAGTCGTTGCGGCCTCGGTGATCGCAATGGGCCTGATTTCGCTGCCGATCATGCTGCGCTACGGCTATGACCGGCGCCTGGCGACGGGGGTAATCGCCGCGTCAGGAACGCTGGCGCAGATCATCCCGCCAAGCCTCGTTCTGATCGTGCTGGCCGACCAGTTGGGCCGCTCGGTCGGCGACATGTACAAGGGCGCGATGGTGCCGGGCCTGATCCTGACCGGCATCTATATGGTCTATGTTCTGGTGTTGTCGATCATCCGGCCGCAATGGGTTCCCGCCCTGCCGAAAGAGGCGCGCACCTTGGGGTCGGGTGTGATCTCGCTGATCGTCGCACTGGCGCTTGGGGTCGCGGTTGCTTACGGCGCAATCCTCTGGCTGGGTGCAAGTCAGGGTGACAACGCCGACATTCTGGGCGCTGCCGTCGGTGTGATTTTTACCTATGGGCTGGCGCTTCTGGACCGCTCGCTGGGGGTCAATCTGATGAGCCGACTGGCGCAGCAGGTGATTATCGTTCTGATCCCCCCGCTGGCGCTGATCTTTCTGGTTCTGGGCACCATCTTCCTTGGCATTGCCACCCCGACCGAGGGCGGCGCGATGGGGGCGGTCGGCTCGCTTATCCTTGCGGCGATCAAGGGGCGGTTGAGCCTGTCGGTGGTGCGCCAGGCGCTCGCCTCGACGACGCGGCTGTCTTCGTTTGTCATGTTCATCCTGCTGGGCGCACGGGTGTTCTCGCTGACCTTCTACGGCGTGAACGGGCATATCTGGGTCGAGCATCTGCTGACCTCATTGCCCGGTGGCCAGCTTGGTTTCCTGATCGTGTCATCGCTTTTGGTCTTTGTGTTGGCGTTCTTTCTCGACTTCTTCGAGTTGGCGTTCATCATCGTGCCCCTGATGGCCCCTGCGGCAGAGAAGCTGGGGATCGACCTGATCTGGTTCGGGGTGATCCTTGGGGTGAACATGCAGACCAGCTTCATGCATCCGCCGTTCGGGTTCTCGCTGTTCTATCTGCGCTCTGTCGCGCCGAAAGAACCGTATCAGGACCGCGTGACCGGCAAGATGATGGCGCCGATCAAGACAAGCCAGATCTATTGGGGCGCCATCCCGTTCGTGCTGATTCAGATCGCGATGATCGGGATCGTGATCGGATTCCCCAGCATTGTCATGCGCTACAAGGGGCCAGCAGTTGACATGTCGCATGTGAAGATCGTGATGCCGACGTTGCAGCCGCTGGGTGGCGTTGGCGGCGGATTGGGTGGCGGGCTGTCCGTGCCGAACTTCGGGCCGCCTCCGGCACCGACCAAATAAATCCCAAAACGAAAGGCCCCGGAAATCTCCGGGGCCTTTGTCCTTTCACAGGGTGCGGCGGATCAGAGCTTACCAGCCTGCTGCTGCTGCATCATGAAGGTGTCATAGGTGTATTCGGCCACCTGATCCCACAGGTAGGCCCCGCGGATCACCTGGCTCTGGCTGTCCCAGATCTCCTTGAACGAGGCGTTGGTGGCCGACAAATCGGCATAGATCTTGTGCGCCGAGTCAAACGAAGCACTCATGATCTCGCGCGAGAAGGGGCGCAGTTTGGCGCCGTTCGCCACCAGACGCTTCAGCGCATCGGGGTTCACCGCATCATAGTGGGCCATCATATCGCAATCAGCCGCCTGACAGGCCGCGGTCAGCGCAGCTTGGTAGGCCTTCGGCAACTCGTTCCACTTTTGCAAGTTGACCAGCGTCGAAAGCGCCGGGCCACCCTCCCACCATCCGGGATAGTAGTAGTAGGGCGCGACTTTGTAGAAGCCGAGTTTCTCGTCGTCATAGGGGCCGACCCACTCTGCCGCGTCGATCGTGCCCTTTTCCAGCGACGGATAGATGTCGCCCGCCGCAATCTGCTGCGCGATGACGCCAAACGGCTCCAGCACTTTGCCAGCAAAGCCGCCGATACGCATTTTCAGGCCCTTGAGGTCGTCAAGCGTGTTGATCTCTTTGCGATACCACCCGCCCATCTGCACGCCGGTATTGCCGCACTGCAGGCCATAAAGACCGTTTTTCGCGTAGAACTTGTTGAGCAGGTCGCGACCGCCGCCATAGTAATACCAAGCGTTCATCTGACGGGCGTTCGGTCCGAACGGCACGCAGGTGCCCAAGGCCCATGCCGGATCTTTACCCCAATAGTAATAGGTGGCGGTATGACATGCCTCAACGGTCCCGGCAGCGGCGGCGTCCATCGCTTGCAGGCCGCCGACTATTTCCCCACCGGCGAAGACCTGGATCTTGAAGTTGCCGTCGGTCATGTCGTTGACGTATTTCGCCATTGTCTCCGCGCCGCCATAAATCGTGTCGAGCGATTTGGGGAACGACGACGTCAGCCGCCATGTGACTTTCGGTGCAGCCTGCGCAATGGCCGGCGCGGCCAACACGGCGGCGCCGGCGGCGGCGACACCGCCCACCGATGCCTTGGTCAAGAATGAACGACGGTCCATAGAGTCCTCCCTTTGATGTGTCGGGTGATCACCTTTGCCATCACGGCCAAGTGACCAACTGCGTCTCACTCTACATACGATCACTGTTCTGTCCAGCATAAGCCAAGCCGTGCAGCAACTTGCCGCCCGATGATTCAGAGGAATGTCAAATGCTTGCCTGCCGAGCAATTGTCACAAGCATGGTATCGCGCCATGCGGCATGGGCCCACGTCGTACTGCCGGAAAGCCTGCATCACATCGCACGATGGTTTGCGTTTATTTCAAGATGCGCGCGATCTGACGCAATAAACGTGAATACTTTGACAGCCTCGCGACAGATTATTCCCATTTTTCCCGGTTGACGCCCCAGCGGGTCCGCCCTAATGTCCGCCGCGTAGCAGCGAAAGGACCGACGGGATGACCCTCGTAGTCGTACTAGCAGGATCAAGGTGCATGGGCCGGTAACGGACACCTCAGACAACCCCCATGCGCCCCCGATTAAACCCCGGGGGCTTTTTGTTGCGACGATCTGGCCAGACGACCCGGCCTGAAGCAGAAGTGAGTTCGGAGAGAACGGCAATGACAAAGACGATGACCGGCGCGAGAATGGTGGTTCAGGCCCTGAAGGATCAAGGCGTGGAGGTGGTCTTCGGCTACCCGGGTGGCGCGGTGCTACCGATCTATGACGAGATCTTTCAGCAAAACGACATTCGCCACATTCTTGTGCGGCATGAACAGGGCGCGGTTCACGCGGCTGAGGGCTACGCCCGCTCGACCGGCAAGCCCGGCGTGGTTCTTGTCACCTCTGGCCCCGGCGCGACCAACGCGGTGACCGGCATCACTGACGCGCTTTTGGACTCGATCCCGCTGGTGGTTCTGACCGGGCAGGTTCCGACCTTCCTGATCGGCAACGACGCATTCCAGGAGGCCGACACCGTTGGCATCACCCGCCCCTGCACCAAGCATAACTGGCTGGTGAAAGAGCCGAACAAACTGGCCGAGACCATTCATCAGGCCTTCCACGTCGCCACGCATGGCCGTCCGGGCCCGGTTCTGATCGACATTCCCAAGGACGTGCAGTTCGCCACCGGCACCTATACCAGCCCGGAGCACGCCAAGGTTTCCCACTACCAGCCGCGCACCAAAGGCGACGCCGATGCGATCCTCGCACTGGTCGAGCTGATGGAGGTGGCCGAGCGCCCGATCCTTTACACCGGCGGCGGCGTTATCAACGCGGGCCCCGAAGCCAGCCGCCTGTTGCGCGAGTTGACCGAGGCCTCTGGCTTTCCGATCACCTCCACCCTGATGGGCCTTGGCGCCTATCCGGCCAGCGGCAAAAGCTGGCTGGGGATGCTTGGGATGCACGGGCTGTATGAGGCGAACCTTGCGATGCACGGCTGCGACCTGATGATCAACATCGGTGCGCGCTTTGACGACCGCATCACCGGCCGCGTCGCCGATTTCAGCCCGCATTCGAAAAAGGCGCATATCGACATCGACCCCTCGTCGATCAACAAGGTGATCCATGCCGATCTGCCGATCGTGGGCGACGTGCGCGAGGTTTTGTCCGAGATGCTGCGCGTCTGGACCGAACGTGGCCGCCGCGTCAACCGCGAGGGGCTGGCGAAATGGTGGGCGCAGATCAACGAGTGGCGCGCGAAGAACTGCCTTGCCTACAAAGGCTCGGACACGATCATCAAGCCGCAATACGCGCTGCAACGGCTGGAGGCGCTGACCAAGGGCCGCGACCGCTACATCACCACCGAGGTCGGCCAGCATCAGATGTGGGCCGCGCAATACCTTGGCTTTGAGGATCCGAACCGCTGGATGACGAGCGGAGGGCTGGGCACCATGGGCTATGGCCTGCCCGCCTCGATCGGTGTGCAGATCGCCCATCCCGACGCCCTTGTTATCAACGTGGCGGGCGAGGCCTCGTGGCTGATGAACATGCAGGAAATGGGCACGGCGATGCAGTTCCGCGCGCCGGTCAAGCAGTTTATCCTGAACAACGAGCGCCTTGGCATGGTGCGCCAGTGGCAGCAATTGCTGCATGGCGAGCGTTATTCGCAAAGCTGGTCGGAAAGCCTGCCGGACTTCGTGAAACTCGCCGAGGCCTTTGGCTGCAAGGGTATTCGTTGTTCCGACCCGGCCAAGCTGGACGACGCCATTCAAGAGATGCTCGACTATGACGGCCCGGTGATCTTCGATTGCCTTGTCGAGAAGCACGAAAACTGCTTCCCGATGATCCCCTCGGGCAGGCCGCATAACGAGATGCTGCTGGGCGAAGTTGACGTCGAGGGGGCGATCGGCTCCAAAGGCGCCGTGCTGGTGTGATGCTGCGCGGGGGCCCTGCCCCCGTCGCCAACGCGGCGCCACGGCGCGCGATGGCAACCCCAAGGATATTTGCCAACAAGAAAGGCATAAGACATGTCGGCACTGAACATCAAGAAGGGCGCAACCAGCCATTCGGCCTATGACCTGCGCGACCCCTATGCGGATGTGATCGAGACCCATACGCTGGCGGTTCTGGTGGATAACGAAAGCGGCGTTCTGGCCCGCGTGATCGGGCTGTTTTCCGGGCGCGGCTACAACATCGAAAGCCTGACAGTGGCCGAGGTCGACCACAAAGGCCACCTGAGCCGCATCACCATCGTCACCAGCGGCACGCCGCAGGTTATCGAACAGATCAAGGCGCAACTGGGCCGCATGGTCCCGGTGCATGAGGTCCACGACCTGACCGTCGAGGGGCCAGCGGTGCAACGCGAACTCGCTTTGTTCAAAGTGACCGGCACCGGCGACGCGCGGGTTGAGGCATTGCGGCTGGCCGATATTTTCCGCGCCAGCGTGGTTGATACGACGCTGGAAAGCTTTGTGTTCGAAATCACCGGCACTGCGGAAAAGATCGACGCCTTCGCCGAGTTGATGCGCCCGCTTGGCCTTAGAGAAATCGCCCGCACAGGTGTCGCAGCCCTGTCGCGCGGCCTCTGACTATAACCGAGTCGACGCCGCGAGAAAGGCACGCAAGTAAACTTTCCGTATATGGGAAGGAAAGTGAAAAATTCACTTTTGCGGCGGCCAGATTCGCGCATATCACTCGGCAGACGGGTGAGATCAGGGGAATGCCCCCTTTTCCGGGGCCGTTGTGGTAAAGGCAGTATCGGGCAGAAATTGGGTTTCTGTTGGTCGATATTGTTAGTCATGAATATGTAAGGGACGACAATGCAGATGATTTCCTCCAAGCTCCTCTGGGCGGCTCTGGCCGGTGGGATGGCCCTCTCGCTGAGCAACGGCGCCTTCGCCGCGAACGCGTCGATGACGACCTGCAGCGCGCAGTACAAGGCCGACAAAGCCGCGGGCAAAGTGGTCGCTGGCACCAAGTGGTCGGACTATTACTCGACCTGCGCCGCGCAGCTGAAAGCCGCTGGCACAACAACCACCGCTCCGGCAGCAGCCGCAGCAGCCCCGGCCGCCGCAGCAGCAACCACGATGACGAAACCGGCCTCCAACGGCCCGACCGTCAAAGCGACCGGCAAGAACGGCAAGCCGCTGACCCCCGGCCAGATCAAGCGTAACGCACGCATCACGCAGTGCGGCAAAAACTGGACCGCTGACAAAGCCGCCAACAAGATCGTGGCAGGCCAAACCTGGCCCCAGTACTGGAGCGCTTGCAACAAGACCCTCAAAGCGCAAGGCATGTAATGCCAATGCTGAACATCCAGAGCATCATCTCGTCGGTCGGAACCCAAGCTGGCATCGATCTTACGCAAGCCGAAACGGCAATCGGGACGATCCTGTCGATTGTGCAGCATGAGGCCCCCGAGGCACAGGTCAACCAGCTCTTCTCGCAAGTCGATGGGGCGAGCGATCTGGCCAACAAGTACGACGTCAGCATGGCGGCACCCGCAGCGGGTGGCGGGCTTTTCGGTCAGATCGAAGGTATGCTTGGCGGCGCACTTGGTGGAAAAGTCGGGGCCCTGCTGAACGGGATCACCCAGCTGAAAAGCACGGGGCTTTCCGTGGCACAGATCGAAGCGGCGGGTCAGTCCCTTCTGGCAGAGGTCAAGCAGGGCACAGGCAGCGACGTGATGTCGAAACTGGTGGCCTCGGTCCCCGGTTTGGGCGGGCACCTCGGCGCCTGACGCTCTGGCAGAGCATTAAGAAAGGCGGGCAATCCCTTGGATGCCCGCCTTTTTTCATGGCCGCACGTCCTGCGTCTTAGCCGAAACGCCCGGTGACATAATCGTTGGTCTTCGGGTTCGACGGTGCGGTGAAAATCTTCTCGGTCCGGTCGAATTCGATCACTTCGCCCAGATACATGAACGCGGTATAAAGCGAGGTCCGCGCCGCCTGCTGCATGTTATGCGTCACGATCGCGATGCAGTAATCCGAGGCGAGCTTGCCAATCAGATCCTCAATCTTCGCCGAGGAAATCGGGTCGAGCGCCGAGGCCGGTTCATCCAGCAACAGCACCTCTGGCTTCACCGCGACGGCCCGCGCGATGCACAGACGCTGCTGCTGGCCGCCCGACAGGCCCAGCCCGGATTGATGCAGCTTGTCCTTCACCTCATCCCACAACGCCGTCTCGCGCAGCGCCGCCTCGACGCGATTGTTCATGTCAGCCTTCGAGATCTTTTCGTAAAGCCGGATGCCAAAGGCGATGTTCTCGTAGATCGACATCGGGAACGGCGTGGGCTTCTGAAACACCATGCCAACGCGAGAGCGCAGCCGGTTCAGGTCTTCCGACGACTGCAAGATGTTGCGCCCGTCAAGCAGGATCTCGCCGGTTACTTCCTGCCCCGGATAAAGGTCATACATGCGGTTGAAGGTGCGCAGCAGGGTCGATTTTCCGCAGCCCGATGGCCCGATAAAGGCGGTCACCGTCTTGTCGCGCAGTTGCAGGTTGATGCCCTTCAGCACCTCATGGCCGTTTTGATACTTGAACCGAAGGTTCTTCACCTCAAGCTTGACCGGCTGATCCTGTGTCGCGGCGGCAAAGGTGGTGGCCTGCGCCTGCATGGTGACGCCTGTTGCAGCTTCGGTTGAAATGTTCATGAACAGCTCCTTCAGGACGCGCGACGCCCAGCGAGCGTGCGGGCAAGAATGTTGAGGGCAAGGATGGCAACGGTGATGATCAGCGCGCCACCCCAGGCAAGGCGCTGCCAGTCTTCATACGGGCTCATCGCGAACTGAAAGATCACGACCGGCAGGTTGGCCATCGGCGCGCCCATATTGGTGGACCAATACTGGTTGTTGAGCGCGGTGAACAACAGCGGAGCGGTTTCCCCACTGATGCGCGCAATCGCCAGCAGCACGCCGGTCAGGATACCAGAGCGTGCGGCGCGGTAGGTGACGAACATCATCACCTTCCAACGCGGCGCCCCCAGCGCGGCGGCGGCTTCGCGCAGCGCGTTTGGCACCAGGGCCAGCATGTCCTGCGTCGTGCGATTGATAACCGGCACTGCGATCACCGCCAGCGCCACCGCGCCCGACCACGCCGAGAAGTGACCAAAGGGCACGACCAGCAAAGCATAGACAAACAGGCCAATGATGATCGACGGCGCGGACAGCAGCACGTCATTGATGAACTTCGCCGCCTCGCCGATCTTTGAATTACCGGCGTATTCCGACAGGTAAGTGCCCGCCAGAATGCCGACAGGCGCGGCAATCGCGATCCCGATCAGCGTCATCATGACAGAGCCGAAAATCGCATTGGCAAGGCCGCCGTTCGATCCGGGCGGCGGCGTCATCTGGGTGAAGATCGCCACATTGATCGCGCCAAGGCCGTTCCACAACAGCGTGCCAAGGATAGCGGCAAGCCAGAACAGCCCGAAAATGGCGGCAGCGGTGCACAGCACCATGGCGACCCGGTTGGTTGCGTAGCGGCGAGAGGAGATGGACATGGGGTGCGCTCCTCAGAAGGTTTCGACGCGGCCGATCAGCCACTTCGCAAGGGCTAGAACGGAGAAGGTGATGAAGAACAGGATCAGGCCAAGCGCCACGAGGCTCGAGGTATAGAGGTCAGACGTCGCCTCGGAAAACTCATTGGCGATGGAGGCAGAGATGGTGGTGGCAGGCGCCAGCAGCGACGCCGCGATGCGGTGAGAGTTGCCGATCACGAAGGTCACCGCCATCGTCTCGCCCAACGCGCGGCCAAGGCCCAGCATGACGCCGCCAACAAGGCCAAGCCGGGTGTAGGGAATGACGATATAGCGCGTCACCTCCCATGTCGTCATGCCCATGCCATAGGCGCTTTCGCGCAGCATGACCGGCACGGTGTTGAATACATCGCGCGTCACCGATGTGATGAACGGCAACACCATGATTGCCAGCACGATCCCCGCCGTCAGCATCCCGATGCCATAGGGCGCGCCCGAGAACAGGACATTGAGGCCGGGAACCTTGCCGAGTGTGTTCAGCAAGAACGGCTGCACATCCGCCTGCATGATCGGTGCCAGCACGAAAAAGCCCCAGAGGCCGTAGATGATCGAGGGGATGCCCGCCAACAGCTCAATCGCCATCCCGAATGGGCGGCGCAGCGGGCTGGGGCAAATCTCGGTCAGGAAAATCGCGATGCCGAAACTGACCGGCACGCCAATCACCATCGCGATGATCGAGGTCACGAGGGTGCCATAAATCGGGGCCGCCGCGCCAAATATGTCCTTGGCCGGGCTCCACCGCTCGTTCCACAAAAAGGCCGGGCCAAATTCCATCAGCGCGGGCCACGAGTCGATCACAAGCGACAGCAGCACGCCCAGCAGAACCATCACAACCAGCGTGGCCGAGGCCCATGTCAGCGCGACAAATATCCGGTCCTGCCGACGCATATGACGCGAAAGCGCGGCCGAGGCGGCCTCCTGCGCGGTGGCGTGGATGTCGGTCGTCATGGTCATGTCGATACCTTTCGGCCCTTTAGTCGCAGGTTGGGGCGGGCAAGGAACCCCCTGCCCGCCCCGAATTTCAATCCTCGACGAAGATCACTTCGTCATCATAACCGGCTTGCCGCCCGACAGGATCGTGGTCGACCAGGCCTTTTCAATCAGCGCGACGACATTGTCCGGGATGGCCACATAGTCAAGCGTCTTGGCCTCGTCCTTGCCACTCTTGTAGGCCCAGTCAAAGAACTTCAGCGCTTCGCCAGCCGCTTTCGGATCGGCCGGGTTGGTGTGGATCAGAACCCAGGTCGAGGCCGCGATCGGCCAGGACTTGTCGCCCGGCTGGTTGGTGATGATGACGTGGAAGTTTTTCGTGCCGGCCCAGTCAGCATTGGACGCGGCCGACGCGAAGGTTTCCAGCGAGGGCGAAACAACTTTGCCCGCTGCGTTCAGCATCTTGGCGTAGCCGAGGTTATTCTGGATCACATAGGCGTATTCGTTGTAGCCAACTGCACCAGCGGTCTGCTTAACGGTGTTTGCGACACCTTCCGAACCCTTGGCGCCAAGGCCAACCGGCCATTCAACCGCGGTATCCGAACCGATCTTGTCTTTCCACTCGGGCGACATTTTCGACAGGTAATCGGTGAAGTTGAAGGTGGTGCCCGAACCGTCCGAACGGTGGACAACAACGATCGGCTCCGCCGGCAGTTTCAGGTCTTTGTTCAGCGCGACGATGGCCGGATCGTTCCACATGGTGATGGTGCCCATGTAGATGCCGACGAGGGTTTTACCGTCAAGCACCAGCTCGCCCGGCTTCACGCCTTCGATATTATACATCGGAACGATGCCACCCGAGATCATCGGGAACTGGGTCAGACCATTCTTGGTCAGATCCGCATCAGAAAGCGGCATGTCGGACGCGCCAAACGTCACGGTCTTGGCTTCGACTTGCTTGATGCCGCCGCCCGAACCGATCGACTGATAGTTCAGGCCGGTGCCGGTGGCTTTCTTGTAGGTGTCGCCCCATTTGGCGAACACGGGATAGATGAAGCTCGAGCCAGCGCCCGAAATCTCGGCGGCGAACGACGCGCCAGCCAGCGTGATGGTGAAGGTCGCGACGGCAGCACCGAGGGTGATGGTTTTGAAAAGGCTCACGGCAGATCTCCTGCAACAGGACAAAGGAAAGGTCTCTGCCTCCACGCGGGTTGCACAGCGGAGACGGGCACCGGATAGTCGTTTGGTATGACGGTTACGTGACAGTTTTGTCATTTTCACTGTCACAATTCGCAGGAGGTGGAAATCTACCGCGCGTTTCGCCCAACCGCTCCAGGCACATGGCGCCTGTGGGTTGAGGGGCGTTAGCAGAATGTTTCCTTGTATCGGCGATGCTCTGGCCGTTAGCAAGCAACTGAGTTCCTGGCCGCAAGGCGCGCCAAACATAGGGAACCAAGCCGGAGGATATGGATGAGTCTGCTGCGATTGCCGTTCGAGGCGCGATATTCGGCGCTTACCCTCGCCTGCATGGGCACGTTGGTTTTCGCTATACTCGCCGACGACTATCCCGACTGGGCCGGGGTATTTCTGTCCCTGATGGCGCTCTGCGCCGCGCTTACCGCATTGGGGATCCACGACCTTACCCAGACCCACCATGCCATCCTGCGCAACTACCCGATCGCCGCGCATCTGCGATTCCTGCTTGAACGCATCCGCCCGGAAATGCGCCAATATTTCTTTGAGGGCGACAAAGACGGCGCCCCCTTTCCGCGTGACATTCGCGCCATCGTTTACCAGCGCGCCAAGCAGGCATTGGATAAACGCCCCTTTGGCACCCAGTTCGATGTGTATCAGGAACGGTTTGAGTGGCTTAATCACTCCATTGCCCCCAAACCCGCCGCGTCGCCCGACTCGTTGCGCGTCGAGATCGGAGGGGGCGGCGCTTGCAAGCAACCCTACTCGGCCTCGGTCCTGAACATTTCCGCGATGAGTTATGGCGCGCTGTCGGCCAACGCGATCCGCTCACTGAACAAAGGTGCGAAACTCGGCGGCTTTGCGCATGACACTGGCGAAGGGGGCGTCTCGCCCTATCACCGCGAATTTGGTGGCGACATCATCTGGGAAATCGGCTCGGGCTACTTTGGCTGCCGCACTGCCGATGGCGGCTTTGACGCGGCCCGATTCGCAGAGGCGGCGAACGACCCGCAGATCAAGATGGTGGAATTGAAGCTGAGTCAGGGCGCCAAACCCGGCCACGGCGGTGTCCTGCCGGCCGCCAAGGTGACCGAGGAAATCGCGCGCATTCGCGGCGTGCCGCTTGGGCAGGATTGCATCTCACCCGCGAGCCACTCGGCCTTTACAACGCCGGTGGGATTGCTGGAATTCGTGGCCCAAATGCGCGAGCTTTCGGGTGGAAAACCCGCGGGCTTCAAACTGTGCATCGGCCACCCGTGGGAGTTTCTGGCGATTTGCAAGGCGATGGTCGAAACCGGCATCACGCCGGATTTCATCGTGGTCGACGGCAAGGAAGGCGGCACGGGTGCGGCACCCTTGGAGTTCATGGACCATGTCGGTATGCCGCTGCGCGACGGGCTGAGCTTCGTGCATAATGCACTGGTTGGCTGCGGGTTGCGTGACCGGATGCGTCTTGGCGCATCGGGCAAGATCATCACCGCCTTCGATATGGCGCGCGCGATGGCGCTGGGGGCGGATTGGTGCAACGCGGCGCGCGGGTTCATGTTCGCGGTCGGCTGCATCCAGGCGCAGACCTGCCATACCGGCCAATGCCCGACCGGCATCACCTCGCCCGATCCATTGCGGCAACGGGCCGTCGTGGTCCCGGACAAGGCCGAGCGGGTGCGGAATTTTCACGCCAACACGATCCATGCGCTGGCAGAGCTGGTCGCGGCAGCAGGGTTGGACCATCCCGGCCAGTTCACGCCGCATCACTTCCTTAAACGCGGGGCTTCGGGGCGGGCGGTCAATGACGCGAACGCAGAGGATATTCTGCGCCCGGGTCAGTTGCTTTTAGACCCCGCCAGCGCTGGCCGCTATCGCGAGGCTTGGGCGATGGCGCGGGCGGATAGTTTCGCTGCGAAACTTACCTAGCATTGCGCGGCAACCCCGCCATGAACGCCGCGAATTCCGCGTCTGCGATGCGAACAACGTGGGACGCGGCGGGATAGGCGCCTGAGGCGACGTCGGCCTTGAACTCTGCAAACGCTGCGATGCGCTCGGCTTGCAGGCGGTCGTATTCGGCACGGAAATTCCGGTAGACCTTGGCGTGGCGCGGGCGGTGGCCGCGTGTGCAGCCCAGCACATCCTCGGTGAAAAGATACTGCGCATCGGCGCCGGGGCCAGCGCCCATGCCAAGCATGATAAGGGGCGTGCGTTTCGATATCTCGGCGGCGACACGGTCGGGGACGACCTCCAGCTCTGCCCCGAAAGCGCCCGCGTCTTCCAGGCGGCGAACGTGTTCCCAGACGGCGAGCGCGCTGGACGCGGTTTTGCCGACCGCTTTGAAGCCGCCGGTCCAGGTGCATTTCGAGGGGATCAGGCCGACGTGGCTGACGACCGGGATGCCTTCATCCGCCAGCGCTTTGATGGTGCCGAAACCTGCCGCGCAATAGCAGCAATCGGCGCCGATTTGGGTGACGCGGTGGGCAGCGCGGAGGTAATCCTCGGCGGTGACGAGCTGGCCGTAAAGGAGGCCGACCTGAACGAAGCAATCACCCGCCGCCTCGCGCATTTCGGGCGTCCAGAGCGGGTCGATGATCGAGAGCATGTCGATGCCGGCGGCCGCGGCGGCGCGGGCTTCGTCGGGGGTTTCCACGAAAAGCATGGACATCTGACGGACGCCTTTCAGGGCGCGAATATCGGCGACGGTGGGGCGGGGCATGGGGGTTCCTTCCGGTGTTTCAATGGCATTTTTATGCCGTTTTGTCACCGACCGACATAATATTTTCATTTTACCCACCACCTCCCCTCAATCCCCTCAGGGTTGACGCAACAAAATGAGGGATTTCGTCAAAACGTCGCGCGCAACCAACGCCGCCAGATTTAACCTCAAGTTAATTTCGAAACCGGCAATGTATTGGCCGTTAATCGATTTTGCTGGCATTATCGGGTGTACGATGTGGGCGCGCAGGATGCGGGGGCGATGCCGCCCTGCCCCAACCCGAACCCTGTGCCTCCCGATGCTACAAGGAGTCCTGACATGAAAACCTCGATTGCCACCGTCTCTATCTCGGGCGATTTTCGCGAGAAGCTGGCCGCGATCGCGGCGGCGGGGTTCGATGGGATCGAGATATTCGAGCAGGATTTCATCGCCTTTGACGGCAACCCGCGCGATGTGGGGCAGATGGTGCGCGATCATGGGCTCGAGATCACGCTGTTTCAACCGTTCCGCGATTTTGAGGGGCTGCCAGAGCCGCTACGGGCGCGGGCCTTCGCGCGGGCCGAGCATAAATTCGACCTGATGCAGGAGTTGGGCACCGACCTTGTGCTGGTGTGTTCCTCGGTGCATCCGCAGGCATTGGGTGGCATCGACCGCGCGGCGGATGACCTACGCGAACTCGGCGAGCGTGCGGCGAAACGCGGCCTGCGGGTTGGGTTTGAGGCGCTGGCTTGGGGCCGCCATATCAACGATCACCGCGATGCGTGGGAGGTGGTGCGGCGCGCCGATCACCCCAATGTTGGAATTATTCTGGATAGTTTTCATACCCTTGGGCGCGACATTGACCCGGATACGATCCGGCGCATTCCGGGCGACAAGATCTTTTTCGTGCAGTTGGCGGATGCGCCGCTGATCCCGATGGACCTGCTGTATTGGTCGCGCCACTTCCGCAACATGCCGGGCGAAGGCGATCTGGATGTGGTGGGCTTTCTGCGCGCCGTGGTGGCGGCAGGCTATGACGGGCCGCTGAGCCTTGAGATTTTCAATGACCAGTTTCGCGGCGGCAACCCGCGACTGGTGGCGAAGGACGGGCATCGCAGCCTGATCTACTTGCAGGACCGACTGCGGCGCGAAGACCCGACGCTGTCGCCCGCCCTGCCCGACCTGCCCCCCCGCGCCAAGGTGGAGGCGGTGGAATTCATCGAATTTGCCTCCTCTCCCGCAGAGGCGACGCGGTTGGAGCGCGTGCTGACGCAGCTTGGCTTTGGCGTGACCGGGCGGCATGTGACGAAAGAGGTGACGCGCTGGCAGCAGGGCGACGTGAACATTGTGGTGAATACCGAACCCGAGGGTTACGCGCACGCGGCCTATGCGGCGCATGGCACCACGGTCAGCGATATTGGCCTGCGGGTGGCGGATGCGACTGCTGCCAAGGCGCGCGCGCTGGCGCTGGGGGCCGAGAGTTTCGCGCAGGCGACGCCCGAGGGGCAGATCGCGGTGCCCGCTATTCGCGGCGTTGGCGGGTCAGTGATCCGGCTGGTGGACCAAGGGCCGGTGCTGGGGCGGTTGTGGGAGGTGGAGTTTACGCCGGTGGCGGCGCCGGGCAGCGGTGCCGGGATCACGCGGATCGACCATCTGGCGCAGACCATGGCCTATGATGAAATGCTAAGCTGGACGCTGTTCTATACCTCGATTTTTGCCGCCGGGAAGGCGCCGATGGTGGATGTGATCGACCCCGACGGCGTGGTGCGCAGTCAGGCGATTGAGGGCGCGGGGCGCGGGCTGGTGTTGACGCTGAACGGGGCAGAGACGCACCGCACGCTGGCGGGGCGCTTTGTGGCCGATACGTTTGGCGCGGCGGTCCAGCACATCGCGCTGGCGAGTTCGGATATTTTCGCGACGGCTAAGGTATTGGCCAATAACGGGTTTGAGCTGCTGGTCCATTCGGCCAACTACTATGACGACCTAGAGGCGCGCTTTGGGTTGGAGCCGGCGTTTATCGCGCAGTTGCAGGCGGCGAATGTGATGTATGACCGCGACGATCTGGGCGAGTTTTTTCAGATCTACAGCCGGAGTTTTGGCGAGGGGATCTTTTTCGAGATCGTCGAGCGGCGCGGCGGGTATGCGGGCTATGGTGCCGCGAATGCGCCGTTCCGCATCGCGGCTCAGCGTCGGGCGGCGCGGGCGGCGGGGATGCCGAAACGCTAGGGTTTGGCCGGCTCCCACGGGCGTTTTTGGGTGGCGGCGGTCAGTTCGGCGCGAAATTGCGCGATGGTGTGGTCAGCGAAACCCGATAGCACGCGGCCCTTTTTCTTGCAGACATAGGCGGTGATGGCGCTGGGGTCAGAGAGTTTAACGCGGGTCACGCCGGGCATGTAAACCTCGGCCACCGAGAATTCGTCGATCACCGCGACGCCAAGGCCGTGGCGCACCAGCGAGACGACGGTTTGCGCGAAGCGGCCGCGCATAGCATATTTCGGCTCTATCCCCGCGGCGCGGAACGGGCGCGCGAGGGTCTCGCCGTAGGGATCGCCGGGATCGACACCGATCAGGGGCTGGGCAGCGAGATCGTGGACCGAGACGGTTTGCCGTTTGGCCAGCGGGTTGTCATCGGGGACGATGGTGACAAGGCCGCCGCGCGCAAGCTCGATGCTTTCGACAGTGGCGGATTGCACGGCGGAGGACATGATGACGAATTCGCCGCGCTCCAACAGAAGGTAGTCCATCGTCTCTTCGATCTTGAGGATGTTGAGGTCGATGAACAGGTCGGGGAACTTGCGGCGCACATTGCGCAAGACGCGGGCGGCGATGAATTGCGCGATGGAGGGGGCCGAGGCGAAGGCGAGGCGGACGTCTACGCCCTTTTGCAGCGAGACCACGGCGGTGGTGAGGTTTTCGACCGAGTGATGCACGAGGCGCACTTGGTCGAACACGGCGGAGGCCTCGACCGAGGGGATGAAGAGGCCGGCCTTGCGTTCGAAAAGGCGGATGCCGACCGATTCCTCGGTGTATTTCAGAAGGCGGCTGATGCCGGGGGCGGAGACGTTGAGGAAGGCGGCGGCGCCGGTAATGGTGCCGGTCATCATCACGGCGCGGATGACTTCGATTTGGCGAAGGGTCAGGTCTCTCATGGCGCGAGTGTAGCGGGACGGCCGTGGCGCTGTCGAACGGAAGCGATCGTGCGCGTGGTGCGGCAACCGAACGTTAATCCCGATGTGGCAGCTTTGTCGCAGGGGCCGCGCGTCGGTCGCGTCAAGAGATTCGCCAAAATATTCTTTTGCGGGAATGGCTTGACGTGAAGGAGAATCCTCAGCCAATGTTTACGCTAACGTGTAAGAGTGCGCGCTGCCTAAATTCGGACAAAATTGAGACGCAGGCTGGCGCTTGAGGCTACTTGATCCGGGCGCCAAGACCCGGACTCTGAGGGGCAGTAAATATCATGGTCGCAACCAATCAGGACGACTTTGGCAACTCTACCCGAAATCTGGCCCGGAGCGGGCCGCGGCGCCCTGCCGATCCGAAAACCACGGCGGCACCGCGCACCGAAGTTTCGGGTATGCAGACCTTTTGGGGCCTGCTGAGCGCGTATTGGAAATCCGATCAGCGGCGCGTGGCTTGGGTGATGACGATCATCATCGCGGGCATCACCTGGTTCGTCGCCAAGGTGGGCATCTGGATCGCGGAAAGCGCGGGGGCGTTTGAGAACGCCAAGGCGACCTATCAGACGCCCGGCAATCTGGACCCGTTCCACCGCTTTTACACGGCGGGGATCATGTTGGTCGCGATGATCTCGCTGAACGTGGTGTCGGTGGCGACGCGGCATTTCTTTTCGCAGACGCTGCACCGGCGCTGGCGCATGTGGCTGAACCAGCAATTCACCGATGCGACGCTGAACGACAAGCATGTGATCCTGAATATCCAGTCGAATGCGCATCTGGACAGTGTCGATCAGCGCCAGCAGGAGTGCTTGAAGAACCTTGCCGGGAATTCGATCGGGCTGGCGATGGGCGTGCTGACGGTGGTGGCAAGCACATGGGAAGTGTCGTCGAAACTTTGGAGCATTTCGACCCCGGTAAAGGGCGCTGCGGCCTTTGGCGATTACGCGAGCTTCGCCATCACGCTAGGGCTGATCGTGCCGTTCGCATTCGCCTGCACCTGGGGATTTTCCAAGCTTGGCAACCTGATGCGCGAGGTCAACAAGACCTTTCAGGAGGCGGAGGGCGCCTATCGGGGCGAGTTGAACACGATGTTCCGCCGCGCCTCGCAGATCACCGCCTCAGCGGGGGAGCGGGTGCAGAAGAAGATAAACCGCAACCTTTACAGCGACATTGACCACGTCTGGCACCGCAACAACGTGTTGCAGGCGGGGTTTACCGGGTTGCAGGATTTTTACTCAACCATGTCGTTCCAGATCCTCGCCTCGGTCCTGGCGCTGCCCGCCTATGCGCAGGGGGCGATCTCGTTTCAGACCTATATCACCACGGCGGCGCTGGTCGGGCAGTTGACCAACGGGTTTTCCTGGCTGATCAACGTGACGCCCGCGATGGCCTCGCTGAAGGCGGATGTGGAGCGGGTGAACGAATACGCGGTGGAGATTGAGCGCGTGCAGGACGCGAAATCCTATTTCCGCGAAACCGGTATTCACGATTTCACCTATTACACCCACGAGGCGAAGAAAGGCATTGTCGTCAGTGGGTTGGAGCTGATGCACGAGGGCCATAGCTCTAAACCCTTCCTGATCGCAGAGCGCAAAGAGCTGCATTTCCCGGCGGGGTCGTGGACGGCGCTGGTGGGGAATTCGGGGTCGGGCAAGACCTCGTTACTGAACGCGCTGATGGGGCAGAACGATTACGGGCGGGCGGTGGTGTTTTTGCCGGACGGTGAAAAGCCGTTCTATGCCTGTCAGGATCTGCGCATCTCGCACACCTCGCTTAAGCAGTTGGTGGCGGGGTCGGAGGATGAGGACGACTATGCCGACGCCGACATCGCGGCGGTGCTAAGCGAGACCGGGCTGGGCTTTCCCGACTTCCTGCGCAACATGAATGAAAAAACCTGCAACGGCCGCCCGTGGGAGCGCGCGCTGTCGGGCGGGCAGAAGAAACGGCTGTTCCTGGCGCGGCTGTTGCTGCACAAGCCCGAGGTCGCGCTGTTGGACGAGGTGACGGCAGGGCTAGACCCGCATAGCCAGCAGGCGTTTTATACGCTGCTGAAACAGCACCTGCCGCGCACCACCGTCATCAGCAGCATTCACAACCGGGCGATGCCCTATTTCGCCAACGGCAAGCCGGTGTATGATCATGTCGCCGAAATCGACGCGGGCGTTTTGCGGCTGCGCGCCTTCCGGTCGGACAGCGCCCTGCACAAGGCCGACGCGCAAGGCGCCTATAGTTCCAACGTCTGAGGCCTGCGGGCCAAACCCCTACACCGGAGTCTGTCTGAATGAGTACCGCGACCGCGATGGATGGCTTTCTTGACGCGCTGTTGACGCGCATGACGTTGAAGGAAAAGATCGGGCAGCTGAACTACCCAAGCTCTAGCGGGATCGACACCACCGGGGTGGGCCAGACCGCCGACAGCCGCGCGATGATCCGGCGCGGCGAGATTTGCGGCGTATCAGAGGGGGCGGACGTCTCCGACCGCCGCGCCTTGCAGGAATATGCGGTGGAGCATGGGCCGAATGGCATCCCCCTGCTGATCGGCAAGGACTGTATCCAGCGCTACAAGACCGGCGGGCCGATCCCGCTGGCCCTGTCGATGTCGTGGGATCTCGACCTGATCCGACGCATCAACGAGATGACGGCGCGCGAGGCGCGGGCGGATGGCGTCAACATCAACTGGGCGCCGATGCTGGACATTTGCTACGACGGGCGCTGGGGACGGATCGCCGAGGGCAATGGCGAGTTTCCCTATCTGGGCGCGCGCATCGCCGAGGTGATCGTGCGGGCCTATGAAGGCGCCGACGGCGATCTGGCGCGGCCCGACCGGATCATGGCGACGCTGAAACACTTTATGGGCTACGGGCTTGCCACCGCCGGGCGGGATTATTCGGCGGTGGAGGCGAGCATTTCGACGCTCTACCGCGTGATGGAGCCCTTCAAGGCGGGGATTGATGCCGGCGCTGGTGCGATCATGGTGGCCTTCAACACGATCAACGACATGCCAGCGACGGCGCATCGGGAGTTGTTGCAAGACGTGCTGCGCAAGCGGTTTGGCTTTCGCGGTATCATCGTCACCGACTTCACCGCGATTGATCCAGAGCTGGTGAACCACGGCATCGCCGAGAACTCGGAACAGGCGGCGTATCTGGCGTTCAAGGCGGGGGTCAACGTCGATCTGGTCAGTCAGGCGTTTCTGAAACATCTGGGCGATCTGGAGGCGCGGGGGCGTGCCAACCCGGCAGAGTTCGATCAGGCCGAGGGTGCCTTCCGCTTTGGCCCGGTGACCGAGGCCGAGATCACCCAACGCTGCCGCGAGGTGTTGGAGGCGAAATACCGGCTGGGCCTGTTCAGTGATCCCTATATCGGGCTCGACCCGGCGCTGACCAAAAAGGTGACGTTTACGCCAGCGAATATCGCGCTGGTGCGCGAAGCGGCGACGAAGTCTTTGGTTTTGCTGAAAAACGAGGGGGGCGTCTTGCCGTTGAAGCGGCAAGGAACCGTCGCTTTGATCGGGCCCTTGGTCACTGACCGCGTTGATATGCAGGGCACCTGGGCGATCGACGTGGACCCGTCGCGCAGCGTGACGCTGCTGGAGGGCGTTCGCGCGGTGGCCGGTGCGGGCGTGCGCGTGCTGCACGCGAAGGGCGCCAATATCGTTGACAACCCCAGCCTTGCCGCCCGGCTGAACATGCACAATGCGCAAAACCCCTCGGTCATCATCGACGCGCGCAGCCCGGAGGCGATGATTGCCGAGGCGCTGACGGTGGCAGAGGCGGCGGATGTGATCGTGCTGTGTCTGGGCGAGGCCAAGGAACATGCGGGCGAGGCCTCGACCCGCGCCGATGTGCAGATCCCGCTTGACCAGCGCCCGCTGTTCGACGCGGTGGCGGCGTTTGCGGCGGCGGCGGGCAAGCCGCTGGTGCTGATCGCGATGGCGGGGCGGCCCCTGGCGCTGGCACATGAGGCGCCGCGGGTGGACGCGCTGATTTACACCGGCCAATTGGGCAGCCAGACCGGCAACGGCCTCGCGGATGTGCTGTTTGGCGATGTGAACCCCTCGGGGCGGCTAAGCCTCGCCCTACCCCGGTCGGTCGGGCAACTGCCCTATCGCACCGAGGCGCTGCCCACCGGGCGGCCGCGGCGCGCGCTGGGGGTCGATGTGGCGGGCGACACCGAAAAGGACCGCCACGGCGTCAACGTGTTCCGCAAATTCACCACCGCCTGCATTCTGGAGGAGCCGCACACGCCGCTGTATCCGGCGGGGTTCGGGCTTGGCTATGCCGCGTTCGAATATGGGCAGGTGTCGGTTAACAAGACCGCGCTGCGCGACGAGGCCGATGTGTTGCAAGTGTCGTTCACGCTGACCAACATCGGCGACCGTGCGGGCACGGAGGTGGCGCAGCTTTACCTGCGCGATCCGGTCGGCGAAGCCTCGCGCCCCGTGCGAGAGCTGAAGGGGTTTGAGCGGGTGGAGCTTGCGGCGGGCGCGACGCGCAAGGTGACGTTCCGCGTGACAACCGAGCAGTTGGCCTATTATCGCGGGCAAACCTTAAGCGATTGTGTGCATGACTGGGAGTCGGGCGATTTCGACATCATGGTCGGCCCCAACTGTGAGGATGTGCAGGTGGTGCGGGTGAATTGGCGCAAATGACGGGGGCCGGGATGGCGGGCGAGCGGTTGAGTGACGAGGCGCTGATGGACCTCGTGCAGCGTCAGACGCTGCACTATTTCTGGGAGTTCGGGCATCCGGTCAGCGGCATGGCGCGCGAGCGGTCGGCGGGCTCGGTCAGCTATGACGTGGCAGAGACGGTGACGACGGGCGGAACCGGCTTTGGCATCATGGCGATGATCGCGGGGACAGAGCGCGGGTTTCTGCCGCGGGATGCGGTGCGGGAGCGAGTGCGCAAGATTTGCGATTTCCTATGCAAGACAACGCACTATCACGGGGCGTTCCCACATTGGATGAACGGCACCACCGGCGCGACGATTGCGTTTTCGACCAATGACAACGGCGGCGATCTGGTCGAAACCTCGTTCCTGATGATGGGGCTTTTGACGGCGCGGCAGTATTTTTCCGAAGACCCCGCGCTGGTCGCGCAGATCACCGCGATGTGGCACGCGGTGGAGTGGGATGCGTTCTGCCCGGCGCCGAACAAGCTGATGTGGCATTGGAGCCCCGACAAGGCCTGGGCCGAGGGGCTGCCGATCACCGGCTGGCATGAGGCGCTGATTACCTATGTGCTGGCGGCAAGCTCGCCCACCCATGCGATTGACGTGCGCGCATATGACGAGGGTTGGAAGAATAGCCGGACCTATGTGAACGGGCGCAGCTACTACGGGATTCCGCTGCCGTTAGGGCCAGAGTTAGGCGGGCCGCTGTTTTTCACGCACTATTCGTTTATGGGCCTCGACCCGCGCGGATTGCGCGATGGGCACACGGATTACTGGCAGCAGAACCGCAATCACGCGCGCATCAACCACGCCTATTGCGCAGACAATCCGAAGGGGTTTGCGGGCTATGGCGCGGCTTGGGGGCTGACCGCTTGTGACGGCGATCGGGGCTATAACGCGTTTTCGCCGACCAACGATCTGGGCGTGGTGGCCCCGACCGGGGCGATTGCGGCGATGCCCTACACGCCGGACGAGTCGCTGGCCGCAATGCGGCATTATTATGAGGACATGCCGGGGCTGTGGGGCGCGTTCGGGTTTTACGACGCGTTCAACGAAACGGCCGGCTGGATCGCGGACAGCAACCTCGCCATCGACGAGGGGCCGATTGTGGTGATGATCGAGAACCACCGCTCGGGCCTGTTGTGGCGGCTTTTCATGGCCAACCCGGAGGTGGCGGTGGGCCTCGCGCGGCTGGGGTTCAAGACGGCGGAGTTGGTGGCGTAAGGCTGGCAAGGAAGGCGTCGAACAGACGGCGCATCGCCGGTTTCTTGTAGGGAAAGGTCGCCGCGTCATCCATGTCGTGCACGATCATCGCCACGTCGAGTTCAAAGATCAGCAGGCGACCATCGGGCAGCTCGGCGCAGTCGATGCCGAAATACTCAAGACCGATGGCGGCGCTGAGCGCGGCGAAGGCGGCGGCGTGGCGGGTAGCAAAACCGGTATCGAAATCCGCGATCCACGCCGCCTCTGCCGCGCGTTTGGCGGGATCTTCGGCCATGCCAGCGCTGAGGTAGTGGACAATCCAGTGATCCGAGCGCGCCATGTGGCAGGGATAGGGCCGCCCGTTGATGACGACGATGCGTTGCTTGGTGAATAGCCCATCGGCGTCGCGGTAGTCGATGAAGGGCGCAAGGTAGACCGCTGCCGCGTCAGGCGCGAGGAGGTCGTCGGCGCTGTGGGCAACGCACATGCCGTTGCCCGCATGCGTGCCAATGGGGCGCAGCACCAGGGGGAAGCGCAGATCGGGATGCAGGGACTCGGGGGCGATGCGCCCTGCCCTGAGTGCCGCCAGTTTTGCCTGGGTAACGCGGAGGTTTGGCGGGGCATAAAGCGCGGGCTGATTGGCGAGCCGCGCGCTGACGCCGTCGCGGGTGAGGCTGGCGATCAGTGGCGCCGCGTTGTTCAGGATCGGGCCCGGCCAATTTGCCAGCAACTCCGCCATCCGGGCAAGAACCGCGGCGTTTTCGGGGGATTCGCCCACGGCCATAAAGGCCATGTCATGCTCTGGCAGGTCATCCAGCGCCGCTGTCTCGGCATCGACATAACGCAGCAAAAGCATAGCATTAGAGCCTTCCAGCAGGAAATCGAGCGGCGTGTTGGCCATGAAATCGCCCGGCGTCACGAAAGCAAGCAGGCGCGGGCCGGAGCCGTCGCCATGCACCACGCAATAGTCGCGGCGCAGCCGTAGGGCGCTCTGCATCTGCTCCATCGCCTCGGCGCTGCGCCCATGGCTTTGCAGGATCATCGAGAGGTCCAGCAGCGCTGCGGGGTCGGCACGCAGGCTTTGCAGGCGGGTCATCAGGCGGCTGGCAAGGGGGCCGACGTCGGTCTGCTCGAACGCGATGCGGGCGATGGCGGCCATGCCGACAAGGCGGGCAGCGGGATCGGCCTCTACCGGCAGGGGCAGAACGGGCATATGCATGGGCTTACTCCTGTGCCGCGCCAAGGCGGAGGGTGCTTGTGATGAGGGCGTCGATGTCGCGGGGGGTGGTGCGGTGGTTGAAAAGGGCAGCCCGAATGGCGCGACGCGGGCCGATATAGGTGAGCGAGGGGGCGACGCGCCCCTCGGCGTGCAGCGCCTCGACGATACTGGCGTTCAGCGTGTCTTCGGGCGCGTCGTCGCGGTAACGAAAGCAGACGATGTTGAGCGCGACCGGGGCCATCAGCTCCAGCCGAGGCTCTGCCGCGACGCGGGCGGCAAGAGTTTGGGCGAGCGCGCAGCTTTGGTCCATCATCGCGGCGATGGCGTCGAAACCATAGGTCTTGAAGGTAAACCATGTTTTCAGCGCACGAAAGCCGCGCGAAAGGTCGGGGCCGTAGTCGCAAGGCCACCACTCGCCACCCGCGAGGCCGGTCTCGGCGCGGGTAAGATAGGCATTATCAGACGCGAAGCACTGGCGTTGCGCGGGGCCGTCACGGGTCAGCAGAAAACCCGCGTCATACGGCACCTGCGCCCATTTGTGAAAGTCGAATGCGATGGAATCGGCGCGTTTAATGCCATGGAAGCGCGGCGCGAGGCGGTCGGACAGCAGGCACAGCGCGCCGATGGCACCGTCAACGTGGAAGTGGAGGCCGTGAGTACTGGCGATGTCGGCCAGCGCGTTCAGGTCGTCCACGGCACCCGTGTTAACGGTTCCCGCCGTGCCGACAATCAGGAACGGCTGCATTCCGGCGGCGCGGTCGGCGGCGATAGCGGCGGCGAGGGCTGCGGTGTCAATTTGCCCCTCGGGCGTGGTCGCAATGGCGCGCAGCGCGTCGCTGCCGATCCCCGCCATCTCCATCGCGCGGGGGATGCAGCCGTGTGCGGCGGCGGAGGTATAGGCGGTAAGGCGTGCAGGGCCGATCCCGCTTTGCCGCACGCCCTGCCCCAACGCGCGCGCGCGCGCGAGGAGGACGGCGACGAAGTTCGCCTGACTGGCGCCGGTGAGGAAAAGCCCGCCCGCCTCTGCAGAGAAATCGAAGATCTCGCGCATCCAGGCGGTGATCTGACGCTCTGCCGTGATGGCCATGTGGTCGCGCCCGCCGACATTGGCATTGAAGCCGCCCGCCAGCATCTCTGCCAGCATCCCCGCGACGGTGCCGCCACCCTGCACCCAGCCCATGAAACCGGGGTGCGTGTTCCCGCTGCCATAGGGCAGAACGTTGGCGACAAAGCTGGCGTGGACGGCGTCGAGTGGGGTCGGTTCGCGCGGCACCGGGGCATGGAACGCCGCCTGCGCCGCGGCGGGCGCGGGTTGCCAGAGCGGCTGATCGGCGCGGGTTTGCAGGTGGTCGAGGATGTCCTCAAGCATCTGGTGAGCGCTGGCGCGTGTAGCCGACCAGTCGGCGGGATCAAGGGTGGTTGGGGATTTTTCCCCGGCCGGTACGCTCCCGGCGTCTTGCCGTTTAGGCATAAATCAGTCTCCTGTCGCGTTCTGCGCAGTGGGTGGCGGCCGGCTCGTGTCCTGCCGCCGAGTCGCTTAGTCAACGTTATTGCGGGGAAAGTGTTTCGTCTTGCCTAATGGACGCAAATTTTTCTCGCGTCGAGGGGCACGGCTAAGCTGCGCAAATGCTGAAAATCATGCGCCAAACGCTGGACGGCACGACTTGAGGTCGTGCCGCGACGATGCATTGCGATCAAAGGGTCGGAAACGACAGTCAGGCGAGGTGAGGCGCCGGGTGATCGACGCGCAAGCTCGGTGGACGGGCGACGCACCAAAGGGCGAGCAGTTCTGCCACGATGCCGTGATCGAGACAAAGGTAATCGGCGATTTCCTGTGTCGAGAGGCCGAGATCGACCAGCGCACTTAGGCTGGCCCTGGGGATCGGGCCCAATGCTGATGCCGCAGCCGCAAGCCGATGCGGCAGAGGCCCAAGGGAAACGCGGGTAACCGGGCCTGGGCCGGGGTTGAGGAAAGTGGTGGCGGAATTGAGGGGCGGTGTGGAAAGCGTGTTCATCGTAATCCTCCCGTCTGTCTGTGCCGTTTGTTTCGCATAGAAAGGGGCGAACCCATTTAGGAAGCGTTAAGCCCTAGAGGTCTTGCTCTCTTTCTAGCACACCTTCGGCGGTCTCGCATCTCACTGGCGCGCGAGCAGTGCGGATTGGGCAAGTTTCGGCCCGAATGAAGGGCGCGTGCGCGGTATCGCGCGCAATCAACGCCAAACGCCCCGCCCTTTTGCAGGAGCGAGGCGGAATTGTAGCGCGTTAAAATCAGGATACGATCAGGCTTTGGCTTTGTCGGCAGGCGTCACGTCGCGCGGGGCCTCAGGCGTAGCCTCGACCTCTTTCGCGCCCTCTTGCACGCCCTTCTTGAAAGCGGTGATGCCCTTGCCAACCTCGCCCATCAGCGAGCTGACCTTGCCGCGACCGAACAACACCAGCACAACCAGCCCTACGACCAGCAGATGCATTACGCTGAATTCACCCATCGAGATCTCCTCAAAGCGCGATGTGCGCCAAACGATTCCTATTATAGTAGGGACACGAATGCCGCGAGAGAAGGGGCATTCCCGTTTGACACCAAAAATTTATGACAACGAGCGCGGCTCAGGGTTTAGCGAGGTAGTCATGCACAACCTCGCCCAGACCCAGCGTCAGGTCGCTGAGGATGTGCACGGCAGACAGCACCTCGCGCACCGGAAGGGTAGCGACGGGGGCCAGCGCGTGGGCGCAAAGCTCCAGCGCGGCGGGGCCTTCCCATGCGCCTTTCACGGTCAGGTCGGTAAGGTAATAGCGCACAAGCTCGCATATCCGCGGGGTGCAATCGACGTGGGGGATGATCTTTAGCAGAAAACTGGGTGACTCAAGGCTTTTACGCACCGCATCAAGATCAAGCGCGCGGTGTTTGTAGCCCATCGTGCCGGTGGCGACGCGGACCGAACCGACATCAAGCGTGCCGACGAGGGTGTCCTTTTCGACGCGCATCGCGGGGTCGGCGAGCTTCTTGGGAAAGCCCCATATTTCCCGCCCACCCGCGATTGGCGCGTCGTCGTTGAGATACATGGCGTGGACGTAGCCGCCCTTCTGCCCCTGAAACGTGACCGGGATCACCTGCCCCGACTCGGTGTAATCGCCAAAGCCGGTGGAATCGGGCATTCGGATGAATTCGAATTTCACGATCGGCTCGGTGACTTCGAGCGGCTCGGGCACCACGGCGCGCAGGGCGTCCATATCGGTGCGGTAAGTGATGACGAGAAATTCGCGGTTCACGAAACGGTAAGGACCACGCGGGTAGGATGGGTTGGTCAGCGGCATCGAAAAGGCCCGGCTGATAACATCGTCGAGTTTCATGGGGGGGATCCTTTTACGGTCGAAATACGCTTAGGCATCGTCGCGCGTCAGGTCGAAGATTTGCAGCCCGGTCTTGGCGACGGTGCGGCGTTTCCAGTCCTTGTGAGAAAAGGTCTTTTTGACGTCATTCTCGCCTGCTGCCCAATGCTGCAGCATCGACAGGCGCGAGAATTCGTAGTCTTTCGTCGCGCCCTCAAAGTCTTCCTTGCGGTGGATCAGGTGGACGAGGGTGATCGGGCAATCTGGCGTGGCGGCGCGGATGAAGGCGAGGTCGGGGTCGTCTTGCAACTCCTTTGGCAGCTTTGCCCACAGTCGCTCGGCGGCCATGCTAAGGCCGTTCAACTGGCGATAACGGTCGGTGGTCAGGCGGGTGCGCGACGAAAAACGGATGTCTTTTTCGCGCTGCTGCACCTCTGCCATCGTGCCGGGCAGGTCGCCGTGCGCGCTGAACAGGTCGATCTGAAAGACGCAGAGCGGCTCGCCGTCCGCCTGTTCCATGATGTATTGCAGCGGCGTGTTGGACACGAGGCCGCCATCCCAATACCAATGCCCGTCGATCTCGACCGGGGGAAAGCCGGGCGGCAGCGCGCCGCTCGCCATGATGTGTTCCGGGCCGATGCGCTGGGTTGCGCTGTCAAAATAGGCAAAGTTTCCGGTGCTGACATGGACGGCGCCCACGCTAAGGCGGGGGCCGTGGGTGTTGAGATAGTCAAAATCAACCACCTCGCGCAGGGTATCGGCAAGGGGCGCGGTGTCGTAAAAGCTGGTCATCGAGGCAAGGCCGCCCGGCATGAACGCAAGCGCAGGCAGGCGCGGCTTGAAGAAACCCGGCACGCCCATCGCGACGACAGAGGCCGACGCAAGCTCACCAAACATGTGGCGGTCGGGCACGAAGGAGAACATGTGGGACAGCGCGGCGGATGAGGTGATGCCGCTCCAGAACGCGTCAAGCTTGGCGGCGCGGGCCTCGGGTGGGTTGCCGCAGATGATGGCGGCGTTGATCGCGCCGATCGAGATGCCCGCCACCCATTCCGGCGCGCACCCTGCCTTGGCCAGCTCCGCAAACGCCCCCGCCTGATAGGCACCAAGCGCGCCGCCGCCCTGCAGCACAAGAACGGAATGTTCGTTCGGGTGCGGTTTGGTCATCGGAAACTCCTTTTGCGACAGCGCTATAGCACCTGCGTGTAACAGTCTGACATTTGGGCGCAATGCTGCACTGCCGCAAGACAGCCGCAGTTCACTCTTATGTGTGGCGTGCTACTGGCCGTAGCGCGCGGCGGTCAGGCCATCGAAGGAAATCTCTGGCGTGCGGCCAAGAACGAGGTCGGCGACCGCCCTGCCCGACCCGCAGGCCATGGTCCAGCCCAGCGTGCCGTGCCCGGTATTGAGGAACAGGTTGGGCAGCGCGGTGCCGCCCAGAACCGGCGTGCCGTCGGGAGTCATCGGGCGCAGGCCGGTCCAGCCCTCGGCGCGGTCCACGTCGCCGCCCTTGGGGAACAGATCGCTGATGACATGGCGCACGGTGTTGGTGGCGTTCGGGCCAAGGCGGTTGGAATAGCCCGCGATTTCCGCCTGCCCTGCCACGCGGATGCGGTCGCCGAGGCGGGTGATCGCAACCTTGTGGGTTTCGTCCATAATGGTGGATTGCGGCGCCATCGCGTCATCGGTGACGGGCAGCGTGACCGAGTAGCCTTTGACCGGATAGACCGGCAGGCGGATGCCGATCGGGGTCAGCACACGCGGCGCATAGCTTCCCAGCGCGCAGACATAGGCGTCGCCGGTGACGCGGCCCATCTGGTCGGTATCGACGCCGACCACACGGCCCGCCTCGACTGCGATTTGCTCAATGGTCTGGGCATAGTGGAATTTGACACCCAGTTCGGCGGCTTTTTCCGCCAGCGCCATGGTGAACATGCGGCAATCGCCGGTGCGGTCGGCGGTCAGGCGCAGACCGCCCACGAATTTGCCGCGCACCGCGGCCAGCGCCGGTTCCACCGCAACGCAGCCATCGGGGTCGAGCAGTTCAAACGGAGAGTCGAATTCGGCAAGAATGTCCTGATCCGCCTTGGAACCCTTGAGCTGTTTCTCGGTGCGGAAAAGTTGCAGGGTGCCCTGCGCGCGGCCATCATACTGAATGCCGGTTTCCGCGATCAGATCGGGCAGGCAATCGCGGCTGTAGTTCGAGATGCGCACCATGCGCGATTTGTTCAGCGCGTAGCTTTTCTCGTTGCAGTTCGCCAACATTTGCGCGCCCCAGACCCACATGGTCGGACTGATGAGCGGCCAGATAAACAGCGGGCGGCGCTTCATGAACAGCCACTTCACCGCCTTCATCGGGATGCCCGGCGCCGCCCAGGGCGAGGTCATGCCGTAGGAAAGCTCGCCCGCGTTGGCGTAGGATGTCTCCAACCCCGGCCCGGCCTGACGATCCAGCACCACGACCTCTGCCCCTGCTTTCGCCAGGTAGTAGGCGGTGGTGACACCGATCACACCCGCACCCATCACGACGATCTTCATCTTTGCGCCCCTGTCCTGCGATCCTGTTTGGCCAAGTTAGCCTTGGTCGCGGGCAATAGGCAACGCGCGCTGCCGGCGAGAGTGGCAAAATTGGAACTTCTGGCCCCGTGTATCCAGATTTGCATCAATTCGCGGCTTTTCGCACGATTGGTGATGAAATGGGCCCCAATTTTCCACTGTTCCGGGCTCAATGCCGGAAACCACCCCAAAATGGTCACGACATCGGCACAGGAAGCCATCGTGGTGCCGTTTTCGCCGTGCAGGTTGGCCACCTCAGCCATGTCCATTCGTGGCAATTTGGCAGGTTGGCAAGCCCGTCAACGGGAGAAAGAGGGTTGAACACAATGAATTCTGCGCAACACCCTGATGACAACATTCTGCGCTCTGTCCTGCAGACGATGGTCGCACCTGTTGCGCCGCAAGTCGATGCGCCGCGTTTTGCCCCACAGCCGGAAGCCGCTCCGGCGGGGACATGGCAGTTGCCCGGATTTACCGGCAAGACGCGGATCAGGACCGCATTCGGCGAGATGCCGATCGAAGTTTTGCGCCTGCGCGACGAGGTGCGCACCAGTTCAGGGCGCATCCTGCGCGTTGAGTGGATCGACCAGATCCGCTTGGACGAGGCGTATTTGCAACGTCACCCAGAAGCACAGCCCTTTATGATCCGCGCCAACGCGCTCGACTACGGCAAGCCATTGCGCGATCTGTTGGTCTCGCCCCGGCAAGAGATGAGCCATGGGCTGACGAACTTTCAGATCCGCTTTGCGACGGTGGATAGTATCAAGGGGCGCGCGGGCGTGTTCCGGCGGCCAGAGTTGGCGGTAACCTACTATCTGTTCCACTGTGGCGAGCCGGTTACGGTGTTTGCCGAGGGGGTTCCGGTGAACGTGGCGCCGTTGCCGCGGCCGATCGAGACCATACTGGATGAGGATCTTTGATCAGCGGAAAACGTGGAAGCGGTAGCCGAGGTAGGAATAGACCATCGCGACCGCCGAACTCGCGACCAGCGCGATGAATGGCAACGCGGTCGGGATCAGCATCAGGACTGCGGCGAACACGCCGTAATTGACGGCGGCAGCGCTCCACCCCACCGTCGCGAAGCTTAGGAACTCTCGCAAGGTGCCGGGTGTCGTGACCGCGAAGGTAAAGCGGCGGTGCATACGCCAGCCGACCACCATCGCGCAAGGGATGGCAATCAAGCGGCAAAGCAGCGCGGGCCAGGGCGTCGCGTGTAACAATCCCTCCAGCACCGCGGCATCGGTGGCGAACGCCGCTCCGCCCGAGACGAGAAAGCCCAGCATATGCGCGAGGGCACTTTGCGGTTTTGGGGTCGTGTCAGACATCGGTGAAGCCGTTGCTCCAGTCAGCAGGCTCGGCCACGCCGCGCGCCGGGGGGTGCCACAGGCGATCCGGCAGGCCCTCGGCGGATTTGAGGAAGTCGTATTCAAACGGGCGGCGCGCGGCGATGGGATCTTCGGTAGAGCCGTCCTTGCCGGGATGGCACATCACCAGATGCCGCCGCCCCGGCCCGCGCTGAAAGCGGGCGAATTCATCGGCATAGGGTTTGTCAGCGAAATCCGAAAAGCCCGCGAAGCTGTCGTTCGTCAGGAAGCCAGCCTTGCGCGCCAGCCGCGCGAACCCTGCGGAAAGCGCGGCCACCACCAGCGCCTTCGGCACCGTGCCACGCCGCGCCATGGCGGTAAGGTGGTCAGAGGGGGTGCGCAGCAGGATCGCTCGACCGGGATACCGGCGCACCAGCGCCGCGATCAGCGCGCGGCGCACCACGGGCAAGGTATGGACGTGCTGATGCCCGTCAACGTGATCGGGTGCAGCACCAGCGGCGGCCTCGAACGCGTCAAGTTGGCGGTCGATCTCGGCCCGGATCTCTACCGCGTCAAGCTGGCACGACAGGGATGCGGCGATGACCGGGCCGATCTCGGGGAAAAGGCCAGAGGGGGCAAGGCCGGTCATCGGCCCCAAGGGCGCGCCATGCGTCAGGTTCAGATGCAGACCCACCGCCACCGTCCCACGCAGCGCCATGATGGCGCGCGCCTCGCCCGGCCAGAACGGGCTGGTGGTCATGGCGCTGGTGGCGGAGAGGCGGCCCTGCCCGGCGAGGTCGACAATCGCCTCGCTGATCGCGCCGTTCTGGGCGTAGTCATCGGCGCACAGGATGAACCGCGCGGCCTCAGCCATGACGATTGGTGGCGGTGTCGGCAAGGCCGACCTCGTCCGCCACAATGTAAAGCGGGCGGTGTTTCACCTCTTCAAAGATGCGCCCGACATATTCGCCGATCACCCCCAGCGAAATCATCTGCACGCCCGAGAAGAACATGATCGAGACCATGAGCGAGGGAAAGCCCGGCACGTCGGTCTTGAACAGCAAGGTCTTGACGAGGAAATACACCGAATAGCCCAAGGCCCCCAGCGACACGAAAGCACCAACGATGGACCAAACGCGCAGCGGCAGAGTCGAGAACGACACGATGCCGTCTAGGGCAAAACGCAGCAATTTCAGGAAGTTGAAGGTGGATTTTCCCGCCACCCGCTCTCCCGTATCAAAGGGCACCACGGCGGTGTTGAAGCCGATCCAGCTGAACATGCCCTTGGTGAAGCGCGTGCGTTCATCCAGCGCGTTCATCGCATCGACGGCGGTGCGGTCCAGCAGCACAAAATCGACGATGCCGCGCGGCAGCCGCGCACCGGCGAGGAAGCCAAACACGGCATGGAAGACGTCGGAGTATTTGCGCCGCAGAAAGCTGTCAGCGTCGCGGTTGACGCGCTGGCCGAATACCACACGCCCGCCTTGCCGCCAGCGTGCTACAAATTCGGCGATATAATGCGGCGGATGTTGCAGGTCGGCGTCCATGATCAGAACGCAATCGCCCGTCGCATAGCGCAGGCCCGCAGCCATCGCCTGTTCCTTGCCGAAATTGCGGCTGAACGAGATCGCGGTGATGCGCGGATCGGCGGCGCTAAGCGCGCGGATACGGTCCAACGTGCGGTCGGTCGAGCCGTCATCGACGAACAGCACGTTCCAGCCAAGGTCGAGCTTTTCCAGCTCTGGCACCAAGGCTTTGGCGAGCAGATCAATCATCCGCTCTTCGTTCAAGACGGGGATTATAACGGACAGGCGTTGATCGGGCATTGGTCCTCTGTGACGGCTCTGGTCCTGACGGTGTTGCCAAGCGGGTGCCGCGACTGACCCTGCAAATACCAGCCCCTCCCCCCTGAGTAAAACGAAAACGGCACGGCGAAGGTGCGCGGGCACCCGCGAGCGATCGGGTGATTTTGGATTTGCCAAAGCGGCCGCTTAGTGGTCAGTTGCGCGCGCTGTCGCCGCAGGTTGAGACCGGCAGAGTGAAACACAAGCCGATCAAGAGGCCGATTTGACGACCCTGGACCCCGTGACCCGCGCCCGCGCCTACCGCTTTATCGCCGTTCAGACGCTGGTCTGGTATGTGATGATCGTGGTGGCGAAGCCCTATCTCGACAAATATGGCGACATGGTCGAGGTTTATGCGTGGTCGCAGCACCTGCTGATGGGCTCGAACAAGCATCCGCAATTCCTGCCGTGGATGGCGCATTTCTGGTTTCTGGCCTTTCCGCGCACGGTGGCGTCGTTCTATGCGCTGGCCGCGATCAATCTGGGCGCGGGATTTCTGGGCATCTACGCGCTGGGGCGGCAGGTGCTGGCCACGCGCACGCAGGCGCTGGCCGCAGTCGCGCTATCCGCGCTGGCGTTTCCCTATCTGACCCTGCCCGACAAGCTGAACATGAATGCGATTTGCCTGTCAACCTGGCCGTGGGTGTCATGGGCGTTCTTCGTCGCGGTGAAGCACCCGACGGCGCGCGGGCGCATTCTGGCCGGGATCGGTTTTGGCCTGCTCGCCGCCATTGCGATGATGAGCAAGTATTATTCGGCCCTGTTGCTCGCCTCGATCCTGATTGCGTCGGTGGTGCCGGGGATGGTGGGGAATTGGCGTCGCCCTGCCCCGTGGCTTGGGCTTGCGGCCTTTGCGCTGGCGATCTTGCCCCATCTGTTGTGGCAGCGCGCGCACGGGTTCGAGACGGTGGTCTATGTCGATGAACAAGGCACCGGGCTGGACCTTTACCACTTCCTCTCGTTCGGCTTGGCGCCGGTCTATTATTGGCTGATCCCGTGGATTGCCGTGTTGGCGATGTTCTATCGCGGCCCGGTCTGGCGGCGCTTTGCCCGCAGTCTGCGGATGCAGGGCGCGGGCGATGCGTTGTGGTATCTGGCGGTGATGCCCTATGCGCTGTCGATGGTCGCCGGGCTGATCGGATTTGTCTATCTGTCAGAGCCTTGGGCGATCCCGATCGGCTATGCTTTTACCCTGCTGTGGATCCGCAACGCGGACCTTGAGCCAGAGGCGGTGCTGGCCAAATGCACCCGCCTGCTGGGCGCGTTTCGCTGGATCTGGCCGCTGATGGTGGTGTTGGCGGTGGTCTTTGCCATCTTTGCCGCATTTACCGCGCCGGAAGAGGCGTATTACCCGGAACGCGCGGCGACTGCGGCGATTGATGCCCAGTGGCAGACGCTGGCGCCCGGCGTGCCGCTCGCATGGGCCGCGTCGGGCAATGATGCCGCGCGCATCGCCTATTTCTCGCGCCTGCCACAACTGGTCGAGGCTTTGCCCGATCTGCCCGACACCCTGCCCGACTACTATCCCCCCCGCCCCAACTGGCAAGCCGAGGGGGGCGTGGTGATCTGCCCGCTGGGCAACGGCAGCGACACGACGCAACAGACGGTCTGCACCAAGAAGGTGGAGGATTGGGCACGCAACGACGGATTCACGCTGGTGCCCTACCGGTTCAGCGTGGAACGCTCGGGGCTCTATTTCCCGCTGAAGCGACCCTATGCGTTTGCCGCGTTTTTCCACCTGCCAAAGGTCACGCAATAGCGCCGCTACAGCGTGAAACCGTCGTTCAGCTTTGGGATCACGACGTGCTTGCCGGTCAATGCGGCCTGCATCGCGGCCATACCCTTGTCCTCGCCGTGGACGAGGAACGTCGTGGCGGGCTGAGCCGTGGCTTGCCAGCGCAGCAGTTCAGAGCGGTCGGCGTGGGCGGAAAAACCGTTGATTGTATAGACGCGCGCCAGCACCTGCAGGTCATCGCCAAAGATACGCACATGGTGGTCGCCCTCAACAATGTGACGCGCCAGAGTGCCATCGGCGGCGTAACCGACAAAGATGATGCTGGCCTTGGGATTGCCGATATTATGGCGCAAGTGGTGACGGATGCGCCCGCCGGTGCACATGCCAGACCCCGCCATGATGACCGCCCCGGAGACATGGTTCAGCGCCGCAGAGGCTTGGGCGTCGCGCAGCAAGCGCAACCCGCTTGGGCGCAGAGGGTCCTTATGATGCTCGAACAGATGGTGGACCTGCGGGTTAAAATAGTCCGGGTAGCTGTCGTATATCTCGGTCGCGGTGATCGCCATCGGCGAGTCGAGGTAAACCGGCAGACCACGCGGCAGTTGGCCACTGCGCTCGCCAAGGTGGAGGTAGAACAGAATCTCTTGCGCGCGGTCTAACGCAAAGGTCGGGATCACCGCGTTGCCACCGTGCCGGACCGCGTCATTCACGGCCGCATAAAGCTCTGTCACCGACGCCTCCAGGCTTTTGTGGTCGCGGTCGCCGTAAGTCGTCTCAATCACAAGGTTTTCCGTGGCTGGCGCCGGGTCCGGATCGTTCAGAAGCGGTCGGCCAGAGCTGCCCAGATCGCCGGAAAACAACACCGAATGGTGCGCGCCCTGCTCTTGCAGCTCCACCCTGATCCAAGCCGAGCCGAGGATATGCCCCGCGTTGCCGAACAGCGCCGTGACACCCGGCACCACCTCAATCTGGACGCCATACGACGCGGTGCGCCCGAAGCGGTCAAAGGCGTTGAGCGTGTCGAGCGTGCTGTAAAGCGGCTCGATTGTCTGGTCGTGGGCGTGGCTGTGCTTGGCGTGGCGAGCGTGGCGGGCCACCCGCTCTGCGTCCTCCTCTTGCAGGCGCGCCGCGTCCATCATCACCACGCGCGCAAGATCGCGCGAGGGGGCGGTAGTGATGATCTCGCCGCGAAAGCCGCGTTTGTAGAGCAGCGGAATACGCCCACAATGGTCAAGATGCGCGTGGGTCAACAGAAGAACGTCGATCGAGGACGCCTCAAACCCAAAGGGATCGGCGTTGTCCTCTTCGATCTCGCGGCTGCCCTGAAACATCCCGCAGTCGATCAGAACCTTGGCCCCGTTGCATTCGATCAGGTGACAAGAGCCCGTCACACCGCCCGCAGCACCATGAAATGAAAGCCGCATCGCCCACCCTCCCGGTCGAGTTGCCAAGGTCAGGCTGACAGCCTCTGCCCGGCCTGTCGTTGATTCACCTCAAGGCGGGCGATCCGCGCGTGCATGTGGTTCAGACACCTTGCGGAGCCTGCATCACGCCGGCGGTGGAACCGCAACAGGTCCGGCCCCTAGGCCTCAGCCCTCAGGATGCTGCCCCTTGCGCGGCGCCGTCCGACACCCGGTATCCTTCGCTCGCCAGCAGCAATGTGCGGGTATACTCGTGCGTCGCAACCCGCGCGTGCAGGTCGGCGCGTGATAGTTCCTCAACCGCGCGCCCGTGCTGCATGACCATCAGGCGTTCGCACATATGCGCCACCACGGCGAGGTCGTGGCTGACGAGGATATAGGTCAGCCCACGCTCTGTCCGCACACGGTCCAGCAGGTTCAGCACTTCGGCCTGAATCGAGGCATCAAGCGCGGAGGTCGGTTCGTCGAGCAACAGAACCTCGGGTTCCAGGATCAGGGCGCGGGCGATCGCAACGCGCTGGCGCTGGCCGCCGGAAAGCTGATGCGGATAACGAAAGCGGAAGCCAAGCCCAAGGCCCACGTCGTCAAGCGCACGCGCGACGCGCCCCTCGCGGTCATCGAAGCCGTGGATCGCCAGCGGCTCTGACAGCACGCTATCAACGGTCTGACGCGGGTGAAGCGAGGCATATGGGTCTTGAAACACCATCTGCACGCGGCGGTAAAACGCCTTGCTGCGCCGCCCGATCAGGGTGTCGCCGTCAAGCGCCAAGGTGCCCTTCGTGACCGGGGCAAGACCCACCAGCGCCCGCAGTACCGTGGATTTTCCCGACCCGCTTTCGCCAACAATGCCATAGCTTTCGCCGCGCTGAACGGAAAAGCTGATGCCGCGCACCGCCTGCACGCGCGCCGCGCCGTGGCCGAAGGTGACCGCGAGGTCGGTGATGTCGATCATACCCATCAGCGCGCCCATTCCGCATCGCGCTGTAACGTGGGCAGCGGGCGAATGCCGCCCTCGATCTTCGGCAGACAGTTAAAAAGACCCTGCGTATAGGGGTGCTGGGCCTGCGCGAGGTTCGAGGCGCGCAGTTCTTCAACCACCTTGCCCGCATACATGACCAGAACCCTGTCGCAGAACGAGGACACCAGCCGCAGGTCGTGGCTGATGAAAATAAGGCCCATGCCGCGGTCGGTCACCAGCCGGTCAAGGATGCGCAGCACCTCGATCTGCACGGTGACGTCGAGGGCCGAGGTCGGCTCGTCCGCGATCAGCAGATCCGGCTCTGGGATCAGCATCATTGCAATCATCGCGCGCTGGCCCATGCCGCCGGACAGTTCGTGCGGATAGGCCTTAAAGACGCGCAGAGGGTCGCGGATCTGCACGGCCTCCAGCATCGCGAGGGCATGGTCTTTCGCCTCGGCCCGGGTTTGCGACGTGCGCGTTGCCGCCTCCATCAACTGGCGACCGATTGTCATCACCGGGTTAAGGCTGAATTTCGGATCTTGCATCACCAGTGAAATGCGCCGCCCACGCAGGTCGCGCCATTGCTTGGGCGTCGCGTTGCGCAGGTCTTGCCCTTCAAAGTTCAGCCGCGCTGCCGTGGCCTTGCCCGGCGGCGGCGTCAGGCCAAGGATGGCGCGGCCGGTCTGGCTTTTGCCCGACCCGCTTTCGCCCACAATCGCCAGCCGCTCACGCCCAAGGCTGAAGCTGACGCCGCGCACCACTTCCGTCCGGCCATGCCGGGTAGGAAAGCTGACGCGCAGGTCCTCAACCTCTAACAACGGCGTCATTTGCGCACCTTTGGATCGAACACGTCGCGCAACCCGTCGCCAAGGAAGTTGAAGCCAAGCGACACGACGAAGATCGCGATGCCGGGCATTGTCGCTACCCACCAATCGTCAATGATGAACTGCCGCCCGCCCGCAATCATCGCGCCCCATTCCGGTTGCGGCGGCTGCGCGCCAAGGCCGAGAAAGCCAAGACCAGCCGCAGTAAGGATGATGCCCGCCATGTCCAGCGTTACCCGCACGATAACCGAGGACAGGCACAGCGGCACCACATGGCCCCAGATGATGCGGGCGGATGAGGCGCCTTGCAATTGGATCGCGGCGATGTGGTCGGCGTTGCGGATCGTCAGCGTCTCGGCCCGCGCAAGGCGGGCGTAGGGCGGCCACGAGGTGATGGCGATGGCAATGATTGCGTTCTCGATCCCCGGCCCCAGCGCGGCGACAAAGGCCAAGGCCAGCACCAGTTGCGGAAAGGCAAGGAAGATGTCGGTGATCCGCATCAGCACGTTGTCGATCCAGCCGCCGAAATACCCCGCGATGGTGCCGACCAACAGCCCGACGGGGGTGGCGATGACGGCAACCAGCGACACCACCATCAGGGTGATGCGGCTGCCGTAAAGGATGCGGCTATAAATGTCGCGGGCAAGGTCATCGGTGCCCATCAGGTGCGTCCATGACGGCGGCTGCAACCGCTCTGTGCGCAGGTCGCCGCCTTGAATCGGGTCGAAGGGGGCGAGAACTCCGGCGAAGATCGCCATCAGGATCAGCAGGGCGATGATGGTAAGCCCCACCATCGCCATACGATTGGTGCGCAGCGCGAGCCATGTGCGGTAGGCCTGCCCGACCCGCGCCTGCCTGCGCGAGGCGGGTTGCTCAGCCAACAGCCATTCGCGCGACCAATAGAGAGTCATTGTTGCCTCCGCACGCGGGGGTCGAGGAACGTGTAAAGCACGTCGGACAGCAGGTTCAGCGCCACGAAGGCCGCGCCGATCACCAGCGTCGAGCCCAGAACCGCATTCATGTCGGCACTGCCCAGAGAGTTGGTCAGATACATGCCCAAACCCGGCCAGGCAAAGATGGTTTCGGTCAGCACCGCCCCTTGTAGCAGGTTGCCGTAACTTAGCGCGACCACCGTCACCAAAGGCACCGCCGCATTGCGCAGGGCGTGGCCCCAGATGATGCGGCGTTCAGATACGCCCTTTACCCGCGCCGTGATGATGTATTCCTGCCCCAGCTCTTGCAGCATGAAGCTGCGCGTCATTCGGCTGATGTAGGCCATCGAGTAATAGCCAAGCAGCGAGGCCGGAAGGATGATGTGCGACACCGCATTCCAGAACGCGTCCCATTGGCCTTCCAGCGCGGTATCGACCAGCATCAGGCCGGTGATGCGGTCCACGCTGAACTGATAGCCAACATCAAGCCGCCCCGGCCCGCTGACCCAGCCCAGTTTGGCGTAGAACAGCAAAAGCCCCAACAGCCCGAGCCAGAAGATCGGCGCCGAGTAGCCCACCAACCCCAGCACGCGCACCACCTGATCTGACAGGCGCCCTTGCCGCACCGCCGCCAACACACCCGCCGGAATGCCGACCAGCGTGCCAATCAGGATCGCCACCGTCGAAAGCTCTAGCGTTGCCGGGAATACCGTGCCGATGTCTTCCAGAACCGGGCGGCTGGTCAGCACGGATTCGCCAAGGTTTCCGTGCAAAACCTGGTTCACATAGATCAGGAATTGCTCCCAGATCGGCTTGTCCAGCCCGAGGGCGAGATAGACCTTGTGGTAGGTCGAGGCCGAGGCACGGTCGCCAACTGCGGCCAGCACCGGGTCGATCGGCACCACGCGTCCGATCATGAAGGTTACAAGCAAAAGGCCGAACAGCGTCACCACCAAGGTGATGAACAAACTGCCCAGCCGCTTGAGCCACGGCGGAAGGGCACCGCGGCGCCCCTCCTGTTCGCTTGCGTCAAACGTCATCAGTTCTTGCTGACCCCGTCCACGAGGTTGTTGTCGAACGACGGCCCGACCACCACGCCATTGACGTTCTTGCGGGTGCCGAACACCTCAACCTGTTGGAACATGATGACGAAGGGCGAATTGTTCAGCACCTTGGTCTGGAGATCGCCATACATCGCCCCGCGCTTGGCCGAGTCGGGTTCAAGCAACGCCGCATCGGTCTCCTTGGTCAGCTCTGGGATGTTCCAGTCGTTGCGCCACGCCAAAGTCTTGGACTTCGCGGCATCAGAGTTGTCGGGGTTCGCAGCAAAGCCCTGCGCGTTAGAGTTCGGGTCCTGATAATCCGGGCCCCAGACGCCAATGTAGATGTCGTGGTTGCGCGCACGATATTTGGTCAGCGTTTGCTTGCCATCGCCGGGGATCAGCTCGACCTGAATGCCCGCTTGCGCCATCGTCTGCTGGATCGCCTGCGCCATGTTGGTGATGTCTTGCGTATTGCGCACGTCCATCGTCACCTTGAAGCCATCAGGAACCCCGGCCGCCTTCAGCAACTCCTTCGCCTTGGCGACGTTGAGGCTATAGGGGTTGGTATCCAGCGTGCCCAGCATCCCGTCCGGCTCGAACGTCTGGTGAACCTTGACGAGGCCGCCCATGATGGTGTCGGCAATCGTCGCGTAATCCACCAGATACTTCATCGCCTGCTGCACTTCCGGCTTGGCGAGGTATTGGTTCTTCTGGTTCAGACCCATGTAATAGATCGTCCCCTTCACGCCGCTTTCGAACTTGATGTTCGGGTCGGTCTTCAGGGTCTTGATGTCGTCAGCACCAAGGTTGCGCGCGATGTCCACGTCGCCTTTCTGCAACAGCAGGCGCTGGGTGGCCGGTTCCGGCACATGGCGGTAAACCACCCGCTTCAGCTTGGGCGCGGGCCCGCTGTAATTCGCGTTCGCCTCCAGCACGACGTCCTGGTTCGGCTTCCACTCGCGGATCGAGAACGGGCCAGAGCCTGCATAGTTGGTTTTCAGCCAGCCATAACCAAAGTCGCCATTCGTCGCATGGCTCATCACCAGCTTTTCGTCCACGATCATACCGACGGTCGAGGTCAGGCAATACAACACGAACGAGGGTGCATAGGCCTGGTCCATGTGGAAATCGAGGCTCATCGGCCCGGTCTGCACCACCATCTTGTCAACGTTGTCCTTGGTCAGGCCAAACTGATCGAGGATGAAGGCGGGCGACTTGTCGAGCTTGACGGCACGCGTCAGCGAGAACACCGCGTCGGCGGCGGTGATCGGGTCGCCGGACGCAAATTTCATCCCCGGCTTGATGGTGAAACTGATCGTTTTGCCATCGGCCGACACGGTCCATTTATCGGCGATCTGGCCGTAAAGCTTGGACGGGTCCTTCAGGTCATAGTTGACCAACCGTTGATAGCTGTTCCCCAGCACCTCGGATGACGAGAGTTCGTAAACTTCTGCCGGGTCAAGCGAGATCATGTCGTCAATCTGCCACGCCTCGATCAACGTATCTGCCGGCGTCGCCGCGCGCGCCGGCGTGACAGCGGAAAACGCCAGCACGGAAAAGGCAACCGCCGCAACAAGCCCTGTTCTATTGAGCATAGAATCCCCCTGAAGATTGCAATCCAGATCGCGCCCCACGCCGGGTTCTTCGGCCCGGTGTCGTGCGGTCGCGCGTTGTGATTAACGCCCTGCCGCGAGCAACAGTCAAGTTTCGTCTTTGCATAAGAGGGTTTACCCGCAAGGCGCATCAAGCGCCTTCAGCTGCCCGTGATAAATCCCGAGGCGCCATCGCCTCGGGCAGGTCAGGCTCCCACACAGCCCCTCAAGCAGGTCACGCGCACCGTCAGTCTCGACCCGTGCCCGGTTTCAGCGACCTCAGCTACAGCCGCTGGTCCCGCCGCAGGTGTTGCACTTCATGCAGGTGCCGTTGCGCACCAGCGTGTAGTTGCCGCACTCGCCGCAGGGGTCGCCCTCGTAGCCTTGCATCTTGGCCTTGACGCGCAGATCCATCGAGACCGTCCCCGACGAAACTGCGGTAGAGGCCATCGCCACCTCTGGCACCAACCTGTTCAGCGCCCCGACCGGATCGGCAAGCGCGGAGTTGATGCCGCCTTGCAGCACCATCAGCTCTTGCGGCAGGCGCTTGCGCAAATAGCCGGTGGAGCTGATCTGACGCAGCACTTCAAGGCTGCGGGACGCCGCGCTTTCCGAAGGCTCTGCGATGTTGCGCTTGCCTTCGGTGTCGCCGCGGCCAAGGTCGTCAAAGCTCTGCCCGCCGGGTTGGACATGCGCAAGATCGGTGCGGTCAAGGTAGCTGACCGCCAGTTCGCGGAAGATGTAGTCGAGGATCGAGGTCGCGTTCTTGATCGTCTCGTTGCCCTGCACCATGCCCGCCGGTTCGAACCGCGTGAAGGTGAAGGCCTCGACAAATTCTTCAAGCGGAACACCATATTGCAGGCCGACGCTCACAGCGATTGCGAAGTTGTTCATCATGGCGCGGAAGCCAGCGCCCTCTTTGTGCATGTCGATGAAAATCTCGCCCAGCGTGCCGTCCTTGTATTCGCCGGTGCGCAGGTAAACCTTGTGCCCGCCGACGATGGCCTTTTGCGTATAGCCCTTGCGACGCTCAGGCAGCTTTTCGCGGTTAGAGCGCACGATTTCCTTGATGATGATCTTCTCGACGATCTTTTCGGCCAGCACGGCGGCCTTTTCCTGCTGACTGCCGGTGGCGAGGATTTCCTCGGCCTCTTCGTCATCCTCGACCAGGCTGGACGCCAGAGGCTGGCTGAGTTTGGAACCGTCACGGTAAAGCGCGTTTGCCTTGATGCCCAGCGAGTGGCTAAGTTCATAAGCTGCAAGGCATTCTTCGATGGTAGCGTTATTGGCCATGTTAATCGTCTTCGAGATCGCGCCCGAGATAAACGATTGTGCCGCGGCCATCATGCGGATGTGGCTTTCGACGTTGAGGTATCGCTTGCCCTTCTTGCCGCAGGGGTTGGCACAGTCGAAGACGACGTAGTGCTCGGGCTTCAGGAACGGCGCGCCTTCCAGCGTCATCGTTCCGCAGACGTGATCGTTGGCAGCGTCGATCTGGGCCTTGGTGAAGCCAAGATGGCGCAGCAGGTCGAAGGTGGGGTCGTTCAGTTTTTCCGCAGGGATACCAAGGGTTTCGCGGCAGAAGCTCTCACCCAGCGTCCATTGGTTGAACACAAAGCGGATGTCGAAAGCCGAGGGGAGCGCGGCCTCGATCTTTTCAATCTCCTTGGGGCCAAAGCCGTGGCCGATCAGCGAGGTATGGTTGATGCCGGCGCAGTTGCCGATAGAGCCGTGACCGACGGCATAGGCGGTAATTTCCTCGATCTGCGACGAGGAATAGCCAAGCGTATCAAGGGCCGCCGGAACCGAGCGGTTGATGATCTTGAAATAACCGCCGCCCGCCAGTTTCTTGAACTTCACCAGCGCGAAGTCAGGCTCGATGCCGGTGGTGTCGCAATCCATCACCAGACCGATCGTGCCGGTGGGGGCAATTACCGTGGTTTGCGCGTTGCGGAAACCGTTTTTCTCACCCAAGGTCAGCGCCTCGTCCCACGCGGATTTTGCAAGGGCAATAAGGGTTTGGTCGGGACAGTTCGCGTGATCCAGCGCGACCGGGTTGACCGCCAGTGCTTCATACCCCGTGGTATTGCCATAGGCCGCCGCGCGGTGGTTTCGGATAACGCGCAGCATGTGCTGGGCGTTGCGGGCATAGCCAGAGAAGGCCCCCAACTCGCCCGCCATCTCGGCCGAGGTCGCATAGGCGACGCCGGTCATCAGCGCGGTCAGCGCGCCGCACAAAGCGCGACCGGTGTCGCTATCGTAGCCAAGGCCCATCGTCATCAAAAGACCGCCGATATTGGCATATCCCAGACCCAACGTGCGGAAATCATACGAGAGCTGCGCGATTTCCTTCGACGGGAACTGCGCCATCGTCACCGAGATTTCCAGCGTCAGGGTCCAAAGACGGGTGGCGTGAACATAGCCCTCGGCGTCAAACACGCCGTCGTGCTGGAAGGTCAGCAGGTTCATCGAGGCAAGGTTGCAGGCCGTGTCATCAAGGAACATGTATTCCGAACAAGGGTTTGACCCCCGGATCGCGCCGTCTTCCGGGCAGGTGTGCCACGCGTTGACGGTGTCGTGGAACTGGATGCCCGGATCGGCGCAGGCCCAAGCGGCGTGGCCAACCTGATCCCACAGATCGCGCGCTTTGACAGATTTCGCGACGCGGCCATCGGTCCGGCGCAGCAATTCCCACGGCGCGTCGTCCTTGACCGCCTTGAGAAAGGCGTCAGTGACCCGCACCGAGTTGTTGGAGTTTTGCCCCGAAACCGAGATATAGGCCTCGGAATCCCAATCGGTGTCGTAGGTCGGAAATTCGATCGACGTGAAGCCCTGCCGCGCGTATTGCAGAATACGGTTGACGTAGGTCTCTGGGATCATTGCCTTTTTCGCCGACCGGACCGCTGACTTCAGCGCGTCGTTCTTGGCCGGATCAGTCGCGTCGGCCATCGAGCCGTCCCACGCCTTGATCGCCGCAAAGATCTCATTCAGCTTGAGCGAATGCAGCTTGGAGCCCGCAACAAGGCTCGCAACCTTTTGTTCTTCAATCACTTTCCAGTTGATGAAGGCCTCGATATCGGGGTGATCCATATCGCAGATCACCATCTTGGCCGCGCGGCGCGTGGTGCCGCCCGATTTGATCGCGCCCGCCGCGCGGTCGCCGATTTTCAGGAAGCCCATCAGGCCTGAAGATTTGCCGCCGCCCGACAGTTTCTCGCCCTCGCCGCGCAAGCTGGAGAAGTTGGTGCCGGTGCCAGAGCCATATTTGAACAGGCGCGCCTCGCGCACCCAGAGGTCCATGATGCCGCCATCGCCGACCAGATCATCCTTCACCGACTGGATGAAACAAGCGTGCGGCTGCGGGTGTTCGTAGGCCGAGTCCGACTTGGTCAGCTTGCCGGTCTTGTGGTCAACGTAATAGTGGCCCTGCGACGGACCGTCGATGCCATAGGCCCAGTGCAGGCCGGTGTTGAACCATTGCGGGCTGTTCGGCGCGGCCATCTGGCGCGCCAACATCACGCGCATTTCGTCATAGTAGGCGCGCGCGTCGGATTCGGCGGTGAAATACCCGCCCTGCCAGCCCCAATAAGTCCACGCACCGGCGAGACGGTCGAACACTTGCTTGGCTGAGGTTTCGCCAACAAAGCGTTGATCTTCCGGCAGTTTCTCCAATGCGTCGTGATCCGGAACCGAGCGCCACAGGAACTCTGGCACACCCTTTTCCTTGACGCGCTTCATCCGCGAGGGAACGCCTGCCTTGCGGAAATATTTCTGCGCCAGCACGTCAGAGGCGACCTGGCTCCAGCCGGTCGGAACCTCTACCGCGTCATTGCGAAAGACGATGGTGCCATCGGGATTGCGGATTTCGGAAACGGTAATGCCGAATTCAAGGCCGGCATAGGCGTCTGCATTGATGGTGGTGAATTTACGCTCGATCTTCATCGTTTTGCCCCGTCGTTTTGGCCGTAACCGGCCTTAATTCATTGTTTGCGGCACTGACCGTGGTGGCCCATCCCTGCCGCGCCCTCTGTCCCGGATCGCAGAGATGACGCAGCCGGGTGCGGGGCCTAAGCGACCTCACATTGTGCGGCCTCTGCCGCAGCTTTATCCCGATATGTGTTTTCCCCAGCGGCCACTATATATTGTGGCCTTTCGATCAACTCATACAAACTGGCGTATAATGCGGTGCCCGGTCAACGAGAATATTTGACTTGTCCCCCGCTTTTTTAGATTGACCGTGAACGCGAAAAGGGAACCCGCCAGCGAGACTGATTCATTTCCATCGCGCTGCAAACGGCGACCCAAAAAATTGCATCGGCATGGCAGACAGTTAGGGCGCTTAGTTGAAAAACCGCCTTAACGCGGGCGTGCGGGCGGGACGGAACCTCCATTGACCAAAGCGCAACACTTTGCCGCAACGCGGATCAGCGCATTGATCGGCAAAGTGATTCTTCCCTAGCGGAAGGTTGCGGCGCCCTACTCCAGCGCACTCGCGGCGGCGATGGCGCTTAGCTTCGTCTTGGGTTTGCGCAGCATGATCGCCAGCGGGATGGCCGCAAGGGTGACGAACATCATCATGCGGAAATCGTCGATGTAAGAGATCATAAGCGCCTGAAGATTCACCAAGCCATCAAGCTGTGAAATCATCAGCGGGTTGCCACTTGCCGCCGTGGGCAGCGCCTGCGCCAGCACCGGGTTATAGTGACTGACCGCAGTCGACAGCTCGGAATGGTTGATCTGAATGTTGCGCGTCAGCATGACCGAAACCGCCGAGATGCCGATCGACGACCCCACGTTGCGGATCAGCGTGAACAGGCTGGTGGCGTCGCCCCGATATTTCGCGGCAATGGTGGAAAAGGCAACCGTTGACAGCGGCACAAACACCAGCCCCATGCCCATCCCCTGCACCACGCCGGTGCTGATGATCGGCCAGCTGTCCTGCTCGGGCGAGAAGCCGGACATCGCGTAAAGCGAGCCTGCCGTCAGCAGCAGCCCGACGATGACAAGCAGCCGCGCGTCAACCTTTTGCACCAGCCGACCGACAAGGATCATCGACACCATGGTGCCCATCCCGCGCGGGCCCATCACCAGTCCGACGGTCGTGGTCGGCAGGCCAAAGATGCCCGACAGCATCGGCGGCAACAGCGCGAGGCTGGAATACAGCACAAGTCCGATGACAAAGCCGAACACCGCGCCGGTAACAAAGTTACGGTCCTTGAAAATCTGCGGGTCGATGAAGGGATGCTCGGCGGTCAGAATATGGACGACGAAAACCCAGAACCCGGTCAGCACAAGCGCGAACTCGATCCAGATCTCGGCCGAGTTGAACCAGTCAACGGCGCCGCCGCGGTCCAGCATCAGTTGCAGAGAGCCTACACCAAGCGAAAGAAACGAGAAGCCGAAGAAATCGAACCGCCGCAGGCGCCGCGCTGCCTCGGGCAAGAAGGCCCATGAGCCGATTGCCGCGACAATGCCGACCGGCAGGTTGATGAAGAACACCCAGCGCCAGTTGTAGTTCTGGGTCAGCCAGCCGCCCAGCGTTGGCCCGATGATCGGGCCGACCATGATGCCCGCCCCCCACAGCGCCATCGCCTGACCGAACTTCTCGGGCGGGTTGATGTCAAGCAGGATGGTCTGTGACAGCGGCACGATCGCCGCGCCAAAGATGCCCTGCACAAGGCGGAACATCACCATGGAATTCAGGCTCCACGACAGGCCGCACAGCATGGAGGCGGCGACAAAGCCGATAATGCAGACAACAAAGACTTCCTTGCGACCATAGCGGTCGGAAATCCAGCCGGTGACCGGCGTCATGATGGCGGCGGCCACGATATACGAGGTCAGCACCCAGGTGATGGTGTCCTGGCTAGCGCCAAGGTCGCCGGTCATCGAGGGCAGCGCGACGTTGGCGATGGTGGTGTCCAGCACCTGCATGATCGTCGCGGCCATGATCGCGAAGGTGATCAGGCCTCGGTGCGCCACGTTGTGGTGATCGGTTTCTGCGGGGGCTTCGCTCATCGTTCAGCGTCCTTGGGGGAAGGTCGGTATCAGTGCCCAACAACCCAGTTGGGCAGCAGGTCGCTCAGATGCCGGCTGACATGGGTATCGACCGTGACGTCGGCGCTGATGCCAGAGGGAATGGGCAGCGCCGGGTCCAGATCGCTAAGCTTGATGCGCGTCGGGATGCGTTGGGTGACCTTGACCCAGTTGCCGGTCGCGTTCTGCGCCGGGATCAGCGAGAATTCCGCCCCCGTCCCCGCGCCCAAAGCGTCAACCGTGCCGTGGAAGGTGCGCCCGGGGTAAAGGTCAAACACAACGGTTGCAGGCTGTCCCACCTTGACGTCCGTCAGCTGGTTTTCCTTGAAGTCGGCCTCGACCCAAATGTCGGTGGTTTCCACCAGCGTAAAGTTGGCAACACCTGCGGTGACGTATTGGCCGGGGCGGAAGGATTCAGCCTGATAGATCATCCCATCGGCGGGCGCGCGCAGGGTGGATTGGTCAAGGTTGAATTGCGCATTGTCGCGCGCGGCAAGCGCCGCCTGCACCGCCGGATGGCTGTCGGTCGGAATATCGGGATTGCCCATCAGGGCCGCCGCCGCGCTGATGACGTTTTGCTTGGCGGTTTCCAGTTGCTCCTTGGCGACCACATCATTGTTGCGCGCCAGATCCAGCGCGGACTCGGCAGCCACGCCCTTGGCGGCCAGCGCCTCTTGCCGGGCCAGTTCGGAATCGAGGTAGTTGACTTGATCCTCGGCCACTTTTTGCTGCGTGACGGCCGCACCATAGGCGGCCTTCATCTGCTGCACGCTCAACCGGGCGGAGGCAAGGGCTGCATTGGCGGCGGCAATCGCAAGCTTGAATGGGCGCTGATCGACCTGAAACAGCACGTCGCCCTTATGCACCATCGCGTTGTTGGTGAAATCGACCTGCGTCACCAGCCCCGAGACATTGGCGGCAATCGCAACCCGCGGTTGGTGCGCGTTGGCGTCCTGTGTTTCCTCATACCGCCCGCCGGTGAGCCAGAAATAGCCACCCGCCAGCACCAAAAGCAGCGGCAGCGAGATCATCAGAAGATTGCGGCGCCCGCGACGGTTCGGAAGGGCCACAGCCGGGGCCGCGACGGGTGCCGGGGCAGCGGACTGGCTGGCGGCAGGCGCTTGGTTGGTGGCAACTTGCATCGGTGTGACTTTGGACTCAGCGTTCATTTCTCTTCCTCAAGAGCACGGGTCGCACCGCAATCAGCGGTTTTCGCACCCGATAGATTGTTCAAAACCACGGTCAGCCCATAGACGAGCGCCTGTCGTTCCGACGGCGAAAGGCCTGCCATTGCCTCGTCATAGACCGCGCCGGCAACGGTATGGATGTCGGCCAGCACGCGTTGGGTGCGCTCGGTCGGCACCACAAAGCGGATGCGGCGGTCATGCGGGTCGGCTTGGCGTTCGACCCAGCCCGCCTCTTCCATCCGCGTCACCAGACGCGAAACAGAGATCGGCTCGATCTCCATCAACTCGGCAAGACGGGCCTGCGTTGCGCGCCCCTCGCGTTTCAGCCGCACCAAAAGGCGCCACTGAGCCGAGGAAAGACCAAGCTCGCGGCCATGCGCCTCGAACCGGGCGCGCAGCAAGCGTGCCGAGTCGTGCAGCAGAAGGCCAAAGTTTTCTATCCCGTCGCTTTTCATAAGCATGCTATATTATAAGCATGCTCACGGATCAAGCGGCAGACAGCCACGCATGGCAGATCTGCGTCGGACGCAAGGGTGATCCAAATGGGGAAAGTGGTCGGGGCGATAGGATTCGAACCTACGGCCTACGGTACCCAAAACCGTCGCGCTACCAGGCTGCGCTACGCCCCGACGAACGCTTCTCTAGCGGGGAAGTGAACTGAGCGAAAGCCCTAAGGTGAAGAACACGGCCAAAGCGCGGTGGCCTGCGGAAGGTACGGGGTGCGCATCTGCGCCCCGGGTTCGATGCCGCGCGCTCTTGCGACGCCGCCGTTGACTTCAACGACCGCCGCGACGCCGTCTCCGCCGTCAATAATGCTGAGGTCTTGCGGCACCGCATTGGCCTGAACGCGCGCGACGGTGCCGGTCGCATCGACAAAGATCATGTCAAGCGGGATCAGCGTGTCCTTCATCCAGAAATAGGCATGTTCCGGCACTTGATAGACGAACAACATGCCAGAGGTCGCGGGCATCGCGCTGCGATCCATCAACCCGCGCTCTCGCTGTGCCGGCGTCAGCGCGACCTCAACGGAAAACTGCGACGTGCCGTGCGGGCCACGGAAATCGACCCGATCCGGGCTACAGGCGGCGTGGGCGCCACCGGCAAGCAGCGATGCAGCAAACGCCAAGGCGTAGCGCATCAGTGAATTCCCTCACGCACCGCCGCTTCCCACGAGGTCACCTGCGTCGCCATGCGCCCGCGCTTGCCATCCACGATGCGCAGACAGACAGCCTCGCCGGGCTGCAGATCGGCGAAACCGGACATGCGCAGAACCTCGACGTGGATGAACACATCTTCTGACGCGCCGAAGACGTTGGCAAAGCCAAAACCTTTCGACTTGTCGAACCATTTCACCCGTGCGGGCTGTAGCGGCTGCGTTGCGGGATCGGGCGCCTGATTGCCACCGAGATCGTCCAGCATGGTCTGCGCCACACCCTCGGGCGGCTCGATCGACAGAACCTCGACGGCCTGCGCCCCGCGCTGTGTTTGCTGGATGCTCACCGTGATGCCGGCCCCATCCGCGACCGAGCTTTGGCCGAAGTTGCGCAGCACATTGGCATGCAGCAGGATATCAGGGCCGCCCTCATCAGAGATGATGAAGCCGAACCCTTTGCCCACATCGAACCATTTCACACGGCCATGCACTTGGTGCGAGGCTTTCTCTTCATCAGTCATTTATTTTTCGCTTCCCCAAACGAAGTCCTTCACGAGACGCGAGTTGCAGGTAACACGACGCCGAATTCAAGCCCAAAAGAAACAAACCTGTCTTATAGTGCATTTCACGAAGCGTGAAATTCATGGGTTAAGGCGCCGAATTTCCCATTGCGAACCAATGTCTTGCCGCCGCCATTGAAAGCGATCGTGCAACCGGAAAGCGCCATCGGCCCAGAATTCGATCTCCAGCGGCCTGATCCGGATACCCCCCCAGAAAGGCGGGCGGGCCGGAGTTGTCCCGTGGGCTGCCGTGATACGCGCAACCTCGGCGAGAAGGGCGCCGCGCGATGCAAGCGGCGCGGACTGATGCGACGCCCATGCCCCCAGACGGCTTTTCAACGAGCGCGACGCAAAATACGAATCCGCCGCCGCGCCATCTTCTTTTTCGGTCAGACCGCGCACCCTGATCTGGCGGCGCAGCGACTTCCAATGCAACACAAAGGCGGCCTTGCCCGCGCCCTCTATCTCGACCGCCTTCTGGCTGCCGTAGTTGGTGTAAAAGATGAAGGCATCACGCTCGATCTCCTTCAGCAGCACCATCCGCACGTTTGGCAAACCCGCGCCATCCACTGTCGCCAGCGCAATAGCGTTGGGATCGTTCGGCTCTTTCGGCTCCGCTTCGGCAAGCCAACTCCGCGCGATCTCAAACGGGTCGTCTCCAGCGAATATAGCGTTGCGGTCAGCCATTTCCCATTCCTTCCAAACGATTTATTCCTATCCAAATGGACAGGTCGCGCACCGGGGGTGACGCTTTGGCCCCAAGGCTGCCCTTGAAGCAGACTGTCACTTCGCCTACAGGGAAGGACACTGGAAGAAGTGGGCGAGGAAGACCGAATGTCAACACGACTGATGGACGGCAAGCGCGGGCTGATCATGGGCCTTGCGAATGACAAATCCATTGCCTGGGGGATCGCCCGGGCCTGCGCCGAGCACGGGGCCGAACTGGCCTTTTCCTATCAGGGCGAGGCCCTGAAAAAGCGTGTGGAGCCCTTGGCTGCCTCGATTGGCGCCACAGAGATGATCGAATGTGATGTGGCAGACGAATCCTCGCTGGATGCGCTGTTCGCGCATCTTGAGAAGGTTTGGGGCAAGCTTGACTTCGTGGTCCATGCCATCGGTTTTTCCGACAAGAACGAGCTGCGCGGCCGCTATGTTGACACCTCGCGCGGCAACTTCGGCATGACGATGGACATCTCGGTCTATTCTTTCACCGCCGTTTGTCGCCGCGCCGCCGCGCTGATGCCCGATGGCGGCAGCCTGCTGACGCTGACCTATTATGGTGCCGAGCAGGTGATGCCCCATTACAACGTGATGGGCGTCGCCAAGGCGGCGCTTGAGGCCTCGGTCAAGTATATCGCCGAAGACCTTGGCAAGATCGGCATCCGCTGCAACGCAATTTCCGCCGGGCCGATCAAGACGCTGGCCGCCTCTGGTATCGGCGATTTCCGCTACATCATGAAGTGGAACGAGCTGAACTCGCCGCTACGCCGCAACGTGACGCAGGAAGAGGTCGGCAAGGCCGCGCTTTACCTGCTGTCCGATCTCGGGTCAGGCACCACGGGCGAGAACCTGCACGTCGACGCGGGCTATCATGTGATCGGCATGAAAGCGGTCGATGCGCCGGACATCGACGTAGTGACCGGCCGCAATGGCAAGGGAGACGGGCAATGACCGACCGTCTGCCGCATGAAAAGGGCTTTCATGTCAGCTGGGACCAGATCCACCGTGACAGCCGCGCGCTGGCGTGGCGGCTTGACGGTAAAGGCCCGGACGATGGGGCATGGCGTGCCGTGGTGGCAATCACCCGCGGCGGCATGGCGCCCGCGATGATTGTTGCACGCGAGCTTGATATCCGCACCGTCGATACGATCTCGGTCAAGTCCTACAACCATCAGGAACAGACCAAGCCGCGCGTCATCAAGGCGCCGCAGGCAGAGATCATGGGCGATGGCGAGGGGGTCTTGGTGATCGACGACCTCGTCGATACCGGCAAGACGCTGGAACTGGTGCGTCATCTTTATCCCAAGGCGCATTTCGCCACTGTGTATGCAAAACCCTCTGGCAGGCCGATGGTCGATACCTATATCACCGAGGTTAGCCAGGACACATGGATCTTTTTTCCATGGGACATGGCGCTACAATATGTCGAACCGTATCGGGGCAAGGATTGAGGACCGAAGTCATGGGGACGCCCAACGAAAGCACGACGTCCCGACTTTTGCATGACTCCTATCTCGTCGGACTTGGTGTGCAGGCGGCGATCGGCACGTTTCAGTTGATCGGTGCTGCGATGATCCAGATCGCGAGCCGGACTGGCTGGCTTACCGGCGTTGCAACATGGACCGCGGCGGCGCTCGACAACCATCCCGTTGGGGTGACGGGGATGGTTCTGCATGCGTTGCACCATTTCTCGACCGCGAGTGATCCGTTCTGGTCGATCTATCTGATCGGCCATGGCGTGCTGAATCTGGGCGTGGTTGCGGCCTTGCTGGCGAAAAAGTGGTGGGCGCATCCGGTGTCGATCCTGATGCTGACCGGCTTTATCGTCTATCAACTGGCGCACTACATGCATAACCACTCGCCGATATTGATCGCGCTGTCGTTGTTTGATGCGGTGGTGATTGCCTTGGTATGGCGCGAATATCGCCAGTTGCACCCCACGGCTGCATAAGCCGACCGGGAGCCGCAGGGACGGGTCGCATGACAACCTATACGCCCACCGTAGAACATCGCCTGCATCAGATATTCGAGGTCAGCCTGCTGGCAAAGGGCCTTTTAGCTACGGCAGAGATGCTGGGCGGTCTGGGGCTATGGTTGCTTAGCAACGACTGGATCGTCAGGACCGCGCAGATGCTTGGTCGCCGCGAGATCACCGGCGCCCCCACTGACCACCTGACCCTCCGGGCACTACACTTTGCCGAGGGGTTTTCGGTGCAGTCGCAAAGCTTCTGGGCGTGGTATATGATCGTGCACGCCACCATGCGGCTCGCGGTTGTGCTTGGGCTGGTGCTGCGGATCGACTGGGCCTATCCGGCGTCGATCGTCATGCTTTTTGGCTTTATCGCCTATCAGTTGGAACGGTTCTGGTTCACCGGGGCGTGGTCGCTGATCGCGCTGACCCTGTTCGATCTGGCCGTAATCTGGCTGATCTGGCATGAGCATCAGCAGCTTCGCCTGCGTCGCGCAGCGGCAAAATAGCCGCCTTATCGGCTTTTCGGCGCCGGAACCCGCTGCTAGGCTACCCAAAATCAGCGCGAGGCTCCGATGACGCATCCGATCAATCCCCACATGGCCGCCACCTTTCCGCCGCCGGTGATGGAGGCGCGGCGCTGGCTGGAGGGCGTGACCTTCCCGCCCGAGCGCCCTCTGATCAACGTCAGTCAGGCCGCGCCCGTGCAGGCGCCGCCCCTGCCCTTGCGCCAAGCGATTGCCGAGGCCGCGCTGACCGACGATGCCGCCCACCTCTACGGCCCGGTTTTGGGCCTGCCAGAGTTGCGCGCCGAGATTGCCCAGCAATGGTCGGCCTTTTACGGCGGCGCGATTGCGCCTGCACAAGTGGCGATCACCTCGGGCTGTAATCAGGCGTTCACCGCGATCCTTGCGACCCTTGCGGGCGAAGGCGATGAGGTGATCCTGCCGACGCCGTGGTATTTCAATCACAAGATGTGGCTCGACATGACCGGGGTGCAGGCGGTGCCGCTGGCGACTGGCGCGACGCTGATCCCCGACGCGGCCGAGGCGGCGCGACTGATCGGACCCAAGACGCGGGCCATCGTGCTGGTCAGCCCGAACAACCCCGGTGGCGCGGAGTATCCGGCAGAGGTGGTCCAGGCCTTCTTTGATCTGGCGCGCGCGCGTGGGCTAGCCTTGATCCTTGATGAGACCTACCGCGATTTCGATAGCCGCTCTGGTGCGCCCCATGCGCTGTTTGCGGACCCTCAGTGGGATGATACGCTGGTGCATCTTTATTCCTTTTCCAAGGCTTACCGCCTGACCGGCCACCGCGTTGGCGCGGCGGTCGCCAGTGTTGGACGCTTGGCGGAGGTGGAAAAGTTCCTTGATACCGTGGCGATCTGCGCCAACCAGCTTGGCCAGCGCGCGGCGCTTTGGGGGATGCGCAACCTTGGCCAATGGCTTGCAGGCGAGCGGGCAGAGATCCTCGACCGCCGCGCGGCGATTGAGGAGGGCTTTCCCCGCCTCAAAGGCTGGCGGCTGTTGGGATGCGGCGCCTATTTCGCCTATGTCGAACACCCGTTCGACCTGCCCTCCGACCAGCTTGCGCAACGTCTGGTGCGCGAGGCCGGCGTGCTGATGTTGCCCGGCACCATGTTTCAGCCCGAGGGCTCGGCGGAAGGCAAGCGTCAGATGCGCATCGCCTTCGCCAACATAGACCGCGCTGGTATCGCCAGCCTTTTCGATCGGCTGGAAGCCTTCACGATCTGACGACTTGCCCCCTCGCGCCGGAGTCCTTAAACAACGCGCCAAAGGGTGGCGATATGCGTCAACCCACCGAATTCCTACAGGGCCAGAGGAAGGCAATCATCATGTTCAGAAGCAAAACCGGCAGTAAGGTCATGGCCTGGGTCATGCTGGCGATGGTGATTTTCGGGCTTGGCGGCTATGGCGTCAGCAACTTCGGCGGCACCGTCTCAACCATCGGCACGGTCGGCGATCAGGCGATCAGCACCACCGACTATGGCCGCGCGTTGCAGCGAGAGCTGGACACGTTCCGCGGCCAGTTTGGCAAGACGCTGACCGCCGAACAGGCGATGGGCATGGGCATGGACGGATTGGTGCGCCAACAGATGGTCACCACCGCCGCGCTGGACAGCGAGAATGACCGGCTTGGCCTGTCGGTGGGCGACGCCAACCTGCGCAAAAGCATCATGGCGACCCAAGGATTTCAGGGCCCCGATGGCAAGTTCAGCCGCGACACCTATGTCTTTACGCTCAAGCAAAGCGGGCTGACCGAGGCGGGGTATGAAAGCAAGGTGCGCGTGGACATGGCGCGCACGATCCTGCAACAAGCGATCGTCGGCGACGTGCCCGCACCGAAACCCTATGTTGATACGATCCTGAACTATATCAGCCAGTTGCGCGGCTTCACCATGTTGAAACTGACCGCCGCCGATCTGACGGCACCGCTGGCCACCCCGGATGATGCCGCGCTGAAGGCCTATTATGACGGGCACAAGGCCGACTTCACCGCGCCCGAAGCCAAGATCATCACCTATGTTTCGCTGACGCCGGACATGGAAGCCGCCAAGGTCACCATCGACGACAAAACCCTACAGGATCTTTACAAGCAACGCTTGGCCGAATTCGTGAAGCCAGAGACGCGGGCGGTGCAGCGGTTGGTGTACCCGACCCAAGCCGAGGCAGCGGCGGCGAAGGCCAAGCTGGACGCGGGCTCTGCGACGTTTGAACAACTGGTCGCGGACCGTGGCTTGACGCTGAAAGATATCGACATGGGAAGCGTCGTGAAAGACAGGCTGAGCGCCGCGTCTGGCACGGCGGTTTTCGCGCTGACCGCACCCGGCGTGGTGGGCCCGGTGCAATCGAGCCTCGGCCCGGCCCTGTTCCGCGTGACTAGCATCGTTCCGGCCGTGACCACCACGTTCGAGCAGGCCAAGGACAAGCTCGCCGCCGGTCTGAAACAGGACAAAGCGCGGCAGATGATCTCTGATCAGGTCGAAACCATCAACGACAAGCTGGCCAGTGGCGCCACGCTGGAAGATCTGGCGAAAGAAACCGGGATGCAGCTTGGCACCATTGACTTCACCGCCACCACGCAAGACGGCATCGCGGCCTATGCGGAATTCCGCACGGCGGCGGCGGCAGTCAAGCCCGAGGATTTTCCGCAAATCATCCAGTTGAAAGATGGCGGCGTTGCCGCGCTGCGTCTGGACAAGGTGCGCCCGGCGGCGCTGATCCCCTATGACAAGGTGGCCGACAAGGTTCTGGCCGGCTGGAAAGCCGCCGAGACCGCGAAAGAGCTGAAGGCGCGTGCCGATCAGATCGTCGCTGCCGTCAAGGGCGGCGATCCGCTTGCGGCCTCTGGCAAACCAGAGGTCGTGGCGCCGCTGGTGCGCTCTGGCTTCGTCGATGGCGCGCCCGCGACGCTGTTGCCTGCCGTATTCAACATGAAAGCGGTTGGCGACATGGACGTGCTTCAGGATGGTCAGACCACCTATGTGTTGCAACTGGGGTCGATTGCAGCGTCACCGGCGGATAGCGCCGATGTGGTAAAGGCGCGCACCGCCTTGCAGGATCAGGCGAGCCAAGGGCTTGCCACCGATTCCTTCGAGCTGTTCGCCTCGGCGCTGGTCGCGGACACCAAAATCTCGCTCGACGATAACGTGATAAAAGCGGTCAACTCGCAGCTGCACTAACGTAAAGGGTTCCCCCGTGGCGCTGATCCCCACTTTCGACGCGTTCGAGGCCGGTTGGGCCGCGGGCCGCAATCAGGTCGTCTATATGCGGCTGGCGGCGGATCTGGACACGCCGGTCTCGCTGATGCTCAAGCTGGCCGAGGCGCGCAAAGACAGCTTCATGCTGGAATCGGTGACGGGCGGCGAGGTGCGCGGGCGCTATTCCGTGGTGGGCATGAAACCCGACCTGATCTGGGATTGCCGTGGCACCGAAAGCCGCATCAACCGGCAGGCGCGCTTTGATCCGGCGGCGTTTGAGGGGCTGGACGGCCATCCGCTGGAAACCCTGCGCGCGCTGCTGGCCGAAAGCCGGATTGATATGCCCGCCGACCTGCCCGCCATCGCGGCGGGGCTGTTTGGCTACCTTGGCTATGACATGATCCGGCTGGTCGAGCATTTGCCGAACGTGAACCCCGACCCGCTGGGCCTGCCCGACGCGGTGATGCTGCGCCCGTCAGTGATTGCGGTGCTGGATGGCGTGAAGGGCGAGGTGACGGTGGTTTCCCCGGCTTGGGTCGCCTCTGGCCTCAACGCGCGCGCGGCTTACGCGCAGGCGGCAGAGCGGGTGATGGACGCTGTGCGCGATCTGGAACGCGCGGCGGCGGGCGAGACGCGCAACTTGGGCGACACCACGCCGGTCGGCGCGCCGGTGTCCAACTTCACCCACGAGGGCTATAAGGCTGCGGTTGAGAAGGCCAAGGATTACATCCGCGCGGGCGACATCTTTCAGGTCGTGCCCTCGCAACGCTGGGCGCTTGATTTCGCCCTGCCCCCCTTTGCGCTGTACCGCAGCTTGCGCCGCACCAACCCGTCGCCCTTCATGTTCTTCTTCAACTTCGGCGGCTTTCAGGTGATCGGTGCCAGCCCGGAAATCCTCGTGCGGCTGCGCGATGGCGAGGTGACGGTGCGCCCGATCGCCGGCACTCGCGTGCGCGGCGCGAACGAAGAGGAAGACCGCGCGCTGGAGGCCGATTTGCTGGCCGACAAGAAAGAGCTTGCCGAGCACCTGATGCTTCTGGACCTTGGCCGCAACGATGTGGGCCGCGTCGCCAAGATCGGCACCGTGCATCCGACCGAAAAGTTCATCGTGGAACGCTATTCCCACGTCATGCACATCGTCTCGAACGTGGTGGGCCAGATCGCGGAGGGCGAAGATGCGCTGTCGGCACTGTTGGCGGGGATGCCTGCGGGCACCGTCTCCGGTGCGCCCAAGGTGCGCGCGATGGAGATCATCGACGAGCTGGAGCCGGAAAAGCGCGGTGTCTATGGTGGCGGCGTGGGGTATTTCGCGGCGAACGGCGAGATGGACATGTGCATCGCGCTACGCACTGCCGTGCTGAAGGACGAGAAACTGTATATTCAGGCTGGCGGTGGCGTGGTCTATGACAGCGACCCCGAGGCGGAATATCAGGAAACGGTGAACAAATCCCGCGCCATCCGCCGTGCGGCAGAGGATGCGGGCCTGTTTGTCACGCGCAGCAATCGCTAAGGCGTTGCGCAGAAATCGCTAGGCGTTATCGCGTCATCACCGCCGAGACCGGCGCGATGACCACGCTCTGTCCCCGGTTGGTTTTCTGCCACTCTTCCAACGCGGCCAGCGTGGCGCTGCTGGCGGGGGCAACCACTGCCGCACGGCCGTCCTGCGCGGCCCGAAAGGCGGCGCGGTCGAGCGTCTGGCGCAGCACATCGCCACCGCCCGCCGCACTATCGACGGACGAATAGACCTGCACATTCGGCAGCTTCGCGCTGGTCGCAATCTGCGCCGCCGCGTTCAGCCCCTGCTCGTAGGTAACCAGACCATAGCCCTCGCCCGCAAGGATGGTGGCGACGCGCTGCGACGTCATCCGGTCACCCTGAAACCCGCCAGAGGCGACATCCATCACGCCAACCGCCTGCCCGATGGTGTGAAAATAGCTTTGAAACGTCGTCTCCAGATCCGCCGCCGTGGCAAGCTGCGGGATCGCGGTGGCAAGGATCAGCACCTCGTGCCCCCCGTCGTGATAGGTTTTCGCCGCCCGTTTTGCGCCAGAGGCGGTCGGATCGACGGCCAGTGTCAGGGGGATCGTGGCAGCGGCAAGCTCGGCGCGGTTCACGTCAAGCGCACCGGAATCAATCAGGATAACCGCCACCTCGGGCCGCCCGGCCGGGTTGTCAAACGCCACCGCGTTATGCACCAGCGGGCCATCCTTGACGGCGGGCGGCACTTGCACCGCATTGCTGTCGGGAAGCGCGTCAGTGGCGGCGGAGGACGGCCCCCCGATTTGCGGCAACCGGTTGACGACCACGCCTGGAATGCTTTTGGAAAAGCCAACGTTTGGATGCGAAGAATCAAGGACGATCACGCGCGGCATCGCCCCCGCAGGTGCGGCGGGCTGGTCGCTCGCCGCTGTGCCGTCTGGCGTGACCATAATCACTTGTGGCGTATTGGGGGCCGTCGCGGTGACACCGCCGTTTCCGGTCTGCGCGCCTGCACTCATCTCCGGCGGCGGGGCGGGTGGTGAAACCGGCGATATCGCAGGCGCATCCGGCACCGGCGACACCACCGGGGCGGCGGGTGTGGCCGAGGGCGCGATCCCCGGCGCGATCACCGTCAGGCTTGGCGCGTCCACCGCGTCAGGAGCTTTTGCCGGAACGGGAGCCAGCGGCGCCACGCTTGGCGTCGGCGCGCCAACAACCGCGGTTGGTGCGGTTTCGCTGCTTGCGGCGCTTGGCCCCGCGGATGGTTCGGAATGTGCCGGTGCGTCAGCGGTGCCCGGAGCCGAAGGCGCCGCGTCGGCCACCGGCGCGGGCGCAACCCCCGGGGCATCGTTCCCCGGCGCGGGCGATAACGCAGCGTTCGCAGGCTGTGGTGCAGACGTAGCACTGGGTGACGCGGGCGCAACCGCAGCCGGGCGAACCGTTGCCTGCGGTGCCGGCAGAACCAGCGACACAACCGAAAGCGCAAGCACCGAGGCCACCAGCCCCGACGCCATTCCAAGGATCAACCCTCGGCCCATGCTCATCTCCCCTGCCCGTCAGCCTGCCCGTCGTCTCCGCGCTTACCGTCGCTGGGCGACGCTTGCCCTTGACCCCGGCGCGCGGCTCTGTCCATGTATAGCGCGACCTTGCGCAGGGTTCACCCCCTGATTGGAAGGCAGCGCCGGCACGCCCCGGCCCCAAGCGATGCGACGAAAGAAGGCCCTGCCCATGCTGCTTCTGATCGACAACTACGACAGCTTTACCTACAACCTCGTGCATTATCTGGGCGAGCTTGGCGCCGAAGTCGTCGTGCGCCGCAATGACGCGCTGGAGGTGCAAGAGGCCATGGCGATGCGGCCCACGGCGATCGTGCTGTCGCCCGGCCCCTGCGATCCCTCCGCTGCCGGTATCTGCCTGCCCCTGACTGCCGCCGCCGCTCAGGCGCGCGTGCCACTGTTGGGCGTCTGCCTTGGCCATCAAACCATCGGGCAGGCGTTTGGCGGCAAGGTCGTGCGCTGCCACGAGATCGTTCACGGCAAGATGGGCGCGATCCACCACGCGGGCAAAGGTGTGTTCAATGGCTTGCCCTCGCCCTTCCTTGCCACGCGCTATCACAGCCTCGTCGTGGACCGCGACACCCTGCCCGACTGTCTGGAGGTTACGGCTTGGCTGGAGGACGGCACCATCATGGGCCTGCGCCACCGCGAGTTGCCGATCGAAGGCGTGCAGTTCCACCCGGAAAGCATCGCCTCGGAACATGGCCACCAGCTTTTGCAAAACTTCCTTGATCTGGCGAGTGTTCCGGCATGAGTGACGCGCTCAAACCCCTGATTAACGCCGCCGCTGACCGCCCGCTGACCCGCGCCGAGGCGACGCGCGCGTTCGAGATCCTGTTTGCCGGCGAGGCGACGCCTGCGCAAATGGGAGGCCTGTTGATGGCGCTGCGCACGCGTGGCGAGACGGTGGACGAATACGCCGCCGCCGCCTCGGTGATGCGCGCCCATTGCCACAAGGTCACCGCCCCCGAGGGTGCCATCGACATCGTCGGCACCGGCGGCGACGGCAAAGGCACGCTGAACATCTCGACCGCAGCCGCCTTGGTGGTTGCCGGCGCGGGCGTCGTAGTGGCCAAGCACGGCAACCGCAACCTCAGTTCCAAATCTGGCGCGTCGGATGCGCTGACCGAGCTTGGCATCAACGTCATGGTGCCACCGAATGTGGTGGAACGCGCGATCCGCGAGGCAGGCATTGGCTTTATGATGGCGCCGATGCACCATCCGGCCACCCGCCATGTGATGCCGGTGCGCATCGAGCTCGGCACGCGCACACTGTTCAACATCCTTGGCCCTCTGACCAACCCGGCAGGCGTCAAGCGCCAGTTGACCGGCGCATTTTCCGACAGGCTGATCCGCCCCATGGCGGAAACGCTGGCGGCACTCGGGTCGGAAAAGGTGTGGATCGTGCATGGCGGCGATGGCACAGATGAGCTTTCAATCGCCGCCCCCAGCAAGGTCGCGGCGTTGGACGCAGGCCAAATCACCGAATTCACCGTGTGCCCCGAAGATGCGGGCCTGCCTGTCCATCCGTTCGAGGCGATCATCGGCGGCACCCCTGCCGAAAACGCCACCGCCCTGCGCGCCCTGCTGGACGGTGCGCCGGGCGCCTACCGCGACGCCGTGCTGCTGAACGCCGCCGCAGCGCTGATCGTGGCCGGCCGCGCCAACGCATTGCCCGAGGGCGTAACACTGGCGCGCCAAAGCATCGACAGCGGCGCCGCGCGCGCCAAACTCGCCGCACTGGTCAAGGCCACCAACGCGTGAGCCGCACCGTTACCTGCCGAGAAGGCATAGCTAGGACCTCGCCATGAGCACCATTCTCGACAAGATCAAAGCCTACAAGCTGGACGAGATCGCCACCGCCAAACGGTTGCGCCCGCTGACGGAAGTCGAGGCTGCGGCGCGCGAGGCGACGCCGACCCGCGGGTTCGCCGCCGCTCTCATCCGCGCCTCGCGTGACGGCTATGGCCTGATCGCCGAAATCAAGAAAGCAAGCCCGTCCAAGGGCCTGATCCGCCCGGATTTCGACCCGCCCACCCTTGCCCGCGCCTACGAGGCGGGGGGGGCCACCTGTCTTTCGGTGCTGACCGACACGCCGTCGTTTCAGGGCGCGCCGGAGTTCCTGACCGCTGCCCGTGCGGCCACGAAATTGCCCGCGCTGCGCAAGGATTTCCTTTACGACCCCTATCAGGTCGCCGAGGCGCGCGCTTGGCACGCGGATTGCATCCTTATCATCATGGCCAGCGTGTCTGACACCCAAGCCGCCGAGTTGGAAGCCGCCGCGAATGAGTGGGAGATGGACGTGCTGATCGAGGTCCACAACGAAGAAGAGCTCGACCGCGCGGCGCGGCTGAAGTCACCCCTGATTGGCATAAATAACCGCAATCTCAATACCTTCGATGTCGGTCTTCAGACCTCACGTGATCTGTCGCGCGTGGTGCCGGAGGGCAGGACCATCGTGGCGGAAAGCGGCCTGTCGGATGCCGACGACCTCGCGGATCTGGCGCAGTATGGCGTTCGTTGCTTCCTGATCGGCGAAAGCCTGATGCGGCAAGCCGATGTCGAGGCCGCCACCCGCAACCTGCTCGCCAACCCGCTGACCTCGCAAGGCGGCATGTGATGGCGGGCCTTACGCATTTTGACGCTGAGGGCCGCGCCCATATGGTCGATGTCTCTGACAAGCCGGTGACGTCGCGCGTCGCGGTCGCCAGCGGCTCGGTGCGGATGACGGCGGAAACGCTTGCGCTTATCACCGAGGGCCGCGCGAAAAAGGGCGATGTTTTGGGGGTTGCCCGCCTTGCCGGCATCATGGGCGCCAAGAAAACCGCCGATCTGATCCCGCTTTGCCATCCCTTGCCGATCACCAAGGTCGCGCTGGAGCTGACGCCAGACGCCACGCTTCCCGGCGTGCGGATTGAGGCCACGGTGAAAACCACCGGCCAGACCGGGGTGGAGATGGAGGCGCTGGCCGCCGTATCGATCGCGGCGCTGACCGTCTATGACATGCTCAAGGCGGTGGAGCGGTCGATGGTGATCTCTGACATTCAGGTTATCCTGAAAGACGGGGGAAAATCAGGGCGTTACGAGGCGAAGCTATGATTTCCGTCGAAGAGGCGCTCGACCAAGTCTTCGCGCTTGTCAGCCCACTTTCCGCCGAAACGGTGCCGCTGGCGCAGGCCGCTGGTCGCGTGATGGTTGCGCCCGCCGTGGCCCTGCGCGACCAGCCGCCGTTTGCCGCCTCGGCGATGGACGGCTACGCGATCCACGGCAGCGCGGCCAATACCGACGACACCTTCGCCGTGATTGGCGAAGCGGGCGCGGGTCACGCCTTCACCGGAACGCTTCTCCCCGGTCAGGCGGTGCGCATTTTCACCGGCGCACCACTGCCGAAAGGCGCCGGCCGCGTGGTTATTCAAGAGGATATCACGCGCAGTGGCGACCGCATCACCTTGGGTGAAAAGCTTGACGCGGGTCACAACATCCGCCCCGCTGGCGGCGACTTTCACGCAGGCGACAGCCTTTCGGCCCCGCGTCGCCTTCGCGCCAATGACCTCGCCCTGCTGGCCGCGATGAACATTCCCACGGTGCAGGTGACGCGCCGCCCGGTGGTCGCCCTGATCGCCACCGGAGACGAGTTGGTGATGCCCGGAGAGGCGCCGCGCGACGACCAGATCATCGCCTCCAACACGTTTGCGCTGAAAGCGATGGTCGAGGCCGAGGGCGGCGAGGCGCGCCTTCTGCCCATCGCCCGCGATACCGAGGCCGAGTTGCGCCAGGTTCTCGAACTGGCGCGCGGCGCGGATATGATTGTCACGGTTGGCGGTGCCTCTGTTGGCGACCACGATCTGGTCGGCAAGGTGGCTGAGGACATGGGGCTGGCGCGCGCCTTCTACAAAATCGCGATGCGCCCCGGCAAGCCGCTGATGGCGGGGCGGTTGTTCGGCGTGCCAATGCTTGGCCTGCCGGGAAATCCAGTGTCCTCAATTGTTTGTGGCCATCTCTTCATGTTGCCCGCCCTGCGTGCCATGCTGGGTCTTGGCGCCCATCCACCCCGCCCCCATCGCGCCACGCTGGGGGCCGATGTCGGCCCCACCGGCCCGCGCACCCACTACATGCGCGCGCGCCTCACCGAGGGCGACGGCCTGCCCGTCATCACGCCGTTCGACCGCCAGGACAGCTCGCTTCTGTCGATCCTGAACCACGCCGACGCGCTTCTGGTGCGCCCCCTTGGCGACGGCCCGCGTCAGACTGGCGAGCAGGTCACCTACCTTCCGATCTAACCCCGCGCTTGACACAAAGCAGGAACGCGGATAGAACATAGCCTGAACACGGCGAACCATCCGGGGTGGAGACTGGCAGATGCTGACACGCAAACAATTGGAACTGCTGGATTTTATCAACACTCGGGTGCAAAGGGATGGCGTGCCGCCCTCGTTCGACGAAATGAAGGACGCGCTGGATCTGAAATCGAAATCCGGCATCCACCGTCTGATTACCGCCCTCGAAGAACGTGGCTTTATTCGCCGCCTCGCCCACCGCGCCCGCGCGTTGGAGATTGTGAAACTTCCCGAGGCAATGGAACGCGCCGGCTTCACCCCCAAGGTGATCGCGGGTGACCGCGTCGATCCGCCGCGCGGCGCGATGCCGGTGGAGGCGATGAACGCGATGGAGGTGCCGGTGATGGGCCGCATCGCCGCCGGGACGCCGATCGAGGCGATCGAACACATCTCTCACCACATCACGGTGCCGGGCTCGATGCTGTCCGGTCGCGCCCAGCATTACGCGCTGGAGGTGCGGGGCGATTCGATGATTGAGGCTGGCATCAATGACGGCGATATCGTGGTGATCCGCGAACAAACCACCGCCGACAACGGCGACATCGTGGTGGCGCTGGTGGATGATGCCGAGGCGACGCTGAAACGCTTCCGCCGCAAGGGCAATATGATCGCGCTTGAGGCGGCTAACCCCGCGTATGAAACCCGCATTTTACCGGATAATCAGGTCAAGGTGCAGGGGCGTCTGGTTGGTTTGATCCGCAGCTACTGAGGCGGCGTCCAGGGCCGCAGGGCTCCACCGGCGCAACCTGAACCACCGCAACCCTGCCCACGGGGCTTGGAACTGCGACCTGTTGCCGACCTGCCCCGGCCGATCCTGCATCCAGGGGTGCGACGGATTGAGGAACCGGCGCGGGCATTGCGATCTCGGGCCAATCCGGCGCGCCATCTCGGTGCCGCCGTCCGGCTGGGGTCCAGGGTCTGGCACCCTGTGCCGCCGCAGTGGCGCGAAACGACAGGTCGGCCCCTTGCACCCGAATGGCCAGCGCCCCGGTCCGGCGCAGCAGGCGTTGGTCCAGCACCAGACAGCCAGCCGGTGCTGGCGCTGTGACCTCCACGGCAAGGATCACCAGACGCACCTTGCGGCAGGTGGTCGCGACCTCGGCCGCCGCACCCTTGCCGGACAGCAGTGCCGCGCTGATCGCTCCGACATTGAAGCGCTGATTGCCTTTCGCTCCTGAAAACCCAGCCCGCGCGGCTGCCTCCGGCTGCGCCACGAACTCGCCATCGTCCTGCAACCAGGCGCGCGCGGCGAAGGTATCGCCCGTCCCCTTCGACAGCGCACGTCCGTCGGGGGTCATCAGCCCTGCCAGCCCGCCGGTATCGGCGACCAGCAGGTCCGGCCGCGCCGACAGCGACCACAGCACCATCGCCGCCACCGCCACCAGCCCGCCTGCCGCCCGCAGCCACCCTTGCCACAGTATCAACCAGATCAGCCCGAGCGTCAGCATCGGCAGCACCACCGCCGACGGCTGCACCACCGGGACGACCGCCCCCGGCATCGCCGCCACCCAATCGGAAATCAACAGGATACCCTGCGACGCGGCCCCCATCGCCCAGAGCGCGGGCGCCTCCAGCCCGAAGGGGGCGAGGATGGCCGAGATCACTGCCGCAGGCATCACCACGAACGCCATCAGCGGCTCTGCCAGCACATTCGCCAGCAGGCCATAGGACGACATCCGATCGAAATGCGCCGCGCCGAACGGCGCCGTCGCCGCGCCTGCGACAAAGGATGACATCACCAGCGTCGCCCCGGTGGCAATCCAGCGCGGCGGATGCCACAGCTTTCCGCGCAGGCCGCTCAGCGCCTCGAACGCGGCAATCAGCCCGACCGTCGCGGCGTAAGACATCTGAAACCCCGGGTCGATCAGGCTTTCCGGTTGAACCACCAGCAGGATCGTGGCCGACATCGCCACCGACCGCATCGAGAACGCGCGCCGCTCCAGCAGCACCGCGACGAGGATCACCACCATCATCAGGTAGGACCGTTCCGTCGCGACCGCAGCACCCGACAGCGCCAGATAAAAGGTCGCCGCTGCCAGCCCGATCGCCGCCGCGACCTTTTTGGACGACACCCGCAAGGCCAGTGGCGGGATCAGCGCGATCCCGTAGCGGAACATCGAAAACACGAAACCCGTCACCAGCGCCATGTGCAGCCCAGAGATCGACAGGGCATGGGCAAGGTTCGAAATACGCAGGCTGTTCAGCCGCGCCTGACTGATCCCCGAAATGTCATTGGTCAGGATCGCCGCCGAAAAGCCGCCCGCATCGCCCGCAATCTGCGCCCGGACCGAGACCGAAATGGTCTGGCGCAGGCGGTTGAAGAACAACACGCCCCAGCCCGGATCGGCGGGCGCCGCCACCAGCACCGGAACACGGGTATAGCCGATCGCTCCGATCTGCATGAAATAGGCCATGCGCTGAAAATCGAACCCGCCCGGTTCTGACGGCGCCGGCGGTTCCGACAGGAAGGCGGTCGTCATCACGCGCAGGCCCGGATCGGTTTGCAGGCCCGGCTGGGCCTCCTCGATCGCGATGCGCACCCGGCTTGGCGTTTTTGCCGGATCCATCCGCGCCAGCACCACCTGATCCAGCGTCAGGCGCAGCTTGCCCGAGATCGCGCGGTCCACCAGCAGGATCCGCCCCTCAACCGGCCCATAATAGCGAAAGCCAAGCACCGGAGCCGCGAGGATCTGGCTGCGCGCCACCCCGCTCAGCATCCCCGCCGCGACCAGCGCCAGCGCCATCGCAGCGGGCTGCACCTGCTCTGGCCCGCGCCACGCCAATCCGCCGCCCAAAAGGACCGCGATCCCCAGCAACCCCACCAGCCCCCGCCCCGGCTCCTGCGCGAGGCTGAAATAGAGGCCGATGCCAATGCCAAGGCACACCGGCACCCAGGCGAACAGCTTGCCCCGCTGGGTCGCAAAAGGGTCCGGCAGAGGCGGCAGGCCGGTCACCCTTGTTCTCTCCGATCCGATTGCCTAGACAGTCGCGAAAGGCTACGGCCTCATGGTTTCCGAAAGGTTAATGCTCATGTCAGAGGCAGCATCAACGCGCCCCGTCGTGACCCGGTTCGCCCCCTCACCGACCGGCTATCTGCACATCGGCGGCGCGCGCACCGCGCTGTTCAACTGGCTTTACGCGCGCGGTCGCGGCGGCAAGTTCCTGCTGCGCATCGAAGACACCGACCGCGAACGCTCCACCCCCGAGGCGACCGCGGCGATTCTGCGCGGGCTGACCTGGCTCGGGCTCGATTGGGACGGCGAGGCGGTCAGCCAGTTCGAACAACGCCACCGCCACGCCGATGTCGCGCGCGAGATGCTGGCGCGCAGCGCGGCCTATAAGTGCTTCTCGACCCAGGAAGAAATCGAAGCCTTCCGCGAGGCGGCCCGTGCCGAGGGTCGCTCTACCCTGTTCCAAAGCCCGTGGCGCGACGCCGATCCTGCCACCCACCCCGACGGTCCTTATGTGATCCGCATGAAGGCCCCGCGCGAGGGCGAAACAGTGATCGAGGACGCGGTGCAGGGCACGGTGAAATTCGGAAACGACCAGCTCGACGATATGGTTTGTTTACGATCCGATGGTACGCCCACCTATATGTTGGCAGTCGTAGTAGATGACCATGATATGGGCGTGACCCATGTGATCCGGGGGGATGACCACCTCAACAATGCCGCGCGGCAGACGATGGTCTATCGCGCGATGGGGTGGGAGGTGCCGGTTTGGGCGCATATCCCGCTGATCCACGGGCCCGACGGCAAGAAACTCTCCAAACGCCACGGCGCGGTGGGGTTGGAGGAATATCAGGCGATGGGCTACCCGGCGGCGGGGATGCGCAACTACCTGACCCGACTCGGGTGGAGCCATGGGGATGACGAATTCTTTACCTCGGAGCAGGCGAAGAACTGGTTTGATCTGTCTGGAATCGGGCGCGCTCCGGCGCGGCTCGACTTCAAAAAACTGGAAAATCTCAGCGGTCAGCACATCGCGGCGGCCGACGATGCCGCGCTGCTGCATGAGATTCAGGCATATCTTGCTGCGGCCGCACAGCCCGCGCTGACCGAGGCGCAAGTTCACGGCTTGTTGCGCGCCATGTACTGCCTCAAGGATCGTGCGAAGATATTTCCGGAACTCATTGATAAAGCATACTTTATCCTCAAACAGCGCCCGATGGAACCCGATGCGCAGGCAACAAAATCCCTCGATCCGGTATCCCGTGGTATACTGAGCGAATTGACGCCGCGATTGCAAAGTGCTAGCTGGGAGCGTGACGGTCTGGAAGCGGTTGTCGCCGAAGTGGCGGGTGCCCATGGCTTGGGTCTCGGCAAGATCGCGGGGCCGCTTCGGGCGGCGCTCGCGGGGCGCACGGTCTCTCCCAGTGTGTTTGATATGATGCTCGTCCTTGGGCGCGATGAAACCATTGCGCGCTTGGACGATGCGGCTGGGCAACCCTAGGGCCAGCCCAAAGCCGATAGATCCATGACCGCGCAGGCCCGCGCGGGTGCTGACTAAGAGGGATAGAGATGGCGGACACGAAAAGAACTGCGACGCTGACCTTCGATAACAAGTCGATTGAGATGCCTATTTACGCGCCAACCGTCGGGACGGATGTCATCGACATCCGCAAGCTTTATGCGCAAGGCGACGTGTTCACCTACGACCCCGGCTTCACCTCCACCGCAGCTTGCGAATCGTCGATCACCTATATCGACGGCGACAAGGGCGAACTGTTGTATCGCGGCTACCCGATCGAGCAGCTTGCCGACGAGTCGCACTACCTCGAAGTTTGCTACCTGCTGCTATACGGCGAGTTGCCGAACGCAACGCAATTGCAGGACTTCGAAGGCCGCGTGACGCGGCACACCATGCTGCACGAGCAGATCCACTATTTCTTCCGTGGCTTCCGCCGCGACAGCCACCCGATGGCGACGATGGTGGGCGTGGTCGGCGCGATGTCGGCCTTCTACCACGACAGCCTTGATATCAATGACGAGTGGCAGCGCGAAGTCGCCGCCATACGCATGATCGCCAAGATGCCGACCGTCGCCGCAATGGCCTATAAATACTATGTGGGTCAGCCCTTCGTTTATCCGCGCAACGACCTCGATTACGCGTCGAACTTCCTGCACATGTGCTTCTCGGTCCCGGCAGAGCCCTATGTGGTGAACCCGATTATTGCGAAAGCGATGGACCGGATCTTTACCCTGCATGCCGATCACGAGCAGAACGCCTCGACCTCGACGGTGCGGCTGGCGGGCTCTTCAGGGGCCAACCCGTTTGCCTGTATCGCGGCGGGGATCGCCTGCCTTTGGGGGCCGGCGCATGGCGGGGCGAACCAGGCATGCCTGGAGATGCTGCGCGAAATCGGCACCGTGGATCGCATCCCGGAATACATCGCGCGCGCCAAGGACAAGGATGACCCGTTCCGCCTGATGGGCTTCGGGCACCGGGTTTACAAAAACTTCGACCCACGCGCGAAAGTGATGAAGGAAAGCGCCGACGAGGTGCTCGACCTGATGGGCATCCACAATAACGAGACCCTGAAAGTCGCGAAAGAGTTGGAGCGGATCGCGTTGGAGGATGAGTACTTCATCTCCAAAAAGCTCTATCCCAACGTCGATTTCTACTCCGGCATCATTCTGGAGGCGATCGGCTTCCCGACCTCGATGTTCACCCCGATTTTCGCGCTGTCGCGGACGGTGGGTTGGATTTCGCAATGGAAAGAAATGATCGCCGAGAAGGATCAGAAAATCGGGCGGCCGCGGCAGCTGTATATCGGGCCGACCAAGCGCGATTATAAGGATATTGCCGAGCGTTGAGCCCGGTTATGTGCGAAGAAAGGCCGCCCGGTTGGGCGGCCTTTCTGCATTTCGCGCGGGTGTTGGACTGACCGCTCCGCGGGGGATATTTGGGCCAAAGCAAATGGGAGCGCGGCGGGCTTAGTGGCCGGTAAAGCGGGCTTTGCGTTTTTGCAGGAAGGCGCTGACGCCCTCGTAAAAGTCGGCCGTGGCCCCACATATCCCTTGCAGTTTTGCCTCTAACGCCAGTTGCGCATCAAGCGTGTTGTCGGCACTGGCCCGCAGCGCGACTTTGAGGTTCCGGTAGGCGTCCGTCGGGCCGCTGGCGAGGCTTTGCGCGCGCGCTTGCCAGTGCGCGGCGAAAAGGTCATCGGGCACCGCCTCCCAAATCATGCCCCAGTCGGCGGCCTGACGCGCGGTGATCGTGTCGGCAAACAGCATCGCCCCCATGGCGCGGGCGTTTCCAACCTGTCGCGGCAGGGTCCAGGTGCCGCCTGCGTCGGGGATCAGGCCGATGCGGGTGAAGGCTTGGATAAAGCTGGCACTTTCCGCCGCAATCACCACGTCGCAAGCCAGCGCGAGGTTGGCCCCTGCCCCGGCGGCGCTGCCGTTGACGGCGGCGATCACCGGCACCGGGCAATCGACGATGGCGCGCAGCATGGGGACATATTCGTCGCGCAAGGTCGCCTCGATATCGAAACGGCCATCTGCGGGCGCGTCGGCGAGATCCTGACCCGAGCAGAAGGCGCGGCCTTCGCCGGTGATGACCAGCGCGCGGGCCGTGGTGTTGCGAAGGGCCGCTGTAATCTCTGCCCGCATCTGGCGGTTCAGCGCGTTCATCACCGCGGGCCGCGTCAGGGTAATCAGGCCAAGGCCATCGGCCTCTGCGTAGGTGATGGTCTGATAGGACATCGGGCTGCTCCTTGCTTGCATCGCGCCAGTCTAGGGCAACGGGCGCGCGCCGCTAGGGGCAACTTTACGTCACTCTTTCAGGATCGTGGCGAGGCGGGCCTCATCCTCTGCCGTAAGCTTTGCCTGCGCGGGGTCGCCCTTTTTGCGGCGGCGCAGCGTAAGGGCAAAGAGGCCAAGACCGGCGAGGAACATCGCGGGGCCAGAGGCCCAGAGGATCAGGTTGGCGCCGGTGGTGGTTGGTTTCAGCAGCACAAATTCGCCATAGCGCGCGACGATGTATTTCACCACCTGCTGGTTGGTATCACCCGCAAGCAAGCGCTGACGCACCAACACGCGCAGGTCATGCGCGAGAGAGGCGTCGGATTCGTCGATCGATTCATTGCGGCAGACAAGGCAGCGCAGCCCGGCAGAGATATCGCGCGCGCGCGCCTCCAGCACTGGATCGGCAAGCATTTCAGAGGGTTGCACGGCATGGGCCGGGGCCGCGAGCATCGGCGTCAGGCCCAAAGCCACCACAAGGGCAAGGCGGCGCATCATTCGGCCGCCACCGGGGTTGCAGCGGATTTGCGCGCGCCCACAGCGATGCGGTAGCGGCGGTCGGTCAGGCTCAGGAAGCCGCCGAACGCCATGATAAGCGCGCCCGCCCACATCCAATCCGCAAAGGGCTTGATGTAGCTGCGCACCGCGTAGCCGCCGTTGGCCTGCTTGTCGCCGACCACAAGGTAGATGTCGCGCATCACACTGCGCTGAATCGCGGCCTGCGTGGTGGGCATTTGCGCCACCGGGTAAAAACGTTTGTCGGGGTGAAGCAGCGCAACAGTCTGGCCGTCTTGCGTGACCTTCATATCGGCAATCGTCGCCTCGTAGTTCGGGCCTTGCGCCTTGTGGACGCCTTCGAGCGTGACCTCGAATTGGCCGACCGGGAAGCTTTCGCCAATTTTCGCGATGCGGATATCCTCGACCTGCCACGCCATCACGCCGCAAATGCCGAAGATCAAGATGCCCATGCCAGCGTGCGCCGTGGCCTTGCCCCATTCGGCGCGCGGCAGGCGGGTGAGGCGCGCGAGGCGGGTGGAGATCGGGCCGCGCCCGGTGCGGGTCAGCAGGTCAACCGCCGAGCCCGCGACAAGCCACGCGCCAAGCGCCGCGCCGACCGGCCCAAGCGCGGTGCGCCCGGTTTGCATCGCCCAAACCAGCGCGCCGATCGCGACGGCGAGCACCAGCACGCCGCGCAACGGGCGCAGGCTTTGGCCAAGCCGCGCGCGCTTCCACGGCATCAGCGAGCCGAGTGGAATCAATAGCGCGGCGGCGATCAGGAAGGGCGGGAAGGCGAGGTTGAAGAAGGGCGGGCCGACCGAGAGCTTGCGGTTGAACACCAGCTCCGCCACCAGCGGCCAGACCGTGCCGATGAACACGACGAAGGCTGAGACGGCAAGCAGGACGTTGTTCATCACCAGCGCAGTTTCGCGGGAAACGGTGGAGAATACGCCCTTCGCCGCCATAGCAGAGGCCCGCGCGGCGTATAGCGTGAGTGAGCCGCCCATGAAAAATCCAAGGATGGCGAGGATATAGACACCCCGGCGCGGGTCGTTGGCGAAGGCGTGCACCGAGGTGATGACGCCCGACCGCACAAGGAAAGTGCCGATCAGCGAGAAGCCGAAGGCGAGGATGGCGAGGAGGACGGTCCAGCTTTTCAGCGCCTCGCGTTTTTCCACCACGATGGCGGAATGGACCAGCGCGGCGGCGATCAGCCACGGCATCAACGAGGCATTCTCGACTGGATCCCAGAACCAGAAGCCACCCCAGCCGAGGACGTAATAGCTCCACCACGATCCCATCGCGATGCCGATGGTCAGGAACACCCAAGCGGCAAGCGTCCACGGGCGCACCCAACGCGCCCAAGCGGCGTCAACGCGCCCCTCGATCAAGGCCGCGACGGCGAAGGAAAACGCCATCGAGAGGCCAACATAGCCGAGGTAAAGGAACGGCGGGTGGAAGGCGAGGCCGGGGTCTTGCAACAGCGGGTTCATGCCCTGCCCGTTCAGCGGCGGATTGGCGAGGCGCAGAAACGGGTTCGAGGTGAACAGGATGAAGATGTAGAACGCGACCCCGATCGAGGCCTGCACCGCCAGAACGCGGGCGCGCAAGCGTGGCGGCAGATTGCCGCCAAACATCGCGGCAGTGGCGCCAAACAGCGACAGAATCAGCACCCACAGCAGCATCGAGCCTTCGTGGTTGCCCCAGGTTCCGGCGACTTTATACAGCATCGGCTTCAGCGTGTGCGAGTTCTCCACCACCAGCTTCAGCGAGAAGTCGTCGGTGATGAAAGCCCACATCAGTGCGCCGAACGAGAACGCCACCAGCAGAAATTGCGCTGTGGCCGCAGGTTCGGCCACCGCCATCCAGCCCGGCCAGCCCTTGTGGGCGCCGATCAGCGGGATGATGGTTTGCACGACCGCGACAGCAAGCGCGAGGACGAGGGCGAAATGACCGAGTTCTGTAATCATGCGGCCAGCATAGGCGCGAACTGCGGCCTCGCCAATGGGTCTGCGCGCGCATGTCGCGGGCAAAGCATCACTTTTCGGGGGGTGATGGGCGCAAATGAAACGGCCCCCCGATTTGGGGGGCCTGAGTGCGGTGCCGTAAGGCTTAGCGGTTGTGCTGGCCGCGCCAGTCGTCAAGCGCTGCGTTGGTGTCGCTATGCGGCGCGGCGGCAGCGGGCAGCGATGCCGCAGCATCGGTGGCCGCCGCGGTCAGTTGAGGCGCAAGCGCGCGACCGACCCGAAAATAATGCGCCTCTCGTGCGCCGAAATAGAACGAGACGATGGCGCCCAACAGCCACCACAGCGGATCGGGCACATAGCCAAGGCCCACCATACGCTGCGTGAAACTGACCGGCGCCACCATCGCATAGACGAACAGCGCCAACGTCCCCAGCGCCAGCATCGGGCGCGGCAGACGGTTCAAACCATTGACAAAACGGTCAAACTTTCCCGCGCCGGCGGTCTGAAACTCATCGCTCGTCTCGCCCATCGCGGTGGTATAGGCGGCGTTCGACAACTCCATCTGCTTGGTTGCGTTTGCGGTAAAGACCTCTGCCACGCCCTGCACCGCATTGCCCGCGGCGGTCAGCGTATTGGCCCCACCCAGCACCTGATCGATCAGCCCCATGCCTTGGTCCTTTCCTGTGCCTGCGCCAGCGTAAGGCGGTATTTCGGCGAGATGAACTCCTCGGCACGGGTGATCCAGCCGCCCTTGCCCCCCGATTGCGTGCGCGCATATTTGCGCATCGCAGGGTGGGCATCGGCGAGCGCGTAGTAATAGTTGCGCCGCGCGATTCCGTAGGCGTCAACGATATGATCGGGCGCGGCGGCGGTCGCGTTGCGCACAGCCCCCGCGGTTTGCGGGCCGACCACCCCATCGACGGTGCAGCCGAATCCCATCTGGCTGACCAACCGCTGCAACAACGTGATCGAGGTCGCGCCCGCGTTGACGTTCATGTCAAACACCGAGGGTTGCAGTATCTCTGGCAACAGGTCGATGTGGGGTTGCTGATAATAGTTGGTGACAAATATCTGCACCGCCTGATCGCGGCTGAGGCGCTGCACATCGGCGTCGGTCACCTGCCCGTCGCCGGTCAGATCCATCCCCAGCCGCTGCATCGTCGCCAGTGTCACGCCGTAATTGGTGGGCCCGCCCGGATCTGCCGGGTCATTCACATAGCCGCCTTCGCGCGCCACAATGGCAAGCGCGATATCCTGAACCGATTGCATGGTCATCCCCGCGTGGTTTTACCTAGGCGAGGAGGGTGCTAACAATTGGTTAACTTAGGGCTAGCGCAGCGCGCGGTCAGATCAGCTGGAGCTTGGCGCGACGTAGACGCCCTGTTTCTTCAGCGAGTCGATGACTTCCTTGGGCATGTAGTTCGCATCATGTTTCGCAAGGATTTCCGTCGCTTGGAAGGTGCCGTTCACCCAGCGCCCAGTGGCGACGACGCCGGTGCCTTCGCTGAACAGATCAGGCAGAACACCGGTATACTGGACGGGCAGCGTCGATTTGGTGTCGGTCACGCGAAAGGAAATCGTCTGCCCCTGCCCGCGCACAAGGCTGCCTTTCTCGACCAAGCCGCCGATGCGGAACATCTCTGACGGCGCGATGTTTTGCGCCAGAACCTGACTTGGCGTGCGGAAGTAGTTAATGCCGTCTTTCATGGCATAGCCGATCATCGCGGTCGACAGCGCAAGCGCCACCGCCGCCACGACGATGATCTGCACCCGTCGCGTTTTCTTGAGGTTCTTCAGGCCCTTCATCTTACGTCCTTACTCAGGGGAAGATCGGCGACAGCGATAGCCCTGCCCCCTCATCCTCGCCCAGCATGATATTGGCGCATTGTAGCGCCTGACCGGAGGCGCCCTTCATCACGTTGTCGAGCACCGACACGATAATCATACGCCCTTCGCCGCGATCTTTCACCACGCCAATATGACACAGGTTAGAGCCCTTCACATGCTGCGTTGACGGGGTCTGGCCCAGCGGCAAAACCTCGACAAAACGCTCTTTGGCGTAGGTCTGCATCAAAACCTCATGCGCGCGGACGGCGTCGCCTGCCGCATAGATCGTCGCCATCATGCCGCGGTTCATCGGCACCAGATGGGGGGTAAAGCTGGCCAGCACCGGTTGGCCTGCGGCAAGGCTAAGCTCTTGATCCAGCTCGCCCATGTGGCGGTGGTGGGCGACGCCATAGGCCGAAAACCCCTCGTTCACCTCGCAAAATAGGTTGCCCTCGCGCAGGGCACGGCCCGCGCCGGACACGCTGGATTTGGCGTCGATCACCAGCCCCTCGGGCGCCACCGCCCCCGCGCGCAGCAAGGGGATCAGCGGCAAAAGCGAGGTCGCGACATAGCAGCCGGTGTTGGCGGTGATACGCGCGGCGCGGATCTGGTCGCGGTAAAACTCGGGCAGGCCAAACGCGACCTGCGGCTGGATCTCCATCGCGGTGTGATCAAGGCCATACCATTTCTTGTAGGCCGCCGCATCGCGCAGCCGGAAATCGGCGGACAGGTCCACCACCTTCACATGCGCGGGCAGCGTCTTGACCAGCCCATGCGTCACGCCATGCGGCAGCGCGCAAAAGGCCAGATCGACCTCGGCGAAGTCAATCTCCTCGATCGTGGTCAGCTTGGGCAGCGCAAGGTGGCGCAGGTGGGGGAACACCTCTGCCATGCTCATCCCCGCCTTGCGGTCGGCGGAAAGGGCGACAATGCGCATGGTGGGATGGGTGGCGATCAGGCGGATAAGCTCCGCGCCGGTATAGCCAGAGGCCCCGAGGATGGCGATTCTATGGGTCATGATATCCCCCTTGATCTTGCCGGGGGAAGATGCGCCGCCCGGCGTCAGCTGAACACAAGACCTTTGCCATACTTCCGACGGCGCGCCGCGGCAAGCCCAAGTGCCACCAAGACGCTGCCCAACATGGCGGCCCCCGGCGGCAGCGGCACCGGCGCAGGCGCCGCGATGGCGTTCGACGGCGTGGCCAGCGCAAGGCTGACCGGCGCACTGCCCCAGCTTGCGGGCAGCGAGATATAAAGCGGGCCTGCAAACGTCGCGCCAAGCGCCAGCGTCACCGTGTCGGTAAAACTGGCCAGCGAGGTGTTGTTCATCGCATAGCTCAGCTGGGTGCCCTCGTAGGCGCTATACAGGAAAGGCGTGCCGGTTTTGTAATACAGCGAGCCGCCCGCGTTGGCATAGGTCCAGCCGTTTGATGCGCCTAGCACACCGATCGACGCGGGAATTGAAAAGCTGAAGCTCAGCGTCTGCGCCCCGGCGGGCAGCGCGTTGAATTCCAGCACAACCGGCGCGCCCGTGGTCGAGGCATTGACCAGCGTGACCCCGGCGCCAATCACCGTCGGGGCGAGGAAAGAGGTGCTGAACCCACCCGGCACGTCAGAGGCGTTCAGCGTCGACGCCTGCGCGGGCAGGCTGATCGCCAAAGCGACCGCTCCGCCGCAAAAGGCACCCCAGATCCCGAACCCGCCTTGCATCGAAATGCGCTCCTGCCCTCGTGTCCATGGTTGGACGGGCAAGTGCTAGTGGGGCAACCGGACAAAAGAACGCCGGAATTGCGGCGTTCCACCGGTCAATCGTGGCATTTTCAACGAGGCCGCCTAGGCCGCCTCGAACGTGATCTTGCGCCGCAGGAACTGCGTGGCCTTGCTGGAAACGTATTTGGGGTCGCCCGTGGTCAGGAATTTCGCCTGCGTGCCCGACCCAAGAAATTCCGGGCGACGGATCAGGTAATCGGCAAGGCTTTCCGCCACCAGATTAGCCTGCGAATAGACGCGCACGCCCTCGCCCAGTGCCTCTTGGAACGCGGCCTGCATCAGCGGGTAATGCGTGCAGCCAAGGATCGCCGCCTCTGGGTGCGGCATCCGGCGCATCAGCGCCTCGACATGGCTGCGCACCAATGCCTCGGCGAGGATTTCGTCGCCCTGCTCGATGGCATCGACCACGCCGCCGCAGGGTTGCGCCTCGACATCGACGCCGATGGCGCGGAATGACAGCTCGCGCTGAAAGGCGCGGCTGGCGACGGTGGCGGGCGTCGCGAACAGCGCGACATGCTTCACCGCAACCTCGCGCGGCGGTGAGTTGTCGCCCCACTGGCGTTCGGTCAGCGCCTCGATCAGCGGCACAAACACGCCCAGCACGCGCTTACCCGGCGGCACCCAGGTTTCCTGCATCCGCTTCAGCGCAGCCGCCGAGGCGGTGTTGCAGGCAAGGATCACCAGATCGCAGCCCTCGCCCCACAGCCGTTCCGTCGCCGCACAGGTCAGGTTGAAAATATCATCCGACGTGCGCACCCCGTAAGGCGCATGGGCGTTGTCACCGAAATAGACCAGCGGCACCGCGGGCAAACGGCGCGCCACCGCGTCCAGCACCGTCAGGCCGCCCAGCCCGCTGTCAAAAATGCCTACTGCCATCGCCCCGCCCTTTCGTGCCGCTTTGCCGCACATAAACGGCAATTCGCGCCGAGGGAAGCCATGCGCCGCGGGCGCGAACGGGATCGTGACAGCCCTGCCCGCCTCAGGCCTTATACTTCGCCTCGAACTCATAGCCGTAGGCGTAGGATTTCAGCGGCTCCGGCGACAGCGCGTAGGTCGAGCGGCGCAGGAAATCCATCATGGCGCGGCTGTCGGATTTCAGCGGCGCAAGCTGCGCCGAAGCGATCGGCTCGCCCACCACAATACGCACCGGGTGGTCGATCCGGCGGCGGAATTCCTTGATCAGCAGCGCCAGGCGCAGCGTCGGGTGAACATGGCTAAGCACCTGAAACAGACGGCTATTATGGCCATCAAAATACACCGGCACCACGGTCGCATCGGATTTGGCGATCATCTTGGCGGTGAAATTGCGCCACCCCGGGTCCATCGGCCGCCCGAAGGGCCGCGCCGAGGTCGAAACGGTGCCGCCGGGAAACACGCCAATCGCGCCGCCGTCGGCCAGATACTTCAGCGCGGTGGCGCGGGTATCAAGGTTCAGCCGCACCGCCTCTTTTGTCTCATCAAACGAGATCGGCAGCACGACGCGGTCAAGCTCTGCCGCGCGGCGAAACACGTTGTTGGCAAGAATGCGGAAGTCGCCGCGCGCGCGGTCCAGCAGATGCCCCATCATCAACCCGTCAAGGATGCCGTAAGGGTGGTTCGCGATCAGCACCAGCGGGCCATTGGCGGGAATATTGCTCAGCGCGCCGCCGACAATTTCCAGCGACAGGCCGTAGCGTTCGGCGATCACCTGCCAAAAGCTCTGCCCCCGCGCCACATCGCGTTCATAGCCATCGGCGCGGCGAATCAGACCGATGCGCCCGGTGGTATTCTCGATCGCGCGGATCAGCACCCGCCCCCCGCGCGAGCGCGCCGACGAGGCATAGCTGATTTCCCGAGTGACTTGGCCCTGCCCCATGCGATCCACCCCTTTGCCGCGCGCCCAAATAGCGCGTTTCCCCGAGTCTGGCCAGCAAAGATGACAGATGTGTAAAGCCTACTCCGCCGCTTGCCGCACCGCCTGCCCACCCGCGCGGAACGCGGCCAGAATTTGCTCACGCCGCTTGGCCGCCTTGGTGGCGTTGGCGGCCTTGACCGGGCCGTAGCCGCGGATTTGCAGCGGCAATTCGGCCAGCGCCACCGCCTGATCCAGCGTCTCCGGGCTGATTTTGCCTAGGATTTCAGCCATATCCGCTTCGTATTGCGCGATAAGTGCGCGCTCCAGCTTGCGGTCGGCACTATGCCCGAACGGGTCAAACGGCGTGCCCCGCAGCGGTTTCATGCGCGCCAGCAGCCGGAAAACGTGCAGCGTGCCGGGGCCAAATCCGCGCTTTGCGGGCCGCCCGTCCGGGCTGGTGCCGCCAAGGATCGGTGGCGCGAGGCTGAAATTCATGCGGAAATCGCCATCAAATTCCGCGCGCACCTTGGCCTCGGTCTCCAAGTGCAGCCGCGCCACCTCGTATTCGTCCTTGTAGGCGAGCAGTTTGTGATAGCCGAGCGCCACCGCCGCTTTCAGCCGAGGATCGGTGACGGCATCGACCAGTTTCACATAACGCCGCGCCAGCCGGGCCGATTGATAGATGGTCAAATGCGCCACGCGAAAGGCGATCTTCTCCTCCAGCGTTTTCGGCTTTTCGCTGACATTCGGCGCCAGCGCCCGCGCCGCCTGATCGGGGTGAACCACCGCCCAACGGCCCAGTTCAAACGCGCGTTTGTTGCCCTCGACCGAGGCCTTGTTCAACTCAATCGCGCGCAAAATCGCCGCCTCGGACAACGGGATCAGCCCCATCTGCCACGCCGCGCCAAACACCATCATGTTGGAATAGATCGAGTCGCCCAGCAGCACGCGCGCCAGTTCTGTAGCGTCAAACAGCGTCAGCCGGTCCTTGACCCGTGCTTCAAGACCAAGCTCTAACCTATCAAAAGGAATACGGAATTCTGTGTTGCGAGTAAAGTCCCCGGTGATGATCTGGTGGCTGTTGACCGCCGCCCCCGTGCGCCCCGTGGTCATCAACCCCAAGGTGCGCGCGCCCGCCGTCACCACCAGATCGCCCCCGATCACCGCATCTGCCTCGCCCACGGCAACGCGAATTGCTGATATATCAGCGGGTTGGTTGGCGATCCTACAGTGGATATGCACCGCGCCGCCCTTTTGGGCCAGCCCCGCCATCTCCATCATGCCCGCGCCCTTGCCATCGACATGCGCCGCCATCGCCATGATCGCGCCCACGGTCACAACCCCGGTGCCGCCAACCCCGGTAATCACCACATTATAGGTGCCGTTGATGGTCGGCAGCGTGGGTTCCGGCAGGTCCGGCACGTCAACCGAGGCGGTCGCGGCCTTCTTGACCTTGGCGCCTTCCAACATCACGAACGACGGGCAAAACCCTTTGACGCATGAATAATCTTTGTTGCAGCTGCTCTGGTCGATGGCGCGTTTGCGGCCCAGTTCGGTCTCGACCGGGACGATCGAGACGCAGTTCGACTGCACCCCGCAATCGCCGCAGCCCTCGCAGATGTCGGTGTTGATGAAGATGCGTTTGTCCGGGTCGGGGAAATCGCCCTTTTTGCGGCGACGACGCTTTTCGGCAGCGCAGGTTTGCACATAAACTATCGCCGATACACCGCTGATTTTGCTAAATTCTTCCTGCACGGTCATCAGGGCGGAGCGTTCGTGGAATGCCACCGTTTTCGGGAACTGCGCCCGGTCTATCGGCTCCTTTTCATCATAAACCACGGCGATGTGCTGCACCCCCATCGCCGTAATCTCGCGTGCGATCTTGTCGGCGGTCAGCCCGCCCTCGTTCGTTTGCCCGCCAGTCATCGCAACCGCGTCATTATACAAGATCTTGTAGGTGATCGTGGTGCCCGCCGCCAAAGCTGCGCGGATCGCCTGCACACCAGAGTGGTTGTAGGTGCCATCGCCGAGGTTCTGGAACACATGGCCGCGCGTCGAAAACGGCGCCTCGCCGATCCAGTTCGCACCTTCGCCGCCCATCTGGGTAAAGCCGGTGGTCTGGCGGTCCATCCACTGCACCATGTAGTGACAGCCGATGCCGGCATAGGCGCGACTGCCCGCTGGAACCTTGGTCGAGGTGTTGTGCGGGCAGCCGGAACAGAAGTAGGGCAACCGCGCGGCAAGGTCTTTGGCGTTATCGGCTTTGCGTGTATCCTCAAGGCGTTGCAGCGCGTTCTTCACACTTTCCGTGCCGCGCCCCTCGTCGATCAGGATCTCGCCCAGCTTTTCTGCGATCAGGATCGGGTCCAGCGCATAGCGGGTCGGGAACAGTTCAACCTGACGGCCATGTTCCCACGTGTCGCCCTTGTGCCAGCCATAAACGCGCCGACCGTGACGGTCGTCAAAGATCGCCTCTTTGACCTGCACCTCGATCAGCTTGCGCTTTTCCTCGACCACCACGATCAGGTCCAGCCCCTCGGCCCATTCGTGGAAAGACTGCATATCCAGCGGCCAAACCTGCCCGACCTTGTAGGTGGTGACGCCCAGCCGTTCCGCCTCGGCCTCGTCAATGCCCAGCAATGAGAGCGCGTGAACGAGGTCCAGCCAGTTCTTGCCCGCCGCGACAAAGCCGATTTTCGCGCCCGCGGCACTCCACACCCGCTTGTCGATTTTGTTAGCCCGCGCAAAGGCTTCGGCGGCGAACCTCTTGTAATCTATCATCCGCGCTTCTTGCAGCACGGGGGTGTCGATCAGGCGGATATTCACCCCGCCCGGCGGCAGCTTGAAATCCGGCGTCACGAAGGACAGCCGGTGCGGATTGCCATCCACAACCGAGGTCGCCTCGACAGTATCCTTCATCGTCTTGAGCCCGACCCAAACCCCGGCAAAGCGCGACAAAGCCCAGCCGTAAAGGCCGTAATCCATCAATTCCTGCACCCCGGCGGGCGAGACGATCGGCATATAAGCATCCACCATCGCCCAGTCGGACTGGTGCAGCGTGGTCGATGACTCCCCCGTGTGGTCGTCCCCCATCGCCATCAGCACGCCGCCCTTGGGCGAGGTGCCGGCCATATTGGCGTGGCGCATCACGTCGCCAGAGCGGTCCACCCCCGGCCCCTTGCCATACCAAAGCGCAAACACGCCGTCGAACTTCCCCTCGCCACGCAGTTCCGCCTGTTGCGTTCCCCAGATCGCGGTGGCGGCAAGATCCTCGTTCAGGCCGGGTTGAAACAGCACATCCGCCGCCTCCAACTCTGGCTTGGCGCGCGCCATCTGCATATCGACCGCACCCAAAGGCGAGCCGCGATAGCCGGTGACATAGCCGCCCGTGTGCAGCCCCGCCGCCACATCGCGCGCCTTTTGCATCAGCATCAACCGCACCAGCGCCTGCGTGCCATTCAATAGCACCGGCGACTTGGAAAGGTCGAAACGGTCGGAAAGCTGGATATCCTGCCTGCTCATTAAGCACCTCCCAATGCTTTCTGCGCTGTTCCTGCATGATAGGTCAAATTAACTGACCTACGAAGAAGATTTTTCAGAAATGTTCATTTACAATGCACAAAACGTATCTAAGACAGCCCCTTCAATGTTAGCGTCTGACAAGTTGCAGAGAGTTGCGAGATGGATTGGGATAAGCTTCGAATATTTCACGCGGTGGCCGACGCGGGCAGCCTGACCCATGCGGGTGAGGCGCTGCACCTGTCGCAATCCGCCGTTTCCCGGCAAATCCGCGCGCTTGAGGAAAGCCTGAACACCACGCTTTTCCACCGTCACGCGCGCGGACTGATTCTCACCGAGCAGGGAGAGTTGCTGTTTGACGCGACCAATTCGATGGTCAAACGGCTTGACGCCGCCTCGGCGCGCATCCGCGACAGCGAGGATGAGGTGTTTGGCGAGCTGAAGGTGACCACCACCACCGGCTTTGGCACGCTGTGGCTGGCGCCGCGTCTGTCGGCGCTTTACGCGAAATACCCCGACCTCAAGATCGACCTGATGCTGGAAGAGCGTGTGCTCGACCTGCCGATGCGCGAGGCTGACGTGGCGATCCGCATGAAAGAGCCAAGCCAGGCCGACCTGATCCGCAAGAAGCTGATGATCGTGAAGATGCGCCTTTATGCGTCGCGCGACTATCTGGAGAAGAACGGCACGCCGCTGCGGCTGGAGGATTTGTCGGCCCATCGCCTGATTTGTCAGAACACCACCACGCCGCAGGTCGCGGCGGGGGCGACTTTGGTGCAAAATCTGCTGGCCTATGACGTGCGGTCAACCCTGACGGTGAACAACTACTTTGGCGTGTTGCAGGCGGTGCTGGCGAACCTTGGCATCGGCGTGTTGCCAGACTACCTGACCGAGGATTTCCCCAATCTTGTCCGTGTCTTGCCGGATGTGGAATCGACCGAAGTGCCGGTGTTCCTCGCCTACCCCGAAGAGTTGCGCCATTCCAAGCGCGTCTCGGCGTTCCGCGATTTCGTCACCGAGGAAATCTTTGAGCATCGCAAGCGTCAGCAGATTCCTTGACCAAAAAGTCAAGATATGCAGGAAACGCATAGCGGCATTGCCGCACCTGCGGCATGATTTGTCTTGAACCACAAGGTTGCGCATCCTAACTGCACTGCAGAAGGATGTGATTGACGTTGTCTCATATTCTTCTACCTCCCTGTTGGACTTAGGCCGAGCTTTGCTCGGCCTTTTTTTTCACTCAAACCGCCTTTGCCTGAAATTGCCGCAGCGCGGCGCCGCGATGCTGCAAGCCAAGGCACCCTGCACAGCCCCCCCCGCCGCTCGCCTGCGAATCCGGCAGTTCTGCCGCGAATTGGCGCAATGCGGCAATTCACCCTTCCCCCAACCCGGCCCATATCTTATGACGCAGGCGATATCCGCAGTCAGGCCCGCACATGCGGCCAACCCCGGGGGACGCGACATGGACGAGCCGAAGATCACCGAAGACTTGATCGCTGCGCATGGGCTGAAGCCCGACGAATATCAGCGCCTTCTGGGGATCATCGGGCGCGAGCCGACGTTTACCGAGCTCGGCATCTTTTCCGCCATGTGGAACGAGCATTGTTCCTACAAGTCGTCCAAGAAATGGCTGCGCACCCTGCCGACCACCGGGCCGCAAGTGATCTGCGGGCCGGGCGAAAACGCGGGTGTCGTCGATATCGGTGACGGGCAGGCCGTGGTGTTCAAGATGGAAAGCCACAACCACCCCTCTTATATCGAGCCGCATCAGGGCGCTGCCACCGGCGTCGGCGGCATCCTGCGCGACGTCTTCACCATGGGCGCGCGCCCTATTGCCGCGATGAACTCGCTCAGCTTTGGCGAGCCGAGCCACCCGAAAACCGCGCATCTGGTCAAGGGCGTGGTCGAGGGCGTCGGCTCCTACGGCAACTGCTTTGGCGTGCCCACTGTGGGCGGCGAGGTGCGCTTTCACCGCTCGTATAACGGCAACTGTCTGGTCAACGCCTTCGCGGCGGGCCTCGCCGATGCCGACAAGATCTTCTACTCGGTCGCCTCGGGCGTGGGTATGCCGGTGGTTTACCTCGGCGCCAAAACCGGCCGCGATGGCGTCGGCGGCGCCACCATGGCCAGCGCGGAATTCGATGACACCATCGAGGAAAAGCGCCCCACCGTTCAGGTTGGCGACCCCTTCACCGAAAAGCGCCTGATGGAGGCGTGCATGGAACTGATGCAGACCGGCGCCGTCATCTCGATTCAGGACATGGGCGCGGCGGGCCTGACCTGCTCTGCCGTGGAAATGGGCGACAAGGGCGACCTTGGTATCCGGCTTGACCTCGACCGCGTGCCGGTGCGTGAACCGAACATGACCGCCTATGAGATGATGCTGTCCGAATCCCAAGAACGCATGTTGATGGTCCTTCGCCCCGAGAAAGAGGCCGAGGCCAAGGCGGTGTTTGACAAATGGGATCTCGACTTCGCCATCGTCGGTGAAACCATCGCCGAAGACCGCTTCCTCATCATGCACGGCAATCAGGTCAAGGCCGACCTGCCGCTGAAGGCGCTGTCGGGCACCGCGCCGGAATATGACCGCCCCTGGGTGGAAACCCCACCCGCCGCCCCGCTGGCCCCGGTGCCGCATATCGACCCGCTGGATGCGCTGAAGGCGCTGATCTCCAGCCCGAACTACGCGCGCAAATCGTGGGTGTGGGAGCAATATGACACCATGGTGATGGGCGATACCGTGCGCACGCCCGGTCTCGGCGCGGGCGTGGTGCGGGTGCATGACACCGGCAAGGCGCTCGCCTTCACCTCGGACGTGACGCCGCGCTACGTCAAGGCCAACCCGTTCGAGGGCGGCAAGCAAGCGGTGGCAGAGGCGTGGCGCAATCTGATCGCCTGCGGCGCGACGCCCTTGGCCGCGACCGACAACCTCAACTTCGGCAACCCGGAAAAACCCGAGATCATGGGCCAGATGGTTGGCGCAATCAAAGGCATCGGCGCCGCCTGCATCGCGCTCGACATGCCGATCGTGTCGGGCAACGTCTCGCTTTACAATGAAACCGATGGCACCGGCATCCTGCCAACCCCGACGATTGGCGCGGTCGGTCTGCTCAAATCGCTCGACGACATGATTGCCGGGCTGCCGCATGAGGGCGCGATTGCCGTGGTGATTGGCGAAACCGTCGGCCATCTGGGCCAGTCGGCGCTGTTGGCCGAGGTGTTCAACCGCGAAGACGGCGACGCGCCGCATGTCGATCTCGCGGCAGAGCTGCGCAACGGCACCTTCCTGCAAGCGCAGCGCGCCCTCTTCAGCGCCGCGACCGACCTGTCAGACGGCGGCCTCGCGCTCGCCGCGTTTGAGATGGCCGAGGCCGCAGGCCTGGGCGTGGTGCTGGAAAGCGCCGACACCGGGCTTCTGTTCGGCGAGGATCAGGCGCGCTATCTGGTCGCCTGCTCGTTCGATCAGGCCGAGGCGCTGATGGTCGCCGCCGGTCACGCGGGCGTGCCCATCGCCGCCGTCGGGCACTTTGGCGGGCATGTCGTGCGGCTTGGTCCCTCTGAGGCACCGCTGGCGGATATGTCGGCGCTTTACCGCTCCAGTTTTGCGCGCGCGGTCGGCTAAACTGGCGATCTGCCCCTCTGCATCATCGTATGTATGAAAAACATACGATTGCTGCATGAAAAACATATGCGGTTTGCGGCCTAAGATGCGCGGCATTTGCGCCTTTACGCGCGCCGCGTCTTGCCGTAGCGCAACGCCGCGCTTAGATTTGTTGAGAACTTCAGACAGGAATCCCGATCCCATGGCCATGCAAGCGCAAGACATCGAAAACCTGATCCGCACCAGCTTCCCGCAAGCGCGTATCACGATCACCGATCTCGCTGGCGACGGCAATCATTGGGCGGCCGAGGTGATCGACGCCAGCTTCAAGGGGATGAACCGCGTCCAGCAACAACGCGCGGTTTATGCCGCGCTGAAAGGCAAGATGGACGGGCCGAATGGCGAGTTGCACGCGCTGGCGCTGACCACCAAAGCGCCGGAGTGAATTGATTCTATTGATGAAATCGGGCGGCATGGGCTGCCCGCAGACATGAGGGGGCTCGACATGAGCGCTGTTGACCAAATCAAAGACACCGTGACCAAGAACGACGTGGTGCTGTTCATGAAGGGCACCAAGTCGATGCCGCAATGCGGGTTTTCGTCCCGCGTGGCGGGTGTGCTGAACTACATGGGCGTCGAATTCGCCGATGTGAACGTGCTGGCGGACCCGGAAATCCGTCAGGGAATCAAGGACTTCTCTGACTGGCCGACCATCCCGCAGCTTTACGTCAAAGGCGAATTCGTCGGCGGCTGCGACATCGTTACCGAGATGACGCTGTCGGGCGAGCTTGACGCCCTGTTCGAGGCGAAAGGCGTGGCGTTTGACAAAGATGCCTCGGCCAAGATCCGCGAAGCGAACGGCTGACATCGTCGCCAGCCAAATGGAAAAGGCCCGCAACACGCGGGCCTTTTTGTTTTATATTACCGCAGGTTAGGCGGACGTCGCGGCGCCGTGTTCGGCCAGACTTGCATCCAGCGAGGCCGCCAGCGCCTCTGCCCGCGCGGCAATCTCGGCAAGGCTGTCGCTGACGGCGGTCGGCATCACCGGCACCTCAACCCGCTGCGCCGGGCGCGCCGCAAGGTCTTTCAACTCCGCCTCCAGCGCGGCAATGCGCGCCTGCGCATCCCGCAACTGATCCTCCGCCCCGCCGGTGCGGTCGGCCAGCATCAAACCCGCCATCAGCAGCATCCGCGATTCGGGCATACGGCCGATCTGGTCCAGCAATACGCGCGCCTCGGTGTCGAGCATCCCGGCGGCGGTGCGCAGGAAATGTTCCTCGCCTGCCTGACAGGCAACCTCGAACGCGCGGCCCCCGATGGTGACAGTAACCTCAGGCATCGGACCCCTCCCCGATCAGCGGTTTCAGTTCCGACAAGATACCATCAAGCTCGGCAATCTCGGCGGCACGCGTGGCGCGCAGCGCATCAAGCTCTGCCGCCATGCTTTTGTTGATCAACGCGGGGTCGTGGACCCCTTTCGCCATCGCGTCGCGCATCGCCTGCATGGTTTCGCGCAGTTGCACGTTGCTTTGCTTAAGCCGTTGTAATTCCACGCCTTGCGCATCAAGTTGCCGCGCAAGCGTATCGACCCGCGCCTCATCCTGCGGTGCAGCGCCCTGCTTTTCGTGCAGCGCCCGCACGCGTTCAGTCAGTTGTGCGGTGACGTCCCGCTCTGCCTCCAACGCCTCGGTCAGGCGCGCGACCTCGGCGATTGCGGGGTGTTCGCCGTCTGGCATATGAGCGTTGCTTTTCGCCGCGGTGGCGATGTGGTGCAAGGATTCGGCGCCCTTGCCTATCCGGTCCAGCGCCAGGGAAATCCGGCGCTCAAACTCCACTATCTCGTTCATCCGGCCTGCTCCCGCATATTTTCGGACTGGTCCATTGGTGCAACTGTTTATGACTGAAGACGATGTTGGAAGCACGAATCGACGCTTGGTCAAGGTTTTACGAGCAATAGATCGCCGATCAAACGATTTCTGCCCGGTTTTTCCAACTGCGACGCCACGGCGCTTGATATCGGTTCAGGGCTTGCTATCACCTCCCGATACCGCGAAAAATCGCGGAAACATATAGCGGAGGAGACTGCCCCTTGGATATCGCCACCCTGCGCACGGCGCACCCGGACCATTGGAAGAAGGCCTGTGCCATCCGCATGCTGGCGATTGACGCCGTGCAGGCTGCAAATTCCGGCCACCCCGGCATGCCGATGGGCATGGCCGACGTGGCAACCGTGCTGTTTTCCAAGCACCTGAAATTTGACGCAAAGAACCCAAGCTGGGCGGACCGTGACCGGTTTATCCTGTCGGCGGGCCACGGCTCTATGCTGCTTTATGCGGTTTTGCATCTGACCGGCTCGCCGGACATGACGATCGAGCAGATCAAGAACTTCCGCCAGTGGGGCGCCAAAACCGCCGGTCACCCGGAATACGGCCACGCGATGGGGATCGAGACCACCACCGGCCCACTGGGTCAGGGCATCTCGAACGCTGTCGGCTTTGCGATTGCCGAAGAGAACATGCGCGCGCGCTTTGGGCGCAAGATCGTCGATCACTACACCTGGGTGATCGCGGGCGACGGCTGCCTGATGGAGGGCATCAGCCACGAGGCGATCGGTCTGGCCGGTATGCAAAAGCTCAACAAGCTGATCGTGCTGTGGGACAACAACAGTATTTCCATCGACGGCAAGGTCTCACTGTCGGACATCACCGATCAACGGGCGCGCTTCGCCGCGGCGGGCTGGACCGTGCTGCATTGCGACGGGCATGACCCCGACGACATCGACCGCGCCATGACCGAGGCCAAAAAATCCTCGCGTCCCGTGATGATCGACTGCAAGACGCACATCGGCTTTGGCTCTCCCAAAAAGCAGGACACCGCTGGCGCGCATGGCTCGCCGCTTGGCGCCGAGGAAATCGCCAAGGTGCGCGAGATCTATGGCTGGGAGTCGCCAGCTTTCGTGATCCCTGCCGACATCAAAAAGGAATGGGAAGCGATCGGCGTCCGCGGCATCGAGGCCCGCAAAGAGTGGGAAACCCGCCTGACCGAACTGTCGTCGCAGCGCCGGGACGAGTTCAACCGCGTGATGCGGCTTGAGGCACCCAAGAAGCTTGCCGCCACCATCCGCGCGCTGAAAAAGCAGATTTCCGATGCGAAACCGAAGGTTGCGACGCGCAAATCCTCGGAAATGGTGCTGGAAGTCGTGAACCCGATCATGCCGGAAACGCTGGGCGGCTCTGCCGACCTTACCGGGTCCAACCTGACGGTGACGGCGGGTCTGGGCATCTTCAACGCGGAAAACCGCAAGGGCCGTTACATCCACTACGGCATCCGCGAGCACGGCATGGCGGCGGCGATGAACGGCGCGGTGCTGCATGGCGGCGTGCGCCCCTATGGCGGCACTTTCATGTGCTTCACCGACTACGCGCGGGGCGCGATGCGCCTGTCGGCGCTGATGGCGGTGCCCACGGTCTATGTCATGACGCATGACTCGATCGGTCTGGGCGAGGATGGCCCGACCCACCAGCCGGTGGAACATCTGGCGATCAACCGCGCCACGCCGAACACCTGGACCTTCCGCCCCGCCGATACGGTCGAGACGGCAGAGGCGTGGGAATTGGCACTGACCACCACCAAGACGCCTTCGGTTCTGGTGCTAAGCCGTCAGAACCTGCCGACGGTGCGCACCACGCATACCGCGAAAAACCTGACGGCGCAGGGCGCTTATGTGCTGGCCGAAGCGACAGGCAAGCGGCAGGCGATCCTGATCGCCACCGGGTCCGAAGTGGAAATCGCGCTGAAGGCCCGCGACATGCTGGAGGCCGAGGGCATCGGCACCCGCGTGGTGTCGGCCCCCTGTCTGGAACTGTTCGCAGATCAACCCGAGGCCTATCGCCGCAAGGTTCTGCCCGCGGGTCCGGTGCGTGTGGCGATCGAGGCCGCGTGCGATTTCGGTTGGGATCGCTGGCTTACGGGCGAGCGCGGGCGTTCGGGCAAGTCGGCCTTTATCGGCATGACCGGCTTTGGCGCCTCGGCCCCGGCGGAAACGCTGTATGAAAAGTTCGGCATCACCGCCGCCGCGACGGTTGCCGCCGTCAAGGCGATGCTCTGAGCCACGATGGGGGAAGGCGCCACCGGTGCCTTCCCACCCTTTCGGCAAGCGCGTCAGAAGCGGCTTCACCCTCCGCACGCTTTCCTCTATGTTTCGCCGCAACTAAGACCGGTGCCCCGCGGCACCCTTGCCGGATGGATGCTGGACAATGACTGACCGCGCCGCACTGATTATTGGGCTGTTGGTCATCGGAGTCCTGCTGGCTGACCACTTCTTCCTTCACTACGGTATTGCGCTATTCGTCGGGCGCAAGCTGGCCGACTTCGTGCAATACCTGCAATTCTGGAACTAGGGGCATATTTCATCCGGGCCGGACAGAGTGTCCCGTTGACCTTAAGCCGAAACCTGCAACGTTAGCGCGCGCCGTCCCTCAAGGGCATTAACGGAATCACCGCGCCACCAAAAGGAGAATTGAATGACTGTAAAGGTAGCGATCAACGGCTTTGGCCGCATTGGACGGAACGTGCTGCGGGCGATCATCGAATCCGGCCGCACCGATATCGAGGTTGTGGCGATCAACGACCTCGGCCCCGTGGAAACCAACGCGCACCTGCTGCGCTTTGACTCGGTGCATGGCCGTTTCCCCGGCACCGTCACCACCACCGCGACCACCATTGACGCGGGCCGTGGCCCGATTGAAGTCACCGCGATCCGCAACCCGGCCGAACTGCCGTGGAAGCATATCGATATCGTGCTGGAATGCACCGGCATCTTCACCGACAAGGACAAGGCCAAGATCCACCTTGAGAACGGCGCGAGCCGGGTTCTGGTCTCTGCCCCCTCTGCCGGTGCCGACAAGACCATCGTGTTTGGCGTCAACCATGACACGCTGACCTCGGCTGACCTGATCGTCTCGAACGCGTCCTGCACGACGAACTGCCTGTCGCCGGTCGCCAAGGTGCTGAACGACACCATTGGCATCACCAAAGGCTTCATGACCACGATCCACAGCTATACTGGCGACCAGCCGACGCTGGATACGATGCACAAGGATCTGTATCGTGGTCGCGCTGCGGCTTTGTCGATGATCCCGACCTCGACCGGTGCCGCCAAGGCCGTGGGTCTGGTGCTGCCGGAACTGAAGGGCAAGCTGGACGGCGTCGCGATCCGCGTGCCGACGCCGAACGTCTCGGTGGTCGATCTGGTGTTCGAAGCCGCGCGCCCGACCACGGTCGAGGAAGTCAACGCTGCGATCCGCGCCGCCGCGACCGGCGAGCTGAAGGGTATCCTTGGCTTCACCGACCAGCCCAACGTGTCGTCCGACTTCAACCACGACCCCCACTCCTCGATCTTCCACATGGACCAGACCAAGGTGATGGACGGCAACATGGTGCGGATTCTCAGCTGGTATGACAACGAATGGGGCTTCTCCAACCGCATGGCGGATACCGCCGTTGCGATGGGAAAGCTGCTTTAAGTCAGCATCTGTGACATTTCTGGAACGGGCGTCAGGGCAATCCGGCGCCCGTTTTTCTTTAGATACGGCGCATTTGCGATAGATATGCGCAAAACGCATAGCGCAACGGCGCCGCGCCTGGTTGTTAGCGCCACCAATTCCCCCAAATGTATCCCAGACGGCAAAACCCGTCATCGTGACGATCCATGAGGACAAAGACAATGAAATCGCTCGTATCCCAGCTTGGCGCCGCCGCCCGCAATCGCGTGGCCTATCTGCGCACCGTGGCGGAACTGTCGAGCCTGCCGCTCGATACCCGCCTCGACCTTGACATCTATGCAGGCGACATCCGCCACATCGCGCGTCGCGCCGTTTACGGCGCCTGACCCGCGACCGGGCCGAATGTTCGCCTTGAAAGGACAGAGAAATGAAAAACTTCGTATCCTACATCCGCACCGCCGCCCGCAACCGGGCCGCCTATAACCGCACCGTGGCAGAGCTTTCGAGCCTGCCGGGCGAGGCCCTGCGCGACCTTCACATGGCGCGCTGCGACATCCCGCGGGTGGCCCACGTTACCGTCTACGGGTTCTGAGCCACGGTTCAGGCAAAGCGGGCAAGCAGCGCCTCTCGCACGGCGGGTGTCACGAATTTTGTGACATCGCCGCCAAGGCGCGCAATTTCTTTCACCAGTTTCGAGGCGATCGCCTGGTGGCGCGCTTCCGCCATCAGGAATACCGTCTCGACGCTGGAATCAAGCGCGCGGTTCATGCCAACCATCTGATATTCATACTCGAAGTCCGCAACCGCCCGCAGGCCGCGGATGATGAGGCCGGCACCCACATCCCGCGCGCAATCGATCAGAAGATTTTCGAACGGATGTACAACGATCTCGATCCCGGTCTTGGCAGAGAGGCCCGCGCATTCCGTCTCGATCATCGCCACCCGCTCTTCCAACGTGAAAAACGGCTTTTTGTCGCGGTTGATCGCGACGCCGATCACCAAACGGTCCACCAATGCAGCGGCGCGCTTGATGATGTCGAGATGCCCCAGCGTCAGCGGATCAAAAGTGCCGGGGTAAAGTCCGATGCGCATGAGAGGCTCCAAGCTGTTTGGCGCCACGCAACAATATTGCGCGGCGCTTTGCAAGGGTCAGCTTGTCTCAGAAGCCCTTGATCATGCCCTCCAGCGCCTCTTTTTCCATGCCAAGCTCTGACAGGCGCGCCTTGACCACGTCACCGATGGAAATCAGGCCGACCATTTCCGCGCCGTCCAGCACCGGCATGTGACGAAAACGCCCGTCGGTCATCTTCTGCATCACCGTCTCAACGCTGTCATCACGCCGGCAGCCGACGATTTTGGCCGTCATCAGGTTGTCAACCGTATCGCCCAGAACGGCGGTGCCGCGCCGCCCCAATTCGCGCACCACGTCGCGTTCCGACAGGATACCCGCGATGTTTTTGCCGTCGGCCGAGACGATCACCGCGCCGATCCGCCGCGTCGAGAGCACCTCGACCGCTTTCGCCACCGTGCTGCCCGGCAGGACCGTCACCACGCCATCATCCGATTTTGCCTTCAGGATCTGCTGAACCAGCATCGGCTGCCCTCCTCCAAGGTTGCCCCTTCAGCGTCGGCCTGCCGCGACATTCTGTCAAGCGCCCTGTTCACCCGCCCGTGATCCGCGCGCTTTCCAGCCGCGCCACTTCGCGCCGCACGCCTTGCGCCAGCAGGTCGGCAAAGCGGTTCAACCGCTCCACCCGCCGGTCGTCGGCATGGCGGATCAAGTAGAACGTGCGCGTAAGGCTGACCTGATCGGGCAGGATGCGCACCACCTCGGGGGCCGAGGGCAGCACGAAGTCATGCACCACCGCGACGCCCGCGCCCTGCCGCACCCAGTTCAGCTGCACGGTGACAGAGTTGGAGGCGAGCGGCACCGCCCCCGCCCCGACCTCGCCCAGATAGTCGAGTTCCTTGTCAAAAATCATGTCCGCAATGTAGCCCACCACGCGGTGGGTTTTCAGATCGGCCGGGGTGGCGATCACCGGGTGGCGCGCAAGGTAGTCGCGGCTCGCGGCCAGATGCAGGTGATATTCGGTCAGCTTTTGCACCGTCAGCCGCCCAGCCTCGGGGCGCGACACCGCAATCGCCATGTCCGCCTCGCGTTTTGACAGGTTGAACACGCGCGGCAGGGCGACGATCTGCACCTCCAACCCCGGATTTGTATCGCAGATCTCCGACACCACCTGAGGCAGGATGAAGGTGGCGCAGCCGTCTGGCGCACCGATGCGGATCTGGCCCGACAGCGCGCCCGCCTCGCCGCGCACCTCCTCCAGCGCGCCGGCCACCGCCTGTTCCGCGCGCACCGCATGGGCCAGAAGCCGCCCGCCTTCCTCGGTCAGCGCGTAGCCTTGCGGACCCTTGGTAAACAGACGCGCCTCCAGCGCCTCTTCCAGCCGCGCGATGCGGCGGCCCACGGTGGCGGGGTCGATTTTCAGCGCCCTGCCCGCGCGGCTCAGACTTTCCGCCCGCGCCACCGCCAGAAACACCCGCAAGTCATCCCAATCCGCCATGCACACACCTTTGCAAAACTGCAAAACCTTTTTGAAATCTTCCCTCTTTTACAGACAAAAACGCAAGCCTATTGTCGGCGCAAATGTCAGGAGGACACCGACGATGAAAGAACTCACCCACTGGATCAACGGAAAGCACGTCAAGGGCACCTCGGGGCGCTTTGCCGATGTGATGAACCCGGCGACCGGCGAAGTGCAGGCGCGCGTGCCGCTTGCATCGAAGGCCGAGCTGGACCACGCGGTCGCCGAGGCCGCCAAGGCCCAGCCGAAATGGGGCGCCACCAACCCGCAGCGCCGTGGCCGCGTGATGATGGAATTCGTGCGTCTTTTGAACCGCGACATGGACAAACTGGCCGAGGCGCTAAGCCGCGAACACGGCAAGACCCTGCCCGACGCCAAGGGCGACGTGCAGCGCGGTCTGGAAGTGATGGAATACTGCATCAACGCCGCGCAGATGCTGAAGGGTGAATTCACCGACTCCGCTGGCCCCGGCATCGACATGTATTCGATGCGCCAGCCTTTGGGCGTGGCGGCGGGCATCACGCCCTTCAACTTCCCCGCCATGATCCCGATGTGGAAAATGGGCCCGGCGCTGGCCTGCGGCAACGCGTTCATCCTGAAACCCAGCGAGCGTGACCCCTCGGTTCCGCTGATGCTGGCAGAGCTGATGCAAGAGGCGGGCTTGCCGGACGGTGTGCTGCAAGTAGTGAACGGCGACAAGGAATCGGTCGATGCGATCCTTGATAACCCAACCGTCGCCGCCATCGGCTTTGTCGGCTCCACCCCGATTGCTGAATATATCTATGGCCGCGGCTGCACCAACGGCAAGCGCGTGCAGTGCTTCGGCGGCGCCAAGAACCACATGATCATCATGCCGGACGCCGATCTTGACCAAGCCGCCGACGCGCTGATCGGCGCGGGCTATGGCGCGGCGGGCGAACGCTGCATGGCGATCTCGGTCGCGGTGCCGGTGGGCGACAAGACGGCGGACGAGTTGATAAAACGCCTGATCCCGCGGATCGAGAAGCTGAAGGTCGGCCCCTATACCGCTGGCAACGATGTGGATTACGGCCCGGTTGTGACCGCCGCCGCCAAAGCCAACATCCTGAAACTGGTGGAATCCGGCATCGCGCAGGGTGCGAAGCTGGTCGTCGATGGCCGCGACTTCAAACTGCAAGGCTATGAGGACGGCTATTTCGTCGGCCCGCACCTGTTCGACCACGTCACCCGCGACATGGACATCTACAAGAAAGAGATCTTTGGGCCAGTGCTGTCGACCGTGCGCGCCAAGACTTATGAAGAGGCGCTGTCCTACGCGATGGACCACGAATACGGCAACGGCACCGCGATCTTTACCCGCGATGGCGACACCGCACGCGACTTTGCCAACCGCATCAACATCGGCATGATCGGCATCAACGTGCCGATCCCGGTGCCGCTGGCCTACCACACGTTCGGGGGCTGGAAGAAATCGGGCTTTGGCGACCTGAACCAGCATGGCCCTGACGCCTTCCGCTTCTACACCCGCACCAAAACCATCACCTCGCGTTGGCCGAGCGGCATCCGTCAGGGCGGCGAGTTCAACTTCAAGCCGATGGAGTGACCTTTGCCGGGCGCGCGGGGCTGTGTGCCCTTCGCGCCCGACATTCTTTGTGCCAGAAAGAAAGCGTTACGCGCCTGTAATCCTTTCTCGCCATATATGCCGCCAGAGGCCACGGAGCCGGTGCGTAAAGTCGCTTGCATTTCGGGCGGGGGCATAGACAATTAAACGGACGTTCAATTCACCGGCCTTGGGAGGGATGCATGGATTTCGCGCTGAGCGAGGAACAGCAAGCGATCTTTGAGATGGCCTACGCCTTTGGGCAGGATGAAATTGCCCCCCATGCGCGCAACTGGGAACGTGAAGGGACCATCCCAAAGGCGCTGTGGCCCAAGGTGGCGGCGCTGGGGCTGGGCGGGATCTATGTCTCTGATACTTACGGCGGCTCTGGCTTGGGCCGGCTGGATGCGACGCTGGTGTTTGAGGCTTTGGCGATGGCCTGCCCGGCGGTAGGCTCGTTCCTGTCGATCCATAACATGTGCGGCGGCATGATCGACGCCTATGGAACCGACGCGCAAAAGGCGCGCTGGTTGCCGGGGTTGTGCAGTATGGAGCGGGTGTTTTCCTATTGCCTGACCGAACCTGGCTCGGGGTCGGATGCGGCGGCGCTGCGCACGCGGGCGGACAAGACAAACGAGGGCTATGCCCTGACGGGCACCAAGGCCTTTATCTCGGGCGGCGGCTATTCTGACGCCTATATCGTGATGGCGCGCACCGGGGCGGAGGGGCCAAAGGGCATCTCGGCCCTGATCGTAGAGAATGGCGCGCCGGGCCTGTCCTTTGGCGGGCTGGAGGACAAGATGGGCTGGCGCGCGCAGCCAACGCGGGCCGTGCAGATGGACGCCTGCGCGGTGCCCACCGACAACCTGATCGGGGAAGAGGGGCGCGGCTTTGTCTATGCCATGGCGGGGCTGGACGGTGGGCGGCTGAATATCGCGGCCTCCGCGCTGGGTGGGGCGCAGGCGGCGCTGAACCAGACGCTGACCTATATGGGCGAGCGCAAGGCCTTTGGCAAAACCATCGACCAGTTTCAGGCGCTGCAATTCCGGCTGGCCGAGATGGAGGTCAAACTGCAATCGGCGCGCATCTTCCTGCGACAGGCGGCGTGGAAGCTGGACAATCGCGCGGCGGATGCCACGAAATTCTGCGCCATGGCCAAGCTTTACGTCACGGATGCAGCGTTTGACGTCGCAAATCAGTGCCTTCAGCTTCACGGTGGCTATGGATATCTCGCCGATTACGGTATCGAGAAAATCGTGCGCGACCTGCGCGTTCACCAGATCCTTGAGGGGACCAACGAAATCATGCGTCTGATCATTTCCCGCCAACTTCTCTCGGATCGCGTGTGATGAGTGATGTCAGTATCCGCATTGAGGGCCGCGCCGGGCGCATCACCCTGGCTCGCCCCGAAACTCTGAACGCGCTGACGCATGAGATGTGCCGCGAGATCGACGCCGCGCTGCTGGCCTGGCGCGAAGATCCTGCCGTAGCGCTGATCCTGATCGACGCGCTGGGGCCGCGGTCGTTTTGCGCGGGCGGCGATATTGCCGCCGTTCACGCGGCGGGCAAATTGGGCGAGTTTGAGGGCGCGCGCAATTTCTGGCGCGACGAATACCGCATGAACGCACGGCTGGCGGAATATCCCAAGCCGGTGGTCAGCCTGATGCAGGGCTTTGTGATGGGCGGCGGCGTCGGGCTTGGCTGTCACGGGCATCCGCGCATTGTTGGCGAAACGAGCCAGATCGCGATGCCCGAATGCGGTATAGGCTTGATCCCCGATGTGGGCGGCACCTATCTGCTGGCCCGCGCGCCGGGGCATCTGGGCGAATACCTTGGCCTGACGGGCGCAAGGATGGGGGCGGCGGACGCGATTTACGCAGGCTTTGCCGACCATTTCATCCCCGAGGCGATCTGGCCGGAGTTGAGCGCAATTCTGGTGGAAACCGGCGACGCCACAGCAATCCAGCCCTTCATCGAAAAACCGCCCGAAGGCCGCCTGCCAGCGGTGCAGGACCAGATCGACCTCTACTTTTCCGCACCGATCTATGCCGACATGCTAGAGCGGCTTGAGACGTCAGTGTCGCCCTTCGCCGCGGAAACGCTGCGGATACTGCACCACAATGCGCCTCTGTCGCTCGCCTGCACCTTGCAGTTGGTGCGCGACCAACGCGCGGCCCCCGACCTGCGCCGCGCGCTAACGATGGAATACCGCTATACCTACCGCGCCCCCGCCGAGGCCGATTTTCTGGAGGGCGTCCGCGCCGCGGTGATCGACAAAGATCGCAGGCCGCGCTGGGAACGCAGCGGCATCGCGCTCGCCTCTGAGGTGGCAGAGATGTTGGCACCTCTTGGGGCCGCCGGTTTGAAATTCACGGAGGAACGCAGATGAAGGTTGGATTCATCGGGTTAGGCAACATGGGCGCGCCGATGGCGGCCAATCTGGCCAAGGCAGGGCATGACGTTGCGGGCTTTGACACCATGGCCGCGATGCCAGACGGCGTGACCAAGGCGGCGAGTGCCGCAGAGGCGGCGCGCGGGGCGGATGTGGTGATTACCATGCTGCCAAACGGCGCAATCCTGCGCGCGGTCGCGGCAGAGGTGATCCCGGCGATGCGCAAGGGCGCGGTGCTGTGTGATTGCTCCACCGTGGACGTCGACTCTGCCCGCGCGGTGGCTGACCTTGCGCAGGCGGCGGGCCTTGGCGCGCTGGATGCGCCGGTTTCGGGCGGCACTGGCGGCGCTACGGCGGGCACGCTGACCTTCATGGTGGGCGGCTCTGACGACGCTTTCGCCACGGTTGCGCCTCTGTTCGACGTGATGGGGCAAAAGGCGGTGCATTGCGGCGCGGCGGGTGCGGGGCAATCGGCCAAGATCTGCAACAACATGATCCTCGGCGTCACCATGATCGCGACCTGCGAGGCCTTTGCCTTGGCCGACAAACTGGGGCTGGATCGGCAAAAGATGTTTGACGTGGTGTCAACCTCTTCGGGCTATAGCTGGACGATGAACGCCTATTGCCCGGCCCCCGGCGTGGGGCCGAAATCGCCCGCCGACAATGGCTACAAGCCTGGCTTTGCCGCCGACCTGATGCTGAAAGACCTGCGGCTTAGCCAGCAAGCTGCAAGTTCGGCGGATGCCGACACGCCGATGGGCGCGCTGGCGGCGCAGCTTTATGAAACCTTTGTCGAGCAGGAAGACGGGCGCGGCAGGGACTTTTCTGCAATGTTGCCCCGGTTTGAAAAGCGGCATCGCGGCTGATGGGCTGGACCGCGCGCGCGCCGTCGCTTGCCGCCTTGCCCGCCGATGCGCGGGCGCGGCTGGATGCGCTGGTGCCCGTGTCGGTGCCGCGTGGCACCCCGCTGTTCCACGCGGGCGACACCGCGCGCGGCTTCGTTCTGGTGCTTTCGGGGCGGATTGAGGTGTTCACCGCCAGCGCCTCGGGGCGCGAGATGATGCTTTACGCGGTCGAGCCGGGGCAAAGCTGTGTGCAGACCACGCTGTCTCTGCTGGGCGGCGAGGCCTATACCGGCGCAGCGGTTGCGGCGAACGATTGCACCTTGGTCGATATTCCGCGCGCGCTGTTTATCGCCTTGATGGATGAGGCGCCTGCCTTTCGCGGCTTCGTCTTCACCGCCTTTGGCCAGCGTATGCGCGAGATGATGCAGCTTTTGCAGGTGGTGGCGTTTCAACGGCTGGAGGGCCGGCTGGCGGCGCTGTTGCTGGCGCGCGCAGAGGCGGGCGAGGTGCGCGCGACGCATCAGGACATCGCGACCGCGCTGGGGTCGGCGCGCGAGGTGATCTCGCGCCACCTTGACGCCTTCGCACGGCGCGGCTGGGTCACGACCGAGCGTGGCTTGGTGCGCCTCAGCGATACCGGGGCTTTGCGGCGGCTGGCGGAAGATGACGTCGCTTTGTGATCTGGGTCACAGACGCGGGCTGGCCGGTGCGATAGGGTTAACCATCCCGCCCGGATTGTCCGGGCGCAAACCTGAGGTGTAATCATGTTCAAGACCAATGTCGGTTCGGCGGATCGTGTGGTTCGCATCGTCGTCGGGATCGCGCTTCTGGCGGCGTATTTCCTGACCAGCGGCGGCGCTTATCACTGGCTCTATCTGATCGGGATCATCCCGCTGGCAACTGGCTTGCTGTCGACCTGCCCGCTGTATTCGATCCTCGGCATGTCAACCTGCCCGATGAAGCGCTAAGACGCAGCGCGCCCTGTCCGGCGCAGGGAACAAATGCTATGGCTCCGGCGCAACCCGGAGCCTTTTTCATGTCTGACGCCCCTGCAATCGTTGTTCACGGCCTGATCCTTGCCGGTGGCTTATCGCGGCGGATGGGCGGCGGGCAAAAGGCGCTGTTGCCGCTGGGCAATCGCCCGATTATTGCGCGGGTGTTGGAACGGCTGGCGCCGCAGGTGGCCGAGGTTGCCATTAACGCCAACGCCGATGGCTATGCCGGGTTCGGCGTGCCGGTGCTGGCCGATACGGTGGCGGGCTTTGTCGGTCCCTTGGCCGGGGTGCTGGCCGGGTTGAACTGGGCCAGCACACAAGGCGCGGACTATCTGGCGACAGTGGCGGCGGACACGCCGTTTTTCCCCGGCGATCTGGTTGCCCGGCTAAGCGCGCAAGCGGTGCCGGGCCGCGTGGTGATGGCGCGTAACAGGGATGGCGTGCAGCCAGTGTTTGCGCTTTGGCCCGTGACGCTGCGCGGCGCGCTGGAGCAGTGGCTGCACACCGATGGCTCGCGCAAGGTGCAGGACTTTGCCGCCGCGTTCGGCCTAGACCTTTGCGACTTTGCGGCAGAGGGCAGGATTGACCCCTTCTTCAACGTGAACCGGCCCGAGGATCTGGCGCAGGCCGAGGCGATGCTGCGCTAAGGCTCAGGCCGCGCGCGCCTTGGCCACGGCGGCCCGCGCCCAAGCAAGGATCGCGGGTGCATCGGCGGGCAAAAGCTCCGCCTCGCCGCCAGTAAAGGCCTGCCACGCAGGGGCATGGCTGTCGCGCAGCAGGGTCAGCACCGGGATACCGTCAGCAAAGGCGCGCTCAATCACCGCGCGCAGGCCCTGCCCCTCGGCCTCGCCCTTGCCAAAACGGTTCAGCAGCACAAGGTCCGGCACCGCGTCAAGCGCCACCAGCAAATCGCCCGCAACATCGGCCAGCGCGGCCGGGTCCAGACGGCACCCGGTCGAGCCCGCCCCAAGCGCCTGCGTGATATTGATGCGCGCGCCGGTCTGGATATCCTCGATATGAGTAATCTCGCAGCAAGCGTCGCTTGGGTCGGGAAAGGTGCGCTGCACATGGCCAGTGACGCGCAGACCCTCCGCCTGAAGCACGCGCGCGACGGCGGCAAGCAGATCATCGCCCCCCGCATCGGGACAGCGGATCGCGGCAAGCAGTTGTGTCATGGCCCCTCCCCGCGCGCGCCAGCGCCTTAGTCGCGTTTATAGGCATCCTCGTAGCGCGTGATATCATCCTCGCCAAGATAGGTGCCGGTCTGCACCTCGATCAGCACCATCGGCACTTTGCCGGGGTTTTCCATGCGGTGAACCGCGCCAAGCGGGATGTAGACCGACTGGTTTTCACCCACCAACTGTTTGGTTTCATTGATCGTCACCAGTGCGGTGCCCTCGACCACGATCCAATGTTCTGACCGATGCACATGGCTTTGCAAGGACAGCGCCGCGCCCGGCTTGACCACGATGCGTTTGACCTGAAAGCGCGAGCCGATCACCAGACTGTCGAACCAGCCCCAGGGGCGATAGTCGCGCGGAAAGGTCTCGGCCTGCTTTGCGCCCTTGTTTTTCAACGCCGCGACGGCTTTTTTCACATCCTGCGCGCGGCGCATATCGGCGACCAGAACGGCGTCGGGCATGGCGATGGCGATGATATTCTCCAGCCCGATCCCCACCAGTTCCAGCGTCGGCGATTCCGATCGCAGCAGGGTGTTTTCGCAGTCGATCGCGATGGCCGGGCCGGAAAGCGCGTTGCCCGCTGCATCCGGGCCGGTTTCGCGCCACACGGCATCCCAGCCGCCAAGGTCCGACCAGGTGCCGGAGAACGGCACCACCGCAAGGTTTTGCGCCTGTTCCATCACCGCGTAGTCGATCGAAATATCGCGCGCCTTGGCCCAAGGGGCGGCGGCGAGGCGCAGAAAGCCAAGGTCGGGCTGCGCGGTTTCCACCGCCTCACGCACCGGGGGGATCAGGTCGGGCGCGTGGGCCTCGAACGCCGCGATGATGGCGCGGGTGGAGAACAGAAAGATGCCGGCGTTCCACAGGAAGCTGCCTTGCGACAGCATCTTCGCGGCGGTTTCGGCGTCCGGCTTTTCGACAAACCGTTTGAGGGGAACGATGCCAGTGGTCGCACGGGCCGAAAGCTCCAGGTAGCCGTAACCGGTTTCCGGGCGGTCGGGCTGGATGCCAAAGGTGACCAAAGTGCCTTGCCGCGCGGCGGGTTCGGCCAGCGCTACGGCAGCGCGAAAGGCGTTTGCGTCGGGGATAACATGGTCGGAGGGCGCAACCAACATCAGCGCCTCGGGGTCTTTGGCCGCGAGATACAGCGCCGTCGCCAGCACGGCGGGGGCGGTATTGCGCCCCTCGGGCTCGATAAGGATGGCGCCGGGGTCGATGCCCGCCTCGGCCAGTTGCTCGGTCACGATGAAGCGGAAATCAGAGCTGGTGATAACGGTGGGCGCAGCAAACCCCGCGCCGCACAGGCGATGCGCCGAGGCCTGAAACAGGCTTTCCGCGCCAACCAGAGCAGCGAATTGCTTGGGGTAGCTTTTGCGCGACAAGGGCCAAAGCCGGGTGCCAGAGCCGCCACAAAGCAAAACGGGATAGATCATCGCAAATACCTATTGTCTGGGCGCCTGGGGTCGTTTTGCCCGAAATTGGGCGGGCGCGGAAGGGGAAAGGGCCACTCAATTCGGCAAGGTGAAGTCCGGCGCGCGGCTATGGCTTAGCAGAAAGCGCCCATTCGGCAGATCGTTATCCTCCAACTTGGCGCGGATTTGCGCCTCGTTCAGGCCGAAACCCTGCCAACGGCGCGTGAGGCGCGCGCGCAACGTCGCCTCTGGCACGTCGATCAGCACGCTAAGATCGAAGGCCGGGGCGAGTGCCGCCCAGGGGGCCTGATCCAGCAGCAGGTAATTCCCCTCGCACAGGACGATGCCAACCGACTGCGGGATCAGCCGCGCCGACGCGTGCGAGATTTCCAGCGCGCGGTCAAACACCGGCACGGCAATGTCAGGCTCTGCATTGGCACGCAGGCGCAGCAGCATGTGATGCAGCCCCGCGACATCGAAAGTGTCGGGCGCGCCCTTGCGGGCATGGCGGCCAAGCTGATGCAGGATGGCGTCGTCGTAGTGATAGCCATCCATCGGCAGCACGGCGGCAAGACCGGGGGCAGCGGCGTTAATCGCCTCACACAGCGCCTCGGCCATGTGGGACTTGCCCGACCCCGGCGCCCCGGCCAGCGCCACGATCACGCGCGCCCCGCGCGACAGGGCGGCAAGGTGGCGGGTAAGCTGGGCAATATCAGCAGGTTGCGTCATGGATCAGGCCGCCAGGGTGCGGTCAAGCAGGGCAAGCCAGTTCTCGTGGCAGATCTTGGCAATCAGCGCCGCGTCATAACCATGCGCGCGCATCGCCGCGACAAGGTTGGGCAGGCCCGCAACATCGGTGATGCCATCCGGCACCGTCGCGCCGTCGAAATCCGACCCGAGGCCGACGTGATCCTCGCCCAGATTGGCAAGCAGATGGTCAAGGTGACGCATCACCGGCTCCCATGTCATCACGGGCGAGCGGCGACCATCGGGGCGCAGAAACACAGTGGCGAAGTTCAGCCCGACCATGCCGCCCGACTCGCGGATCATCGCAAGCTGGCGGTCGGTCAGGTTGCGGGTCGATGGGGTGACGTCATGCGCGTTGGAATGGGTCGCGACCAACGGCGCATCGGTCAGACGCGCCACATCGTCAAAGCCCTTTTCGTTCAGATGCGACAGGTCGATCATGATTTTCAGCTCGTTACACGCCCGCACCAGATCCTTGCCCGCCTCGGTCAGCCCCGGCCCGGTATCGGGCGAGCCGGGAAACCGGAACGGCACGCCATAGCCGAACACTGTCGGGCGCGACCACACCGGCCCAAGCGAGCGCAGGCCCATCGCGTGAAAGGCGTAAAGCGCGTCGAGTCCGGGGTCGATCGCCTCAGCCCCCTCCATGTGCATGATCCCGGCAATGACGCCGGATTTCAGGCAAGCGCGAACCTCGGCTGCGGTGCGGCAAACCTTGAAATCATGGGGCGCTGCACGCTCCATCCACAAAAGATGCGCGGCCATAGCCAGCGCGGTGGGCTGCGCGCCGGTGTAGTGCATCAGGTCGGGCAGCGGCACCTCATACGGCGGTCGGTCCATCAGCGCCTGAAAATCGAGGGCATTGTGGGCAATCGGCGACGGGATGTAGATCGCGAAAAAGCCACCGGCAAAGCCACCTTTGCGCATACGCGGCAGGTCAAGATGGCCCCTGCCCTCGCCGTGCAACCACATCTCCTCCCGCTGCGCCGGAGCGTGAAGAAGGCGCAGAAGAAAATCATTGTGACCGTCGAAAACCGGAACCAAATCTACCATGCCCGCCTCCTCAGCGTGTGAACTCTCTATGGCTAACATGGGGATTGTAGCCGTTACCAGACACCTTTGCGCACCTTGTCCGGTGCCGGCGCCAGCTATGATCTGGATCAAATCGCTGTGACAGTGATTGGTATAGTTGAGACTTATCTTTACGTCTGCTCCCGTTCAGAAAGGCCCTGCGTCCATGCGTCTGACGACCCGAACCAACCTCGCGCTGCGCACCCTGATGGTCTGTGCCGTCAATGACGGAAAGACCGTGCGCAAACATGAAATTGCCGAGGCGTGCAATGCCTCGGAAAATCATCTGGCGCAGGTCATCAATACGCTGGGGCAACTGGAATACGTCCACACCGTGCGCGGTCGCAATGGCGGCTTGCGGCTGGGTCGCCCGATGGAGGAGATCTGCGTCGGTCAGGTGTTTCGCGCCTTTGAATCCAGCCTGCCCTTCGCCGAATGCTTTGACGCGGCATCGAACACCTGCCCGCTGACCCGCGTCTGTCTGTTGCGCAAGGCTTTGGTGAACGCGCTGAAGGCTTTCTACGAGACGCTCGACCATCTGACTTTGGCCGATCTGGTCACAGATAACGAAGGACTGAGCACACTTTTGCGATTGGACGCGCAAAAACCCGCCTTCGCCCTTAGCTGTTCTTGACAACGCGGAGCCGCTGCCTCATTGCCGCCGCAAATTTCCGATAGGCTTGTAAGTCTTGAGGTTATTGGCAAACCGGGCGGCAATGTCCGCCCATTCGGAGCAGGTCAATGAACAACGATACGTCCTCGCAGGCGCCGCAACAGCAGCAGCAGGGTGAGATCCCCGCAACCAACCGCCCGCGCGTCACGCCGCGCCCGGCCGCGCCGCGCACCGACGATGCGCCAAAAGCGCCGAAAACCACGCTGATCATCACCGACTGGGCGTCGATCTGATCCGGGTTTTCTTGGGGCAACGCCGAGGCTAAAGTCGGGGGCGACCCTGACCGAAGCGTGCGAGCCGATGCCCACCCCCATTTCCTCGATCCGCAATCTTGGGCCTGCATCCGAGGCATCATTTGCCCGTGCAGGCATCCATTCCGCCGAAGCCCTGCGTGAATTGGGCGCGGATGCGGCGTATCTTGCCCTGATGCGGGCAGGCACGCCGCCGCATTTCATTGGCTATTATGTGCTGGTGATGGCCCTTCAAGGCCGTCCGTGGAACGATTGCAAGGGCGACGAGAAAAAGGCGCTGCGGGCGCGCTTTGATGCGTTGAAAGCCGCCGGACATGACAAGGGCCGCTCCGAACTGGAAGCGGCCCTTGATTTTTTCGGCGTTATCGCCCGACGTTAGCGCCAGACGCGTTTACGCTCAGCCAACCAGTTCGAGACCGGAGAAGTAGAACGAGATCTCGCGTGCGGCGGACTCGGGGCTGTCGGAGCCGTGCACGGAGTTTTCGCCGACCGACAGCGCAAATTCCTTGCGGATGGTGCCGTCAGCTGCGTTGGCCGGGTTGGTTGCGCCCATCACTTCGCGGTTTTTCGCGATGGCACCTTCGCCCTCCAGCACCTGAACCACGACGGGCTCGGACGCCATGAATTCGCACAGTTCGCCGTAGAAGCCGCGCTCTGAATGCTCTGCGTAGAACTGGCCGGCTTGCGCGACGGACAGGTGAATGCGCTTTTGCGCGACGATGCGCAGACCAGCTTCCTCGAACTTGGCGTTGATTTTGCCGGTGAGGTTACGTTTGGTTGCGTCCGGTTTGATGATGGAAAGCGTGCGTTCGATGGCCATGTTTGCCTCTTGATAAGTGGTCAAAGGCGGGCCCCTGCCCGCCCCTTCAATTCCGGCGCCCTGCTATCACGGCTCTGCTCGCTTGAAAACCCACCGATTGACGTTCCGCGCCGGATGATGCAGGGGATGCGCCATGCTCAGCATCAAAGACATCAGTTATTCCGTTGACGGCCGCCCATTGTTCGAGGGCGCGTCCGCTCGTATTCCCGCCGGTCACAAAGTGGGCCTCGTCGGCCGCAATGGGTCGGGGAAAACCACGCTTTTCCGCCTGATCCGCGGCGAGTTGGTGCTGGAGGGCGGCGACATCAGCCTGCCCACCCGCGCCCGCATCGGCGGCATCGCGCAAGAGGTGCCCTCGTCCTCGACCTCGCTGTTGGAGACGGTGCTGTCCGCCGACACCGAACGCGCCGAATTGATGGCCGAATCCGAGACGGCAACCGATCCCCACCGCATCGCCGATATCCAGCACCGTCTTGCCGATATCGACGCCTGGTCGGCAGAGGGGCGCGCGGCGGCGATCCTGAAGGGGCTCGGCTTCACGGCGGAAGAGCAACTGATGCCCTGCTCCGATTTCTCGGGTGGTTGGCGTATGCGCGTGGCGCTGGCGGGTGTGCTGTTCGCGCAGCCCGACCTCTTGCTGCTCGACGAACCGACCAACTACCTCGACCTTGAAGGCGCGCTCTGGCTCGAGGCGTATTTGCAGAAATACCCCCACACCGTTCTCATCATCAGCCACGACCGGGGGCTGCTGAACCGCGCGGTGAACGGCATCCTGCATCTTGAGAACAAAAAGCTGACCTTCTACCAGGGCCCCTACGACCAGTTCGCCCGCCAACGCGCCGAAAACCGTGCCGTGCTTGCCGCCGAGGCGCGCAAGCAGGACTTGCGCCGCGAACATCTGCAAGCCTTCGTCAACCGCTTCAAAGCCAAGGCGTCAAAGGCCAAGCAGGCGCAAAGCCGCGTCAAGCAGCTGGAAAAGATGACGCCGATCACGGCACCCGAGGAAGCGGCGAAACACGTCTTTACCTTCCCGGTGCCAGAAGAGCTGTCACCGCCGATCATCAACCTTGAAGGCGCCGCCGTGGGTTATGGCGGCCCGCCCGTGCTGCGCAACCTCAGCCTGCGCATCGACCAAGACGACCGCATCGCCTTGCTGGGTCGCAACGGCGAGGGCAAATCCACCCTGTCCAAGCTGCTCGCCGGCAAGCTTGAGGTCAGTGCCGGCCATATCACGCGCTCCAACAAGCTGCGCATCGGCTATTTCGCGCAGCATCAGGTGGATGAGCTTTTCATCGACGAAACACCCCTGCAACACATCCAGCGCATCCGCCCGAACGAGGGTCAGCCCCGCCTGCGCGCCCGTCTTGCGGGCTTTGGCCTTGGCGCGGATCAGGCGGAAACCGTGGTGTCGCGGCTGTCGGGCGGGCAAAAGGCACGCCTGTCGCTGTTGCTTGCCACCATCGAGGCGCCGCACCTTTTGATCCTCGACGAACCGACCAACCACCTAGACATCGAAAGCCGCGAGGCTTTGGTGAACGCGCTGACCGACTATTCCGGTGCGGTGATCCTGGTTTCCCACGACATGCACCTTCTCAGCCTGGTTGCCGACCGGCTCTGGCTGGTGAAGGACGGCGCGGTGCAGCCCTATGAGGAAGACCTCGAGGCTTACCGCCGCCTGCTGCTGGGTGGTGACGAACCCGCGAAGGAAAAGGTCAAGGTCGAAAAGCCCAAGCGCGCCTCCCGCGAGGATATTCTGGTGCTGAAGGCCGAGGTGCGCAAATGCGAAGAGCGCATCGGCAAGCTCAATGAGATGCGCGACCGGCTGGCGAAAAAGCTGGCCGACCCCACGCTGTACGAGCCCGGTCGTGGCACCGAAGCCGAAACCTGGCAGAAGAAATACGCCGAGGTGATGGACGGCCTCGACCGCGCCGAGGCGATGTGGCTGACCGCGTTGGAAAAGCTGGAAAAGGCAGAGGCTTAAGGCAATGGCGCTCGGCTTCATCATAACCTCGTTCGTGACGCTGTTCGTCATTATCGAGCCCATCGGCATCACGCCGATTTTCATCGCCCTGACGCGCGGCATGTCCGCGCAAAAGCGGCGGCGGATCGGGATGCACGCCTGTCTGGTCGCCATCGGTCTGCTGACCACATTCGGCCTGCTGGGCGAGGCTTTGCTGAATTTCGTCGGCATCTCGATGTCGGCCTTCCGCATTTCGGGCGGCATTTTGCTGTTCCTCACCGCGCTCGACATGCTGTTTGAACGCCGCAACCCGCGCCGCGAGGGGCAGGCCGCGCATGACGACGACCACGACCCCTCGGTCTTCCCGCTGGCGATGCCGCTTTTGGCGGGTCCGGGGGCGATGACCTCGATGATCCTTTTGGTCGGCCAAGCGCGCGAGGGCGCGGCGGGCAGCGTCTGGCAGGGCGTGATTGCCGTGCATGTCGTTATGGTGGCCGTGGTTGCCTGTGCGTTCCTGCTGTTTCAGGTCGCGGCCCCGCTTGACCGCGCGTTGGGCAAAACTGGCAACAACGTGATTACCCGGCTTTTGGGTATGCTGCTGGCGGGCCTGTCGGTGCAGTTCGTCATCGACGGGGTAAAGGCCAGCGGCCTTTTGCACGGCTAAGGGTGACAGCGCGCGCAGGTCTTCCTACATTGATGGCATGAACAGCGATCAAACGGCCCAAATCCTCTATCTGGTTCTGCTCGGCGCCGCGATTGGCGGATCTCTGATGATGCAGGGGCGCAAGAATTTGGGCCGGATGGCGCAGCAGATGGTGATCTGGGCGCTGATCTTTCTGGGCGTGCTCGCGGGCTACGGGCTGTGGGATCAGATCGGGCGCACCGTGATGCCGCAGCAATCCGTGATCGGTCCTGCGGGGCAGATCGAGGTGCCACGCGCGGGTGACGGGCATTACTATGTTGTGCTGAAAATCTCGGGCGTGAAGGTGCGATTTGTGATAGATACCGGCGCCACCGATATGGTCCTGACCGCGCAGGATGCACGGCGCGTTGGCATCGATCCGGCCTCACTGGCCTATATCGGGCAGGCCTCGACCGCGAATGGTATCGTCAAGACAGCGCGGGTTTGGCTCAAAGATGTCAGCCTTGGCAACTACACCGACCCCTCGGTGCGCGCCGATGTGAACGGCGGGCAGATGGAGACATCCTTGTTGGGCATGTCCTACCTGCAAAAGTTCGGCAAGATCGAGATTGCGGGCGACAAAATGGTGCTGACGCGATAGCGCGTCCCCTGGCAGGGCTTTGCGCGCAAACCGGCGCCCTTTCTTTTTGGCAAAAATACTCGCCCGCCGCAGGCGTTCCAAAGCAGGCCCCGCGCGCTAACGTTCGGCCTTCTTCTGCCAACGCCCGCTTTCCTCTGACCAGTATTGCGCCGACACGCCCGCATCGGTCAGGCTTTTCCACTGCACACGCGCCGCAGCAAGCGCCGCGGGATCGTTGCCGTCGAACAGGATACAGGCGCGTTCAGCCCGGCTGACTTCGTCCGCGCCAATCGCCGCACCATCAAGCGACATGAGGCAGGTCGCGGCATTGGGCATCTCTGCCCCAGTGGTCAGCAGCACAGGTTGCAGCGCGTCATGCGGGCCACCGGCCAGACCATGCGCCAGAAATTGGTCTTCCTCCCCCAGCCACAAAACCTCGTCGAGGCGCTTCAACCGCGCCGCGTCAGGGGCACGCACCGCGACGCGCCAACCGGCCCGCAACGACCGTTCGATCAGCATCGAAAGCGTGGCCTCCACCCCGCTATGGGTCAACTGGTAGAAATAGACCGCGCCCATCAGCCCTCGCAGATGTCGCGGATCAGCCGGTCAAGCGCGCGGACGCCCCAGCCGGTCGCGCCCTTGGGGGCAAGGTCGGTATCGCTTTTGAGCAAAGCGGTGCCTGCGATATCAAGGTGGCACCACGGCATGTCCGGCTTGATGAACCGTTGCAGGAACTGCGCGGCGATGATGGCACCGCCATCGCGGCCGCCCACGTTCATCATGTCAGCGATGCGCGATTTGAGCTTTGCGTCATAGGCGTCGCCCATCGGCATCCGCCACGCGCCCTCGCCCTCTGTTGCGGCGGCCTTGAGGAAGGCGTTGCACAGCGCGTCGTTGTTGGAGAACACGCCGGTGTTTTCATGCCCCAAGGCCACGATGATCGCGCCGGTCAGCGTGGCGAGGTTGATGACGCCGGTCGGGTTAAAGCGGGTCTGCGCATACCACAACACGTCGGCAAGCAGCAGGCGCCCCTCGGCATCGGTGTTGATGACCTCGATCGTGTCGCCCTTCATCGATTTGACCACATCGCCGGGCCGCTGCGCGCTGCCCGAGGGCATGTTTTCCACCAAACCGACCAGGCCCACCACATTCGCCTTGGCTTTGCGCATCGTCAGCGTGCGCATGACGCCCGCGACGGTGGCGGCGCCGCCCATGTCCATCGTCATATCTTCCATGCCACCCGCCGGTTTGATCGAGATGCCACCGGTGTCAAACGTCACGCCTTTGCCGACCAGCGCGAATGGTGCCGCGCCGGGCGTGCCGCCATGCCACTGCATCACCACCACCTTGGTCGGCGCGTCAGAGCCCTGCCCCACCCCCAACAGCGCCCCCATGCCAAGCGCCTTTAGGTCGCCTTCCTCAAGGATTTCGACGTCGAGCCCAAGCTCTTGCATCGCGGCAAGACGGGCGGCGAAGTCGTCGGTGGTCAGGATATTGGCCGGTTCATTCACCAGATCGCGGGTGAAAAACACGCCCTCTGCGATAGCCGCCATCGGGCCGGCGGACGCGGCCACCGCCTCTGGCGCCGAGACCATGAAGGTCACCTCGCCGCGCGGTTTCTCCACGGCGGTTTTGTGTGCGGTAAAGGCGTAGTCGCGCAGCGCGAGGCCAAGCGAGACGTCGGCGATCTGGCGCTGTGCGCCGCCCAGCACAAGCAGAGCCGCCGTGCCCTTGACGCGGCCAAGCGTGCCACCGGCGCGACGCGCCTCTGCCACAGAGGGCTTGGCCTCCAGCCGCACGACATGCAGCGTGTCCGCCTTCAGCCCGACCGGGAAGGCAAGATCAAGCGCATCACCGGGTTTGAGCGCAGCGAAGGCGTCAGAGGCGACAGCGCGGGCAAGTGCGCCGCGCGTCAGGCGGTCAACCCGGCGCGCGGTGGGCGACAGCGCGCCATTGGCCGGGACCAGAACGGCGACGCGCCCCATGAACGGTGCTACGGCGTCTAGGTCAATCTCGCGGAAATGGATGGTCGCGGGGGTGGTCATGGGGGCTCCTTGGCACGGCGGCGCGGTAGGCGGACCGTAGCGGCTGCCCCGCGCGATGACCAGATATGAGTTTTCCCCGCCCGCGAATTCCGCTACGGTCCCGCCGATTGGCCAATTTCAGGAGTGAGTGCAGGTGTCCAGATTCGACAGATATATGCTGTCGCAGCTGATGATGCTGTTTGGCTTTTTCTCTTTGGTTTTGGTGGCGGTGTACTGGGTCAACCGCGCGGTTCTGCTGTTCAACGCCCTGATCGGCGATGGGCAGTCGATGGGGATCTTCCTTGAGTTCACTGCACTTACCCTGCCGAATGTCATCAAGATCATGCTGCCCGTCTCGGCCTTTGCCGCCTCGGTTTATGTCACCAACCGGCTGTCAACGGAAAGCGAATTGGTGGTGATGCAGGCGGTTGGCCTGTCGTCGTTCCGGCTGGCGCGGCCTGTGGTGATGTTTGGCTTGACGGTGGCGGTGCTGATCTCGCTTTTGGCGCATGTGCTGGTGCCCGCAAGCCGCGTGATCCTTGCCGATCGCACGGTGGCTATGGCGCAGAACGTAACGACGAAGTTCCTGACCGAGGGGAAGTTCATGCATCCGACCGACGGCGTGACGCTGTTCATCCGGCAGATCACACCGCTGGGCGAGATGCATGGCATCTTTTTGTCCGATGCGCGGGGCGGCACCGATCGCACGACCTACACCGCACAGCGCGCGCTGCTGGTGAAGGTTGAGACCGGCACCAAGTTGGTGATGTTCGACGGCATGGTGCAGCGGCTGAACATTGCGGACAGCAAACTGTCAGTGACGCGTTTCGCCGACCTCAGCTATGACATCGGCGGGCTGATCACGCCGCTTGGCACCCGCAAGCAGGACGTGGCAGAGCTTGGCACATGGGAATTGCTGCACCCCACCCCGGCAGCGCTTGCAAAGACAAGCGCGGACCGTGCGGCGTTTCTCTACGAGGCGAACGTGCGCTTTGCCTCGGCGCTAAATGCGATGGTCGCCTCGGTGCTGGGGTTTGCCACGCTGTTGCTGGGTGGCTTCAGCCGGTTCGGCAATTGGCGCCAGATTCTGATCGGGGTTGGCATGTTGATCGGCCTGCAACTGATGATCGACTGGACTGCAGGCTTTGCCGTAGCCGATGCGCGCTTGTGGCCAATGGTCTATGTGCCCTCTCTGGTCGGCGGCGTCGTGACCGTCGCGCTGCTTTGGTGGTCAGAGCAACCGGCGCGACGACCTGCGATGCGCGGCGAGTACGCATCATGACGCTGAGCCTTTACGTCGCTCGCAAGTTTCTGGTGGCGTTCTTCGCTGTGGCGGGCGCGTTCGGGGCGATTCTGATGCTGTTGGATCTGGTGGAAGAGGTTCACCGCGCGGCGGGAAGCTCTGTCACCTTCATGCAGGCGGCGGGGCTGGCGGCGCTGAACACGCCGGACGGGCTCTACCGCATCCTGCCGCTGGTGACGATTCTGGCGACGCTGATCCTGTTTCTGGGGCTGGCGCGGACCAGCGAACTGGTGGTGGTGCGCGCAACCGGGCGGTCTGGCCTGCGCTGTCTGGTGCCGCCAGTGCTGACAGCGCTGGCGATCGGGGTGATCGGGGTGGCGGTGATGAACCCCTTCGTGGCGGCAACCTCGGAGGCGTACAAGACATTGCAGAACCACTACTCTAACGGGGGCGCCGCGAGCGTGACCTCGATCAGCCGCGAAGGGCTTTGGCTGCGCCAGGGCGGGCCAGAGGGGCAGACTGTGATCCGGGCGGAGCATGCCAGCAGCGATGGCACTCAGTTGCGCGCGGCGACCTTCCTGACGTTTGACGCGCAGGGGCGGCCTGTAAAGCGGATCGAGGCCGGCTCTGCCGCGCTGCTGGCCGGGCAATGGCAGTTGAACGACACCAAAAGCTGGGCCTTCACCGACACCGCCAACCCAGAGCTTGCCGCGACCACGGCGGCGACATTGACGTTGCCCTCCAACCTGACCCAGGCGCAGATCCGGGACAGTTTCGGCGATCCCGGTCAGGTGCCAATCTGGCAACTACCCGCCTTCATCGATCAAATGGAAAAGGCAGGATTTTCGGCGCGTGAACAACGGGTGTGGTTTCAGATGGAACTGGCCTTGCCCGTGATGCTGGCTGCGATGGTGCTGATCGCGGCGGGCTTTACCATGCGGCATGTGCGGCTGGGCAATACCGGGATGATGGTGCTGCTGGCCCTGCTGGCGGGATTTGCGATCTTTTTCCTGCGAAACTTCGCGCAGGTGCTTGGCTCCAATGGACAAATCCCGGTGGTGCTGGCAGCGTGGGGTCCACCCGTGGCGGGGGTCTTGCTGTCGATGGGCCTGTTGCTGCACATGGAAGACGGCTGATGCAGGGAAATGTTCGCAAGGTGTTGCGCGGTGTTGCTGCCGGGCTGATGGTGCTGACCCTCGCCCTGCCCGCGTATGCGCAACAGACACCGCCGCTTGCCTCGCTTGTCGCCGACAGCGTGACGTCGGCGGGCAAGATCCTGACCGCTACTGGCAATGTCGAGGTGCTGTATAAGGGCATGCGCCTGCGGGCGACGCGCGTGGTTTATGACCAGACGCTGGGAAGGCTGACGATCGAGGGGCCGCTGACGCTGGTCGATACGGCGGGAGATGCCACCGTGCTGGCAGATAGCGCCGAGCTGTCGTCAGATCTGAAGGAAGGCATTTTGACCAGTGCGCGCCTGATGTTGGACCATCAGGTGCAAGTGGCGGCCAGCGAGATGGACCGCGTGGGCGGACGCTATACGCAACTGAAAAACACGGTGACCTCGTCGTGTCAGGTCTGTGCGGCGCATCCGGTCCCCTTGTGGGAAATCCGTGCCAAGCGGGTCATTCACGACCAACTGGACCAAAAGCTGTACTTCGAGCAGGCGCAGCTGCGCTTTGCCGGGGTGCCGATATTCTACATCCCCGAGATGACGCTGCCCGATCCCACGGTGAAACGCGCAAGCGGGTTTCTCGTTCCCGTGGTTACCGGCACCAGCACCTTTGGCACTGGGGTGACCCTGCCCTATTTCCAAACGCTGGGGCCAAACCGCGATGTGCTGCTGTCGCCCTTTCTGGGCCAGAAGAACGCAGAATCGATGGGGCTCCGCTATCGGCAGGCGTTCAACAGCGGCATTGTCTTAATGCGTGGAGCGGTGTCGCGCGACGATCTGATGCCGGGGCGCACGCGCGGCTATCTGTTCGCCAACGGCAGTTTTGCGCTGCCCGATGGGTTTCGCGCGGACTTTCAATATCAGACGGTCAGCGACCCTGATTATTTTCTGACCTACGGCCTGCCGCAGATCGACCGGCTGAAAAGCGGCGTCGATGTCAGCCGGGTGCGGCATGACGAATATATTGATGTGCAGGCGCTGCATTTTCACTCGATCCGCGCGGGGGACAATAATGCGACGCTGCCCTCCAATGTGGCGGGGGCGACGTGGGCGCGGCGGTTCCAGCCTGCGCTGATCGGCGGCGATGCCAGCCTGACCTTCAGCGGCCATTCGCTGATCCGCCCCTCCACCACCGACATCCTTGGGCGCGACGTGGCGCGCGCCGGGGTTCGGTTGGACTGGCGGCGGAACTGGACGCTGGGTCCGGGGATCCTAGCCTCGGCGATCGGGTCGGTGGAAAGCGATTTTTATTCGATCAATCAGGATTCGACCTATCCCCCCAATATCGTGCGCACCGTGCCGACCGCAGCGGCGGAGCTGCGCTGGCCTTGGGTGAAGGCGGGCGCCAACGGCGTGTCGCAGGTAATTGAGCCGGTGGCCCTGCTGGCGTGGAGCCCGCTGAAGGTTACATCGGTCCCGAACGAGGATTCGCAGATATCCGAGTTTGACGAGGGCAACCTGTGGTCCACCAGCAATTTCAACGGCGTGGACGGCGTCGAGGTGGGCGCGCGCGCCAATGTCGGCCTGTCCTACACGCGGATCAATCCGACCGGCATGTCGCTGGGTCTGGTGGGCGGGCGCATCTTCCGCCAAGCGACAGCGCAGCTTTACGATCCGGCGTCGGGGCTTGGGGCAGGCGCCTCTGACTGGCTTGTGGCGGGTCAGGTGAAGTGGAAAAATCTTGATCTGATCAACCGCACGGTTTTTGGCGGCACACAATTAACCAAGGAAGAGATGCGGCTGGGCTGGACCGGCACGCGTGCCGCGGTGGCAACCAGCTATGTCTGGATGGTGGCGGACCCGACCGCCTATCAGCCGCTGACGACGCTGCCGACGCGGGAATGGATTCTTGACGCCCATTATCCCCTCCGCGGTAATTGGAGCGGCAAGGTCAACTGGCGCTATGATCTGGTGGCGCACCGGGTTGACAGCAGCGCAACCACGCTCAGCTGGCATAACGAATGCACGACATTTGATCTTTCCCTCTCGCGTATGTTTGCATCCTCGACTAGTGTTGGCGCCACTACGAGCGTTAGCTTTTCGATAGGTTTGATCGGCTTTGGCGGTGCTACCGGTGGTGGAAGTCAGACGGGAAGTTGCGCCAGATGACCCACCGGTTGCGATTGGCCCCCGGTCAAGCAGCAGCGTCGCGCTGACAGATGATCTGACGCCGAAGGAACGAGCAGAACGGACCCGAGTATGCGACTGACAAGACTTTCTACCGCCCTTCTGATCCTGATGCTTCCGGCAGGCATGACTGCGGCTGCGGATGCAAACCCCTTTGCCGCGGTGGCGACCGTGAACGAGCGGGCGATCACCAATTACGAGCTGTCGCAGCGCATCGCGTTCCTGCAACTGCTCAATGGCCCCGGCGATCACCATGACGAGGCGCTGAAGGGGCTTATCAGCGACCGTTTGCAAATGACCGAGGCTGCTCGGCTCGGCATCACCGTGACGGATGCGCAGATCAAAGCGGGCGAGGACGAGTTCGCCGCACGCGCCAAGTTGGCGACTCCCGATTTTATCGCCCAGCTGAACAAGGCGGGCGTAGCGACGCAAACGCTGCGCGATTTCGTCGAGGCTGGCCTTGCGTGGCGGGCGGTGGTGGGCGGCGTGATCGCGCCGCGCGTCACTGTGACGGCGGCCGATGTGAAAGACGCGCAGGCCCTGAGCCTCGCGCATGGTGTGCCGCGCGTGCTGTTGTCGGAACTCGTGCTGCCTGCGACGCCGGAATATATCGCACAGACTGGGCCTTTGGCCGATCAGTTGTCAAAGACACTGCATGGCGACGCGGCTTTTTCCGCGGCGGCACAGAAATATTCGGCCTCAGCCTCGGCCAAGCAGGGCGGCAAGCTGGACTGGTTGCCGACCGCCAATCTGCCGCCAGCCGTGCTGACCGCCGTGCTCAGTCTGTCGCCCGGGCAGGTAACGTCGCCGATGGCGCTGCCTAATGCGCTGGTTTTGTTCGAGATGCGCGGGCTGGAAGATGCGGCCCCGGTTCCGTCAGCCGACGTCTCGGTCGATTATATGGAATACCTGATCCCCGGCGGCCACAGCGCCGAGGCGCTTGCAGAGGCAGCGCGGATCAAGGCCAAGGCGCACTCCTGTGATGATGTGTATGGCGCCGTCAAGGGCACGCCCCCGGACCAGTTGACCCGGACCACGCAAAAACTGGCAGCGGTTCCGACCGACATTGGCTATGCGCTGGCGAAACTCGATCCCGGTGAAGTCTCGACCGACCTGACGCGCGGCTCGGCGCTGGTTTACCTGATGTTGTGCAGCCGCATCGTGACGCCAACGCCCCCCCTCACCGAGGACCAGATGCGCGCGGGGCTGTTTGACCAACGGGTCAACGGCTTGGCCAACGTCTATCTGGCCAAGCTGCGCGCGGCGGCGATCATCACCACACAATGAGCCGGTTGCCGATAGCCCTGAGTTGCGGCGAGCCTGCCGGTGTCGGCCCTGAGATTGCTGTCAAAGCGTGGGAGGCTTTGGGCGCGCGCCTGCCGTTTTTCTATATCGGCGACCCGGCACATCTGCCCGTCGGTGCGATCTATAAGGTGATTACCGATCCGGCCGAGGCAATGTATGTGTCCGCCGTGGCGCTGCCGGTGCTGTCCCTGCCCTTCCCTGCCCCAGCGGTGCCCGGCATTCCCGCTGCGGCGAATGCAGCAGCGGTGATCGAGGCGATTGCACGCGGCGTCGAACTGGTGATGGAGGGGCGCGCGGGCGCGCTGACCACCGCCCCGATCCACAAGAAGGCGCTGAAGGATGGCGCCGGCTTTGCCTTTCCGGGGCACACCGAATATCTGGCGCATCTGGCCGGGGTGGACCGTGTGGTGATGATGCTCGCCGCACCTGCGCTGCGCGTGGTGCCGGTGACGATCCACATCGCGCTGAAAGACGTGCCGGGCGCGTTGACCGAAGCGCTGCTGGAAGAGACGATCCGCATCACTCACGCGGGCCTCGTGCGCGATTTCGGCATTGAGGCGCCACGGCTGGCCGTCGCCGGGCTGAACCCTCACGCAGGCGAAGGCGGCGCGATGGGGCGTGAAGAGATCGAGGTGATCGGCCCCGTGCTGGACCGCTTGCGCGACGAGGGCATGGCGATTTCTGGGCCACTGTCAGCTGACACGATGTTCCATGCCGCCGCCCGCGCGCGTTATGACGTAGCAATCTGCATGTATCATGACCAGGCGCTGATCCCGATCAAGACGATTGATTTCGCCGGCGGAGTGAACGTCACGCTGGGCTTGCCCTTCATCCGCACCTCGCCCGACCACGGCACCGCGTTTGACATTGCGGGCAAGGGCGTGGCGGATGCGACCAGCCTGATTGCCGCGCTGGAGATGGCCGACGAAATGGCACGGGCGCGCGCGTGAGATCGGTGGAAGCCTCCGGCGGGGATATTTTGACCAAAGCAATGGGGACGGGCCATGAGCACGATTGATGGCTTACCGCCCTTGCGCGCCGTGATTGCAACCCATGATTTGCAGGCGAAAAAGCAATTGGGGCAGAACTTTCTGCTCGACCTCAACCTGACCGCCAAGATCGCGCGGCAGGCGGGGGATTTGAGCGGCTGCGACGTGCTCGAGGTCGGCCCCGGCCCCGGCGGGCTGACGCGCGGGCTGTTGGCCGAGGGCGCGCGGCGCGTGCTGGCGATTGAAAAAGACACCCGCTGTCTGCCTGCGCTGGCCGAGATATCAGAGGCGTATCCCGGGCGGCTGGAGGTGCTGAACGCGGATGCGCTTGACATCGATGCGGCGCGCCTGTTGACGCCACCGATCCGCGTGGTGGCGAACCTGCCCTATAATGTCGGCACCGAGCTGCTGATCCGTTGGCTGACCCCTGCGGTCTGGCCGCCGTTCTGGCAGAGCCTCACGTTGATGTTCCAAAAGGAAGTGGCCGAACGCATCGTGGCGCGGTCGGGGTCGAAGGCCTATGGGCGGCTGGCGCTGCTGGTGCAGTGGCGCGCCGAGGCGAAGATCGTGATGACGCTGCCGCCCGAGGCCTTCACCCCCGCGCCCAAAGTCCATTCGGCGGTGGTGCATATCACCCGGCGCGAGGCGCCGTTGTATCCAGCCGACGAAAAGCTGCTGGGGCGGATCATTGCGGCGGGGTTCAACCAACGCCGCAAAATGCTGCGCGCCAGCCTGCGCGGCGTGGCGCCCGACATGGAGGAAAAGCTACGGGCGGCAGGCATCGAGCCCACCGCCCGCGCGGAAGAGATTTCGCTGGAAGCGTTCTGCGCGCTGGCCCGTGTCATCGCGGACGGGCCAGCGTGATCGCAGGCTGAGCCTTATTCAGCGGCGTCCGCCCGAGTGTCGGCCGGGGCCTCGCCTTCAGTCGCGGCGGGTTTGCGCGGTGCACGCGGACGGCGTGGTTTCGGCGCTGCTGCGACCTCTGGCTGGACTGCCACGACCTCTGGCTGCTGCGTGATGAAGGCGGGCAGGCCAAGCTGTTCCGGTTCCGCCGCAGGCTGCGGCGCGGGTTGCATTTGCGGCTTTTGCTGCGGTTGCGGCTGCGGTTTGCGCGGCTGTTCGGCGCGGCGCTCTGCATATGACGGACGCGGCTGGTCACCGCGGTTGTCATTATTGCGCGGCTGATCACCGCGGTTGTCATTACGCGGCTCACCACGATTGTCGTTGGCGCGCTGCTCGCCACGGTTATCGTTACGCTCGCGGTTGTCGTTGCGCTCGCGGTTGTCGTTGCGGTCATTCCGTTCAAACCGCTGGTCCTGACGCGGTTGCGCGCGTTGTTCCGGCGTATCTACCAGACCGGAGTCGCCATAGCGACCTTCGGCACTATCGCCGCCATCACCAGAGCCGCGCGGCTGATCGCCATAGCCGTTATCGTCGCGGCGCTGGTTCTGATCGTCACCGTTTTGACCGTTCTGCTGACCCAGCTCTCGCATCGCCTCACCCAACATGCGGGTGTAATGTTCGGCGTGCTGCAGGAAGTTTTCATGCGCCACGCGGTCATTGGACAGTTGCGCATCGCGCGCCAACTGGAGGTATTTCTCGATGACCTGCTGCGGGGTGCCGCGCACCTTGCCTTCGGGACCCGAAGATTCAAAGACGCGGTTGACGATGTTTCCCATCGAACGCGGACGGTTCGACTTGGAACGCGATCGTGACTTAGATGATCTCATGTTCTCGTTTTTTCCAGCCATGAATGGGCTTTGCCCGAACCTTTGCGGCGCTGTCGCGTCTCGCCCTGTAGTATGGTTCGTGCTTGTGTGGGCTTGCAGGTTCAGGGGACTGAAAAGAAGCGTCCGCCCGAAACCTGATTTGAATAAACACGCAGCGCGCGCCATGACAAGCGAAATCTGCGCAAACACTGGGATTTTGCGCGATTTCCTGCCAGCCGTGCCCTTACGGACGGCGCGCGACAACCACACGGTCGCGCCCGTCGAGGTCGGGAAGCGTCTGGGTGCGGCCAAGACCGGCGGTGGCAAAAAGGGCAGTAACCGCGGCAGCCTGAGTCGGGCCGATCTCGACCATGACCCGTCCCTCTGGGGTAAGGTGCGCGGCTGCATTGGCGGCAATGGCGCGATAGGCGCTCAGCCCGTCGCCACCGGGGCTAAGGGCCATGTGCGGCTCCCACTCCAGCACCTCGGGGGCGAGGGCGGCCATCTCTGACGCGGCGATATAGGGCGGGTTGGACACGATAAGGTCAAAGCGGCCCGCGACTTCGGCAAACCAGTCCGAGCGGCGGAACTCCACGCGCGCGCTCAGGCTCTGGGTGCGCGCGTTCTCGTCGGCCACCGCCAAAGCTGCGGCGGAAAGGTCGGTGGCCATGCCGGTGGCCTCGGGGCGCTCGGCCAACAGGGTCAGCAGGATCGCGCCCGATCCGGTGCCAAGATCAAGCACACGGGTGAAGGGCGCGGCAAGTGCGGCCTCGATCAGGATCTCGGTCTCGGGGCGCGGGTCGAGAACATCGGGCGTCACGCGGAACGCGCGGCCCCAGAACAGGCGCGTCCCGGTGATCTGGCTGACCGGTTGGCGCGCGGCGCGGGCGGTCAACGCCGCCTCAAATCGCGCGGCGGCCTCGGGTGTCAGCGCGTCCGACTGGTGCAGCGGCATCCGGTCGGGCGCAAGACCCATGGCAAACGCCAGCAGGCGCCGTGCATCGCGGGCCGCGTCGGGAACCCCGGCCCCGGCAAGACGCGGAATCGCGGCGCGCAAAGCCTCGGCGGCGGTCATGCCTCCATCTCGGCCAGTTTATGCGCCTGATCGTCGGCGACCAGCGCGTCGATCACCTCGGCCAGATCGCCTTGCAGGATCGCATCCAGCCGATAAAGCGTCAGGTTGATGCGGTGGTCGGTCATGCGGCCTTGCGGAAAATTGTAGGTGCGGATGCGCTCTGACCGATCGCCAGAGCCGACTTGCGCCTTCCGGTCGGCGGCGCGTTCCGCATCGACGCGGCCGCGCTCCAGATCATAGAGCCGCGCGCGCAGCACCTGCATCGCATTGGCGCGGTTCTGGTGTTGCGACTTCTCGGAAGAGGTGACCACCACACCGCTTGGGATATGCGTGATGCGCACCGCCGAGTCGGTGGTGTTGACGTGCTGCCCGCCCGCCCCCGAGGACCGATAGGTATCGATGCGAATATCGCTGGCGGGAATGTCGATATCGACCTCCGCCGCCTCTGGCAGCACGGCGACTGTCGCAGCAGAAGTATGGATACGCCCGCCCGCCTCAGTCGTCGGCACCCGCTGCACCCGGTGCACACCAGATTCGTATTTCAGCCGGGCGAACACGCCCTCGCCCTGCACGTTGGCCGTGACGTCCTTGATGCCACCCAGCTCGGTCTCCTGCAAATCAAGGATCTGGAATTTCCAGCCCTGCGCCTCGGCATAGCGCTGATACATCCGCAGAAGGTCGGCGGCGAACAGCGCGGCCTCTTCCCCACCCGTGCCGGGGCGGATCTCGATGATGGCAGGCCGCGCGTCGGCGGCGTCCTTGGGCAGCAAGGCCAGCCGTAACGCCTGCTCCATCTCCGGGATGCGCGCCTTCAGCCGCGGCATCTCTTCCTCGGCCAGCGCGCGCATTTCGGGATCAGCCAGCATATGCTCGGCCTCGTCCAGATCGATCAGCGCCCGGCGATAGGCGGCAATCTCTGTCACCACCGGCTTGAGGTCGGAATATTCGCGGCTCAGCGCGGCAATCTCGCCCGCCCCCGCGCCCGCATTCAGCCGCGCTTCGAGAAACTCGAAACGGCGAATGATCTGCTCAAGTTTATCCATCGGAACCATGAGGGTCTGTTGCCCTGCCCTCTGGCCTGCGTCAAGGGGCTGTGCCCTTGCAGCTTCTTCTTGGGCTAAATACTCAATTCCCGGCCAACCCCACGCGGTCCCGCCGGTCAGTGCGCGCCAAGCGCCGTCAGCCAAGTGTCCAAGCGTTCCTTGTTGACGCCAAGGTCGGACGAGCCAAACCGCGCGCGGGCAAAGGCGGCAAACGTCGATCCGCCCGGCGCGGCGATCACCTTGACCGAGGTGAAATCCGGGAACCCCATCAAACGCGAGCGTGTGATATAGGTCATCCATCCCGTTGCGACCGATCCGGCAAACAACCGAGTGCGCGGCTGCGCCAGCGCGACGCTGTTGATCGCTTTCGCCAAATCACCGACCGGCTCGCTGAACACCGGCGCGACTGCATCCCCCTGATCGGGGCGCAGCAGAAAGCCGTTGTGCAGACCGGCCACGCCGTCGCTGATCGGATCGACGTGCCACCGCGCCGGATCGTTGGGCGACAGCCGGATATAGGCCATCCCCGCCAGAACGATCAGCGCAAGGGCAATCAACACGTTGCGCACCCCCTACTTGCCCCGCCGCTGGCTTTGGTTCCAGCAGTAGAGACACATAAGCTCGGTTGCCACATGTGCCCCCGCAATCGCCGTGGCGCCGGTGGTGTCGTAGGGGGGCGAGACCTCGACCACGTCGCCGCCAACCATGTTGATGCCCGCCAGATCGCGCAACATCGCCGCCGCCTGCCATGTCGTCAGCCCGCCCCAGACCGGCGTGCCGGTGCCGGGCGCGAAAGCGGGGTCAAGCGCGTCGATGTCGAAGGTCAGGTAAGTTGGGTGATCGCCAATGATCGCGCGCGCCTTGGCCACCGCGGCGGCGGTGCCCTTTTCATGCACCTCACGCGCGTCGATCACATGCACGCCCATGAAGTCATCATTATGGGTGCGAATCCCGATCTGAACCGAGCGTTTCGGGTCAACGATGCCAGATTTCACCGCCTTGTAGAACATGGTGCCGTGGTCGATTCGGCTGAAATCATCGTCGACCCAGGTGTCGGAATGGGCATCGAAATGCAAAAGGCTCAGCGGCCCGTATTTCTCGGCATAGGCCTTGAGGATCGGGAAAGAGATGTAGTGATCGCCGCCCAGCGTGATGGTCCCGGCGCCTCCGGCAAGGATCTTGCGGATATGGGCGGTCAGCGTATCGGGAAAATCCGCAACCTTGGCGTAGTCAAACGCCAGATCGCCGTAGTCGATGATCGAGAAATCCTCCAGCGGGTCAAACCCCCAGCCATAGGGCGGATCGAACGCCTGCAACGCCGACGCCTCGCGGATGGCGCGCGGCCCGAAGCGGGTGCCGGTGCGATGCGTCACCGCCTGATCGAACGGCACGCCGGTGATCGCCAGATCAACCCCGGTCAGGTCTTTGGTATAGGTGCGACGCAGAAACGAGGTCGCGCCGCCAAAGGCGTTTTCAAACGCAAGGCCACGGTTGCCCTTGCGCGTGAAGGCGGTATCAACCTCTGATTTCGCGTCTTCCAGTCCCATCAGCCTATCCTTACTCCGTCGCGGACCAGATCGTCCGTCACTTTCACAATCGCCTTTTCCAGCGTTTCCGCCACGAAATCAACGTCGCTCCGCGTCATAGTTAGCGGCGGCGACATCACGTTCAGGTGGCCGAGCGGCCGCACGATCAGGCCAGCAGCCTCGCAGGTTTCTGTGACGCGGCGGCCAACGTCAAGGGCCTCCGGCAACAAACGCTTGGTGGATTTGTCGGCGACATTTTCCACGCAGATCATGAACTTCCGCCCGCGCACCTCGCCCACCAGCGGCAAATGCGCGAGCTGGCGCAGGCGGTCCTCGAAATACTGCCCGGTGGTGGCCACGTTGCCCAGAATATCCTCGCGCTCGATGATCTCGATGTTTTTCAGCGCCGCGGCAGAGGCGACCGGATGGCCGGAATAGGTGAAGCCAGAGGTGAACCAGCGGTCGCCATCCTGCGCCATCGCCTGCCATATACGATCAGAAAAAATCATCGCACCCAATGGGATATAGCCCGAAGTTAATCCTTTGGCGCAGGTAATGATATCGGGCTGAAAGCCGAACTCATCCCAACTGGCAAACCAGTGCCCAATGCGCCCGAAGGCAGTGACCACCTCATCCGCGATAAACAGAATGTCGTGCTTGCGGCAAACCTCCGCCATGCGCTTGAGGTAGCCTTCGGGCGGCACAATCACCCCGCCCGACGCCTGAATCGGCTCTGCAAAGAACCCGCCAATCCGCTCCGACCCAACTTCGGCAATCTTCGCCTCAAACTCCGCAATCAGGAAATCGCAGAAGGCCGCCGCGTCCATCCCGTCTGGCGCGCGGTAGGGATCGGGCGAGGAGATATGGTGAATCCCCTCCTCCTTATAGCGGAACTGCGGCACGCGGTCGCCATTCCGCTTGCCAATCGACTGCGAGATATAGGTCGAGCCGTGATAGCTCCGCTCACGCGAGATCACGTGGGTTTTCTCAGGCCGCCCCATGCAGCTTTGGTAGAAATGCACCATGCGATAGGCGGTATCGACGGCGGTAGAGCCACCCGTGGTCAGATGCACCCGGTTCAGATCGCCGGGCGCAAGGCTGGCGAGTTTGGCTGCAAGGCGCGCAGCAGGCGCGTTGGTCTGATCGACGAAGGTGTTGGAAAAACCCAGCGTCATCGCCTGCTCGGCAATCGCATCCGCCATCTCGCGCCGCCCAAGCCCGATGTTGGTGCACCACATGCCCCCCACCGCATCGAAAAACTTCGCGCCGTTCGCATCCCAGATATGACAGCCCTGGCCGCGCGTGATCACCATCGAGCCCTTGTCCTCGAACGGGCCGAAATTGGTCCAGGGATGCAGGGCGTGATCGTGATCCATCTGCCACAGCGCGTCGGCGGCGTCATTGGTTCCGGTGCGCGTCATTGGGGTCATTCCCGGTTTGGTCATGTGTGTCTCATTGACTGTTGATATGAGGCGCAGTCTAGCTGAGGGTATAAAGAACGCCAGCCCCCCGGGAATTTCCATGCGCCGCATTCACGAAGCCAGCGCCTATGACACGACCGTCTGGCCGCCAAGCCATTGGCGGGCAAGCGCGCCTGCCGCCGTGCCACTACCCGCGCTCTCCACCGCGACGCGGGCCGAGGTGGCGGTGATCGGCGCTGGATATGCCGGGCTAAGTGCGGCGTTGACACTGGCGCGCCGCCACGGCGCAACCGTCGCCGTGCTGGAGGCGGGCCAACCCGGTTGGGGCGCATCGGGGCGCAACGGCGGGTTTTGCTGCCTTGGCGGCGCGATGCTGTCAGACGCCGCCATCGTCGCGCGCGTCGGCACTGGCGGCGCGCGGGATTTCCGCGACTTCCAGCACCGCGCCGTCGAACGCGTAGCCGAGATCCTGCAAAAACACGCCATCGACGCGCGGCAGGGACCAGAGGGCGACCTCTGCATCGCCCATTCGCGCCGCGCCTTCGCCGCGCTCCAGCGCAGCGCCGAAACGCGCCGCACGCTCTATGGCGAGAACAGCGAGCTGATCCCGCCAGAGGCCCTCGCCGAACGCGGCCTGCTGGGCGCCGGGTTTCACGGCGCCGAACTCAACGCCACCGGCTTCCCGATCCACCCGCTGATCTACGCCGAAGGTCTGGCGCGCCTCGCCCTCGCGGCTGGGGTGCGCATCTTTGGCGACACCCCCGTCGTCTCGATCCAACGCGATGGCGAGGGCTGGCGGCTGACCACACCCGAGGGGCAGGTCCACGCCCGCCGCGTGCTGATCGCCACCAACGGCTATTCCTCCGAGGATCTGCCCGACTGGCTGGGCGGGCGCACCCTGCCCGCGCGGTCACAGATCATGATGACCCGCCCCCTGACGCGGACCGAGAGACGCGCGCAGGGTTTCACCACGCCGATCATGAGCTATGATACGCGCGATCTGCTGCACTATTTCCGCCACCTGCCCGATGGCCGCTTTCTGTTCGGTATGCGTGGCGGCGTAACCGCGCACCCCGCCGAGGCCGCGCGCACCTCAGCGCTGCTGCGCGATCACTTTGCGCGCATGTTTCCGGCATGGGCCGCGGTCGAGGCCGAGACCGAATGGTCCGGCTTTATCTGTCTGACCGGCAGCAGCGCGCCCTATATCGGACCGGTGCCCGGCGCTGATGGCCTTTACGCGGCGCTTGGCTGGCATGGCAACGGGGTAGCGGCGGCAACCTTGGGCGGAGAGTTGGCCGCAGGCCTGATCGCGGGCGCCCCCACCGCAATCCCCGCGCTGATGCGCCAACCGCCGCGCCGCTTCCCGCTGCCCGCGCTGCGCCGCGTCGCCCTGCGCGCGGCCTATGTGTGGAAAGGACTGATGGACGGGCCAATGCCGCGCGCGCCACACTAGACTTGCGCGCGGCGACTCGGGCAGATGCCTCCGGCGGGGATATTTTGACCAAAGCAATTGGGCCGCTTCATCTTGCTTTGGGCCAAATATCCCCGCCGGAGGCCCTTTTAGGCCAGAGGCTGCGCGCGTTCGACAAGGCGCGCGAAGAAGCTGGCGCCGATCGGGGCAACCTCGTCGTTGAAGTCGAATTTCGGGTGATGCAGCCCCGCGCCGGGGCCGGTGCCGAGGAAGAGATACGCGCCGGGACGCGCCTCCAGCATGTAAGAGAAATCCTCGGCCCCCATCTCGCGGCAGGACGCCGCCTCGACCTTGTCCGCACCCGCAACATCGCGCGCAGCTTCGGCGGCGAAGGCGGTTTTTTCGGCGTCGTTCACCGTGGCGGGATAGCCCCAATCATACTCAACCCGCGCAGTAACGCCATAGGAGGCCGCTTGCCCCGCCACGACCTCGTGGAAGCGTTTGCGCACCAGTTCGCGCAGGTCGGGGTTGAAGGTGCGGATGGTGGCGCAAAACCAGCCCTCTTCCGGGATGATGTTTGACGCGGAGCCAGTGTGGATCTGCGTCACTGATATCACAATGTTGTCAATGGCATAGGCGTTACGCGTCACGATAGTCTGGATTGCGCTGACCATGCCGACGATGGCGACCACCGGATCGATGCAATCATGCGGCGTGGCGCCGTGGCCGCCTTTGCCGGTGACATAGACCCAAGCGGTATCGACGGCCGCCATCAATGGCCCCGGCGTGGTGTAAAACGCCCCGAACGGCAGGTTTGGCGCGTTATGGATGCCATAGACCTGATCGATGCCGAACCGCTCCATCATGCCTTCCTGCACCATGACCTGACCGCCGCCGCCGTCTTCCTCTGCCGGCTGAAAGATCAGCGCGACACGGCCGGAAAAGCGGCGCGTTTCAGCCAGATATTTCGCGGCTCCCAGCAGCATCGTGGTATGCCCGTCATGGCCACACGCGTGCATCTTACCGGCGTTTTGCGAGGCATACTCCGCCCCCGTCGTCTCGGTAATCGGCAGCGCGTCCATATCGGCGCGCAACCCGATGGTGCCGCCCGGCCCCTGCCCGTTGATGATCGCCACGATGCCGGTCTTGGCGATGCCCTCATGGATTTCGTCCACGCCAATCTCGCGCAGGCGGGCCGCGACGAACGCGGCGGTTTGCGGCAATTCAAACGTCAGCTCGGGGTGCTGATGCAGATGGCGACGCCACCCTTTCATTTCCTCGGCATAATCGGCGATGCGGTTGACGATGGGCATGGTGGACTCCCCTGCTTCATTTTCGGATAACACTCGCGCCACAACTTACACGGATCGGTTCCGATGCCCAGAGACAGCGACGCGCTTATTCACGACCCGCAGGGCGGTATGCCGCGCTTGTTGGCGATCATGCGGCGTCTGCGCGATCCCAACACCGGCTGCCCGTGGGATATCGAGCAGACCTTCGCCACCATCGCACCCTACACCATCGAGGAGGCCTATGAGGTCGCCGACGCCATCGAGCGGCAAGCGTGGGGCGAGTTGCAAAGCGAGCTGGGCGATCTTTTGTTCCAAAGCGTGTTTCACGCGCAAATGGCTGAGGATGCAGGGCTTTTCGCCTTCGACGATGTGGTGCGCGCGATTGCCGACAAGATGGTGGCGCGCCATCCGCATGTGTTCGGCGATGAGAGCCGCGACAAATCGGCGGAACAGCAAACCGTGGATTGGGAGCGGGTGAAGGCGGCAGAGCGCGCGGCCAAGGCGGAAACCGGGGTGCTGGATGGCGTCGCCGTCGGCCTGCCTGCGCTGTTGCGCGCGGTAAAGCTGCAAAAGCGGGCGGCGCGGGTCGGCTTCGACTGGCCCTCCACCGACGAGGTGCTGGACAAGATCGTGGAGGAATCGCGCGAACTGGTCGAGGCGCGCGACACCCTGACCGAGGCCGAACAGTTCGAGGAATTCGGGGACCTTTTGTTCGTGATGGCCAACCTTGGCCGCCATCTGAACATCGACCCCGAGGCGGCATTACGCGCCGCCAACGCCAAATTCACCCGCCGTTTCCGTCACATAGAGGCCGCGCTGGCCGCGACAGGGCGTAAACCCGACGACAGCGATCTGGCAGAGATGGACGCGCTGTGGGATGCCGCGAAGGCCGCTGAAAAAGCCGCGAAAAGGCTCTAAGCGCCCCCTCGACAAGCCGCCCCGCTTGCGGTTTGGTGCGCCGGAACAGGAGGCCGCCATGACCCAGACACGCAAGATCATCATTGACACCGACCCCGGTCAGGACGACGCCGTGGCGATCCTTCTGGCACTTGGCAGCCCCGAAGAGA
>JAJXZX010000054.1 GCA_021779835.1 Pseudomonadota bacterium | reverse complement strand
GCCCCCTGCCCCAGTCTACGCAGACGCTCCTCCAGCGCCCCGAACAGCGCCGCGACCTGCGCCAGTTCCGCGGCGAGATCGCCTTGCGCCGCGCGCCAGGCCGCCGGAACAAATGCCCGGCGCCGATCCGCACGCGGCAAGGGCGGCGTCCGCGGATCCCAGTCGAGATCCTCCGCGGGCCCGGGCAGGAACCACAGATCTTCTTCCGGGACCGGGTGCGCCTCAAAGGGCCTGCGCCAGGAGAGATCGGCAGCGTCAGGATCGGAAGATTTTTGCGTCATGGCATTGGATCCCAAACGGCAAGGAGCGGGATCCCCGCCCGTGGCGCGCGCTCAGAAGGGGCCGACAGATCCGATGAAGTTGAAACGACAAGGTGCAAGCGGCGTCTCCTATTTTGGCTTACGCCTTCAATTGAAATCGGGAAGCAAAAGCCCCACTCAGGGTCGTAAGGCGAGCGGAGCGGCAGGTCGGTGGGATCGGAAAGCTGGTTCATGGACAGCAGCCTAGCGCATCTTCTGCGCACAATCACGCGCTTTTGCGCAGCACTGGACGATATCCCCTCTGTCCCTATTATACGTGATAAGTAACCATTATCACATCTCTTGAACTGGCAGGAAATTGCGCGCAAAATCCCCCATCAAACCGCCCCCGGAGCCCGCCACAATGCCCCTCGTCCTTGCCCATCCCCCAGCCCTCACCAAGGCCGACGAGGCGGCGCTCAGCGACCTCTACCGCCGCGGCACGCCGCAAAACACCCTGCGCGCCTATGAGCGCGATCTCTTGTACATCTCCGCCTGGAAAGACGCCGCCTTCGGGCAGGCCCTCGCCTGGCCAGAAGCGGAGGCGGTGGCGCTGCGCTTCGTGCTCGACCATTGCCGGGACCTGAGCGCGGCCAGGGACGAGGCGGCTCAGGTGGCGCAGAGCCTGATCGAGGCGGGTCTGCGCAAAAGCCTTGCCTGCCCGGCCGCCGCCACGCTGGACCGCCGCATCGCCTCCTGGCGGGCGTTTCACCGCATGCGCAACCTCGCCAGCCCGTTCGAGGCGCCGCTCATCGCGCAGGCGCGCGGCAAGGCGCGCCGCGCCGCCGCCCGGCCGCGCGCGCCGAAGTCGGCGCATCCGATCACCCGTGCGGTGCTGGAGGAGATGCTTGCCACCTGTGACGGCACCCTGCGCGGCCTGCGGGATCGGGCGCTCTTGATGCTGGGCTTTGCCTCGGGCGGGCGGCGGCGCTCCGAGATTACCGGATTGATGCGCGCCGATGTGTCCCTTGACGACTTCGCGGCCAAGGGCGTGGTCTGGCTGCGTCTGCTGGAAACCAAGACCACCGCCAAGGGCGTGGCCCCGAAACTGGTGCTGAAGGGCCGCGCCGCCCGCGCCTTGATCAGTTGGATTGAGGCCGCCGAGATCGAGGACAAGGCTCTGTTCCGCCCGGTTTCCAAGGGCGACCGCGCCCTGCCCCGCCAGCTTCACCCCGATGCCGTCCGCCAGATCGTCGCCTACCGTCTCGCGCTGGCGGGTTACCCCGCGGGCTTTGCCGCGCCGCACGGGTTGCGCTCTGGCTTTCTCACCCAGGCCGCGCTGGATGGCGCACCGATTCAGGCCGCGATGCGGCTCTCGCTGCACCGCTCGGTCGTCCAAGCACAGCGCTACTATGACGATGTGGAGATCACCGATAACCCGGCGACCGATCTGCTGGGGTGACCGCGGACTGCCGCAAAAGCCGACGCACCAAAACCAACCCAAACGCATCACTGCCTGTCTTTGCCCGCACAGGCCCTTGAGCCGACACACAAAACAAGCTTGTCTCATGTCGCGTAAGTTTGCATGGAAACATGGCCCAAGACCCCACAGCTGTGAAATGCCAACGGTTGAACACGGGCGCTCTGATGGCAGCTTACCAGGTCCATTGAAGTCCGCGCCGAAACGGGATGGCCGGTTCGGGTCTTGCCCGAACTCAGGCAACCCGATTCACGGCGCTCATCTGCCGGGGTGTCGCTTGCGTCTGCCGCCCCGAAGCGGCACCCTTCCCAGCGAGACTCAGCGGGATGAGGCGCCCCCATGATGGACAGGATTTCTGACATACTTGCCGACAGCCTTGAGGTCTGGGAATCCGACGCCTTGTCCGCACTTGCTCAAAACTCTCTTGCGGAGACGTCGCCAGCGCTTCAGCGCCTCCTGGACCTTCGTCTCGCAGAGCCGGTGAACGGCAGCGATCCGCGGTTTGGATTTCGCGTCTCACTGCTGGGTCAGGCAGTTCTGGCCATAATCCGCAGCTCAAAATAAGGCCGGCACGCAGACCCTATGCCATGGTTCGACGACTATAGATCTGCCCGGCTACAAACCCGACGCGTTCCATGCGTGTGAGCTCTTCGAGGGCCGCCTCGAAGTTGTGCTCAAGAGCGCCGAGACTCTGCCGCACGGCCATCACATCGACGGCCTCCTCCGGTCCGGTGGCTTCCTGGCGTTCCAGTTCTTCTAGGATCGCCTGTCGTAAGGTCTTCGCAGCCATCACTTGGTCTCCTTCTGTTCCGGGCTTTTGTCCTAAATGATGGTGCGACGATAAAATGAAAGCCTCGCGCGAAAAATGACCTGAGTTAGGTCTACGCAATCAAGCTCTGCGTCCGGATCAATTCGCCCCATAGCACGGAACGCGCAGCCTCGCCTATGCCGCCGGCTCACGGGGATTGCCGAGACGTCAAACTCATCGTCTGCTGGTGCCTGCTGGAGTTCCATGGCGATCCGGCGATTTCTCTGATCAGCTTTGCCGAGGTCTCATATTCGATTAGCCCCTACCCCCGGCAAAGGAATTACGCTCATTGGCCGTCAGGAAGCTCTTGAGAAACAAGCCACACGCGCCAGCAGTTCCCGCACGGTGGGCGCTCGCATACTGATTGGCTCGCTGAGCCATCCGAACGACGCGACGAGTCTACATGGCAAGTTCAGCTAAAGGTCCTTGGCACACCTGGGTTACCGGCAGGTAACCGCTCCCATCCAAGTTACCGGCAGGTAACGGGTCGCCGTCTGAACCTCAAACACTAAGGGCGGCCATTCGGCCGCCCTTGCTAACCTACTCCGGCGGAAACTCAGCCCTTTTCGGACAGCGCAGCATGGAAAGCCCTGACAGCGCGCTCAAGAACCTTCCGTTCAACCGAGGTAAAGTCGATCCCGGCTTTGATACGACACTCCCCTGCCCTCGCGGTGACCTTGCTCTCGCCAACATGAAATTCAAATTTCTGTCGAACGGCGCGCTCAGAGCCAGTAGGAGCATTCCTCTCTGTCAGCACTGCGCCACCTCCCGCCAAGAACCCGCGAAGCAACGCCCCTTGGTCCGCCTCACTCTCTGCACCCTTCAGGCCTGCACAAAGCTCAAGCCGGGTCGCGTCATCCACCTCCTGCAGCTTCCGAGCAACCTCCACACCAAGATCCCGTGGAACCTGCTTCGGATACGGCAGCGCATCGCCCAAGGCCTGCAGCAACGCTACGAACGACCTTATGTACGCACGCTTCACCTTGTGGAGCGAGCGGTAGAGCCGGGTGACCGCCTCTTCAACCGAACCCATGCCAGCTTGCGGATCCTGAGCCAACTGAAGGGCAATCTGCGCCATCTCTGCAAATGACAGATCCTGGCGAATCACGTTCTCCTCAACCATGTCGACATAAAGAGCCGCGCGATCATCTCCCTCCAGCGTAACCCGTGCCACAATCAGCCCGAAGCGAGGATCACTTGTCTCTGTAAAAAGCTGTCTGAGTGCAGTGAGCCGCCGCCAACCTGCCTTCAGCTGATACCGCCCGTCCGCCGACTTGAAGACCTCGACCGGCTCTCGTTGACCTCGCTCACGGATCGACGCCTTCAGTTCATCCATCTCATCGCTCGCGGCAGTGCCATCCAGATCAATCCTGTCGCGGGGCAGGGCATCGATGCCAATCTCGTCGAGCGGAAGCGTCACCAACACGCGACCCTCGGCACGGGCGGACCGAAACTCCTTCGCATCAGCGGCGTTCTGTCGGCGCTGCTCGACTAAGGCCTCACTCGCTTCCTGAGCACTGGCCGCACTCTCCCGCACTGCGACCCCCATCGGCCCTGGATCACGGCTGCGACGCGGAGCGTTCTCGGATGGCAACTCAACCGGGCCGATGCCGAAACGATTACCTTTGCTCGTCATTTTCCAACCTCCCGAACCGCATTCCTCACCTTCCATGCCTTCAGCACCGTCGCCTTAAATTCCGCATAGGCATTGTCAAACGATTGCCGCGCTCGCTTCCACGTCTCTCGTGTCATTTCGCGATAGTCCTGCTCGTACACCGACATCTGGAAACGGCCAGATTGTTCAACCGCCCGCGTCATCTCGATTGGGTTTTGGCAGACGTCGGCCCCAAAGACGTTCCGGAATGCCTCCAGCATCGCTACGTGCAGTGTGTTGCTAACCTCGTACCTCGTCATCAACACGCGAATATCCAGAAACTGCTTAGGCAGAACGATCCCCGCATCTGCGGCGATGCTTTCGAAACCTACGCTAATTTCCTGCAAGGCATCGCCAAGTTGGCCAAGGTAAGAGGTGGTAGAGTCGTACTCCCAATAGCCGGGGCCCGACGGGATGTAGAGTACATCTGCCGCAAACGCCGCGTTCAACGACTGATAGCCGATCGCCGGAGGGCAATCGAATATCACCACATCGTATTGATCCTCTGGCAACTCATCGAGATAGCGCGCGACGCACCCAAAGAACGACCACGCCTTATGCAGCGATCGGTACTGCGCGGAGGCAAATTCTACGAAGGCAGCGTTGGCGCACGAGGGGATGATATCGATCGTCGGCCACGCCGTGTGCTGGATGAAGTCCTGCACACGCATCGATCCAATTTCCTGCACGTCCTTAGGAAGCTCGTCCGCAGCGGGGTAGGGGCAGTCGGTCGGATCGTCGTAGCTCTCCATGATCCGATCCGCTTCCTTACATAGGTCGCGGCACATGATGCCCCAGACTGTGTCCCACTCCTTCACCTCAACGAGGCCCATAGAGTGCGTAAGCGTCGCTTGAGGGTCGAAATCAATAACCAAAACCCGGTAGCCATCTAGCGCTGCGGCATTTGCAAGATGCTGGGCAACCACGGTCTTACCAACCCCGCCCTTGAAGTTGGATACGGCCACCCGCAGGGCGCGGCCCTTTGGTCGCTCCGGCTGAAGCGTCCTGCCACGAAACCGGACCCGCCGCCGAAGCTCGTTAATCTCTGCCAGCGTGAACCAACGCTGCCGGCCATCTTCCTCGACCATCCCCTGAGGAAGGGACGGGTCTTCAGCCAACTTCTTGCGGAGCGTGTCCGCCGGGACATCGAACATGAAGGTGCTGATCTCCCAAATCGAAAAGGGGCGGAGAGTCTTGGTTTCGGACGGAGAAAAGGTCGCGCGCCGCACCGCAACCTGCTGCGCGAGGCTTCGTTCGTTCATATTCTGCAGATAGCTATAGTCGTGCATGGCGATCTCGCGTTATTGTGGTTGTTGTCGTAAATAGCGCGAAATGCTGAAAGTGCCAAATCCGAAATTGAAGAAGTCCCGCTTTTCAGTACGATTCGCTCAAGAACGCGCGCCGAGCCCGCGTCATCACAACATTTGGGTGACACCCATGGCCACTTCACCAGAGTTTCGGTGACACCTTGCGGCCAATAGGGTGTCACCCTAGTGTCCCCTATCACCTAAGAACCATATTTATCTTTGAAAATTTTATTTGGGACGCAAATCCCGTCTTCGAAAACGGTTTGACAAAAAACAGGATTGTGTAACAGTTGAGCCAGTAAGAATCGGCGGTTACAAACCGAACAACGAGCAGCAGGACCCAATGCGCAACATGCGTCTTACCGGCCCAGGAGCCGGTTCGGAGAAATATGACCTTCTTACTGCTATGGCCGTCGACGGTTTGGCTATGGGAGGTGTTACCCAATCGTCGATGATGCGGCTCATGGCACTCGTCACCGCACGTTACAACTGGGCGCTTGATGAACTCTCTATAGGGCAGAAGGACATGGCGTCCCTTTGGTCTGTCGACGAGAGGACCGCCAAACGGGAAACGAAACGATTGGTCGACGCAAGATTGCTGGAGATCAAACGGCCCGGCGTGCGTGGCAGGGTCGCCGTCTACAGACTCAACGCTGCCGAAGTCTATCGGCGCAGCGAACCCCACTGGAGCAATGTAGGTACCGATTTTCAAAGCCGCATGGGGTCACGTGCACCCACAGCCCAAGCAGGGCGTCCATCAAGCGAAACAGTTGTCAAAGTTGATTTCACCTCGGGCACGAGAGCGGAACACGTTGTCGCTCAACCAGAGGCCGCCGACCCTTGGCAACGCGCACAGCATCGCTTGTCGGCGCTGCACCCGACCCTGTTTCCAGCGTGGTTTGCTTCATTGAAGTTCGTAGCGATCGTTGGGGAACAGGTTCGGCTCACGGCGCCGTCTCGCTTTGCCGCACAATACATCACTACCCACTTTCTCGGGCACCTGGAGGATGCGCTTCGACATGAGCTTGGAAGCCTGGTCAATTGCATCATCATGGCTGACTCCGGACGTTAGCCAACCGTCGTATGGTTGCGTCAGTGGGAATTGTGAGTGGTAAGAGTTAGGCAGCCACAGTCGATAATTGCCCTTTCGGAACCCTGGCCGACGATGTGGGACGAGCCTGATAACTTCGTCGCGGCTCGTCAACGCCATGCACACCGCTACCGCGAAACGATATGCGTGAGTTGAAGCATGAGCCCCCGCAATGCACCCTTGAATTGTACGCCCCATCGGCGTACATAGAGAATATTGGAATAGGAGGCAACTATGCTTGGTTTCCACGACAGCACACGCGCCATCGACGAGCGTAACGAAGCCCGGATGAATTTCCGGACCAAACCGCGCATCAAGAGCACGATCCAACAGGCGGCGGCCTTGTCGGGCGTGGACGACTCCGTCTTCACTATGAATGCGGCCTATCAAGCCGCATTGGCAACAATTGCCGCGCACGAACGGACCGTACTGCAGCCGGTTGATCACGAAACCTTCTTTGCAGCGCTCGACACGTCCACTTCGCCCACCGACGCGTTGCGCGGGGCGTTCTTGCGCCACCGCGACACGGTTGTTTCGAAGTAAATGGAGGCACCCCTTCCAGCCGCTGTCACCATTGAGCCGTTCGATCCCGCGAAGCACGATCGAGCGGCTTTTTCTTGCGGCATTGAACAGGTCGATAATTACTTTCAGAAGACGGCAAACAAACTCGCTAAGGCCGACAACGTGCGCCTTTTTGTCATGGCCACCGATGATGGCTCCATCATTGGCTTTTACGCGCTGAATGCACATGCGGTACAGTACGGCGATCTGCCCGCGAAATTCGCCCGTACACGACCGTCGCATGGCAGCATTCCCGCCGCCTATATTTCCATGATCGGTCGAGATCAGCGTTTCAGAGGGGGAGGATACGGCGGCGATTTACTTGTCGATGCTCTGCGCCGAATTGCTGTCGCAGCAGATGCCATCGGCATCGCGGTCGTCATGCTTGACGTTCTCGATTGCGGCGACCCCGTCTGGGTTTCCCGGCGCAAGGCTCTTTATGAGAGCTACGGGTTTCACGGGCTTGCCTCGAACCCGCTAAGGATGTTCCTGTCCCTTAGCGTCGTAAGATCGCTGATCGAAGAGGGAACCTCCCAGGATCAACCTTAGCCTACCATGCGGCTGAGACGGGTCGCTTCGCGCCTTTGGCCGCGATGAAGCAGTTCCGGATATCTGGCCAGCAACTTAGAGGTAGAGTTAGGTTGAATTTTCAAGGACGCCCAAGATCGGGAGAAGGGCTTCTGGCGTCCCGACGTCGAGTGAGACATCCCGCTCGACGATTCCTGGACCAGTATCTGATCGCCGCTGAATGACCTGGAACGGGGAGGCTTCGGTCAACCTGTTTTTTCATGCGGAGAAATTGAGGGTCAGATATCCTAATCCTAAGAGAGCTTTTCCGAGTAGCGTTTTCTCACTGCCCGATTGATGAACTCGTTCAGCCCATCGCCTGCTCGCGCCAACACGACCATGCGGTCGAGGTAGGCTCGCCCCGCCGATAGCGCTGTGTAGCGGTAGACCGCTCCGTCTTTGAACGCCACATCAATGTGCGTCGAGCCGATCTCGTAGGCTCGGATGCCGGAATCCTGGTCCCAATCACGATATATAGTCATCTGGGCCTCACTTGCTCGATATGGGTGAAGCATAGGCAGTGTTCTCCTTTCGTTCAAGCGCCTGCGCTGGCTTTGGAGTCTGACATAAATCCGTTATTGGGCTCGCTCGGAATACTTGGGCTCGGACCAAATCACCGTGGCGCCGGGGCTTCGAAGGGGCTTTGACAGGCGGTGATGGATGCCGCTGGCAGGGGCAGGGGGATCAGGGCAATGGCCGCGCCGTCAGATTGTCAAAAGGTTGGGATGATTACCAGAGTGCCGTTAGCCCGGATGGGCCAGCGTCTTGTTCCAGTCGCATCCCGCGTTCGAGGACCGTCTTTGCCACTGCCATCACGCTGGCAGCCCGAACTCGTTTGGAGGGCGTGATCCACGAGGGCAGTAGGGCAGGGGGGAAGTGCGCGGGACGAAGGGGAAGTTGCAACCAACCGCGAGGTACCATACTTGGAGAGCATGAATCTTCTGGCAATCTCCGGCAGCGGGCGACAAGCGTCGACAAACACAGCTATGTTGCGGGCTGTGGCGGAAATCGCGCATCCCAACCACCAAGTGACGGTGTTCGACGGAATTAGCGGTCTGCCGGTCTTTTCACCTGACCTCGAGTTGCTCCCATTACCTAAATCCGTTCAGGACTTTGCATCTCTGGTCGGGCGCAGTGATGGCCTGATCATATCAAGTCCCGAATATGTCAGGGCAATTCCGGGCGGCCTGAAGAATGCGATCGACTGGCTCGTAGCCCGGGACGAAATCACGGAAAAGCCAATTGTCCTAATGCATGCCTCGCATCGTGGGGATGATATGCTGGCCCAAATTCGGTTGGTCTTGTCTACGGTCAGCACACATTTCTCAGAAGGGCTGTTCCTGAGATTTGAACTCGTAAAGAAGTCGCCCGAACAGATAGCGTGCCATCTAAAGCAGCCTTTGAATCGGCAAGCGGTCGCCCGGTTCTTGCAGGATTTCGCGACGTACTGCCGTCTCTAAGGGCTTGTCACTGCCCTTCGCCGCGTGATGGCCCGACGGCGTCAATGCGCCCTCAATTCGGACGTTCAACAACGGAACATCAAAACCGGCCTTAGAACGTCTCCCGCCTCATGTTAGTAAAACTACGTTTGGCTAACATGAAACATGCCTCATGTCAGCTAAATCTGATTTTCTTGACATGATAACCTTGCGGTTCGCTAATATCAGCCAACGGCCAGATCGTCAGGTGTCTTGCCCGCCTTGAGAGCGTCCACAAACCACTGCGGTTTGCGCCCACGGCCTGACCAGGTAAGTGCCGCATTCTCAGTGTGACGGTATTTCACTGCTGCAGGGGATCGGGTAGATTTCACTACAGTGCCGACAAGCTCGGTCAAGGAATAGCCCATCTCTTTGGCGATCGCCTCGAGCTTGGCGCGGGCCTCGGCCTTTTGCCGGTCCTCAAAAGTGGAAATCGCCTTGGCGAGGTCCTTCTGCAATTGCCGCAGTTCCTTGAGCGAAAGTGCCTCGACATTGAAATCAGTCATTTGGGCCTCATGTCCTGAATGATCCAACCGGGATAGCCGCCCCGTCGCTGGATCGCAACTCCCATCCGGCCGAGGCGGGATGGGCAAAAGGGCGAAGTTGAAGCGATCAGCCGCTTGTCGGTTTTGCGTACTTCGGGCTTCTGCTCTGTTGTTTTGGCAAAGAGCGCCATTACTCTCTTCGCGGCGCTGCCGCTGTCAGCCTGCGGTGATGCCATCGCCAGGATTGCGGACATGCCGGTCTCAAGGCTCCCGGAATTGCTGCCGTGGGTGTGGACGCCAGCAGCTCCCCAAGTCAAGACTGCCCGGCTGACCACCGCTCTGCGCGGAGACTTACAAGAAATCTCTGTAAAACTGCATCAAAGGGTAAGCGCGCATTTCTCCACACGTTGGAGGGCCGGGCCTTTTGGGGTTTGATCTGTTCCAAGGTCGCGCGGGATCAGGCTGCGGTTGGCGTTTTGGGGAAGTTGAAGGGCAGCAGGTCGGTGATATCGGCGCTGTCGGCGCGCTGCGGCAATTCGGTGAGGACGTGGCGCAGCCAGGCCAACGGCTCGACGCCACAGGCGCGGCAGGTCAGCATGAGGCTGTAGATCACGGCGCTGGCGTTGGCGCCTGCCACAGTGTCGCTGAACAGCCAACTCTTTCTGCCGGTGGCAAAAATCCTGATGTCGCGCTCGAGAAGATTGTTATCGATCGGCATTCTGCCGTCCTCGGTGTAGCGCGTCAGATAGGCCCACTGGTTCAGGGTGTAGGAGACGGCATCGCCAAGCTTGCTGTCCGGCAAGACTTTGGGGGCGATATCTTCGAGCCATGCTTTGAGCGCGTTGAGGATGGGGACACTATGTTGCTGGCGTAAGCGGCGTATGCCGTGATCCCGCGTTTCGCCGTCATCGGGGATTTCGGTGCGCGCCAGCCCTTCAACCCGGTAGAGCTGTTCGAAGAACCACAGCGCCTGTTCCGGCGGCCCCCCGCCTTTCTTTCTTGCCTTCAGAGCCTCGACAAAGCGGCGCCTGGCATGGGCCATGCAGCCAAGATGCGTTGCCCCTTCCAGCGTGCGCCAAGCGGCATAGCCATCGCTCATCACGATGCCGCGGTACTCGCCGAGAAACGCCTGCGGGTATATCTGGCCGCGGCCCGGCTGATAATCGAGCAGCACGATCGGCTCGTCACTGTCCGCGCCGCTGCGATAGGCCCACATATACGAGGTGCTTGTGGCCTCCCGATCCTTTTCCTTCAGCACCTGAACCGTCGTCTCGTCGCCATGGACGACGGGCTGCGATCCAAGCCGCAGCTTCAGCGCATCATAGATGCGGGAGAGATGCCTTTCGCTTGCGCCGATCACCCAGTGGCCCAGAGCCCCCCGGCTGACAGGAACCCCCGCGCGCCCAAAGGCCAGCGCCAGGCGGTAGAGCGGTGTGCCGTCGACATATTTGTGAACGAGCGCGAAGGCCAGCGTCGAGGCCGTGGCAATGCTGCCAGGCAAAGGTTGCCTGGGCATCGGTGCAATCATGACCGGCGTGTTGATCCCGGTGCGGTCGCAATGGCGGCAAGCATACTTGAACCGGACATTCTGTAGAACCTTCGCCTTCACCTCGATATGAAGTTGCTCGGTTACCATCTCGCCCATCCGGTGCATCCGGCTGCAGCAGCAAGGACAGACCTTCTGGTCATCGGTAAGATCATACTCTACCCGCTCGCGCGGCAGGTTTTCCGGCAAGGCCTTGCGACCGCGCTTGCCGCCCGGTGCGGCCTCGCTCTCGGGCAGGCCCGTATCCGGTATCCCGATCACTGTAATTTCCTCGACCGTGCTGTCCTCTGCGCCGTCCTCGGTCGCAATCCGCTCGGCTTCGTTGAGGATGCGGTCCTTGATCTTCTCGCTGCGCGGCGCAAAACGATGCAACCGCGCCAGTGCCAGGTCTTCCTCGAGTTTGATGACCCGTTCAGCGAGTTGGCGGTTCTCCGCCTCCAGCGCAGCATTGCGCGCCATCAATTCTTCGAAAATCTGTTCGCCGAGCCGATTCATCCTGATCTTGAATCGGAACCATGCTGCGGCGTCAACCGCCCAATTCCAAGGCCATCAGCCTGCGACCTGATATCGCCGCACTGGATGGCGGGCCATCGCATCGATATCAATGCCTTCGAGAACCCAATGCAATTGCTCGGACGTCAGCGCGACCACCGCCGCCTCCCGGCGCGGCCAGCAAAACTTGTCCTCGCTCAGCCGCTTCAGGACCAGCACGAAGCCGGACCGGTCGAAGAACAAGATCTTCACGCGGTCGCGACGGCGGTTGCAGAAGGCAAAAACGACCGGAGCGAACGGATCGAGCCCCATCGTCTCCTGGACCAGCACCGCAAGGCTGTTGATGCCGGCTCGGAAGTCAATCGGCTCGCGGTGCAGATAGACTTTCAGATCAGCGCCCAGTCTGAACATGGCCCAACACTCCGATCACCGCCGTCAATGTCTCCACGTCACCGCAGTCCAGCGTCAGCTTTACGCCGTTCGGCAGTGACGCGCTCACCTTGGCCGAAGAAAAAGCAGGGTCAGTCCTTGTCGGCACCGGCCCACGCCCCCCATCGCATGTCACCGGCAAATCCACCAAAGACATGCTGCCCTGTCGTAGCAAGGCCCGATCGGGCGTGCTGTCAATCTCAACCGGGATAAATGCCGCCGGTGACGGCCGCAGCAGCGACCCGCTCTCCACCCGCTGCTTTACCCACTTCCGAACAAGGTTCGCATTCACCCCATGTTCGAGCGCAAGCCGTGAGACCGAAACTCCGGGCTCAAGGCAGGCCGACACAAGCCGCTCTTTCGATGCCCGGTCGTAACGACACCGCCCATTGCGCGCAACAAATGTCACGCGCAGCTTCTGCTCATCTACTTCCATCATGAAGTGTCCACCTCCCTTGGTGGACACTTCATGCGCCAGAGCAATCAACAGAAAAAGGTGAGGGGAAATTCGCGCTTACGAATTATCGAGCATGAT
>JAJXZX010000021.1 GCA_021779835.1 Pseudomonadota bacterium | reverse complement strand
TTGGCTTGACGCGGCGACGCAGGAAATCGGCCCAGAGGAATTCCGCGTAGGGCGTCATGTCCTTGGAGTAACCGCCCGCGCGACGCACGTCACCTGCAAGCGAGCGATAGGGGTCGTCGGCCACAGTGGCGATCGACTTTGGCAAATCCTTGAGCGGGCGCAAGAGCCCCTGCCCGTCGTAAAGATGCAGCCAGTTGCGGTTCGCGATAAAGCTCCAGAATTCGTCAGCCGCCAGCGTTTGCAGGTCGGCGATGGGGCGCACCAGCACCTGTTTGACCCCCTCGTCATGCAGGGCGCGGGCAAGGTGGTGATTGTCGATGATATAGGCGCGGTTCTTGGGGCCGATCACCACGGGGATCATGTGATTGCCAAGAAACTCGCCCTCGCTTTGCTCTTTCAGCTTGCGCCACGAGGCGCGCTTGCGCGTGACCTCGCGCAGACCGACCGTCATCTGCGTTGGGCGCAGATCCGCGATTTCGCGGGTATGGAGGATCGGGTGATCTTCGTGGTGCATACTCTTTACTCCGTTGGTTTCGCGGACATCAGGGCGGTGACGGCATCATCGACGCTGTAGCTTGACCGCGCCAGAAGGCCGGTGGCGCCCCCGGCGGTAAGGACATCGCGCACATGGTCATGCACGCGGGCCAGTTGCACGCGGATGCCGGCGCGCGCCATGTTGGCGTCGAACGCCATCAGGGCATCAAGGCCGGTGCTGTCGAGGTCATAGGTTTCCTCTATACTGATGACCACGGCGCGGGGCGGCGGCGGCTTGCGGCTGGCAAGCGTGATGGCGTCAAGGATCGGGGTAGCGTTGCCGAAAAACAGCGGCTCTGCCGGGCGCCAGACGCCAATGCCCTCGGGCGCGGTGGCGTCGGCGTGGCGCGCCATATCGACAAACGCGTGGCTACCCGGAAGGCGGCCCAGCATCGCAAGGCGCGGGCTGGCAAGGCGGCGGATCACCGCGAAAAGCGAGAAGGCGACTGCAAGCATCATGCCGTTCAGCACGCCGAAAGCCAGCACCGAAGCGGCGGCGGCAAGGGCTACCCAGAAGTCGCGTTTGAGGTGCCAGAGGCGCACAAAGGGCGCGGGTTCCAGCGCGTGGCTGAGAGTGCCGATCACCACAGCGGCCAGCACCGGCTCTGGCAGGATCGCCACCAAAGGGGCGGCGAGGATGACAAGGGCAGCCAGCCCGATCGCCGCGAACACCGCCGTGGCGCGGCTTTGCGAGCCAGATGCCTCTGCCGCGGAACCACCGGAAAAACCCGCGCCAACCGGCATGCCCTGCACCAGTGCGCTGGCAAGGTTGGCAAGGCCAAGCGCGCCGAGTTCGCGGTTTGCGGTGACGGTATCGCCGTGGGCGGTGGCAAGCCCGTTGATGGTGCCCCAGGATTCGGCAAACAGGATCAGCACCAGCGGCACGACATAGGTGGCAAGTTGCGACCATTGGCTGGCAGACAGCAGCGGGATGCTGGGCATCGCCAATCCAGCGTCGATATGGCCGACCAGCGCGACGCCGTGGCCTGCGAGGTTCAGCGCATACGATGCGGCAACGCCCAGGGCGAGAACGATCAGCGCGCCAGGAATGGCGGGCAAACGCTTTAGCATCAGGAAGGCGACAAGGGCCACGGCCCCTGCCCCGATGCTCCACAGGTTCCAGTCGGCGGCAGCGCGGAATATCGCGTAGGCGAGGTGGAAGATGTCGGGCGCTTTGACCTCGACACCCGCAATCGTCGGCAATTGCTTGACAATGATCGTGGTGGCGATGCCAAAGGCAAAACCGCGCAACACGGGGCGAGAGATCAGGCTGGTCAGGCTACCGGCGCGGACCAGCGCGGCCACCACGAAAAAGACCCCGGTCAGCAGCACGGCGGCGGTGGCGACCATCGCCTTCGCATCCGCCGAAAGCTGCATCGCGGCCAAGGTCGCGGCAAGGATCGCTGCGGCCGACGAGGTGGTTGAGACGATGGCGAAGCGGCTGCGTCCGATCAGGGCATAGGCGAGACAGCCCGCAATCCCGGCCATGATCGCGCGTTCCGACGAGAGGCCCGCGATGGCGGAATAGGCCACGGCTTCGGGAAGCATCAGGCCCGAGACGGACAAACCAGCAATCAAATCCCTCATACGCATCGGGAAGTTATGGGCGCGGCGTGGGGGTTTGGCAAGAAATGTCGGGCGGCCCGATGGGGCGGCCCGCTCACCCTCTCGTGAACCGGCCCTAGTCGTGAAACGGGGCCGTCGCGGTCTGGTGGCCGATCAGAAACGCATCGGCGCAGATCCGCAATGGCGCGATGTCCACGTCGGATTGTCGCGTCGCGATCAGGTCGGCAAAGCGGCGGTAGATCGCGGGGTATTCACCCTCGACCGGGACGGGGATCGCGCTGCCGTCAATCTCCAGCACGGCGCCCCCCATTCGCAGATGCAGGGTGCGGCCCTCGGTTTCGACCGCAATCTCCCATGTCTGCGGGCCCTCCTGACGCCAGTCGAACACCGCATGGACGGGTGTTGCATCGCGCCCCAGCATCGCAAGCGTTACGCCGATCGGGGTGGCGCAGTTTGCGGGCACGTCGAGCGCGGCGGCGGTGACGTGCATCGGGCCGGGCAATATCTCGGTCAGGATGGAAAGCGCGTTGATGCCGGGGTCGAACACGCCAAAGCCGCCGGGCTGCCAGATCCACTCTTGCCCCGGATGCCAGCGGCGCACGTCCTCTTTCCACGTGATAGTGACAGCTTCGATGCTGCGCCCGGTCAGCCAGTCGCGCGCGGGTGCGACCCCGGCGGCAAAGCGCGAATGCCAGGTGGCGAACAGCGTGACCCCGGCAATGCGGGCGGCGCGGGTGATGGTTTCAATCTCGCCCAGCGTCGCGGCGGGGGGTTTTTCGATCAGCAGGTCGCGGCCTGCGGCGATGGCCGCCAGAGCCATCTCCAGCCGCGCCGACGGCGGCGTGCAAAGCGCGATTGCCGCTTTTGGGCCGGTGGCGAGGAAGGTGTGCAGGTCGGTGAAGTTCGGCACGCCGTCAACCGTGCCATGCCGCGACACCGCCGCCACCAGCCGAAAGGCGGGATTTGCGGCGATGGCGGGCAGGTGCTGATCGCGGGCGATCTTGCCGACGCCGACAACGGCGATCGGGATGGGTTGGCTCATCATCCGCTCCTTAGTGACTGTCGCGGCCAACGGCGTTGCCACGGCAGCCAATCAGAAAGTCCATGTCGGCCCCGGTGTCGGCGCCCTGAACGTGGTCATGGTAAAGCTGCGCCCAGCCACCCGAGGGGCGCGCGGTGTTGGTTGTCCACGCCGCGAGGCGTGCGGCGAGTTCGGCGTCGGGGATATCCAGGTGGATGCGGCGGTTCGGCACGTCCAGTTCAATCATGTCGCCGGTCTTCACCACCGCCAGCGGGCCACCGCGCGCGGCCTCGGGTGAGGTGTGCAGCACGACGGTGCCATAAGCGGTGCCAGACATGCGTGCGTCAGAGATGCGGACCATGTCGGTTATGCCCTTGCGCAGCACCTTGGGCGGCAGGCCCATGTTGCCGACCTCTGCCATGCCGGGATAGCCGCGCGGGCCGCAGTTTTTCATCACCATGACGCAGGTCTCGTCGATATCCAGCGCCTCGTCGTTGATGCGGGCCTTGTAGTCGTCGATGTCCTCGAACACGACGGCGCGTCCGCGATGGACCATCAGATGTTCGCTGGCCGCCGAGGGTTTCAGCACCGCGCCACCCGGCGCAAGGTTGCCGCGCAGAACGGCGATGCCGCCGTGGTCGGTCAGCGCGTTGGAGACGGGGCGGATCACGTCTTCGTTCCAGTTGCGCACGTCCTTGACCTCGTCCCAGATCGGACCGCCAGAGACGGTCAGCGCGGATTTATCCAGCTTGTCCGCGTCGCCCAGTGCCTTGATGACCACCGGCAGGCCGCCTGCGTAGAAGAACTCCTCCATCAGGTATTTGCCCGAAGGCATCAGATTGACGATGGTGGGAATGTCGCGCCCACAACGGTCCCAGTCGTCCAGCGTCAGGTCAACACCGACCCGGCCCGCGATGGCAAGAAGGTGGATCACCGCGTTGGTCGAACCGCCAATTGCGCCGTTGACGCGGATCGCATTCTCAAACGCGGTTTTCTTGAGGATATCCGAGGGTTTGAGGTCGTCCTTGACCATATCTACGATGCGCCGCCCGGTCAGGTGCGCCATGACGCGGCGGCGGCTGTCCACCGCCGGAATCGCCGCGTTACCCGATAGCGCCATGCCCAACGCCTCGGCCATCGAGGCCATCGTCGAGGCGGTGCCCATGGTGTTGCACGACCCCGGAGAGCGGCTCATCGCGGCCTCGGCCTCAAGGAAATCGGCGTTGGAGATCGTGCCGGCCTTGACCGCCTCGGACATCTGCCACAGCGCGGTGCCCGACCCGACACGCTCGCCACGGAACCAGCCGTTCAGCATCGGGCCGCCCGACACCACGATGGCGGGGATATCGACCGAGGCGGCGCCCATCAGGCAGGCGGGCGTGGTCTTGTCACAGCCAGCCAGCAGCACGACGCCATCCATCGGATTGCCGCGAATGGCCTCTTCGACGTCCATCGCTGCGAGGTTGCGGAACATCATCGCGGTGGGGCGCAGCGCGGATTCACCGGTCGAGAAAACCGGGAATTCCAACGGCAGCCCGCCCGCCTCGTAAATGCCATGCGCCACGCGTTCGGCCAGATCGCGCAGATGCGCGTTGCAGGGCGTCATCTGGCTCCATGTATTACAGATACCAATCACCGGGCGGCCGTCGAACAGATCGGCGGGCAGGCCCTGATTTTTCATCCAGCTGCGGTAATAGATATTGTCCTTCGAGGTGCCGCCGAACCAGGTCTGCGAACGCAGCGTGCGGGGCCATTTGGCGGGGGTGAAGGTCATGGCGGATCCTTTCAAAGCGCGCGAACGGTGACGTTGCGGGCTGCGTCGTGGTGCAAGGGGTTAATCAGCGGCAGGCCGAAATCGGGGGCAGAGATTTCGAACTGGTCGTCCGCATGGCAGGCGATACCATCGGCGAAGCTGAGGGTGGCGGTGCCAAACATATGGATGTGCAAATCGCCCGGTTGGCGGAAGATGTCATATTTGAAGTGGTGGTATTCCAGGTTGACGATGGAATGCGACATGTTCGCCTCGCCCGACAGGAACGGCTTTTCCCAGATCACCTCTCCCTTGCGCCGAACCCGGCTGGTGCCGTGAATGTCTTGCGGCAGATCTCCGACCAGCATTTCGGGGCCAATCGCGGCGGGGCGCAGTTTGGAATGGGCAAGCCAAAGGTAGTTGCCCTTTTCGGTGATGTGGTCAGAAAACTCGTTGGCGAGCGCAAAGCCAAGCCGGAAGGGCGTTCCGTCGGGGCCGATCAGATAGATGCCCGCAATCTCGGGCTCCTCTCCGCCATCCAACGCGAAGGCGGGGGAGTTGAGCGGTTGGCCCGGGGCGACAAGGTTGACGCCGTTGCCTTTGTAAAACCACTCTGGCTGCACGCCGGTCTGACCCGCGGCGGGTTTGCCGCCCTCGATCCCCATGCGAAACATCTTCATGCTGTCGGTCACGGCGGTCGCCCCGTGCATCGCATCGCGCGCCGAGGCCGATCCGGTGTGGGTCAGCCCGGTGCCAGTCAGATGCAGGTGCGCGGGGTCGGGGTGGCGCAGAGGTGTGTCGATGCGCCCTGCCGCCAGCTCTGCGGTAAGGTCAACCGCCTCGCCCTTGCCATGCGCCGCGACAACGTCGGCAAGGCTACGCCCCGAGGCAATCGCTTCGCCTGCGAGCGCGAGGATGCTGGTGGCGCCCGGCACGATGTGAGCGGACGCGCCCATACGGCAGACGACGCCGCCCTCTTTGAGTTGCGACAGATGCATGGTGACCTCAATAATCCTGCGAAATCAGTGCGATTTCGATTTGTTGTAAACGTCGAAGATCACCGCGGCGAGCAAGACCAGCCCCTTGATGACCTGTTGATAATCGATGCCGATACCAAGGATCGACATGCCGTTGTTCATCACGCCCATGATAAACGCACCAACCACCGCGCCGACGATGGAGCCAACGCCGCCTGACATCGAGGCGCCGCCGATGAACACAGCCGCGATCACGTCAAGTTCGAACGAGACGCCAGCCTTGGGCGTCGCGGTGTTGAGCCGCGCGGCGAAGATGAGGCCGGCGAGGCCCGCCAGCAGGCCCATGTTGGCGAAGCTGAGAAATACCAGTCGGTTGGTGTTGATGCCCGACAGCTTGGCCGCCTTTTCATTCCCGCCAATGGCGTAGATGCGCCGCCCGACAACGGTGGAGTTGGTGACGAACATGTAAGCCACAATCAGAATCGCCATTGTAATCAGCACGTTGGGCAATCCGCGATAGGTGGCAAGCAGAAAAGAGATATAGATGATCGCCACGGCGATGATGCCGTTCTTGCCGACGAAGAAGGAAAACGGCTCGTCCACCATGCCGTAGGTCGCGGCGCGTTTGCGCGCGCGGACGGCCAGCCCGATGATGCCACCGGCCAAGGCGACGCCCAGCACGAAGGCAATGCCGTTGAACTGCTTCATGCCGAAAACGGTGCCGATGAACGGCAGCAGGTCAGGCACGAAGCCGGTCGAGATCAACTGAAACTCTTTTGGGAACGGACCGACCGACTGGCCGTTCAACAGCCAGAGCGTCGCCCCGCGAAACACCAGCATTCCGGCCAGCGTCACGATGAAAGAGGGGATGCGCCAGTAGGCCACCCAATAGCCCTGCGCCGCGCCGATCAGCGCGCCAGTGCCAAGGCAGACCACGGCGACCAGCAGCGGGTTCCAGTGTTGGTTGACGATCAGCACCGCCGCAAGGCCGCCGGTAAAGCCTACGACCGAGCCAACCGACAGGTCGATATGTCCGGACACGATGACCAGCAACATGCCCAGCGCCATGATGACGATATAGCTGTTCTGCAAGAACAGGTTGGTCAGGTTGACCGGCTTCATCAGCGTGCCATCGGTCATGAACTGGAAGAAGATCATGATCGCGACCAGCGCGAGCAGCATCCCGTATTGCCGCATGTTGTTCTTGAGATAGGCCCCGACCGAGGATTTCCCTGACATCTTTAAACGCTCCCCGCTTTCGCGTGTTCCGGCCAGCTTGTTTCAGCGCTCATGATGATTTCCATGATCCGCTCTTGGCTGGCTTCTTCCTTCGTCAGCTCACCGACGAAAGTCCCCTTGTTCATTACATAAATCCGGTCGCACATGCCCAGAAGTTCGGGCATTTCCGATGAGATCAGGATTACGCCACGCCCCTGCCCCGCCAGTTGATTGACGATCGAATAAATCTCGAATTTCGCGCCGACGTCGATGCCGCGTGTCGGCTCGTCGAGGATCAGAACTTGCGGATCGGTGAACAGCCATTTGGCCAGCACGACCTTTTGCTGGTTGCCGCCCGACAGGTTCACGGTTTTCTGGAACACCGACGGCGTGCGGGTTCCCAGCACCTCGCGGTAATCCTCGGCCACCTTGCGTTCGCGGTTGGCGTCGATCACACCGCCGGACGAGACGCCTTGCAGGTTGGCCATCGAGGTGTTGCGCAGGATGGACTCGTCAAGGATCAGGCCAAGTGCCTTGCGGTCCTCGGTGACATAGGCAAGGCCCGCCCGGATCGCTTGCGGCACGTTCATCAACTCGACCTGCTTGCCGCCCAAAGTCACCGCGCCGCTGATTTTCTGGCCCCAACTGCGGCCAAACAGGCTCATCGCGAATTCGGTGCGACCGGCGCCCATCAGGCCCGCGATGCCGACCACTTCGCCGCGCTTCACCGACAGGCAGGCGTTGGTGATGACCTGACGGTCGGGGTGAACCGGGTGGAAAACGCACCAATCGTTGACGGTCAGCAGCGTCTCGCCAATCTCTGGCGCGCGGTGGGGATAACGGTTGGCCATGTCGCGGCCGACCATGTCATGGATGATGCGCGCCTCGGTGATATCGCTGCGTTCCATCCCCGACACGGTGGCGCCATCGCGCAGCACCGTCAGGCGGTCGGCCACGCGGGAAATTTCGTTCAGCTTGTGGCTGATAAGGATCGAGGTGATGCCCTGCGCCTTGAATTCCAACAGCAGGTTCAACAGCGTGGCGCTATCGTTTTCCTGCAATGCCGCTGTCGGCTCGTCAAGGATCAGCAGTTTCACCTTTTTCGACAGCGCCTTCGCGATCTCGACCAGTTGTTGTTTTCCAACACCCAGACTGTCGATGCGCGCCTGCGGAGCCTCGTTCAACCCCACCTTTTTCAACAATGCGCCCGTGCGGCGGAAAGTTTCGGGCCAGTCGATCATACCGTGGCGGGTGATCTCGTTGCCCAGAAAGATGTTCTCGGCAATCGACAAAAGCGGCACCAGAGCCAGCTCTTGGTGGATGATGATGATGCCCTTGGCCTCTGAATCGTGGATGCCCTGAAAGCGCGCGGGCTGGCCTTCGAACAGGATTTCGCCGTCATAGCTGCCATGCGGATAGACGCCCGAAAGCACCTTCATCAGGGTGGATTTGCCCGCGCCGTTTTCGCCGACAAGGGCGTGGATTTCGCCGGGCATGACGGCAAGTGTCACGTTGTCGAGGGCTTTTACGCCGGGAAAGGTTTTCGTGATGCCGCGCATCTCGAGGATCGGGACCATGGCGCCATCCGTCTTGCTGGGTGTCAGAAGGGTCGGGGGAAGGAGACCCCGCCGCAGGGGAGGTGCGACGGGGTCAGGTCGGCCGGTCGCGTTGGCTTACTTCAGCTGATCAGCCTTGTAGTAGCCACCGCCCACGAGGATTTTCTCGTAGTTGGACTTGTCGACTTCCTGCGGCTGCAGCAGGTAGGACGGCACAACTTTCACGCCGTTGTTGTAGGTGGTGGTGTCGTTAACTTCCGGCGTCTTGCCGGCCATCATCGCGCTCACCATCTGCACGGTCACCTTCGCCAACTCGCGCGTGTCCTTGTAGATCGAGGAATACTGCTCGCCCGCGATGATCGACTTGATCGAGGGGATTTCGCAGTCCTGGCCAGTCACGATCGGCATTTTCAGATCGCCAGAGCCGTAGCCGACGCCCTTGAGCGAGGACAGGATGCCGATCGAAAGGCCGTCATAGGGCGACAGAACGCCGTTGACGTGTTTGTCGGTGTAGTCCGCCGACAGCAGGTTATCCATGCGGGCCTGCGCCACGGCGCCGTCCCAACGCAGGGTGCCGACCTTGTCCATGCCCATCTGGCCCGACACGATCTTGATATCGCCCGCGTCGATCATCGGTTGCAGAACCGACATCGCGCCGTTGTAGAAGAAGAAGGCGTTGTTGTCGTCCGGGCTACCGCCGAACAGTTCCACATTCCACGGCTTCACGCCCGGAAACCGCTCTTTCATGCCTGCGACCAGCGAGTTCGCCTGCAAGACGCCAACCTTAAAGTTGTCGAACGTCGCGTAGTAATCAACGTTCTTGTCGCCCTTGATCAGGCGGTCATAGGCGATGACCTTGATCCCGGCGGCGGCGGCGTTGTCGAGCGCGTTCGACAGCGTGGTGCCGTCAATCGCGGCGATGACCAGAACCTTGTCACCCTTGGTGATCATGTTCTCGATCTGCGCAAGCTGGTTGGGGATATCATCCTCGGCATATTGCAGGTCGGTCTTGTAGCCAGCCGCCTGGAATTGCTTGACCATGTTGTCACCGTCGGCAATCCAGCGCGCGGATGATTTCGTGGGCATGGCGATGCCGATGGTGCCCTTGTCCTGCGCAGCCACGGGGCCTGCGGTCAGCATGGCGCCCAGCGCAATAGACGCGAGTGCCGCGGTAAAGGTCTTCATGGTTATCCTCCCTACCTCTGGCGGTCAGCGGCCTTCGGCCTGTCGCACCCCCAGGGACTAAAACGTGACGGGCCGTTGCGACCCGTTTTGCACAGTAGACTCCAAATGACATACCGTTCAAATTACTGTTTATGAAAATAGCATATCAATATTGGTAACCACATGCCTCATCGCCTCGCCGCACGGCTTCAGGTCAAACACTTGCGCCTGATCGCCGCCATCACCGATCAGCGCCAGCTTTCGTTGGCGGCTGCCGCACTTGCCATCACGCAACCTGCCGCCTCGCGCATGTTGGCCGAAATTGAGGGGCTGACGGGCACGCCGCTGTTTGAGCGTCACCCGCGCGGCATGACGCTGACCACGGTTGGCGAGGGGCTGGCCCGTCACGCGCGCAACATCCTCGACGAGGTGGCGGAAGCGGCGGATGAGGTGGAAAAGCTGCGCCTCGGTCATGGCGGCGTGGTGCAGATCGGCGCAGTAACCGGGGCGGCGGTGGGCTATGTGGTGCCCGCAATCCGCCGCCTGAAATCGGTGGCGCCCGAGGTCGAGCTGCATGTTCAGGTTTCCACCAGTGACGACCTCATCAAGGGACTGATGTCGATGCACCATGACATGGTGCTGGGCCGCCTGCCGCCGGGGGCGAGACTGGGCGATTTCAACGTGCAACGTGCCTTGGGCGAGCGGGTGCGCATCGTGACCAACGCCGCCAACCCTTTTGCGGGACGCGCAGAGGTCAGTCTGGGAGAGCTGAGCGGCAGCGAATGGGTGATGCAGGGCCCCGGCGCGCCGATCCGTCAGGCCATTGATGAGGCCTTTCTTGACCTCGCCGTGGCTGCGCCGCGCAACGTGACAAACACCGCCTCGCTGCTGGTCACACTGGCGCTGTTGCGCGAACGCGAGGTGGTGACCCCGGTGAGCCAAGAGGTGGCCAGCCTGCTGACCGGCACCCACTCTAATCTGGTCGAGCTGACAATCCGCGAAGACATCCGGGTGGCGCCCTATTCGCTGGTGACGCTGAAAACGCGGCGCTTGTCGCCTGCCGCGGCCCGCTGTCGCGACCTTTTGTCCGAGGTGTTGCGGCAGGAGTGATGGTAAAAACACTTAGTAGTGATGTTTGACATATCATTATAGCGGTATAGTATCGGCCTATCGACCCATCAGACTCGGACAGACTGCATGATGACCTCTGCACAGCTACGGGCGGCGCGCGCGCTTCTTGGTATCGACCAGAAGCGGCTGGCGGCCTTGGCGGGGGTGTCGGTTCCCACGATCCAGCGGATGGAGGCGAGCGATGGCACCGTGCGCGGCGTGGTGGAAAGCCTGACGCGCGTGGTCGAGGCGTTGGAGCGCGCCGGGGTGGACCTGATTGCTGAGGGTGCCGCAAGTCCCTCGGGCGGGCGCGGCGTCCGACTGAGGCCCACGGCCGGAGGCTCCATGGCGGAGGGTCCGAGCAATGGCGCCAATTGATCTTGCGGCCCTCGCTGCCGGGGCGCTGCTGGCGCTGGGGCCACTGGCCATCATGGCGGGGCGACGCGCGGCAAGCGGCGTTTACATCGCCTCTGGCCTGATCTGCGCGGCGGTCGCTGGCATCGGACTTTTCGCGCTGCTCACGGGGGGAGTGTCCACCACCGTGCTGCCCATCGGCCTGCCGTGGCTTGGTGCGCATCTTCGGTTGGATGCGCTGTCGGCGTTTTTCGCGACCGTGTTGGGGATCGGCGGCGCGGCGGTCAGCCTCTATGCGGTGGGCTACGCGCGCCATGATGACGACCCGATGCGGGTGATACCCTTCTATCCCGGCTTTCTGGGCGCGATGCTGGCGGTGCTGCTGGCCGACGATGCGTTTTCCTTCCTGATGTCGTGGGAGGTGATGTCGTTGCTGTCGTGGGCCTTGGTGCTGGCGCATCATCACGACCCAGAGGCGCGGCGGGCGGGGTTTGTCTATCTGGTGATGGCGGCGATCGGAACAATGGCGTTGCTGCTGGCGTTCGGCCTGATGGCGGGGCCCGACGGTGGCTATGCCTTCGACACAATCCGCGCCACGACGCGCACACCGCTGGTCGCGGCGATCATCCTTGGCTTGATGCTGCTTGGTGCCGGATCAAAGGCGGGCCTCGCGCCGTTTCACGCCTGGCTGCCGCTGGCCCACCCCGCCGCGCCGAGCCATGTGTCCGCGCTGATGAGCGGGGTGATGACCAAGGTTGCACTTTACGGTTTCATCCGCGTGGTGTTCGACCTGATGGGGCCGCAAGCGTGGTGGGCTAGCCCTGCCGTTATCCTGATGGGTGCCGGAACCGCGGTTCTTGGCATCATCCTCGCGATGATGGAGGGCGACCTGAAACGCGCGCTCGCCTATTCCACCATCGAGAATATTGGCGTGATTTTCACCGCCCTTGGGCTTGCCATGGCGTTCCGCGCAAATGGGATGGAGGCCGCGGCGGCGCTGGCATTCTCGGCGGCGCTCTTTCACATCTTCAACCATATGGCGTTCAAAAGCCTTCTATTCATGGGCGCGGGTGCCACTTTGACAGCAACTGGCACCCGCAGCCTTGATCGGATGGGGGGGCTTATTCACCAGATGCCGGTGACGGCGGCGCTGATGCTGGTGGCGGTTCTGGCGATCTCGGCGCTTCCACCGCTGAACGGTTTCGCCTCGGAATGGCTGATCTTTCAGTCGATCCTGCTCAGCCCGGGGCTGCCCGAGCCGAGCCTGCAAATGCTTGCCCCCGCAGCCGGGGGGTTGCTGGCGCTTGCCGCCGCCCTCGCCGCCGCTGCGTTCGTGCGGATCTATGGCGTGGGGTTTCTGGGGCGGCCGCGTTCGGATGCTGCGCGCGATGCGGTAGAGGCCGACCGCGCCTCGCTTGCCGCGATGGGCTTGCTTGCCGCGCTTTGCGTCTTTGCCGGGCTGTTCCCCGGCCTGATCCTTGATGCGCTGGCACCGGTTGCGTCGCAATTGACCGGCGCGCATGTGCCTGCGCAGGCAGGCCAGCCGTGGCTGACCCTGACCCCCGTCGCCGCGACGCGCAGCACCTATAACGGCCTGCTTGTCGCGGTGTTCATCGCGCTGTCGGGGTGGCTGGCGGCGGCGCTGGTCCATCGCTTGGCCTCGCGCGATGTGCGGCGTGGCCCGGCTTGGGATTGCGGTTTTCCCAACATTGACCCAATCACGCAATACGGCGCGGGCAGTTTCGCCCAGCCGATCCGCCGCACGCTTGGCACCGTTCTGCTGCGGGCCCGCGAGAGCGTTGATATGCCGGAGCCCGGCGATCTGCGCCCGGCACGCCATGAGGTCAGTTATGAAGACCCGGCGTGGTTGACGCTTTATGCGCCGGTCGCCCGCATGGTCGATGCGGCGGCGACTTACGTCAACCGCTTTCAGTTCCTGACCATCCGGCGTTACCTGAGCCTTGTCTTCGCCTCGCTGATCCTGTTGCTGACGGGGCTGACGCTATGGCATTGATTATCCCGCTTTTTATCCAGAGTTTGCAGATGGCGCTGGTCATCGCGCTGGCGCCGGTGCTGACCGGCGTAGTGCGCAAGATGAAAGCGCGGCTGATGCGGCGTCGCGGGGCGTCGATCCTGCAGCCGTGGCGCGACATCCTGCGGCTGATGCGCAAAGAGGTGGTGCTGGCCGACAATGCCTCGTGGCTGTTCCGGGTTGCGCCGTATGTGATTTTCGCGGCGACTTGGGTTGCGGCGGCCTTGGTGCCGACCTTCGCCACCGGTTTGCAGTTCAGTTGGACCGCCGACCTGATCGCCATCGTGGCACTTCTGGGGTCCGCGCGGTTCTTTCTGGCGCTGGCCGGGATGGATGTGGGCACCGCGTTCGGCGGCATCGGATCGAGCCGCGAGATGATGATCGCCACGCTGGCGGAACCCGCGATGTTGCTGATTACCTTCTCGCTGGCCCTGATCGCCGGGTCCACGCAGCTTTCGACCATCGCCGAGGTGATGGCCTCGCCCGCCGTGGGTCTGCGCGTCTCGCTGGGCATGGCGCTGGTGGCGATGGTGATGGTGGCGCTGGCGGAAAACGCGCGCATCCCGGTGGACAATCCGGCGACGCATCTTGAGCTGACCATGGTGCATGAGGCGATGGTGCTGGAATATTCCGGGCGGCATCTGGCGATGATCGAGTTGGCGGCGGCGTTGAAGCTGTTGTTGTATATCTCGCTGATCGCCTGCGTGTTCGCACCCTGGGGCATTGCGGCCCCCGGCGCGGCACCTGTGACCTATCTCACCGCCACCCTCGCCTATCTTGCCAAGCTGACGCTGGGCGGCGCGGCGCTCGCGGCGTTTGAGACCTCGATCGCCAAGATGCGGGTCTTCCGCGTGCCGGATTTCCTTGGCGCCGCGCTGATGCTCGGGTTGCTGGGCACCCTTCTGCTGTTCGTGTCGCGGGGGCTATGATGGCGCATCTCAACTTCGACATCGCGCATTTGCTGGCAGGGGGCCTCGTCCTTGTCAGCTTTATGATGATCTATCAGGACCGCCTGTCCTCGCTCTTGGATGTCTTTGCCTTTCATGCGGTGGTGCTGTCGGCCTCGGTCGCGTGGCAGGCGCATATTCAGGATGCGCCGCACCTTTATATCACCGCGGCCATCGCGCTGATCTTCAAGGCGCTGATTATCCCCACAGCGCTTGGCCGGATCGTGCAGCGGCTGGGCATTCACCGCGAGGTGGAAACCGTCGTCGGCACCGGCCTGACCATGCTGGCGGGGATGGGGCTGGTTGCGCTGTCGATCCTGCTGATGATGCGGGTGACGGCGGGGGCCGATGCCTTGGCGCGCGAGGATCTGGCCTTCGCGCTGTCGGTGGTGTTGCTGGGCCTGTTGATGATGGTCACGCGCCGCAACGCCGTCAGTCAGGTCGTGGGTTTCATGTCGCTGGAGAACGGGCTGATCCTTGCCGCCGCCGGGGCCAAGGGGATGCCGCTGGTGGTCGAAATCTCGGTCGCCTTTTCGGTGCTGATCGCCTTCATCGTGATCGGCGTTTTCCTGTTCCGCATCCGCGAGCGGTTTGACACCGTCGATATGGGCGCGATGGACGACTTCCGGGGGGAGCAGCAATGAGCGCCGTCGATGCCATTCTGCTGATCCCCGCGATTGCGGCGGCGATTCTGGCGCTATTGCCGGGCTATCGCCTGTCGGCGCGCCTCAACATGGGCGCGAGCGGGCTGACCTTCCTTGCCGCCGTCGCTCTTTTGCTGTTGCCGCGTCCGGGGCCAAGCGATTATTTCCTCGTTGATGACCTCAACATCGTGTTCATCGTGCTGAACACTTTTGTCGGCTTCACCGCCGCGACGTTTTCCGCCAGCTACATCGGGCATGAGATTGAGACGGGCCGCCTGACCCCAGTCACGCTTCGGTTCTATCACGCGATGTATCAGGTGATGATGTTCGGCATGAACATGGCGCTGTTGTCGAATAATATCGGGCTGATGTGGGTCTCGGTGGAGCTTGCAACGCTGTCCACCGTGCTGATGGTCGGGCTTTACCGCACACATGAGGCGCTGGAGGCGGCGTGGAAATACTTCATCCTCGGCTCGGTCGGCATCGCGCTGGCGCTGTTTGGCACCATTCTGGTTTACATGGCCGCGCAGCCGGTGCTGGGCGAGGGCACGCCCTCGATGGTGTGGACCAACCTGCTGGCCAAAGCCGCGCAGATTGATCCCGGCATCCTCAACCTCGCCTTCGTATTTCTGATGCTTGGCTACGGCACCAAGGTGGGCCTTGCGCCGCTGCACGCATGGCTGCCCGACGCCCATGCCGAGGGGCCTACGCCAATTTCGGCGGTGCTGTCGGGGCTGTTGCTGAACGTGGCTCTGTATGCCGTGTTGCGCTTCAAGATGCTGATGACGGCCAACCCCGCCACGCTTTCTCCGGGGCCGCTGATGGTGGCGATGGGCCTTGCCTCGCTGCTGTTTGCCGGGCTGATGCTCTACCGCCGCCGCGACATCAAACGCCTGTTCGCCTACTCGTCGATCGAGCATATGGGCATCATCGTGTTTGCCTTCGGCATGGGCGGGCCGCTGGCGAATTTCGCGGGCCTTTTGCATATGGTGATGCACAGCCTGACCAAATCCTCGATCTTCTTTTCGGTGGGCCATATCGCGCAGATCAAGGGCAGCCAGCGCATCGCGGCGATCCGGGGGCTGACGCAAAGCCATCCGAAACTGGGGTGGAGCCTTGCCCTCGGCGTGCTGGCGATCGCGGGCCTGCCGCCGTTCGGGGTGTTTCTTAGCGAGTTCCTAGTCGTCACCTCGACCTTCGCGCGCGCGCCGGGGCTGGCGTTGCTGCTGGTGCTGGGCCTGCTATTGGCCTTTGGCGCGCTGATCCTGCGCTTGACCGGTTTTCTGTTTGGCGAGCCGGAGGGGTCGCTGGCCCCAGCCAAGGCGTCTTTCGTGCCGATCTGGGCGCATATGGGGCTGGTGCTGCTGGCGGGCATCCATCTGCCGGGCGCGATGGTCGCGTGGTTTGAAGCCGCCGCGAAATTGCTGGGATAGGCAGGATGGGCAAGGCGCAAATCACCACTGTAACGCTTGCCGAATGGGTCGTCGCAGCCGAGGCGCTGGCGGCGGGCGACGCCACGCTGCTAAGCCTGTGGGGCGCCGATGGCGCGGTGCAGATGGCACTGATGGACGCAGGTCACGGCTTGCGCGTGCTGACGCTGCCGACCGAAACCACATTCCCCTCTGTCGCGCGCCATCATGCCCCCGCCCAAAGGTTAGAGCGCACGATGACCGACCTTTACGGCCTGACCCCCGCCGCGACGCCCGACCCGCGACCCTGGCTCGATCACGGGCGCTGGCCGATGCGGCATCCGCTGGGCGCTAAAGGACCGGTTGCGCCAGAACCGCCCTATGCTTTCCTGCCGGTCGAGGGCGAAAGCCTGCATCAGGTCGCGGTTGGCCCGGTTCACGCCGGGATCATCGAGCCCGGCCATTTCCGCTTTACCGCGCAAGGTGAAACGGTGGTGCGGCTCGAACAGCGGCTCGGCTACACCCACAAGGGCGTTGACGCGCTGATGCTAGGCGCGTCGCTGGAACGGGGCGCGCAGATCGCCGGGCGGGTTTCGGGCGATAGCGCCGTTGCCTACCAATGGGGCTTTGCCCGCGCGGTCGAGACGGCGCTGGACGCCTCGGTGCCGCCCCGCGCCACAGCGCTGCGGGCAGTGATGGCAGAGTTGGAGCGTCTGGCAAACCACCTCGGCGACATTGGCGCGATCTGCAACGATGCTGCTTTCGCGATGATGCTGGCGCACTGCGGTGCGCTGCGCGAGCACACGTTGCGGGCGGTTGGTCTGGCCTTTGGTCATCGCTTTTGCCGCGACTGCATCTGTCCCGGCGGCGTCGCGCGTGACCTGACCACCGAGGGCGCGGGCGCGTTGCGCGACCTTGTGGCAGAGGTCCGCGCCAAGTTCCCGGCGCTGGTCGCACTTTATGACGGCACCGCGTCGTTGCAGGACCGCACCGTCGCCACCGGCACGCTTTCCCCGGCGCTTGCCGCGCGTTTTGGCGCGGGCGGCTATGTCGGGCGCGCGTCGGGGCGCGACTTCGACACCCGCCGCGATTTGCCCTATGCGCCCTATGACCGCCTGTCGTTCACTGTCCCCACCCGTGCCGAGGGCGATGTCAACGCGCGCGTCTGGGTGCGTATTCATGAGGTAGAGCAATCGCTTGCCCTGCTCTCCCAACTCCTCGACACCCTGCCCGAAGGGCCGATCCACGCCGCCCTTCGGGCACCGACGGAGCCGAGTGCTGCGCTGACCTTGACCGAGGGTTTTCGCGGCGACATCCTTATCTGGCTTGCGATGGATGCCTCCGGCACCATCACCCGTTGCCATCTGCGCGACCCGTCGTGGTTCCAATGGCCGCTGCTAGAGGCGGTGATTGACGGCAATATCATCGCCGATTTCCCGCTGTGCAACAAATCCTTCAACTGCTCCTATTCCGGGGTGGACCTGTGATGCGCAAATTACTGATGCAGGGCCTTGGCCGCCGCCCGTTGAGCGAAACTGCACCGCTCGCCACCGATGCGGGGATCGAGGAACTGGGCCGGACGCTGACGCAAACCCTGCGCCGCCGCCTTGGTCGTAGCCTGTCGATCCGTGTGGTCGATGCCGGGTCCTGCAATGGTTGCGAGTTGGAACTGAACGCGCTGGCCAATCCGTTTTACGACCTCGAACGCTTCGGCCTGCACTTCGTCGCCTCGCCGCGCCATGCCGATGTGCTGATGGTCACCGGCCCGGTCACCCGCAACATGCGCGAGGCGCTGGAGCGCACGCATACCGCGATGCCCAACCCAAAATGGGTGATCGCCGTGGGCGACTGCGCGCGGGATGGCGGCTGCTTCAAGGGTAGCTATGCGATCTGTGGCGGGGTCGATGCGGTGATCCCGGTTGACCTGCACATCCCCGGCTGCCCGCCCACGCCCACCGCGCTGTTGCAGGGCCTGATCGCGCTGATGGACCGCACAAACGTGCCGCGTTGAATGGCCCTTCGACAAGACCATTGCCAATATACGCAAAAAACGGAATATATAGATGAGTCTCGGTCTGTCCGGGGCCTCTGACCCGTGAAAGGCCCCGATGACCGCCAGCTTTGTCAGCTCAGAGATTTACCGGGCGACCGGATACCGAGGGAACCACCCCCTCGCGATCCAGCGCATCGGCACGGTCCTGAGCTTGTGCGAGCAACTGGGCTGGCTGTCCGACGCGGAACCCTACATTGACAGCCCCAGCGCCGGCCTTGATGAACTGCTGCGCTTTCACGACCAAGGCTATGTCTCGGCCCTGCTGCGCGCCGAAGCGACGGGGATGGTGCCGCAAGCTGTGCGCGAGACCTACCACATCGGCACCATGGAAAACCCGGTGTTCAAAGGGCTGTTTGAGCGGGCCAGCACCTCGGTCGGCGGCTCGATCCTTGCGGCGGAACTGGCGGCGAAGGGCGGCATCGCCTACCACCCCTCGGGCGGCACGCATCATGGGATGCGCGACCGTGCCAGCGGCTTTTGTTTTTTCAACGACCCGGTGTTCGCCATCCTGACCCTGCTGGACAAGGGCAAGGCGTGCGTTCTTTATGTCGATCTGGATGCGCATCACGGCGACGGAGTCGAGGTGGCTTTTGCCGATGATGACCGGGTGATGACGCTTTCGGTTCACGAAGAAAACCGCTGGCCCTATACCGGCACCCACTCCTGCGCCACCGCGCGCAACCTGCCCGTGCCGCGCGCGATGAACGACAGCGAATTCGACCTGCTGATGCGCGAGGCCGTGCTGCCGATCGCCAAGGATTTCGCGCCCGAGGCGGTGGTGATCACCTGCGGTGCCGATGCGCTGTTGGGCGATCCGCTGTCCTCGCTGGCGCTGTCGAACGGCTGCCTGGCGGATGCGGTGATGCAATTGACCGAACTGGCGCCCGCCACCGTCGTGCTGGGTGGCGGTGGGTATAACCCGTGGACCGTGGCGCGGCTGTGGACCCTGCTGTGGGGGCGCATTTCGGGCCGGACCCTGCCCCAGACACTACCCGAAACCAGCACGGCCCTACTGCATTCGCTTGATTGCGACCTCGTCGAGGAGGACGATCGCACTACGGCTTGGTTCACCACTTTGATCGACCCGCGCAATGACGGACCTGTCCGCGATCATTTCCGGGCAATAGCCGAGGCGGCACGCGCGCCGCAGGACGCCGTTCAGGCGGCATGAAGACGACCCCGCAAGGGGAATGATATGCTTTGGGAGGAGCGACGCCAATGGCGGCATGGTTTGACCGGATCACCGCGATCGAGGAACTGGACGACGCACCCTTTGACGCCGCGCTCGTGGCCGAGATGGAGCGTTTGGCCACCACGCGCCCCCTGCCCCGGCTGCGTTTTTCCACGCCCACCTTCAAGGAATATGACACCACCGATGTGAAAGGCTGCGGCAAGAACTCCTTCCCCGCGTTCTCGATCACCGCCGGGGCTTGCGCGCTGGATTGCGACCATTGTCAGGCCAAGATCCTTGAGCCGATGATCCCGGCGACCAACCCTGCGATGCTGGACCAGAAGGTGCGCGACCTGATCCGGTTGCAGGGCTTGCAGGGGTTCCTTTTGTCAGGCGGGTCGAACCGCAAGAACGAGATCCGCTATGAACGCTTCTATCCGGTGATCGAGGGGTTGAAACGCGATTTCCCGGACCTCAAGGTCGCCATCCATACCGCGCTGACCGACGAGGCCGGGGCGCGGCGCATGGAAAGCGCGGGCGTCGATACCGCGATGATGGACGTGATCGGCTCGCAGGATACCATCCGCGAGGTCTATCACCTCGACCGCCCGGTAGAGGATTTCGAGGCGACGCTGGCCGCGCTGACCGCCACCAAGATGGAGGTGTCCCCGCACATCGTCGTCGGCCTGCACTACGGCGAGATCCGGGGCGAGGCCAACGCGCTCGACATCATCGCGCGGCATCCGGTGAATGCGCTGGTGCTGGTGGTGATCATGCCGTTCTATGCCAAACCGGGCACCTTCAAGACGCCAGAGACGGCGGATGTGGGCCGCATCTTCCTTGAGGCGCGCCTGCGTCTGCCCAACCAACAGGTGCTGCTGGGCTGCGCGCGACCTGCTGGCATGCACAAACGCGTGACGGATGCCTATGCCGTGATGGCGGGGCTTGATGGCATCGCCTTCCCGGCCGAGGGTGCTGTGCAGGTTGCCAAGGTGACGGGCCGCGACTGGCATCAGGAACACGCCTGCTGCTCGATCAAGATCGGGGCGAGCCTTGGTAAAGGCGTCGGCCTGAAGATCCGTTCCTGCGCGGCATGAACGCGGGCTTTGACATAGATGTGCTGGTGGTGGGGCTCGGCCCCGCCGGTGCCGCTGCGGCCGCCGAGGCCGCGCGCGGCGGGGCCCGCGTCATTGCCATCGACCGCCGCGCCGTGGCGGGCCTGCCGGTGCAATGCGCCGAGTTTGTTCCGATGATGCTGGGCGCCGACCTTGCCGCCGTCGCCAGTGCCCGCGTGCAGGACATCGACGTGATGCAGACCTATGTCGGGTCGGACGCGCCCGATGTGACGCCCGATTTTCGCGGCCACATGATCGACCGCGCCGCCTTCGATCAGGCGCTGGTGCGCGCGGCAGAGGCTGCTGGGGCGGACTGCCGCTTTGGCTGCGTGCTGCGCTCTATCGTGCCTGACGGGACGGTCACACTGGCCGATGGCACCACCTTGCGCCCGCGCCTTCTGATCGGTGCCGATGGGCCACGGTCACTGGTCGGGCGTGCGGTGGGGATGCCCAACACGGCACTGGTGGAAACCCGCCAGATCACGGTTGACCTGAAGCGCCCCCACACCGGCACCGACATCTTTCTGCGCGCCGAGATTGCGGGCGGTTATGGCTGGCTGTTCCCCAAAGGGGCGGTTTGCAACCTTGGCCTTGGCGTGATCCCGACGCAGAAGGCGCTGCTGAAACCGCTGCTGTCAGAACTGCATATGGAGCTGGTGGCCGAAGGCCGCGTCGGCACCCGCATCCACGCCACCACCGGCGGGCTGATCCCGGTCAGCGGCATCGCGGGCCTTGCCGCCACGCTTGGCGCCACCACGGTTTTGCTGACCGGCGACGCCGCTGGGCTGACCAACCCGGTCACCGGCGCAGGGATAAATCCCGCCGTCCTGTCCGGGCGCATGGCCGGTCAAGCCGCTGCCGCCCTGATCGGTGGCGATGCGGCGGCCGCAGAGGATTACGCCGAAGAGGCGCACGACCTCTTCGCCCCCTCGCTCGCCCTCGCCCTGAAACGACGGCGCGAACTGCTTGACACTTACACCGGCGGCCAGCGGCCCGGAGCCTCTGCGCTTCGCCGTGGCTGGATCGCTTACCCTGATTACTGGACCAAAGCGGAGGGTGCGCACCGCGCCCCTGCACCGACAACGGAGGCAAGAGAACCCGCATGAGCTGCGTGAAGCCGGAAGGCGCAATCCCCGGAGCCAAGGGCACTGGTGGTCTTGATTTCAACGCCTACGACCAGATGGAGCCGCGCGCGCCGGGCAAGGTGCCGATGGAAATGCGCAACGGCAAGCCGGTGCGCGAGGCGAACCTGACGCCGGATGGGCTGTATAAGCCGAACTACAACATCCTGACGCCGCACATGCGCTCGCCCGAGTATGTGCAGATGTCCACCGCCGCCGCGATCACACTGGGGCTGGTCGAGGGCAAGATGTTGGGCTGTTCCTGCACGCGCTGCCTGAACCTTTTGCTGACCTACCCCGAGGGCTGCCGCGCTAACTGTGCCTATTGCGGGCTGGCGCGTCACCGCGAGGCGGAACGCAACTATGCCGACCGCAACTTCATCCGCGTCGATTGGCCGGCCGTGTCGATGGACGAGGTGGTGGATATCGTGGCGAAAGATGTGGCGGGCTCGCCCTTCCATCGCATGTGCATTTCCATGATCACCCACCCGAACTCGGATGAGGACACGGTGACGGTGCTGAAGAAATGGACCGCACGGATTGACCCGGATGCGATCCCGATCTCGATCCTGTCGAACCCCACCACGATGACGCGCAATGACGTGCAAGTTCTGCGCGACCTCGGGAGCGATATTTTCACCGTGGCGCTGGATGCCGCGACCCCGGAGCTGTTCGATCGCACCCGTGGCAAAGGCGTGCAGTCGCCCCACACCTGGGCGAAATACTGGGAAATCATGATGGAGGCCCGCGACATCTTTGGGCCGAAGAAGTTCGGTGCGCATGTCATCGTCGGCATGGGCGAAACCGAATATGACGTGATGCAAGTGGTGCAAAAGATCGTCGATCTTGGCGGCCACAGCCACATGTTCTGCTTCTTCCCGGAAAAGGGCAGCCTGATGGACCACCTGCCCGCCACCCCGCGCGACCAGTGGCGGCGGGTGCAGCTTGCCCGCTATCTTGTCGATTATCGCGACGTGCGGGTCGAGCATATGAAGTTCGACGAACAGGGCCGCATCATCGATTTTGGCATGCCCGCGTCCGAGCTGTCATTCATCATCGACGCGGGCATCGCATTCCGCACCTCGGGTTGCCCCGGCAAGTTCGCCGACGACATCTCGGCCTGCGACCGCCCCTATGGCGACAGCCCGCCCTCGAACATCGCCAGTTACCCCTTCCCGCTAAAGGACGTTGACCTGCGCAAGGTGCGCAGTCAGCTTGACATGAACCGCCCTGGCGAAAACTATACGCCGGGCGAAGAGTTCGACCTGTAACACACTCGTTTTAACAGACTCGCTTCAACAGACTGGGCGCCCGTGATGACCAAACCCTTCCGCGTCATTGATACGGGCGTCCGGCCCTGCCGCGAACAGATGGCCTTCGATCAGGCGCTGATCGAGTGTCACAAGGCGGGGAAAATCCCCGACACACTGCGCTTCCTGACCTTCCCGCCCTCGGTGCTGGTCGGGCGCCATCAGGCGATCAGCCAGGAATTGAACCTTGACGCCTGCCGCGCGGCGGGCGTGGGTATTGGCCGCCGTATCACCGGCGGCGGTGCGCTTTACCTTGATGAGGGGCAGTTCGGCTGGGAGCTGATCTTTAACCGCGATACGCTGGGCCTTACCAACCTCGGCGACGTCGCGCGTGCGATTTGCGAGGCGGCCGCGGCGGGCCTGTCCCGCCTTGGCATCGCCGCGAAATATCGCCCCCGCAATGACATCGAGGTCGAGGGCCGCAAGATCTCTGGCACTGGCGGGTTTTTTGACGGCCCGACCATCTTTTACCAAGGCACCACGCTTTACGCGATGGACGGGGCCAAGATGGCCGCGCTGCTGAACATCCCCGCGGCCAAACTGGCCAAACACGGTCAGACCAGCGGCGCGCAGCGGGTGGTGACCGTGACCGAGCTTTTCCACGGCGCACCGCCCCCCGTCGCCGAGGTGAAAGAGGCGCTGTTGGCGGGCTTTGCCGACCACCTTGGCATTACGCCAAGTTGGGGCACCATCACCGAGGCGGAAGAGGCCAGCGCCCGCGCGATCTTCGCCGAGGAGATCGGCACCGATGAATTTGTCTACGAAATCGACGACCCGACCGGCGCCGATGTCCGATCCGGCAGCGTCACTGGCAAGGGCGGCACCATCGCCGCCCACCTGCGGCTGGAGGGCGCGCAACAGACGCGCATCCGCGAAATCATCCTGACCGGCGACTTTTTCGTGACGCCGCCCGACACCATCCTGAACCTGGAAGCCGCGCTGCGCGGGGTCGAGTTGGACCGAGTTGAGGCCGTGACTGAAACTTTCTTTCAAAACGCCAATGTCGGATTGCTGACCGCCGCCCCGGCCGATTTTTCGGCCGCGATCCGCGCCGCCCTTCGGCCTGCCTGAGGCGAAAGCCCCCTCAGGCCACCGTCGTGCCGAACAGCGCGCCAATCCCCGCCGTTGCAGCCATTGCCGCAGCGCCCCAGATCATCACGCGCAAAATCGCACGCAGCATCGGCGCACCGCCTGCTTTCGCTGACAGCGCCCCCAGCACCGCAAGCAACACAACCGACGCCACGATGACCGACGCGATCACCGACGAGAGCGGCACCATCGCCGCCACCGCCAAAGGCAATGCCGCGCCCAAAGCAAAGGAAATCGCCGAGGCGATCGCCGCCTGCGTGGGGTTGGATGCAATGGCATCCGTGATGCCGATTTCATCGCGCGCATGGGCCCCCAGCGCGTCCTTGGCCGTCAGGGCAACCGCAACTTGCAAGGCAAGATCCGGCTCCAACCCGCGCTCGACATAGATCGCGGCCAGTTCCTTCAACTCCTCCTCGGGCGTGTCCCGCAGCGCGATGCGCTCTTTCTCAAGATCGGCGCGCTCTACATCCGCTTGGCTGCTGACAGAGACATATTCCCCCGCCGCCATCGCCATGGCACCCGCCACCAACCCGGCGATGCCGGCAATCAGGATCGCGGTTCGGTCTGGCGTTGCAGCCGCCACACCGACAATCAGACTACTGGTCGAGACAAGCCCGTCATTGGCCCCCAGCACTGCGGCCCGCAGCCAGCCGATCCGATGGGTCATGTGGTGTTCAATATGCGGGATGGGCTGGTCCAAAATGCGATCCTTCACCAAGACATTATCGGCGCCACCCTTTCGCATATTTCGGACCGTGGCAAGCGCACCGAAAGCCGCAGGAGTCAGCCCACTATGCGGCCCGCCTCCAGCCGCAGGGTCCGGTCCATCCGCGCGGCCAGCGCCATGTTATGCGTGGCGATCAGCGCCGATAGCCCGGTTTCCCGCACCAGCTCCATCAACGCGGCAAACACCTGATCCGAGGTCGCGGGGTCAAGGTTGCCGGTCGGCTCGTCTGCCAGCAAAAGCCGCGGCCCGTTCGCCAAAGCGCGGCAAAAGGCGACGCGCTGCTGCTCGCCCCCCGACAGCGCAGAGGGGCGGTGATCGGCGCGCCCCGCGACGCCCACCTTATCCAGCAATGCCATCGCCCGTGCTTCGGCCACCTTGCGCGCCACGCCATTGGCAAGTTGTGGCAGCACGATGTTTTCCAGCGCGGTAAACTCTGGCAGCAAATGGTGGAATTGGTAGATGAAGCCGACATCGGCGCGGCGCGCCTCGGTCCGCGCGCGGTCGCCAAGCCGCGTCATGTCGGCGCCACCAATCGCGACCAAGCCCGCGTCAGGCGTGTCAAGCAGCCCGGCAATGTGCAAAAGCGTCGACTTCCCCGCACCCGAAGGGGCCACCAAGGCCACAACCTCGCCCGCCGCCAAGGTTACAGAGGCCCCCCGCAACACCTGAACCTCACCGGGTTTGCCCTTGTTGTAGGTCTTCTCGATCGCCTCAAGGTGCAACATCACGTCACTCATAGCGCAGCGCCTCGACCGGGTTCATCCGCGCCGCGCGCCGCGCCGGAAAGATGGTGACAATGAACGACAGGCCCAGCGACAGCACCACCGATTTCAGCACATCGGCCAGTTCCAGCTTGGCGGGCAAATTGTAGATACCCCGGATCGACGGATCCCACACGCCGCCGCCCGAAACGTAGTTCACGAAGGAAAAGATCGGGTCGATGTAAATCGCAAACAGGCAGCCAAGCATCACCCCCGCCGCAGTGCCGACCAACCCGGTTGACGCGCCACAAATGAAGAAAACCCGCAGGATAGAACCCTCGGTCAGCCCCATCGTGCGCAAAATGCCAATGTCGCGTCCCTTGTTCTTTACCAACATGATAAGCCCGGAAATGATGTTCATCGAGGCAATCAGTACGAGGATCGAGAGGATAACGAACATCACGTTGTCTTCGACCGTCAGCGCCTCGAGAAAACTGCCCGCCGAGTCTTTCCACGTCCACAACATCACATTGCCGCCCGCCGCCTTCATCAGCGCCGGAGAAAGGGCATCGACGTGATCGGGATCGGCGGTCATCACCTCAATCTCATCCGCCACGCCGTCGCGGTTGAAATAGCTCTGCGCCTCGGCAAACGGCATGTAGACGCGGGTCTGGTCGATGTCATAGCGCCCGGCGCTAAAGATATAGACCACTTCATAAGCCTTCACGCGCGGGCTGGTGCCAAAGGCTGTTTGCACCCCGTCGGGCGAGATCAGGCGGATATGGTCACCCACCCCAACGCCCAGAGCGCGCGCAACGCCCGAGCCGATGGCGATACCCTTGTCGAAATCGTCGATGTTGCCGATGGCCTGCGGCGAATGGGCGATGCGGGGGATATTTTTCAGGTCAGACAACGCGATGCCATAGACCTGCACCCCGGCGTTCTGCCCATCAATGCTGGCCATCACCGTGCCCTTGATCAGCGGCGCTGCCGTCGTCACGCCGGGCACCGCCTCGATCCGCTTGGTCATCGCCTCGTAATCGCTGATCGTGCGGATCACCTGTCCATTCGCGTCAACGCGCGACGCGGCATAGACCGTCACATGCGCATTGGCGCCAAGGATGGTATCAACAAACTCCGCCCGAAAGCCAGAGCGCACCGCCAGCGTCGCCACCAGCGCGAAAACCGCCAGAGTGATACCGACCAGGCTGATCCAGGTCATCACGCTGACCCCGCCCTCTGCCCGCTTGGAGCGCAGGTAGCGCCACGCTATCATCCACTCGAACGCGGCGAAGGGGCGGGTGCGGCCAGTCATTTCGTCATTCCCTCCGGGCCGTTGCGCCCAAAATCCCTTGCAGGATTTTGGGCCGGGATCGTCACAGATCCGGTCGCTCAGACCCCTGCGTAAATCTCTGCCACACGCGCCACAGCGGCCTCGGGCGACATCTCTTCGCTGATCCCGGTGCGGCGCGAGGTCAGCTCCACCTTGCCCGCCGCCAGCCCGCGCGGACCAACGGTGATGCGCCACGGCAGCCCGATCAGATCCATCTTGGCAAACTTTGCCCCGGCGCGGTCGTCACTGTCGTCGTAAAGCGGCTCCAACCCTTGTGCCATCAGCGCGGCATATAGCGCGTCACAGGCCGCATCGGTAGCGCCGTCGCCCTGCTTGAGGTTCACGATCCCGACAGGGAACGGCGTCACACCTTCGGGCCAGATGATGCCCTTGTCGTCATGGCTTGCCTCGATGATCGCCCCCAGCAGGCGCGAAACGCCAATGCCGTGGCTGCCCATCTCGACAGGAACGCGGCTGCCGTCGGCGGTGACGACGGTGGCGCCCATCGCCTCGGAATACTTGGTGCCGAAGTAAAAGATCTGCCCAACCTCGATACCACGCGCCACTTTGCGACGCTCTTCCGGGATCGCGTTGAACAGCGCCTCGTCGTGGGTCTCGTCAGTGCGGGCGTAAAGCGTGGTGAATTCCTCGCAGACCTTCGCGACCTGCTCGCGGTCGTCGTAATTCACGTCGCGCTGGCCGAGTTTCAGATCGGTTACTGCCGTATCGAAAAACACCTCGGACTCGCCGGTCGAGGCCAGCACGAGGAATTCATGCGTGTTGTCGCCGCCAATCGGGCCAGAGGCCGCGCGCATCGGGATTGCCGTCAGGCCCATACGTTCATAGGTCCGCAGATAGCTGACCATGTGGCGGTTGTAGGCGTGCAGCGCGGAATCGCGGTCCACGTCGAAGGTATAGCCGTCCTTCATCAGGAACTCGCGCCCGCGCATCACGCCAAAGCGCGGACGCACCTCGTCGCGGAATTTCCACTGGATGTGATAAAGCGTCAGCGGCAGTTGCTTGTAGCTTTCCACGTTCGAGCGGAAGATGTCGGTGATCATCTCTTCGTTGGTCGGGCCATACAGCATCTCGCGCTTATGGCGGTCCGTGATGCGCAGCATTTCTTCGCCGTAGTCGTCATAACGCCCCGACTCGCGCCACAGATCGGCCGGTTGCAGCGTGGGCATCAGCAGCGGAATGTGCCCGGCGCGGGCCTGCTCTTCGTGCACGATGGTCTCGATCCGCTTCAACACGCGATAGCCTAGCGGCAGCCACGAATAGATGCCCGCAGCCTGCTGCTTGATCATGCCAGCGCGCAGCATGTAGCGGTGCGAGACGATCTGCGCCTCTGACGGGGTTTCCTTGAGGACGGGCAGGAAATAACGGCTCAGACGCATTTTAGACCTATCGGCAAAGGGTGGTTGCGCATGACCTATGCGATCCGCATCTGTCAGGCAAGCGCGCGCCGCGCTTGCGCAACGACGCAGAGTGCGCGAATACGGGTAAATCTGGTGCAAGGGTAACGAAAATGGGACTTCCCGTTCGGGAACAGGCAATCTACTGGAGCGTCGCCGCGGCGGTGTTCCTGATCATGATGTGGTTTCTGGGGTCGGTGATCCTGCCGTTCCTGATTGGCGGCGCTATCGCCTATTTCCTCGACCCCGTCGCCGACCACATCGAGCGCCTTGGGCTTAGCCGGGCGGCGGCCACCGCCGTCATCTCAATCGCGGCGCTTCTCGCTTTCATCCTGCTGGCGGTTCTGGTTATTCCGACCCTCACGCAACAGTTGATTGCGCTGATCAACGCGCTGCCGGGGATGTTTTACAAACTTCAAGCCATCCTGACCGAACGCTTCCCGCAACTTTTGGACCAGAACAGCGTTCTGCATCAGACTCTGGTATCGGTTGGCGACACGATAAAGGCGCAGGGAGCCGATATGGTGAACCGAGTGATCGCGTCCGCGCTTACGGTCATCAACGCCGCCCTTTTCATAATCGTTGTGCCGGTGGTCGCGTTCTATCTGCTGCTGGACTGGGATCGCATGATGGCGCACCTCGACAGCTGGCTGCCGCTCGACTACCGCGACACGCTGCGCACCATTGGTGCCGAAATCAACAGCGTTCTGGCCGGCTTCGTGCGCGGCCAGTTCACCGTCTGCGGCATCCTTGGCACCTATTACGCGGTCTCGCTGATGTTCGTTGGCCTGCAATTCGGCCTGATCGTCGGGGTGATTGCGGGCCTTATCACCTTCATCCCCTATCTGGGCGCCATGAGCGGCGGCGCGCTTGCCATCGGGCTGGCCCTGTTCCAGTTCTGGGGCCACCCGGACATGATCCTTGCCGTGGTGGCGATCTTTGCCTTCGGTCAGTTCTTTGAGGGCAACATCCTCAGCCCGAAACTGGTCGGACATTCTGTAGGGCTGCACCCGGTGTGGCTGTTGTTCGCTTTGTCGGCTTTTGGCACGCTTTTCGGCTTCGTCGGCCTGCTGGCCGCCGTGCCAATTTCCGCCACCATTGGCGTTCTGGCGCGTTTTGGCGTCAAGAAATACCTCGAAAGCCAGCTTTACAAGGGGACCGGGCATTCTGGCCAAAACGAGGCCTGAGGGTGCCGCGTCAGCTTGCGTTCAACCTTCCGGTCAAAGAGGCGCTGGGGCGTGACGATTTCTTCGTCTCCGCCGCCAATGCCGCCGCCGTTGCGGCGGTCGAGGATTGGGCGCAGTGGCCGCAAGGGAAACTCGCGCTGATCGGCCCGCCCGGCTCTGGCAAAACCCACCTTGCGCAGATTTGGGCCAATGACACCGGCGCGCGCGTCGCCCAAGCTGCCGATCTAGCCGCCACCGACCTCGCCGACCTCGACCGTTTCCCGCGCGCAGTCGTCGAGGATGCCGATCAGGTTGCGGGCAATCCGGCCGCCGAACGCGCGCTGTTTCACCTGCACAACCTGATCGCCGCCGCCGACGGGCGCCTGCTGCTGACCGCGCGCACTGCGCCAAACCGCTGGCCGCTGACGCTGCCCGATCTCGCCAGCCGCATGCAGGCCACCGCGATCACCACGCTGGATCCGCCCGACGACGCGCTGCTGTCCGCCGTCCTCGTCAAGCTGTTCGCTGACCGCCAACTGATCGTGCCGCCGGCCATCATCCCCTACCTTGCGCTGCGTATGACCCGCTCTTTCGCCAGCGCACGCAGCCTTGTTGATCGCATCGACCGCCGCGCCTTGGCCGAAGGGCGCAAAGTCACCCGCGCCATGGTTGCCGAGGTTCTGGACATGGGGGCAGAAGGCGGCCAATAATCGCTTTTAGCCACCGCCAGCGCCCGAGCCAAACACCAGATGACAAAAGCAGATTTCCTGAAAGCGCCGTTCCCGGAGCCGGTGTCCCTGCCCGCGGCGGAAATTGCCGGGCCGCACCGCTTTTTCAACCGCGAACTGTCGTGGTTGTCGTTCAACTGGCGCGTGGTGGACGAGGCGCGCAATCCGCGTGTGCCTCTGCTGGAGCGCCTGCGCTTTCTGTCGATCTCTGCCACCAACCTTGACGAATTCTACACCGTCCGCGTCGCGGGCCTGCGCGAACTGGCGCGGGCGGGCAACAGCCTCTTGGCCGCCGACGGCCTGACGCCCAAGGATCAGCTTACCCAGATTGATCACGACGCTCGCCGCCTGTTGCAGGCCCAGCAATTGGTCTGGAACAAACTGAAGAAAGAGATGGAAGGCGCAGGCATCACCCTGCTGACCCGCGCCAAGCTGACCAAGCGCGACCAGACGTTTCTGGACAGCTACTTCCTCAATCAGGTGTTCCCGGTCCTGTCGCCGCTGGCGATCGACCCGGCGCACCCGTTCCCCTTTATCCCCAACACCGGCTTTTGCCTCGCGCTGCACCTGGAACGCATCACCGACCGGCGCGCCTTGCAGGCCCTGCTGCCGGTGCCGCAACAGGTGCCGCGCTTCATCGCCCTGCCTGCATCGGGCGGCGAGCACCGCTTTCTGCCGCTGGAGGAACTGATGCTGCTCCACCTCTCCTCGCTGTTCCCCGGCTACCGCGACGAAGGCCATTGTGCCTTCCGCGTGCTGCGCGACAGCGATCTGGAGGTCGAGGACGAGGCCGAAGACCTTGTGCGCGAATTCGAGGTGGCGCTGAAACGTCGGCGCCGTGGCGAGGTGATCCGCATGACCATCACCGCAGGCGCACCCGACGATCTGCGCTCGCTTGTCATGCAGGAACTCGGCGTCACCCCCGACGAGGTTATCGAGATGCGCGGTCTGATCGGCGTTGCCGACCTCAAGGAACTGGTGCTGGACGCGCGGCGCGATCTGCAATGGCCCGCCTTCACCCCTCGCGTGCCGGAACGCGTGCAGGACCACGAAGGCGACATGTTCGCCGCGATCCGCCAAAAGGACATGCTGCTGCATCACCCCTACGAGACCTTCGACATGGTGGTGCGCTTTCTCGACCAAGCGGCGCGTGACCCCAATGTGCTGGCGATCAAGCAGACGCTTTACCGCACCTCACGCGATAGCCCCATCGTGTCGGCGCTGTGCGAAGCGGCAGAGGCGGGCAAATCCGTCACCGCACTGGTTGAGCTCAAGGCCCGCTTTGACGAGGCCGCCAATATCCGCCAGTCGCGACGGCTGGAACGCGCGGGCGCGCATGTCGTCTATGGCTTCATCCACTACAAGACGCACGCCAAGATCTCGACCGTGGTGCGCCGCGAGGGCGACCAACTGGTGACCTATACCCACTACGGCACCGGCAATTACCACCCGATCACCGCGCGCATCTACACCGACCTGTCGCTGTTCACCTGTGACGCAGCGCTGGGCCGCGATGCCACCAAGGTGTTCAACTACCTGTCGGGCTATGCGCAACCCGAAGGGCTGGAAAACCTTGCCATCTCGCCGATCAACCTGAAATCCCGCCTGCTGGAACTGATCGCCGCCGAGGCCTCCCATGCCCGCGCCGGTCGCAAGGCAGAGATCTGGGCCAAGATGAACTCGCTTACCGATCCCGATGTGATCGACGCGCTTTACGCCGCCAGCGCTGACGGCGTGAAAATCGCGCTGGTGATCCGTGGCATCTGCGCCCTTCGCCCCGGCATCAAAGGGCTTTCCGACAATATCCGCGTCAAATCCATTGTCGGGCGCTTTCTGGAACACAGCCGCATCGTGTGTTTCGGCAATGGCGCGGGCCTGCCGTCAAAGAAAGCGCGGGTTTTCATATCCTCGGCCGACTGGATGGAACGCAACCTGACGCGCCGGGTCGAAACGCTGGTGGAGATCAAGAACGACACGGTGAAGGCGCAGATCGTCAGCCAGATCATGGCCGCCAACCTCGCCGACCTCGCGCAAAGTTTCGTGCTGCAACCTGATGGTACATCGCAGCGCGATTTGCCCTCGACCACGGTCAACCTGTTCAACTGTCACCGTTTCTTCATGGAAAACCCATCATTGTCGGGCCGTGGCACCGCTGGCGCTGGCGACGTGCCAAAGCTTGCCCATTCGATGGATTGACGCGGGCCGCCCCCGGCGGCAATGTCCCCGCGCAACAAGAAAGGACACCCGATGAGCGACTCGTCCGAGCCTGCCCATGACGATTGGGGCCCCTTCGGTCGCCCGATTTTCGAGGATCCCTCTGCCCGCGCCCTGTCGCGTATCGGTGTCGTCGATGTCGGATCGAACTCTGTCCGTCTTGTGGTTTTCGACGGCGCGGCGCGCTCGCCCGCCTATTTCTACAACGAAAAAATCCTCTGCGGTCTTGGCGCCGGGCTGGACGTCACGGGCCGCCTGAACCCCAAGGGGCGCGAGCGCGCACTGGCGGCGTTAAAGCGGTTTTCCATTCTGGCCGAGGGGATGGGCATCGCCCCCCTCACCGCCGTCGCCACCGCCGCGGTGCGCGAAGCCTCCGACGGCCCCGAGTTTCAAGAGCAGGTGCTGCGCGAAACCGGCCTGAAGCTTTGGGTGATCGATGGCGCAGAAGAGGCGCGCCTTTCTGCCCAAGGCGTGCTATTGGGCTGGCCCGAGGCCGAAGGCATCGTCTGTGACATTGGCGGCTCGTCCATGGAACTTGCGCTGATCGGCGAGGGCCGCATCGGTCGCCGCCTGACCTCGCCGCTTGGGCCCTTTCGCTTGCAGCAGGTGCCAGGCACCCCGAAAGACCGCCGCAAACACATCGAAAAGATCGTAAAGGGCCTCAAGGCCGAACTCGACGGTCGCCACGACAAACTCTACCTCGTCGGTGGCTCATGGCGCGCCATCGCACGGCTAGACATGGAACGGCGCGCCTATCCGCTGACCGTGCTGCACGAATACCGCATGACGCCGCAATCCGTGCTGGACACCGTGGACTGGATCGGCACCTCCGACCTTAACGAATTGCGCCAACGCACCGGCACGTCGACCGAGCGGATGGAGCTGGTGCCGCTGGCCGCCGAAGTGCTGGCGCAACTGGTGCGCACCTTCCGCCCCAAGGAAATCGACGTCTCCTCCTACGGCATCCGCGAGGGGCTTTTGTATGAACACATGCCTCAGCGCCTGCGCGCGCGTGACCCGCTGATCGAATCCTGCCGTTTCTCCGAGGCGACGATGGCCCGTATGCCGGGCTTCGGCAAAAAGCTGTTCAACTTCCTGACACCCCTCTTCAAATCCGCCGCGCCCGAACGGATGCGCCTGATCAAAGCCGCCTGCCTTCTGCACGACACCACATGGCGCGCCCACCCCGATTACCGGGCAGAGGCGTGTTTTGACAATGCCACCCGCGCCAACCTTGGCGGCCTCGATCACCCCGGCCGCGTCTTCCTTGGCCTGTCGCTGTTACATCGCTACAAGAACAGCCGTGCCGGATCGCGGTTGGAACCCTTGTTCCGCCTGCTCGACGCCAACGAAAGCAATGACGCGGAAATCCTCGGCAAGGCGATGCGCTTTGGCGCCATGTTCTCCATCGCCGACCCGGCAGAGGCAGGCGCGTTGCGCTATTTCCCGCGTAAGGGCGTGCTAGAGCTGGTGCTGCACCCGATCGGCGTTAGCCTGTTTGGCGAGGTCGCACAGGCGCGCTTTGCCTCGCTCGCCTCGGCCTTGGGCGTCACAACCCAGATCACCGTCGCCAGAACCTGAGCGCCCTCAGATATCCAGATCCACCGTCACCGGAAAATGGTCAGACGCCGCCAGCAGCGCCTCGCGCAGTTCCACCGTTTTCCAGCACACCGGATCGTCGAACGGATGCCAGATGCGCCATTCCGACGCTTTGGCGCGCAGATCGGGCGAGATCATTATGTAGTCCAACAGCGCCTGAAAATAGCGGTGTTTGCCGGTCAGGTAGAACCGCGCTGTGGTTGGCCCAACGGCAAAGGTCTGCCCCAGCACCATTTGCGCATGCGGCTCGTACAGCCGCTCCTCGGGTGGCCGGTCTAGGCCCAGCATGATTTCCACGCCGGAATGGCCAAACAGCTTTTCATATTCGTCCAGCCCCGGACCATCGTTGAAATCGCCCAGCACCACCAGCGGCACATGCGCCGCCAGATGCTGATCGACCCGCGCGCGCAGCCAGATGCACTGCGCCAACTGCTTGCGCCGGTTTTCGATGCCCACCCGGATCGCTTCAGCCTCGGCCGTCACCTTGTGCGGCGCTTTCGACTTTGCATGAACGCCGATCAAGCGAAACCTGAACCCGGCGGCAGTGGTCACCGCAAGCTCCAGCGGCGGCTTGGAAAAGCTGATCGTCTCTGGCGTGGCATCGGTGTCAAGGTCGAGCCGGAACACGCCGTCGAACCGTGGCGCCCCCGCCGCGCCTTTCTTGCCGGTCGGCTCGCCCACCGGGTCATGCACCGGCGTCAGCTTGTCGGGGTCATAAAGCAGCGCGATTTCCTGCTCCGTCTCGCTGGCAAAACCCATCACCGCCTTGCGCGTGCGCAACCCGAATTTGGCGGCAAAGGTTTCCAACTGCCCGCAGGTCGTGCGTTGCTTGTTCTGGTCGGGCGCCTCGATCACCATCACCGCATCCGCGTCCATCGCGGAGAACACGATGCCAAGCGAGCCGATCTGATCCGCCCGCGTCACCCCGAAACGAGAGGACCACTCGCCGTCCTCCAGTAGCCGCCCGTGATGGTCGAACAGGTTGGTGAACCATTCGACGTTATACGTCGCGATCCGCACCTCAGGCCGCCCGGGCGCGGCTGATCTCTTCCCACGCCGCGTTCACCGCGATCATCCGCTTTTCGGCCAGCTTCACCGCCTCGGCGGGCACACCGCGCGCCACCATCCGGTCGGGGTGGCTGGCGCGCACCGCGCGTTTCCACGCCTCATGCACCTCCTCCAGCGACGCGCCCGGCACTACGCCCAGCACATCATAGGGATCACGCGGCGCGTCCGGCACAAAGCGCGCCCGCATACCCCGAAAGCAACTGCCGCCAAGGCCAAAGATGTCAGCCACGCTCTTGAGGAACTGGTCCTCGTTCGGATGGTAACTGCCATCTGCCATCGCAATATGAAACAGTCCCTCCAAAAGGTCGGTCAGCACATCGACCTCGGCGCCGAACATCCGCTTGATGCGGCGCGCATAATCCTCGAACCCGGCGACATCCTGCCGCGCGAGGTTGAAAATCCTGGCGGCGTTGGTCTCCTCCTCCGGCGGGATGAAAAACACCTCGCGAAAGGCGGAAACCTCGTCGCGCGTCACATGCCCGTCCGCCTTGGCAATCTTTGCCCCCAGCGCGATCACCCCCATCGCAAAGGCAACCGTGCGCTCTGGCGGCTTGCGCTGGCTCTCGAACAGTGCGGCTAACCCCTCGCCCGAGGCAAGAGAGGCAAGCGCCTCGGTGATGCGTTTCCAGATCGACATGGGCCCCAGCATAGCGGTCACCGCCCCCCTTGTCAGCGCATCAGTTCAGCATTTTCTGCATCAGCACAAGGTCGAGCCAGCGCCCGAATTTGAAGCCCACCTGCGGCAGCAGCGCAATTTCGCCATATCCAACCGCAGCGTGAAAGGCCCGCCCATCCGGGTTGGCCGCGCTGACCCCGGCGATCATCGAGTGGATGCCCGCCGCGCGCGCATGATCCTCGATCGCCGCCATCAGTGCCCGCCCCACGCCCTGCCCGCGCGCCTCTGGCCCCAGAATAATCGTATGCTCCACCGTGCGTGCATAACCTGGCCCGGCGCGAAACGCCCCGTAGGTGGCAAAGCCCAACACGCCGCCACGGTCCGCCACCAGAAACGGAAATCCCGCCGAGGCCTTTTCGGCCAAGGTCACCGCCAACCCCTCCGCCGATTTCTCTGCCGTGGTGAAGGTCACCACAGTGTCGCGGATGATTGGGTTCCACAGCGCCGCGATTGCCGCGCAATCCGCCGCCGTCGCCACCCGGATCATGCGATCACCCTTAGCCCGTGCGGCGTCTCAATCTCGGCCCGCATCGCTTTCACTGCCCCCGCCACGATCACCACACGCGGATCGTCCAGCACCCCCGCCAAAGCGGCGCGCAACGCCGCCGCCTCAGGATGTGCAATCTCTAACCGGCGCAAACGGCAGCCTACATCGGGCAAGCGCGCCGCCGGATGGCCCGCGCCGCGCGCCGCACCCTGCCACGCGATCAGCGCGGGATAGGCCCCATCAAACGGCAGCCGCCCATCCTCGGGCACCGCCATCTGCCAGCGCAGCTCACCGCGCGCGAAAGCGGTCGGCACGCCAATCCCGGCAGGTGCAAGCGCAACCGCACTGGCCAGATCGTCACACCGCGCAATCCAGTTGGTCAGGCGCGGTGCGCCCGCAAAATGGTCCATGTCGAACCAGCGCGGCCGCCCCGGCGCTGCCGCGTCGGGATCGACCGCGATCACCTCAAGATACACATCCCCCAGCCCCAAAAGCCGGTTATGCGTCCCCATCAGCGCGTGCTTACCGCCTGCGGCCAAAGCCACGCCAAGCGCCGCCTCCATCGCCGCGACACCCGCCTCCAGCGTCATCGCCGTCACCGCCAGATGATCCAGCCTCAGCATAGCCCCTCCAGACCCGGCATTGCCCCAGCCCGCCGTCTCGTGCATCCTAGTCGTGACAATTGCCGCCGCAAGCCGGTAAGCCCGCGTCCGTATTGATATCTTGGCGTCTGACCTTATCTGCCCCTCACGCGTCCCCCCACCCGGAGCCCCCATGCCCCTAGCCCGCTGGCTCAACCGCTTTTTCCAACACGAGGCGGCAGGCGGCGTCTTGCTGCTGATCGCGGCGGCGCTGGCGATGATCGTGGCAAACTCGCCTCTTGCCCCCGCCTATGAACACCTGCTCGACGTCAAAGTCTCCGTGCTGGTTGATGGCAAGGGGCTGTCGAAACCGCTGATCCTTTGGATCAACGACGGGCTGATGGCGGTGTTCTTCTTCCTAATCGGGCTGGAACTGAAGCGAGAGATGCTGGAGGGCAAGCTCAAGAACCCGCGCGATGTGGTGCTTCCCGGTATGGCCGCGCTTGGGGGCATGGCGGTGCCCGCGCTGATCTACGCGGCGTTCAACGGCAGCCACCCGGACACCGCGCAGGGTTGGGCGATTCCGGCGGCTACCGACATCGCCTTTGCGGTGGGCGTGCTGGCACTGGTCGGCAAACGCGTGCCGCCCTCGCTCAAGATCTTCCTGCTCACCCTCGCCATTCTCGACGACATGGGCGCAATCCTCATCATTGCGGTGTTCTATACCTCCGACCTGCATGTGAATTACCTGATCATGGCGCTGGTGCCGCTGGCCGGTCTGTGGTGGCGTCACCACCGTGGCCATCGCCGCATCGCGCCAACCGTGATGCTGGGCACAATCCTGTGGGTTCTGGTGCTTGAATCCGGCGTCCACCCCACGCTTGCGGGCGTTATCACCGCCTTCTTCGTGCCGCTGACCGACCGCTACGGCAAATCCCCGCTACACGCGATTGAGGATAACCTGACGCCATATGTCTATTTCCTCATCGTGCCGATCTTCGCCTTCGCCAATGCGGGCGTGTCGCTATCGGGCCTCACCTTCGCCGACATCACCTCGCCGCTGCCGCTTGGCATCGCGCTTGGCCTGTTTGTCGGCAAGCAACTCGGCGTGTTTGGCACCACCGTGGTGTTTGTGAAAGCGGGCTGGGCCAAACTGCCCCAAGGCGCCAGCTGGCGCCACCTTTACGGCGCGTCCTGCCTTGCAGGCATCGGCTTCACCATGTCGCTCTTCATCGGCTCGCTCAGCTTCGACGACGCGCTGCATATGAACGAGGTCCGCTTCGGCGTCCTTGCCGGGTCGCTGGTCGCGGCAGTGCTGGGCTATGCCCTGCTGCGCACTGCCCCCGCCACACAACCGGCAAGTCCCCGGGACGCGGACTAGCGCGGGAGAACGAGGCCCCACACGCCTTCCCTCAGTGCCGCGCGGCGCGGATCAGTTTCAGGATATCTTTCGCCGCTTCCGGAATATTGGTGCCCGGCCCAAAGATCGCCTTGACGCCACGGTCATAGAGGAACTGGTAGTCCTGCTGCGGAATGACCCCGCCGCAGATCACCAAAATCTCACCAGCGCCTGCCGCCTGCAAAGCCTCGACCAATTTCGGCGCCAGCGTCTTGTGCCCCGCGGCCTGACTGGAGATGCCCACCACATGCACATCGTTGTCGATGGCGTCCTGCGCCGCCTCTTCCGGCGTTTGGAACAGCGGGCCCACATCGACGTCAAAGCCAATATCGGCAAAGGCCGTGGCGATCACCTTGGCGCCTCGGTCGTGGCCGTCCTGCCCCATCTTCACCACCAACATACGCGGGCGCCGCCCTTCTTCCTCGGCAAAGGCCTCGACATCCTTCTGGATCGCGGCAAAGCCCGCGTCGCCCTCGTAGGCCGCGCCATAGACCCCGGCGAGGGTCTTTACCTCGGCGCGATGCCGACCGAACACCTTTTCCATCGCCATCGAAATCTCTCCCACGCTCGCCCGCGCCCGTGCCGCCGTGACGGCGGCTTCCAGCAAGTTGCCGCCCTCCGCAGCGCGTCGCTCCAACTCCGCCAAGGCCGCCGCGCAGGCTGCGCCATCGCGCTTGGCCCGCACCGAGGCCAGCCGCGCTATCTGGTTGTCGCGCACCATCGCGTTGTCGATATCCAGAATGTCGATCGCGTCTTCCTGCGTCAGGCGATATTTGTTGACCCCCACGATCACCTCTTCGCCACGATCGATCATCGCCTGCCGCCGCGCCGCGGATTCCTCGATGCGCAGTTTCGGCATCCCCGAGGCCACCGCCTTGGTCATGCCCCCCATCGCCTCGACTTCCTCGATCAGCGCCCAGGCCTTTTCCGCCAGTTCCGCCGTCAGGCTTTCGACGTAATACGACCCGGCGAGCGGATCGACGACATGGGTGACCCCGGTTTCCTCCTGCAAGATCAACTGCGTATTCCGCGCGATCCGTGCGCTGAAATCGGTTGGCAGCGCCATCGCCTCGTCCAGCGCATTGGTGTGCAACGACTGCGTGCCGCCCAGCGCCGCCGACATCGCCTCATAGGCGGTGCGCACCACGTTGTTATAGGGATCTTGCTCCTGCAAGCTGACGCCAGAAGTCTGGCAATGCGTGCGCAACATCAGGCTGCCGGCCTTTTTCGCGCCGAATTCGGTCATGATGCGGTGCCACAGCATCCGCGCGGCGCGCAGCTTGGCCGCCTCCATGAAGAAGTTCATGCCGATGGCGAAGAAAAAGCTCAGCCGCCCGGCGAAATCATCCACATCCATGCCGCGCGCAATCGCCGTGCGCACATATTCGCGCCCATCGGCCAGCGTGAAGCCAAGCTCTTGCACAAGGTTCGCGCCCGCTTCTTGCATGTGATAGCCGGAGATCGAGATCGAGTTGAACTTCGGCATCTCGGCCGAAGTGTATTCGATAATATCCGCGATGATCCGCATCGAGGGTTCGGGCGGATACACATAGGTATTCCGCACCATGAACTCCTTCAGAATGTCGTTCTGGATCGTGCCCGACAGATCGGCGCGGCTCACGCCCTGCTCCTCCCCCGCCACGATGAACGAGGCGAGGATCGGGATCACCGCCCCGTTCATCGTCATGGAAACGCTGACCTTCTCCAGCGGAATCCCGTCGAACAGGATCTTCATATCCTCGACGCTATCAATCGCCACGCCCGCCTTGCCGACATCGCCCACCACGCGCGGATGGTCAGAATCGTAGCCGCGGTGCGTTGCCAGATCAAACGCGACCGATACCCCCTGCTGCCCCGCCGCCAGCGCTTTGCGGTAAAACGCGTTTGACGCCTCGGCGGTGGAAAACCCGGCATATTGCCGGATCGTCCACGGGCGCCCCGCATACATCGTCGCCCGCACGCCCCGCGTAAAAGGCGCCACGCCCGGCACGCCGCCCATATGCGCCAGCCCCGCCACGTCTGCCGCCGTATAGACCGGCTTCACCGCGATCCCTTCCAGCGTGTGCCAGATCAGGCTGTCCGGGTTGCGCCCCTTCAGCTCTTTCGTGGCCAGATCGGTCCAGATCTTGGTGGTATCGGTCATCGCTTTCGTCCTTTTCGCCGCGCGGGCAGTCCCCACGCCGTCATTTGCCGAATATCGCGCTTGGGCGCTCACTCGAACTCCATGATGATCTCGTCCACCTTCAGGCTCGACCCAGGCGCCGCCGCGATGCGCTTGACGATGCCCTTCCGCTCGGCGCGCAGGGTGTTTTCCATCTTCATCGCCTCAACCGTCGCCAGCGCCTGCCCCTCCTGCACCTCGTCGCCTTCCTCGACCATGATCTTCACAATCAGGCCCGGCATCGGACACAGCAGAAACTTCGAGGTATCGGGCGGTAGTTTCTCCGGCATCAGCGCCGCCAACTCCGCCTCGCGCGGCGTTCTGACTACCGCCTTGAGATCCGCCCCGCGCCAGCGCAACCGCGCGCCGCCGCGCACAAAGGCGACCTTGACGATCATCTCTTCGCCGCCGACCGTGCCGCGGAACAAGGGCTCGCCCGGGCGCCAGTCCGACCGCACCTCCAGCACCCCGTCATCGGCAAAGGCCACATCGGTGCCCTCTGCCGTCTCGGTGATATGCACCGGAAACGTCTCGCGCCCGAGGAAGATCACATAGTCCGGCTCCACCCGCCGCCGATGGTTCGCCATCGCCCCCGAGATTTTCGCCGCCCGCGCCTCTTTCAGCATCTTCATATGCGCGGCTACTGCGGCCAGATTGCGCATCCCCGCCGCATCCGGCGCCACACCGGTAAAGCCGTCGGGATATTCCTCGGCGATAAAGGCCGTGGTGATATTGCCCGACTGAAAGCGCGGATGCGCCATCACGGCGGCAAGGAACGGCAGGTTATGCCCGATCCCCTCAACCTCGAACGCGTCAAGCGCCTTTTCCATCCCGGCAATCGCCGCCGCCCGCGTCGGGGCCCAGGTGCACAGCTTGGCGATCATCGGGTCGTAATACATGCTGATCTCGCCGCCCTCAAAGACGCCGGTGTCATTCCTGACCGCATGGCTTTTCGTCGCCACCTCGGCGGGCGGGCGATAACGCGACAGCCGCCCGATCGAGGGCAGGAAGTTGCGATAGGGATCTTCGGCATAAAGCCGGCTTTCCATCGCCCAGCCGTTCAGCGCGATCTCTTCCTGCGCGAACGGCAGCTTTTCCCCATTCGCCACGCGGATCATCTGCTCGACCAGATCGATGCCGGTAATCAGCTCTGTCACCGGATGTTCCACCTGCAACCGCGTGTTCATCTCAAGAAAATAGAACTTCCGCGCGCCATCGACGATGAATTCCACCGTCCCGGCACTGGTATAGCCCACCGCCTTCGCCAAGGCGCAGGCCTGCTCGCCCATCGCCTTGCGCGTCGCGGGGTCAAGGAAGGGCGAGGGCGCCTCTTCGATCACCTTCTGGTTCCGCCGCTGGATCGAGCACTCGCGTTCGTGCAGGTAAACGCAGTTGCCGTGGCTGTCTGCCAACACCTGAATCTCGATATGGCGCGGCTGCGTCACGAACTTCTCGATAAAGATGCGGTCGTCGCCAAAGCTTGCCGCCGCTTCGTTCTTCGAGGCCTGAAAGCCCTCGCGCGCCTCTGCGTCGTTCCACGCGATGCGCATCCCCTTGCCGCCGCCACCCGCCGAGGCCTTGATCATCACCGGATAGCCCACCTGCCCCGAGATTTTCACCGCCTCATCCGCATCCGCGATCAGGCCCATGTAGCCGGGCACCGTCGAGACCCCGGCCTCCATCGCCAGCTTTTTCGAGGTGATCTTGTCGCCCATCGCCTCAATCGCGGGCGACGGCGGCCCGATAAAGACCACCCCTTCCGCCTCCAAAGCCTGCGCAAAAAGCCGGTTCTCGGACAGGAAGCCATAGCCGGGATGCACCGCTTCGGCCCCGGTCGCACGCACTGCCGCCATCACCTTGTCGATCACGATATAGGACTGGTTCGCGGGGGCTGGCCCGATATGCACCGCCTCATCCGCCATCCGCACATGCAGCGCATTGCGGTCGGCATCCGAATAAATCGCCACCGTCTTGATGCCCATCTTCTTCGCCGTCTTGATGACACGGCAGGCGATCTCGCCCCGGTTTGCGATCAGGATTTTCTTGAACATCAGCCTCTTCCCCAGTCCCGCCGGGGCATGTCCCCGGACACAGCAAAACAAAAGCCACCGAGGCGCGTGGCCCCGGTGGCTGATAGGTCGTCAAACGCTTGGCGGCCGCGCGGGCCGCGTGCAGCGTCAGTGATACATGCGATAGTGGCCGTGGCCGTCATTACGGCACCCCGGCACGCGCAGGTCGTGGCAAACCGCGCCAGCGACGCCGCCGACAACCGCACCGGCGACCATGTCGCCGCCCAAGGCGCCAGCGACCAGCGCACCGCCCGCCGCACCCGCGACACCGCGCTGCGTGTTGTTCTCAAGGCAGCCAGCCAGCGAGCCGACCAGTGCCAAAGCCGTGACGAGTTTAAGGATTTGCATGTGAATTTAGCTCCATTGCGTTGCGACGCCCGAGCTTTGCGAAATGCATTCGAGGCCCACAATACCAAGGTAGTGCGGCCAGACACATTCTCAATGCCATGCGCGTTTGCTCGAAAAATTGGCCTGACCCTAAAAGGATCAGGCCAGAGGGGAAGGGAAGGGTAACGGTCTTGACTACACCGGGCCTCAGCTTGGGGTGTCTGCGGCCCGTAACTCATGATGGCGCAACCACCGCGCAGGTCAAAGCCATTCCGTGACCGGTCCGCGCCTTGCGCGATACTCTGCCAATTCACGGAATGGTTGCGCGAAAACATGCCTAGTCCTAGCTCTCAAACACCTGTGGGAACGCCGCCCGCGCCTGTTTTACGTCAATGCGCAGCAACGCGTCATAACTTGCCGGATCAAACGGGTCCGTCGCCGGAACCACTTCGCGCCCGAACAGCCAGCTCAGCCGCCCGGCATCCAGATTGCCCCGCTCGAACGGCTCCTCGCCGAAATGATCCCACAGCGCCGCCATAAAGGCCGCATCGGCGTCGCGATCTGTCGGGCGCCGGTCCGGGAACCGCTCGCGCACGATCAGCTTCGAGGCGCCCTCTTTCATATTCGCGCGCCGGATGACGAACTGATGGTCCGTCCCCGGAAACCGCCCCGGAAATCCGCGATGCTTCAGCATGTCTTGCCCCCCATCTGTGCGTAACGTCTCATTCCCCTATGCCCTCCACGGTGCAGTGGCCGCCCTTGACCACATAAGCTTCGAAAAACTGGACCACATCGTCCCGTGTCTCTCCAAGCTTCACCGGCTTTTGCGACAACGAGACCACGATCTCCCGCACCGCCTTGCCCGACTTTGCGATCATGGGCAACGCCACACCCTCGCAAAGTGCCGCCATGTCATCTTCGGCCTGATCTGGCCCGACCCCTTTGCCCCGCGCCACGATGGCGGGCGCGAGAAACCGGAACCGCGCCGTTTTCATCGGTGCCCCCGCCTCGGGCCACAGCACTTCCATCAACGAGACCACTTGCCCGGACGGCACCTTGGGCCCCGCCCACGCCGCGCCCGCTGCAACTTCCATCAGCAACGCCAGAACGACGCCCCGCATCCATGCCCCCTACAACGGAATGTTGTCGTGCTTTTTCCAAGGATTGCTCAGCTTCTTGCCGCGCAGCGACGCGAAGGCACGCGCCACCCGCCGCCGGGTCGAATGCGGCATGATAACCTCGTCGATGAACCCCTTTTCAGCGGCGACGAACGGGTTGGCAAAGCGGTCCTCGTAATCCTTGGTGCGCTGCGCGATCTTGTCCTTGTCGCCCAACTCGCTGCGATACAAGATCTCGACCGCCCCCTTGGCACCCATCACCGCAATCTCGGCGGTGGGCCAGGCATAGTTGAAATCACCGCGCAGATGCTTGGACGCCATAACGTCATAGGCCCCGCCATAGGCTTTGCGCGTAATCACCGTCACCTTCGGCACCGTCGCCTCGCCATAGGCAAACAGCAGCTTCGCCCCATGTTTGATGACGCCGCCATATTCCTGCCCGGTGCCCGGCAGAAAGCCCGGCACATCGACCAGCGTCAGGATCGGGATTTCAAACGCATCGCAGAACCGCACAAAGCGCGCGGCCTTGCGGCTGGAATCAATGTCCAGACAGCCCGCCAGCACCATCGGCTGGTTCGCCACCACGCCCACGGTCGAGCCTTCCAGCCGGATAAAGCCGGTGATGATGTTCTTCGCGTAATCTTCCTGAATTTCGTAGAAATCGCTCTCATCCGCAAGCTTGAGGATCAGCTCTTTCATGTCATAGGGCTGGTTCGGGTTGTCCGGGATCAGCGTATCCAGGCTCATCTCAATCCGCGCCGGGTCGTCAAAGAACGGCCGCACCGGCGGCTTTTCACGGTTGGAGGCGGGCAGAAAGTCGATCAGCCGCCGCACCTCCATCATCGCCTCAACGTCATTCTCGAACGCGCCATCGGCCACCGAGGATTTCGACGTATGCGTCTTCGCCCCGCCCAATTCCTCTGCCGTGACGATCTCGTTCGTCACCGTTTTCACCACATCCGGCCCGGTCACGAACATGTAGGAACTGTCGCGCACCATGAAGATGAAGTCGGTCATCGCCGGGCTGTAAACCGCGCCGCCTGCGCAAGGCCCCATGATCAGGCTGATCTGCGGCACCACGCCAGAGGCCATGATATTGCGCTGGAACACATCGGCATAGCCCGCAAGCGAGGCCACACCTTCCTGAATCCGCGCGCCGCCCGAATCGTTGATCCCGATCACAGGCGCGCCATTCTGGATCGCCATATCCATGATCTTGCAGATCTTTTGCGCGTGCGTTTCCGACAGAGACCCGCCGAACACGGTGAAATCCTGACTGAACACATAGACCATCCGCCCGTTCACCGTGCCCCAGCCGGTGACCACGCCGTCCCCCGCCGGACGCTCCTGCTCCATCCCGAAATCGGTGCAGCGGTGCGCCACGAACATGTCGAACTCTTCGAACGATCCCTCGTCCAGCAACAGGTCGACCCGCTCGCGCGCCGTGAGCTTGCCCTTGGAGTGCTGCGCCGCAATCCGTTTAGCGCCGCCGCCCATCCGTGCCGCCGCGCGACGCTGTTCGAGTTGGCTCAGGATGTCGCTCATCGACCGCTCTCCTCATCGTGACGGGCATTTCGGCGGACCTTACAGGCACGCCCAGCCAACACAAAGCGGAATTCGGAAAATTTGCAAACTCATCGACGATGAAAAAATGCAAATTGCAAATCAGCAAACCGAGTCAGACGATGTCCTCGCCTCACCTCAGCTTCAGCGTCATGAATACACTGTTGGGGTCGGCCCAATAGCCCTCGAACGGACCACATTCGACAAAGCCCGCCCGCGCATACAGCGCGCGCGCCGGAACGAATTCATCCTCCACCCCGGTCTCAAGACTCAGCCGCTGCCAGCCCTGCTCCCGCGCCGCTGCAATCAACTGGTCCAGCATCAGCCGCGCCAGCCCGCGCCCGCGCGCCTCGGCCACCACATGCATCGACTTGATCTCACCCTCGTTGCCCGACAGCGCCTTGATCGCACCCATCGCCAGCACCGCCCCGGCCTCGCGTGCCGTGAAAAACCACACGCCCGGCACGGCAAGCGCCGAGGCATCCAGCGCATGAACCGACTCCGGCGGCGAGGTATCGCGCATCAACTGCAAATGCCGCGCCAGCAGCGCGCCCACCTCGGGCGAGCACGGATCATCCGCCGCAATCCGCAGGCCAGCCGCCGTCTTTGTCCCCTCAATCGTCATTTCCGCACCCCTGCCCCAAGCAATTCCAAGCCCCTTGATGAGCCAGCGCGCGGCGCAGTTCAAGCACCCTCACGTCCCCGCCTCGATCAGCACAGCGCGGAAATCGTTGACATTCGTCAGCGTCGGCCCGGTCACCACCTGCCCGCCCACCGCCGCGAAAAACCCGTGGCTGTCGTTGCGCGCCAAGGCCGCGGCTGCATCGCGCCCCGCCTCAGCCGCCCGCGCCAATGTGTCAGGTGCAACCAACGCCCCCGCCACCTCCGCCGCGCCATCAACCCCATCCGTATCGCAGGCAATCGCATGAATACCGCGCGCCCCGCCGAGCGCCAGCGCCATCGACAGTGCAAATTCCGCATTCGGCCCGCCCACGCCATCGCCGCGCCGCGTCACCGTCAGCTCACCCCCCGACAACAGCACCAGCGGCGCATCGCCCGCCCGCATCGCCGCCTGCAAGCGCAACGCCTCCGCCGCCTGCGCCGCGCCCACCTCGCGCGCCTCGCCCTCCAGCGCATCGCCCAACAGCCGCACCGCGCATCCCGCCGCCCGCGCCACCTCCTCCGCCGCCGCCAAGGACTGCGCCGGGGCGGCAATCACCCGGTTCTCCACCCGCGACAGCCGCGCGTCACCGGGCGCCACCACACCGCTCACCCCCGCCAACACCGCCGCGACCGAGGCGGGCACCGCAATCCCCCACCGCGCCACCACCGCGCGCGCCTCTGCCGGGGTCGAGGCATCCCCCACCGTCGGCCCAGAGCCGATGAATGCCGGATCATCCCCCGGCACGTCCGAAATCATCAGCGCCAACAGCCGCGCCGGATAGGCCGCCGCCGCCAACTGCCCGCCCTTCACCCGGCTCAGATGCTTGCGCAGCAGGTTCATCTGGTCGATCGGCGCGCCAGAGGCCAACAGCGCCGCAGTCACCGCCTGCTTTTCCGCCAACGTGATCGCCCCCGCCGGCTTCACCAACAGCGCCGACGCCCCGCCGGAGATCAGCGCCAGCACAAAATCCCCCTCGCCCAAGCCCCCAAGCAACGCCAGCATCCGCCCCGTCGCCGCCATCCCCGCCGCGTCCGGCACCGGATGCGCCGCCTCGACAATCTCGATGCCGCGACAGGGGCGCGCATAGCCATAGCGCGTAATCACCAGCCCTTCGCACGGACCCCACACCGCCTCGACCGCCTCTGCCATCCGAGCCGAGGCCTTGCCCGCCCCAACCACCACCACCCGCCCCGCAGGCCGCAGCGGCAACTGCCCCGCAATCACCCGCATCGGGTCAGCCACCGCGACAGCGCGATCAAAGAGCGCGCGCAAAAATGCGGGCGGATTGGCAATCTGGCTCATATGCACCTCGAAACCTTGCGGCACGCGCAAGCCACGCACCGCCCGCATCATGCGCGATCAACTATGCCAATTGAAAGCCCATCCGCGCACAGGCAGGGACTCTTTCACTCAACATCATCAGGTATTTAAATGGTGCCCAGGGGCGGCATTGAAGCGCCCTATATCTTGCAATCACCCCATATCAGAAAAATCACATATCCAAATAAATAAGGGGTTTGTGCGCATCATGTCCGATTAAACGCTATCAATCCGCCTCACGCTATACTAGATATAGAGGGGGATAGCCGGGTGGATAGAAAAATGGCGCACGAACTCAACAGGCTTAACGCCGCAAAGGTCAAGAACGCCGAACCGGGCAAGTATTCAGATGGCGGCGGGCTTTGGCTGTTCAAGCGTGAGGATGGCGGCGGGCAATGGGTTTTGCGCGTCACGGTTCACGGCAGGCGGCGCGAGATGGGCCTAGGGTCGCTGACCGAGGTTTCCCTGAAAGAGGCTCGCGACGCGGCAATCAAGTGGCGCACCACCGTTCGCGAGGGGGCCGACCCGATCAAGGAACGGGAACGCCAGCGCCGTGAGGCGATACGCAACCTGCACCTTCTGAAAGACATTGCCGTTGATGCTTTCGAAAGCCGCAAGGCCGAGTTGAAGGGCGACGGGCTTGCGGGCCGCTGGTTTAGCCCGCTCGAACTTCACGTTCTGCCGAAGCTGGGCAAGGTGCCTGTTGCCGATCTGGATCAGGTCGACATTCGCGACACGCTTGCGCCGATCTGGCACACAAAAGCGGATACCGCCCGAAAAGCGATGAACCGGCTTTCGATCTGCATTCAACATGCGGCAGCGCTGGGCTTGGACGTGGATATGCAGGCTTGCGACAAAGCCCGCGCCTTGCTGGGGAAACAACGCCACAAGGCCGAGCATATCGCTTCGGTGGCGTGGCAAGAGGTTCCGGCCTTCTATGCCAGCCTTGATGATGGCAGCGTGACGCATCTTGCCTTGCGACTGCTGATCCTGACCGGCGTTCGTTCCGGCCCGTTGCGGTTCATGCGCGAAGATCAGATCGAAGGCGACGTTTGGACGGTGCCGGGCGAGGCCATGAAGGGCAAGCGCGACGCGACGCCAGATCACCGCGTCCCCCTGTCACCCGAGGCTCTGGGCGTCATCGCAGAAGCCCGACGCCATGCCCGCGATGGCTTCATGTTCCCCAGCATCCGCAAGGGCGTAATCAGCGACGCCACAATGTCCCGCCTGATGGAACGCCGCAAAATGGAAGCCCGCCCGCATGGCTTCCGGTCAAGCCTGCGGAACTGGCTGGCAGAGGCGACCGACGCGCCGCACGAAGTGGCAGAGGCTTGTTTAGCGCACGTGACGGGCAACACGGTTTCAAGGTCCTACAAAACAACCGACTTACTAGAACAACGCCGCCCGCTGATGGCGCGATGGGCAAAGCATGTCACTGGCCAGAGCGGGCGGGTTTTGCAGATGGTGAAGGCTCAATGAAGCGGATCAAGAGCGGTTCGGGAATGACCGAGAGTGAAGGCGTGCAATTTGATCTTCAAAGTGCCGCCGACTGGACGGAAATGGCCGTTTGGCTGAAATCACAAAGTGACGCCCTTACCGCTGCCGTGACGGAGGGTGGCGGACTTTTCGGCGCGTCTTCGCTTACTGCCGCAAAGAACTGTGCTGTAATAGCTAAAGATCCCAGCCTCGTCGCTTCTAACAAACGAGAGCTGACTTCTCCTGAAGACGGCCCTGTTCAATTGGCCAACTTGATTACACACCTGATTGAGAAAGCGAAGGCCGCACTCAGCGACAATAGGGCCGATGCCGCCGCCAGTTGGGCGTTTGAGGCTGGCAAGGCGTGGGGCGTTGCGCAGATGAAATGGCGGTGGGATGAGCATGCAATGCGCGGCGTTGGAACGGTTAAGAGCGCCGCAAAAGGCGGTGACCATAAGCACGGAAAATATAAGCCCGACACGCGGCCTGTCTTGAACGAGATGGATAGGCTTCGCAGCGCTGGGCATAGCAAGAGCCGCGCAGCCGCTCTGACCTTCACGAAGGGACTGGGAACATCCAAAAGCGCGAACGAAGGCCTCTGGAAACGGCACCGTGGCCGCTGGCGCGACCCGGAATAAAGTCAGGCATACCCCGCCAAATGTCCTGATCTGAGGGCGCATTATCACTTCATGTAAGAAACCGCATGGAGCAAGAAATGCAAATCAATGACCCTCTGCTGAATATTCGCGAAGTCTCCGCGCTGATTCACAAAAGCGTGCCGAGCGTTTACCGCGATGTTTCGCTTGGCCTGCTGCCCAAGCCGATCAAGTTGGGAGGCTCTGCCCGCTGGCCGCAATCCGAAATCCTTGACGTGATCGAAAAAGCCAAGGCGTCGCGCGGGGTGGCCGCCTGATGGATCAAGGACAACAAGAGGCCCGGCAAGCGTTGGAGCGCAAACCGGGCCGGGGCGTCACTTCTCTACCTACTGACAGAGTGACAATAGCAGAAACCGGGGCAACACGCAAAGACGGCGTTGCCGTGATCCGCGCGCAACTTATCCGCCTTCGCCTTCGCTTTGGCATTACAGAGGCTGAGGCGCTTGCCCTTGCGGCTCTCATTTGGGGGCACGCACATGGATAACGCCCTCACCATCACGGCAGCGCTGGGCGGCAAGTTTCATGGTCGCTATGGCACCGCGCCTTGCCCGATCTGCCAGCCGGAACGCCGGGCCGGTCAAGATGCGCTGACAATCGCGGACAAGCCCGAAGGTGGCCTACTGCTACACTGCAAGAAGGGCGGGTGCGACTTCCGCGATATTCTCGTGGCGGCAGGCGTGACCTATGGCAGCCACGCCCGGCTTGACCCGGCAATCATTGCCCAGCGCGAAGCCGAACGGAAAGCCGAAGCAAGAAAGCGTGCCGATCAAGCCCTGCGCGTCTGGCGTGAGGCAAAACCGATCGAGGGCACCGTGGCCGAGGCCTATCTTCGCGGGCGCAGCATCACCTGCCCCCTGCCTAACGTGCTGCGGTTCCATCGCGAGGCGTGGCATCCGACCGGGAAGCGGCTTCCGGCGCTGGTGGCGTTTGTGGAAGGCGGGCAAGGTTTCGCGGTGCATCGCACCTACCTTCGCGCCGATGGCAGCGGCAAGGCGGACGTGGAACCGGCGAAGGCAATGCTGGGCGCGGTCGCTGGGGGCGCTGTAAGGCTCACACATGCCCAAGGGCCGCTTGTGGTGGCAGAGGGCATCGAAACCGCCCTAAGCCTCGCCAGCAGCCTACTACGCGCCCCCGCGACAATCTGGGCGGCGCTGTCCACCTCTGGCCTTCGCGGTCTGTCTCTGCCCGCCGTGCCGCACCGCCTGACCATTGCAACAGATGGCGATGATGCTGGCCGATCTGCTGGCAATGACCTTGCAACCCGCGCCGCCGCGCTGGGCTGGCATGTGAGCATACTTCCCGCGCCAGATGGGCGTGACTGGAATGATATTTTGACCATGAAGGGGGCCGCAACATGAACGCGCCCGCGAAACTGACTTGCACCGAAGAGGAAACGTGCGAGGCCATTGAAGCCCCGGAACAAGAGGAAGCTTTGAACCTGGATGCGGTGGCGTTTGTTCCAACGCCAGGTGATGCTGCCGAGGTTAAGATTGCCGAATTAGCGAAGCTGAAGCCGACTGAATATGAACCGGTTCGTGACGCCGAGGCAAGGGCGCTGAACTTTCGTGTGTCGGTTCTGGATAAGGCGGTTGAGGCGCAGCGGAAGAAGAATGCCGATGCCGAAAGTGAAGGCGCTGAAGGCACGGACGGGCTGGAACAAGGGGACGCTTTGCACCCCGGCGAAGAGCCGTTCGTTCCTGCGCCGGGTGAGTTGGCGGCGGCACGGATTGCCGAATTGGCAAAACTGCCATTGCTTCAATACGAACTGGCGCGCGATGGCGAAGCGAAGGCGCTTGGCATCCGCGTCGCGGTTCTCGACAGAGAGGTTGATGCAAAGCGACCGCTCGACGCGGGGAGCGATGAGGCCGATCCTTTTGAGGCGGTTGAACCTTGGGATGACGCGGTAAACGGCGCGGCGGTGGCAGATGAAATCAGATCAATGCTTTTGTCTCATGTCATATTCGGCACTGCTGGGGACGCTGATACAGCAACACTTTGGGTGATTGGCACCTACCTGATGGATCGGTGGCGGCTATGGCCGCGCTTGATGATTACCAGCCCGACAAAGGCGTGTGGAAAAAGCACGCTCTTGGAGGTGTTGGAGGCCGTTGTTAGCAAGGGGTTTATCGCGTCTAACATTAGCGCCGCTGGTGTCTTTAGGGCAATCGAGGCTTGGAAGCCGAGCCTGCTGTTGGACGAGGCCGATACATGGATGAAGGATAATCTCGAACTCGCGGGGATTCTTAATTCAGGGCACACCAAGCGAACGGCAAAAGTGGTCCGTGTCGAGGATAAGGGTGGGGTGCTGACGCCAACGCTTTTCTCGACTTGGACGCCAATCGCCTTCGCGGGAATTGGCACCCAACGCGACACGCTCGTGTCGAGGTCCGTGATTATCGGATTGCGGCGCAAGATGCCGACAGAAACGGTCGCTCGACTGCCCGCCGATCTATTCACCCATTCGTTGCGCCTTCGCCGTCAGGCCGCCCGATGGGCTAATGACAACGGTATAACTTTGGCCGCGATGGAGACCGAGCCGCCCGCGTGTGGAAGCGACCGCCGCCGCGACAACTTCACGCCCTTGCACCGCATCGCCAAACTGCTGGGCGGGAAGTGGCCGGACAGGCTGGCGGCGGCATATGCGATGCAAGCCGAGGCGCGCGACGATGGGGACGAACCCGCTGGCGTAATGATGCTGGCGGACCTGTCCGCAATCTTTGCTGAGCAAGGCGCTGACCGCATTCAAACCGCCGATCTGGTCCAGTCGTTAATTGACCTAGACGAGCGCCCTTGGGCGGAATGGCGCAACGGTCGCCCTCTTGCGTCGCAAAGCATCGCGAAGCTGTTGCGCCCTTTCGAGGTCCGGCCACGCAACGCCAAGGTGTCCGGTCAGGTGCTTAAAAGCTACTACCGTGCCGATGTTGACGCCGCTTACCAAAGGTATGCCTCAATTCCGCCCAATTATCCGCTACCCCGCTACCATAATGAAAATAAAGAAGAAAATGAGGTTTCGATCCGCTACCATAGCACCGGCGGTAGCGGATTAACTGACGGGAAAATTGAGCAATATCAGCGCGGTAGCGGGGTAGCGGATAATTCCGCCATATTAGGCGACGGTTCGGAGGGGGAACTGTGATGGGCGCGATTGATATGGTTCGAGACCTGACTGCCAGTGGCGTTTCGTTTGAAACCGATGGCCGCAAGATCAAGTGGCGTGACCCGTCCGGGGGCAAGGTGATGACGCCTGACGCGCTGGGCGAACTGGCAGCGCACAAGGCCGAGGTCATCGACTTTCTCACCGGGGGCAAGGTTGCGCCACTTCCCCCGCCCGCCACACACGGTGACAACCCGCACGGCCATGCCTTTGGAAACCCCAAAACTTGGACCGGGAAGATTGTCAGCTTCGCGGAGTGGCGGAACCTGTCAGCATGGGAACGCCACGGGCCGGACGGCAGGATGTGGAGCGGCATCACGCGGCAGTGGGAAGATGGGGGTGCGGCATGACCCGTAAAAGCGGACGCAATTCGGATGGCACCTTTGGGGCAGGCAATCCCGGCAAGCCTCGCGGAACGCGTCACCGCGTCACCCGCGCCGTTCTCGACCTTCTGGACGGGCAGGCCGAGCAGATCACGCAACAGGCCGTGAGCATGGCTCTGGAGGGCGACACGGCGGCTTTACGCTTGTGTCTGGAGCGCATCGCTCCGCCGCGCCGCGATAGCCCCGTGGAATTCACGTTGCCCCCGATGGAGACCGCAAAGGATGCAGCCAAGGCTGCCGCCGCCGTCATCGCAGAGGTTGCAACCGGAGAACTCACACCAATCGAGGGGGCGCATATCATGGCACTGATCGAGACTTACCGCCGGACACTTGAACTTACCGAACTGGAAAGCCGCCTTGCGGCCCTTGAAGCGAAAGGAACCCAAAAATGAACC
>JAJXZX010000020.1 GCA_021779835.1 Pseudomonadota bacterium | reverse complement strand
CGGTGAAATCCGCGCCATCTGGTCGTCGGACAACAGGAACATATCGGTCATGGCGGCCCCCCTTGGTGCCACCAGTGAATCAGTGGGCTCCGAGGCCCGCAAGCGATTTAATGGGTCCAGACCCTAACTTAGCATCCGGACTTGCCAAATAGATTGGGACCGGCTGTCGCCAAAGGCAATGATCCACAAGCCATCGAAAGTAGATAACGCGAGCGGCTGTCGCTTTACGATATTTTTCTAAGCCCAATTCGGAACGATTAATAATCTCCCACGGAACTGCCACTTCTTCAAAGAATGCATCAGCATGGTCCATGAGACTTGTCGCGAGCGTGGCAAATGGTAAGTATCCTAGGGGCGCAAACATTAACCAATCCTCACAACTTTGCCTGACCGCTTCGCCCCGGCCAGAAACTCCGCCCAAGCCGCCATCATCGCACGGCGTTTTTCGATCATGTCACCCCGACGATAGGATGCCTCCACCGCACTTGCTACACGGTGCGCCAACGCGACCTCTGCCATGTCGCCGGGGAAGTGGGTGCGCTCTGTCACCCAATCGCGGAAGGTGGAGCGTAGGCCATGCGGCACGGCGGGGCGCTTGGACACCCGATCTAGGAAACCTTCGCCACCCGCCGCAACGTCTGCTTCGTGCATCCGCTTCATGGTCGCGCTTAGGGTCATGTCGGAAAGCTGACCACCGCGCTGGGCGGGGAACACAAGTGGGTTGTCGGCAAAGCGCGGCAATGATTTCAAAAGCGCCACGGCGTCGGCTGTCAGCGGCACGCGGTGTTCCCGGTCCATTTTCATGCGCAAGGCCGGGATAATCCAGATCCCCGCCTTTAGGTCGATTTCATCCCATGCCGCGCCCCGGACTTCCTGCGAACGGGTCGCCGTCAGCGCCATCAGTTCCAAGGCGCGACTTCCGTTGCCAGCCATTGTCCGCAAAGCGGCTAACCAACGCGGCGCGTCGTCAATCTGCAAAGCGGGGTGATTGCCCGTCTTTGCCACCTTGGACGGGGCGGCTAACAGTTCCTTGAGGTTGCCAGCCCAGCGCGCCGGGTTGTCGCCATGCCGGTGCCCCGCCACGGTTGCCCAAAACAGCACGGATTCAATGCGACCGCGCACGCGGGAAGCGGTTTCGGTCTTTTCGGCCCAGATCGGCTCCAGCACGCGCAACATGTCCTGCACCGTGATGGCCGAAACCATCATGTCGCCAAGTTGCGGCAAGGCGTAGGTTTCCAGCGTGCTACGCCATTGCGCTTTGTGTTTGGCGTTCTTGAAGGCATCCAGCTTCGCGGCAAGGTAACGGTCCATCGCATCCGCGAAGGTCAGGCCCCGGCGTTGTGTTGCGATTAGTGCGGCCTTGGCGGCTTTGCGCTCTTCGACCGGATCAATGCCGCGCCGGATTTGGTCCTTGACCTCGCGCGCACGGTCGCGGGCTTGGGAAAGGGTAACGTCTGGATAACCGCCCAGCCCGATTTCACGGCGTAAGGTGCCAACGGTCACACGCACAATCCAAGTGCGGCCCCCGGTCGGGGAAATTTGGAGCAAGAGGCCCGACACTCCACCCACGGCGAAGGTAGCGTTGCGCCCGACGCCCGGATGCTCCAGCCGCTTCACGTCAAGCGCAGAAAGTTCCTTGGCAACCCGTGGCATTTTTCACCCGTCATCTAGCCCGCCTAAAATGATGCACTTTGTGGCGACGGATTGCAATGGGTAGCAACGTGAATGTCAAAAACCCCTTATATATATGGGGATAATGCACATGGGTGCGACGTTTCGCGAGGCCGGAACGGCGGCCACCGCCTCCGCCACTTGCCCTCGCGAAACGCTTCTCCCAATCCGGCTGTGGCCGGATTTTTCCGTTGTTTTCGGGGGTTATGCGGGTTGGGCTGTTAACCGGCACATTCCCCAAAGGGCGCGCACGCGTTCTCTCCGGGCCGATATTCTCCGGACCTGTTAACCGCACGAGTTCCGGTTCGTTTCAGGTATCACATTGATATTCAATAATTTTCAGCGTGATTTTGACATTGTTCGGTATTCAGTACCGATTGGATAGAAAAGGAACCGGGCTCGGAAATCATGCGGCTGTACCCTTGCCCGGGGTCCCAGACAACAAAAGTTCCGCGAACGGGCCTGCCAGAGGCCGACACATCGACAACTCTATGTTATTCAACGCTTTCTGCCGACACCTGTACTGCAGGCGCTGTCAGAGCAAAATCCGTGAGGCGGGCAGGGCGGTCGCGTAGCCTTCGACCATGACCCAGCGATCCCCGTTCTGGTACTTCAAGGCGTCGCCCGAAATCATCCGCTTGGCGGTGATGATGTATGTTCGATATCCGCTGTCGCTGCGCAACGTCGAGGACCTGCTGCATGAGCGCGGCATTGAGATCAGCCACGAAACGGTGCGATTCTGGCGGAACCGCTTCGGTCCGCTGTTCGCCGCGGACATCCGAAAACGTCGGGTTTCTGGGATGCGATCAAGCAGCTGGCGATGGCACCTCGACGAAGTATTCGTGAAGATCAATGGAGAACAGCATTACTTGTGGCGGGCAGTTGATCACGAGGGCGAAGTGCTTGAGAGCTTCGTGACAAAACGGCGCGACAAGAAAGCCGCGTTGAAATTCCTGAAGAAAACACTGAAACGCCACGGCTGCACCGGTGAGATTGTTACTGACCTGATGCGGTCATACGGCGCGGCGCTGAGGGAACTCGGTATATCCGATCGTCAGGAAACTGGCCGGTGGGCCAACAACCGGGCAGAGAATTCGCACCAACCGTTCCGAAGGCGGGAAAGGGCAATGCTTCGCTTCCGGCAGATGCGAACATTGCAAAAATTCGCATCCGTCCATGCCTCGGTCCATAACCACTTTAACCAGGAGCGCGCCCTCTACAGCCGACAGACTTTCAAGCTGAACCGCGCCGCCGCTCTCGCTGAGTGGCGCGGCCTTTTTGCGGCCTAATACATTGCCAGGGTTGGGAAACTGAGACGAGTTCGCATTGGTCTGACACCACCCTTTCGCACGCCTTGCGCGGGGCGGAAGGGGACGCATTTGGGCAGAAAAGCCCCTTTGCCTTCTAACGCCCGGTTGCCGACGCGCGCACCTGGATCGGCACAAATACTTGACAGGTCTATCTTGCGGTCGGGCAATCGCGCGGATAGCTGTTCGTAACGTTATTGATCGCGCGCCCTGAGGATCTCCGTTCATGCTCTTCCTGATCTTTGTAGCTGGCCTGTGGGCCGGTCTTCAGAACGCGCTCGCTGGCGGCGGCTCGTTCATAACCTTGCCCGCGCTGATCCTTGCCGGCATGTCGCCGCTCGCAGCGAACATCACCTCGACCGTGGCGCTGTTCCCCGGGCAGGTGACGTCCGGGCTTGCGGGGCGGAAATTGGTGACCGGCGTCGGGCGGTTGCCGTTTTACGTTCTGTTCATTGTCAGCGTGATCGGAGGCTGCCTGGGCGGCGTGTTGCTGCTGGAAACGCCTTCCTCGATCTTTGCGCGGCTGGTTCCCTGGCTGGTGCTGTTCGCGACCACGATGTTTGCAATCGGTAGCTTCCGGCGCAAAAAGACCGAGGCGACGGTGCACATTGGCCCCAAGGCCGCTGCCTTCGCGCAGTTCTGCATCGCGATTTACGGCGGATATTTCGGCGGGGGCATCGGGTTTTTGATGATGGCCGCGCTGACAATGGCGGGTCTTGCGACGCGCAACGCGGGCGCGACCAAGAACGTGCTGGCAGGCGTGATGAACGCGTCGGCCGTGGCGATCTTCATCTGGTCGCCGATGGTTCACTGGCATGAGGCCATTGCCCTTGGCGCCGGTGCGATCATCGGCGGTCTCGGCGGGGCGTGGGCACTGCATCGCGTGAACGAGCGGCTTCTCCGAGTGGTGATCGTCTGTATCGGCATCTTGCTGACGATTGCGCTGTTCGCAAGGCCGGTCTAGCCACGGCGTGAGGGTGGGCCGCCACGCGGCGCCACCGCATTCGGTTTTCCCCGAGGCGACCTGATTCAAATCAAAGCAACATCGGGGCCGGTCGGGCAAAGCAAAAGGGGACCGACCGAGGAACTGCCCCATGAACCTCATCCCGATTGTCGACAGGATCGGAGACCATTCGGCCTCGGCTTTGTTCGGGCTGATTACCGGCGTGATCTTTGGCATCGCGGCGCAGCGTTCGTCGTTTTGTCTGCGCGCCGCCACGGTCGAGTTTGCACGCGGCAAGCTGGGGCCACGGGTGGCGGTCTGGTTGCTGACCTTTTCGACCGCGCTGGTCTGGGTGCAGGGTGCCGCACTCTTGGGCCTGTTCCGATCCTCCGAGGCGCGGATCATGGCGGTGCCGGGAAGCTGGTCGGGGGCGATCATCGGCGGGCTGGTGTTTGGCGTGGGCATGGTGATGGCGCGCGGCTGTTCGGGGCGGCTGCTGGTGTTGGCGGCAACTGGCAATTTGCGGTCGGTGGTTGCCGGCCTGATTTTCGCTGTCGCCGCACAGATGAGCCTGCATGGCTGGATCGCGCCGCTGCGCGACTGGCTGGCGGGGCTTTGGATTACCACGGGCGGCCATAACCTAGATCTGCTGGATGCCTCGGGCCTGCCGCGCGGTGCGGGGTTGGTGCTGGGGCTGGCGTTTGCCGTGCTGGCTCTGGCGATTGCGCGGCGCAACCGGATCGGCACCAGCACGCTGATCTTTGCCTCTGGCGTCGGTTTTGCGGTGGCGGTGGGCTGGGTGCTGACCTACGCGCTGGCGCAGATCAGCTTTGATCCGGTCGCGGTCACCTCTGCAACCTTCACCGGGCCGTCGGCCAATACGTTGATGTTCTTTCTGACGCGCAATGCTGTGCTGGGGTTCGACGAGGGGCTGGTGCCCGGCGTGTTTCTGGGCGCCTTCGTTGCGGCAGCGGTGGCGGGCGAGCTAAGATTGCAAGGGTTCGAGGGCGAACGCAACATGCGGCGCGCGATGGCAGGCGCGGCGCTGATGGGATTTGGCGGTATGCTGGCGGGCGGCTGCGCGATCGGCAACGGGGTAACTGGCACGTCGATTTTCACCGGCACCTCTTGGTTGGCGCTGTGCTGCATGTGGGCGGGCGCGATGGCGGCGGATTACCTGATCGACCAGCGCGCGCCCGCTACGGCTGCGGCCTGAGCCTTAGCCGGTGGTGACCGCGACCGAGTGGTTTGGCTCTACCGAGACGGTGCCCTTGCGTTTCACCCAACCCTCGACCAGATCCCAGATCGGCGGGCCCTGGGTGTCTTTGTTGATCGAGCCCCAGCCTGCGATGACATAGGTCTTGGCGGGGTCAACCGCCTCGCCGGTGTTCAGCAGGGTCAGGTTTGACAGCCGCTGACCCTGCGCCTTGGTCACGTCAATGGCGTAGCCCATGCCGCCGACCCGCACCATGTCACCGCCCTGTTGGTAGTAGGGATCGGGGTTGAACAGGTTGTCGGCCACATCCTCGAGGATCGCCTTCAACTGCGCGCCGGTCATCTCGCTGCGGTAGGCGTTGGGGTAGGTCATTGCGGTGGCGTTGTAGAGATCCTCGCGCGTGATCGGCTGGTCGGCCACCACGGTGGGGCCCCAGCGGAAACCGGGCGACAACGCGATGTCGGCTTGCCTGTCCTCGATCAGGGCAGAGCAGATCAGGTCATCCCACGTCCCGTTGAAATTGCCGCGGCGATAGAGGGTGGAGCCGGTGTGGCCGATGACTTCTGCCATCTCTTTCTCATAAGGCGCGCGTTGGTCGGCGACCAGTTTGGCCATCTCGGCATCGGGGGCGATAACGTCTGAGAAGATCGGGATCAGCTTGTGGCGGAAGCCCTTGATTTCCTTGCCCTGCACGTCAAGGTCAAGGCGGGTGATGAACTTGCCGTTGGAGCCGGAGGCGATCAGCATCGTTTTGCCCACCAGCACAGGCTCTGGCAGCGCGTCGTGGGTGTGGCCGGTCAGGATCACGTCGATGCCAGGCACCTGCGCCGCCATCTTGCGGTCCACGTCAAAGCCATTGTGCGACAAAAGCACGACGAGGTCGGCACCCTTGCCCTTCACCTCGGCCACCATCGCGGCCATGCGATCCTCGCGGATGCCAAAGCTTAGGTCGGGGAACATCCATTTGGGGTTTGCCACCGGCAGATAGGGGAAGGCCTGCCCGATCACCGCGATCTTGACGCCGTTGCGGTCGAAGATCTTGTAGGGGTCAAAGGCCGGCTCATCCCAAGTGGCGTCAAAGATGTTGGCGCCAAGGAAGGCGAAGGGCAGGGTGCCGACGATTTCCTTCACCCGGTCGATGCCAAGGGTGAATTCCCAATGCGTGGTCATCGCGTCGGGCTTCAGCGCGCCCATCGCGTTCACCATGTCCTGCCCCTTGGTTTTCAGCACGGTGTAAGAGCCGTGCCACGTGTCGCCACCATCCAGCAGCAACGCCTCGGGCCGTTCGGCGCGGATCGACTTGACCACGGTCGCCAGGCGGTCAAAGCCACCCATCTTTCCGTAGGTTTTCGCCATCGCCTCGAAATCAAGGTAGGTCAGGGCATAGGCCTCGGGCGTGCCGGGCTTGATGTTGTAAAGTTTAAGGAAATCGGCGCCGGTCACATGGGGCGGCAGGCCTTTCTGGGCGCCTACGCCAAGGTTCACCTCGGGTTCGCGAAACCAGTCGGGCACCAGTTGGCCGTGGCAGTCGGTAATGTGGATCAGCGTGACGTTGCCGGTGGATTTGAAATCGAGCAACTGATCCTGCGTCAGGCGTTGCTGTGCCGCGAGGCGCGACCACCGGCCGACGCCATCAGCGCCCCAGATGGCCGAAGCGGCAACCGTCGCTTGCAGGAAATCACGCCGCGAAATCATACCGAACCTCCTGTTACAGATGTGGCGGCCCCGAAGGCCCGCCACGGTTCGCGTCGCCCATCTGTGTGAGGGTCAGGGGCGGACGCCCACGCCCTCGACCGACAGGCCATTGCCGCGCGACGCGACATACAGTTCCAGCGCGTGAAGCTCGGGCGAACCCGGCTTGAAGCTTTCTGCGCGGGTGTCGCGGATGCAGCCGAACAGGCGGTCCTGCAGCGAGACGAGCCCGCCTGTGCTTAGCCGGTAAACCGGGAACCCATTCGATTGGCCCTGCGACAGGTGATCGCCGCGGATGTGGTCGCCGTAGTGATCCTCGTGGCAGTTTGCGCAAGACAGCTGCAACATTCCGTATCGGGAGTAATACATCTTCTTGCCCTCCTCCCAGAAGGGGCCGGCGGCGCCATCGGTCTTGACATTGACCGGCATCCCGCGCGACTGCAGCGAAATCGCGGCGGTCATGTTCTTCATCTCGGTCGATTTCCAGCCCCAGGCCTTGGCGCCCATGCGGTTGGTGCGGCATCCGTTGATGAAATCCTCCAGCGACCAGAGCTTGCCGTCCTTGGTCACCTTTGGCATCGAGGCGCGCAGGCCCTTCATGCTTTCGATTCCGTTGTGGCACGAGGCGCAGGATTTGCCCTCGGTGCCGTCCACCGTTGCCCACTCTGCCTGTCCGGCGTCTACGCCCGTCATTCCGGGGTTCGAGAAATCGTCGGTTTGCATCGCCTGCGTGTCGGGGTCGCGGAACAGCCAGCCGGAATAGATCGTCTTCAGCCCCGGAATGTTGGCTGGTGCCGGGGCGCTGTCGGTCAGCGTCAGGTTGCCATTGACCACCAGCGGGATTACCGGGCTGGGGTCGGTCGCGGCCCAGCCGACGCTGGCCACGACCACGGTGGCCAGCGCACCAAGCGCCACGGCCAAAGTCGCATTGAAGCGCGTTTTCATCATCTCTCCTCCCTGACGAGCGTGAAACCGGGCTGGGTCAGCCGAGTGCGATTGATTTCTTGTCGGTGTAAGTCTGGCCGTTGTCGTCGTACCAGGTGAAAGTGAAATCACCCGCCTTGTCGATCTTGGCGTCGAATTCAAAGTAGGGGTTCGCTGACACTGCCGGGTCAAGCGCGACATCGATCACGTTCGCCCCGTTGAAGTCGCAGGTGAAGCGGTTGATGATTTCGCGCGGGATCGGCTTGCCGTCCTTGTCCTTGGTCAGGCCCGTCACCATCGGATGGTTGATGAGCGTTTTGATGGTGAAGACAGCGCCCGCTTTCGCGGTTGCGGGAACCTTCACGCGTGGAATGACTGTGTCTGCCATGTCTGGGCTCCTGTCTCAGCCGCCGCAGCCGCCGACGGTGACTTTCACCGTCGCGACTGCCTTGACGAATTTGCCATCGGCCATCTTCGCGATGGCCGTCACGTCCTGGGTCTTGGCCAGCCGAATACGGGTGGCGGCCTTTTGGCTGCCAGCGGCCGGGCCGAAGGTGAAGGTGCAAACGGCTGGAGTCGGGTTGCTGGGCGCCAGCAGCAGGATCGCCACAGCGCCGGGGGCCTCTACCGTAACCGGCACGGTATTGCCGTTCTCGGCAATCTCGGGGGCGGTGACTGTCACGCCGCCGCTGCCCACCGCCGCACCGCCGGTGAATTTCGCCACGACGTCGTCCAATTCCGAGGCATGAGCGCCGGGAGCAATCAGCGTCAGCGCTACCCCTCCTACGCCCACAGCCAGCACCTCACGTCTGGAAAGCCTCATTTTCGTCTCCCTGTCTCGATGGTCGCGGGGCCGTGCCGACCTCGTTGCGTCAGTCTTTGAAGGTTGCAAGAAGTGCCACAAGATCCTCGACCTGCTGGGCGGTAAGGATCGCCGTCACCACTTTCGGTGCCTTGGCGGTGTAGTTATCGCCGGGGCGAATGATGCCTGCCACGTTGTAGAAAGCGGGCATAATCGAGCCGGGGAAGTGTTTTTTGGCGTTCACCACCAGCCCACGCAACTGTGCGGGGGTGTAGCGCGTCCCGACGCCATCCAGCACCGGCCCGATATTGCCCGGCTCGGGAAACTTGGCCCAACCCTTGGCGGCATGGCAAGCAATGCAGTTGCCCATTGACCGCGTGGTGGCGACTGTAAGCCCCTCGGTTGCGTTGCCCGGTGTGGCCGTCAGCGGCTGCTCCACTCCGCCGTCGGCTGTAAAAGCGACGTCGTTGGGAAGGGTATCGGCGAACGCGGCAGATGCGAAAACCACGGACGCGACCGCAGCACTTGCGATCAGTCGGTTCATCGGAGTCCTCCCTGACTTCCTCTGATATAGGGGAAGCACGTTATTTGCACTTTCCCCGACTCAATTGGTAACAATGTCGTGGGCAAATCGCCAAGCGAAAAATGCCGTTGCCGGGATATGATTTCTACACCCCCCTCGGATGGGGTGGTCAGTTTTTTATATCCATTTGAAAATTATCGGCAAAGTATTTTTGAAACTGGATGTGCTGCGCGTAAACGTGGTCGCGGATATAGGTGAACATGGCCAGCGTGGTGTTCGTTCCGAACGCGCCGGGCATCGCCATCACCGCCGCCTGCGCCGCCGTTTTGCCCGCGGGCACCTCTTCCGGCAAGAAAATCATCGTCGGGGTGAACACCACATTCCAGCGTTGCGCCATGTCTTTTTCCGCCAGCACCTTGCCGTCAAAATCGGTAACCTGCCGGTCGCCCCAGAGGTTGAGTTGATCGACGAAATAACTGTCGCGGATGATCTTGTCGATCGCCGGGGTCGGGAACACCTCTTCGTGCATCTTCTTGCAGTAGATGCAGCCGCGCTGTTCGACGATGATCATCAGCCGTTTGTGTTGGGCGTTGGCCTCGGCCAGATCGTCGCGCAGGTCGAGAAAGGTGTTTTGCAGCCAGTCGGGCTTGTGCAGTCCATCGTCGCCCATCGGCACCACCGCGTGGGCGGGGACGGCAAGGGCGAGGGTGGCGATAAGGGCAAGCGCGGATCGAAACATGGCGACCATCCTTTATGTCAGAGTGGTTTCCCAATTGAAATGCCGGATCAGGAAATCCGAAATGTAGTTCACCGAATTGGTGGCGATCAGCACGGCAAAGACGATCAGCATGACACCCATCGCGCGCTCCACATAGCCCAGATAGCGGCGGTTACGACCCACCCAAGACAGGAACGGGCGCGCGAACAGCGCGGCCAGCACGAAGGGCAGCGTCATCGCAAGGCCATAGACCAGCAGCAGCGCCGTGCCGCGCACCAGATCGCCGGTGCCAGAGGCAAGGAACAGAATCGCCGCCAGTGCGGGCCCTACGCAGGGCGTCCAGCCAAAGCCAAAGGCGAGGCCCATCACATAGGCTCCGGCCAGCGTGGCAGGATCCGTCTTGGCCTCTATCCGCGCCTCGCGATACAGGAAGGGGATGCGGATCAGCCCGAGGAAATGCAGGCCGAACACCAGCAGCACCGCCGCCGCCACCCAGGAAAGCTGGCTTTTCCACGCGATGAACGCCGACCCCGCTGCCGTGGCGCCAAGGCCAAGCAGCATGAAGATCGTCGTCACCCCCAGCGCAAAGGCCACGGCCGAGGCGACAAGGCGCCCGTGCGCGCCCGGCGGCAAGACTGCCGCACCACCCTCGCCGCGCAGGTCCTGCATCGAGATACCGGCCATGTAGCACAGGTAGAACGGCACCATCGGCAGGATGCAGGGCGACAGAAACGACAAGATGCCCGCAAGGGCCGCGCCGCCGAAGGATACATCAAAGCCCAATTTTGGTTCGCCTTGCTGAATGGGAAGACACTCCCTAAAGTGCATATATTCGCATCGAGGCGTCAATCATGTTGTTCCGTCGTCCGCCGGGCCAGTGGCTCGCCGCCTTTCTTGTCACGCTAAGCGTATTGACCGCCGCACCCGCTTGGGCAGATATGCGGCTGCTGATGTTCGAACAGGATGGCTGTCCATGGTGCGCCCGCTGGAACGCCGACATCGCCCCCGCCTATGCCAAGACCGAAGAGGGCAAGCGCGCACCGCTGGAGCGGCTGGATATTCACGCGGCGCTGCCGGCCGGGATCGCCCTGAAGCGGATGCCACAGTTCACGCCGACGTTCGTGCTGACGCGGGACGGCGCCGAGGTCGGGCGGATCGAAGGCTACCCGGGCGCCGATTTCTTTTGGGGCCTGCTGGACGGGCTTCTGCGGCAGGCAGCGCGGGAACCGGCGACGCCCTCTGCGCCCAACAGCCCGATCAAAAGTTGACCCGAGACGGAGCCCTTGATGAAAGCCCTGCGCCTGAGCCTCGCCCTGATCGTTATGTCCGCGCCCGTCTTCGCAGAACCGCCCGCCACGGTGACGGTAAAGGACAGCTTCGACAATGTCACCTTCGCGGTGCAAAACGCCATCACCAACGCGGGCCTTGTGGTTGAAGCGGTCAGCCACACGGGCGACATGCTGGAGCGCACAAAGGCCGATGTAGGCTCGACCAAAACGATCTTCCTTCATGCCGAGGTCTATAGCTTCTGCTCTGCCGTGGTCAGCCGCGCGGTGATGGAGGCCGATCCGACCAACCTGCAATTCTGCCCCTACCACATCTTTGTCGCCGAGCGCCCAGAGGCGCCCGGGCAGATCATCGTCGGCCACGAGATCTACCCGCACGGCACGATGGACCGCGTCAACGCTTTGTTGGATGCTATCGTGAAGGATGCCACCGCGAACTAGAACTCTCCGCTGGCGCCCTTGGTCAGGATGTCGAGCATGGTGGTGCGCACCTGTTCGGCCTCTTTCAGAAGGTCCGGTGGCAGGGGTTTGCCGCCGTGGATCATCATGTCCATGTTCAGCGTGTAAAGCCACAGCCTGCCCTGTTTATCCTCGACCAGCGCCACCCGGCAGGGCAGGTAGGCAGAGTAAGCCTCGGAGTAATCGACCATCTTCGCCGCGGTCAGCGGGTTGCAGTAAAGGTAAATCTTCAGCTTGCGCCAGGGTTTGCCCTGCATCGCTGTGACCTGATCGCCCAACGGCAAATCGCCCACGCCCTTGATGTTATCGGCCAGTGCAACCGACTGGATCGACTGGTCCACGTCGCTAAAGCTCAGCCCGTCGGCCACCTTGCGTTTCCACACGGTCGCATCGGCGGCATTTCCGGTTGCCGCAAGCGATTGTGCCATCTGCCAGTAAACCATCGGCGCCTGCGGGTCGAAGCCGCGGAAAGTCCAGACTACATAGCCCGCCGCCAGCACGGCCAAAAGCCCCACCAGCGCCAGAAGATTGCGCACGAAACCCATACTGGTGTCCCCTCCCACTTGGTCAACCATGGTGTCGACCCATGGCATTTATGGAATATTGCCGTCGATCTGGCGGCTTTTGTCAAGGGCCGATGCCATTGGGGCCGTCGTGGCAAACTTGGGGCTGAGCGGCGCGGACCATACGCCGACGGAATCGCCCCTAACGGATCGCGGCTCAGATGTTGGTCCAGCCGCCATCAATCGCAATTGCCTGTCCGGTGATGAAACTTGCATCAGCCGATGCGAGGAACACCACCAACGCCGCAATCTCCTCTGGCTGCCCGATCCGCCCCATCGGCTGCCGCGCAATGAACGAGGCCCGCGCCGTCTCGAAATCCCCCATCGCCCGCATCCGGTCATGCAGTGAGGGGCTCTCCACCGTCGCCGGACACACCGCATTACAGCGAATGCCCTTGGTGATGTAGTCCGCCGCAATCGCCTTGGTCATCCCGATTACCGCGGCCTTCGTCGCCCCATACACATACCGGTTCGGCGCCGCGATCATCGACGATACGGCAGAGGCCATGTTGACGATGCTGCCGCCGCCATTCGCCAGCATCGCCGGCAGAAAAGCCCGCGTCACAAGATATTGCGAACGAACATTCAGGTTGAACGAGAAGTCAAACGCCGCCTCGTCGCACTCAAGGATGGTGCCGTGATGCACAAACCCGGCGCAGTTGAACAGAACGTCCACCGCACCGACCTTTGCCGCCATCTGCGACACCGCCGCGCTGTCAGTCACGTCGAGCACATGGGTTTCGATCCCCTCGGCGGCCAGCACCGCCAAAGCCTCGGCATTCACGTCGGTCGCGATCACCGTCGCTCCCTCCGCCTTGAACGCCCGTGCGGTGGCTTGCCCGATACCCGCACCCGCCGCGGTCAGAAACGCCCGTTTTCCCTGCAATCTCATCGCTCTCTCCGTTGATCTCTTACATCACTGCGCCGATCTGCCAGGGCACGAATTCCGCCCCGCCAAACCCCAGCTCTTCGCTTTTCGATTCCTGACCCGACGCGACGCGCAGCATCAATTCGAATATCTGTTCACCTTTCTCGACCACACTCACCCCTTCGGTGATGATGTCGCCGCAGTTCAGGTCCATATCTTCGCTCATCCGGTCATACATTTCGGTATTTGTCGCCAGCTTTACGCAGGGGCTGGGCTTGTAGCCGGAAACCGAGCCGCGCCCGGTAGTGAACACGATCATCGTCGCCCCACTCGCGATTTGCCCGGTGACCGAGGCCGGATCATAGCCGGGGCTGTCCATATAAACGAATCCCGGCGTCGTGATCTGCTCGCCGAACTTGTAAACCCCAGCCAGCGGCGCAGTGCCGCCCTTGGCCACAGCCCCGAGCGACTTCTCCAGAATCGTTGTCAGCCCGCCCCGCTTGTTCCCGGGCGAGGGGTTGTTGTCCATCTCGCCGCCGTTGCGCGCGGTGTAATCCTCCCACCAGCGGATGCGCTCGATCAGCTTTTCGCCCACCTCGCGGCTGACCGCGCGGCGCGTCAGCAGATGCTCGGCCCCATAAATCTCTGGCGTTTCCGACAGGATCGTGGTTCCGCCATGCCGCACCAACAGGTCCGACGCATACCCAAGCGCCGGGTTCGCGGTAATCCCCGAATACCCGTCCGACCCGCCGCATTGCAAACCCACGGTCAGGTGGCTGATCGGCTGCGGCGTCCGCCGCGCGCGGTTCGCAACCTCGCCCATCGCGTGCAAAACCTCCAGGCCGCGCTCGATCGTCTTGCGCGTCCCGCCGGTCTGTTGGATCGTCATATAGCGAAAATTGCCATCCGCGCGCATCCGCCCCGCGCCGATCAGATCCGGGATCTGCATCACCTCGCACCCCAGACCGACCAGCAGGATACCGCCGAAATTCGGGTTCCGCGCATAGCCCGCCAAGGTGCGGAACAGGGTGTCGTAGCCCTCGTCTCGCCCCGACATGCCGCAGCCGGACTGATGCACGATCGGCACCACGCCATCGACATTCTCAAATCCCGCCAGCCAATCCGCCTTTTCCGCCGCCTCGGCAATGAACCGCGCGACAGAGCCAGAGCAGTTGACCGAGGTCAGGATGCCCAGATAATTCCGCGTCCCCACCTTTCCGTCCGCCCGCAGATAGCCCTGAAACGTCCGCGCGTCCGGGGCAGGGGGCAGCGCCCTGCTTTCGCTGCCATGCGCGTAATCCGACGAATGCGGCCCCATCCCAAGGTTATGCGTGTGGATATGCGCGCCCGCCGCAATATCCGCCGTCGCCACGCCAATCGTCTGGCCATAGCGCGTCACCGCCACCCCCGCGGCGATATCCACGGTCGCAACCTTGTGGCCACGCTTCACCACGTCAATCAACGGGGCGGCAACATCGGGCAGGGTGGTTCCCGGCGCCAGATCGCGTAAAGCCACCACGACATTATCCGACGGATGCAGCCGGATCACGGATTTATCGGAGGTATTCATATCGGCGGTCCTCTCAGAGCTCCGGTGTTGCTTGACCTGCCCCGGAGGCTACGACTAACATATTAGCATGTTGAACAGCCAAGTCGATCTTTCGCAAGACCAAATTCCGGCCGTGTCGCGTCTGCGCCCGATCGAGGCGTTCACCGGGTCATTGGCGCTGCGCACCTACCTGACGCTGCGCGAGGCGATTATCGCGCTTGCCTTCCGCCCTGGGGAAGCGCTGCGCAAGCCGGAAATCTGCGATGCGCTGGGTGTCTCGCGCTCGCCGGTGTCAGAGGCGATTGCCCGCCTCGCCGCCGAGGGCCTTGTGGATGTGGTGCCGCAAGCCGGCACCTTTGTCGCCCGCTTTTCGATGGACGAGATCCGCGAAGGCGCCTTCCTGCGTGAGGCCATCGAACTTGCGGGGATTGAGGCGCTGGCGTCGATCATAACCGACGACCAACTCGTGCAACTGCGCCGCAACATCCGTGTGCAAGAGGCGCTGGTTCAGGACGGTGACGTCGCCGGGTTCTACCAACTCGACGCTGAGTTTCACGCGCTGCTTCTGTCATTCACCGGCCATCGCAAACTTGGCCAGGTGGCGGCTACTGCATGGGTCCATGTTGACCGCGCGCGTCAGTTGATCCTGCCGGTTCCGGGCCGTGTCGCCGCCACCTTGACCGAGCATCAGGCGATCCTTGCGGCGCTCGTCGCCCGCGATCCTGCTGCGGCGCGCGATGCGATGCGCGGCCACCTGCGCCAACTCCTCACCTCGCTCGAACCGCTGGAACGCGAGCGGCCAGAGCTGTTTGCCCCAACCTAAGCGCAAGGGCCGACGCTCCGCCCGCTACACCGCCAACCGATAAAACGCCGCCGCCGTGCCGCCAAATACGCGCGCGCGCGATGCCTCTGGCAGATCCGCCACCAGCGTCTCTGCCGCCTGCCGCCAAACCCCATATTCGCCGCGCAACCGGCACACTGGCCAGTCAGAGCCCCACATCACCCGGTCCGCCCCGAACACCCGCAAAATGTGGTTGGTAAAGGGCCGCAAATCCTCCACCGTCCACGCAGCACCCGCCTCGGTAATCAGGCCAGACAGCTTGCAATAGGCCCCCATCGCCGCAAGCTGCGCCATCCCCTCGGCCCAGTGCGAAAATCCCGCGGGGTAGCCCGCCACATCCGGCTTCATGCAATGGTCCACCACCACCCGCATCTTCGGATACCGCGCCAGCAGCAGCGCGAAATGCGCAAGATGGCGCGGGAACCCCAAGGCGTCAAAGCTCAGCCCCAACGCCTCGACCGCCTCGAACCCCCACTGCACATCGCCGCGCAGCATCCAGCCGTCGTCGGGGATATCCTGTATCATCGGCCGTACGCCCAGAAACTTCGGATGCCGCGCCAACCGCTCCAGCTGCGCGCGATGCGAGGGTTGTTCGAAATCGACCCAGCCCACCACGCCCGCTACCCAAGGCGTCGCATCGGCGATGCCCAGCAGATACTCGGTCTCCTCAATCGACGGCGCCGCCTGCACCAGCACGGTCCGCCCAATCCCCTGCGCCGCCAGTTCCGGCGCCAGATCGGAGGGCGCGTATGGGCGGCTCAGAACCGGATCGTGCGGCGGCATCCACCCGTAATCCCCGCGCGCCGGGTTCCAGAAATGCTGATGCGCGTCGATCTGCATGGCCTCACTCCACTGGCGCATCCGGGCGCATCAGCCCCTCGGCCTTCATCTCTGCCCAGAACGCCGCTGGTATCACCGCCTGCGACGCGGCAAGGTTCGAGCGCATCTCGCCCACGCCTTGCCCGCCGGGAATAACCGACACCACCGCCTTGTGCCGCAGCGGAAACTGGAACGCCGCATCCAGCATCCGCACCCGATGGCGCGCGCAAACCGCCTCGATCCGCGCCACCTTGGCCAAGATCTCGGGCGGGGCAGGGTCGTAGTTATAAAATGCCCCCGGCCGCGCGCCCGTCGCCAGAATGCCAGAGTTGTAGGGCCCGCCCACAACGATCCCGATTCCGCGTTCCACGCACAACGGCAGGAACGTCTGTAACGCCTCCTGCTCCAGCAGCGTATAGCGTCCGGCCAGCAGGAACAGGTCGAAATCCCCCCGCTCTGCCATCCATTGGCAGGACTGCCACTCGTTCACGCCCGCCCCAAACGCCCGGATCAAGCCCTGATCGCGCAGACTGACCAGCGCCTTGTATCCGCCGCCCATCAACGCTGCCAACTTCGCATCCAGCGCCGCTTGCGAGCCTTGCGAGAACACGTCCAGATCATGCGCATAAAGGATATCAATGCGGTCCACGCCCAGCCGCTCCAGCGAAAACTCAAGGCTTCGCATCACCCCGTCATAGCCGTAGTCAAACACCTCGTTGCGGGCGGGGACGTCGAACCACTTGCCGAACCCGTCGCGCTTGTCCGGCGTTGTCGCGCGCATCAGCCGCCCGATCTTGCTCGACAGCACATAGGCATCGCGCGCTTTGCCGCGCAGAAACGGGTTCAGCCGCGTCTCTGACAGGCCAAGCCCGTATAGCGGCGCCGTATCGTAATACCGCACGCCACAGTCCCAAGACAGGTCCAGCACCGCGCGCGCGTCGGCGTCCGAAATCGCGCGGTAAAGGTTGCCCAAAGGCGCCGTCCCGAACCCCAGTTCGGTAAACGTCAGCCCGCCATTGCCCAACCTGTCCCAGTGCCGTGTTGCAAGCGTCATCGCGTCCTCCGTATTTTTTACTGGCATGCTAGTCGGAAACATCCTCCGCCCCAATCCCTTGTGCGCTACGCACCGAGAAATGGCCGCGTTATCCGGCCGATCATCTTGTCCGAGGCGACGCCAGCGCGGCGGGAGACTTGCCCGATGGCGGTCCGCCGAGATCAGGTGGCGGACCAGTGATAAAGCGCCTCTGGGTTGGTCAGCAGGGCGGCGTGTCGGGCAGCGTCCGAAGGAAGCCAATCCAGCACGAGGTCCATCAGGGCGGCGTCGTCAGGGTAATCCTTGGCGACTTTGATCAGGTTGTGCGGCCAGTTGGTGCCCCAGACAATGCGCTCGGGTGCGTGGCTGGCGATGTCGCGGGTAAGGTCGGCAATGTCGGCATAGGGCGCGGGGGTGCGGCTGCTTTCATAGCATCCGGCGACCTTATACCAGACATTGCCGCCGTCGATCAGGCGTTTCAGGGCAGCGCGTTCGGGCCCACCTGCGGGCGCACCGGAAAAGAATTTGCCGTGGTGATCCAGCACCCAGCGGCTGTTGAGGCGCGACAGGCGCGGCTCCAGTGCCACGATGTTAGAGCCGTCGAATTGCACCGCAATCATCCAGCCCATGCGGACGGCAGCGGCATCCACCGCCTCCAGCGAGGCCATAGAGACCGCCCCGCCGGGCAGGTCCATGATGCGCGCGCCAACGATGCCCGCCTCGGCAAGGGCGGCGAGGGTGGCGTCGGATTCAGTGCCGGTGATCGCCGCCACCCCGCGCGCGACTTCGCCCATCGCGGCAAGGCAGGCAAGCAGGTTGGCGTTGTCACGTTGATGCGCGTTCGACTGGGTGACGATGACGCGGCCGGTGCCAAGACGGCGCATGACACGGGCGTAATCGGTTGGGCTGGGCAAGCCCTCGGGCAGCGGTATCGCGCCGGGGGCGGCGGGAAAGCCGGGCAGATAGATATGTGTCTGCGTGTCGATGGCGCCCTGCGGCACGGGGGTTGCCGGGGGCGGGCCGTCGAATTGGCGTTCCATCACAGGTCCTTTGGGCGGAATTCTTCAAGTGCGGCGCGGTCGATCTCGATCCCAAGGCCGGGGCCGTCGGGGATTGCGACGATGCCGTTCACATGCTCAATCGGGCGCGTCAGGATCGCCTGACGGAACGGATTTTCGGTGCGGTCAAATTCAAGGATCGGCTCGATCGGGTTGACGCGCGGCGGGTTAGGCAGCAGGGCTGCCATGAATTGCAGCGAGGCCGCGATTTGCACGCCGGTGCCCCAGACGTGGGGGACAAGGCGCACACCGGCGAGCGTCGCCATATCCATGATGCGCCGCATCTCGGTAAAGCCACCAGTGCCGCAAAGGTCGGGCTGGAGGATGTCGATGCAGCGGGTTTCCAGCGGCTCTTTCATCGCCCAGCGGCCCTGCCACGTCTCGCCGCCTGCAACCGGGATCGGCTGGCCTGCGCGCACGGCGCGGTAGGCGGAAAGCTGTTCGGGGATCACCGGCTCTTCGAACCAGTCGATGTCAAAGTCCGCGGCGCGGCGGCCAAGCTCGACCGCCTCCAACACGTCGTAGCCGTGGTTGGCGTCGATCATCAGGCGCATGTCGGGGCCCATCGCCTCTCGCACCGCTTGGATCACGCGCAGGTCTTCGGTAACGCCAAAGCCGATCTTGATCTTGGCGGCGTGGAAGCCCGCGGCGCGGTGGGTGGCGACCTCGGTCGCGTTATCCGCGACGCGGTCCACGCCGTCACGTTTGAAGCTGCCGGTGGCGTAGGCGCGCACCGACTCGCGCCAGCGCCCGCCGAGGAGCGTCGAGACCGGAACGCCAAAGTGTTTGCCCTTGATGTCCCACAGCGCCACGTCGATGCCGGACAGCCCGGTGACGCTAAGCCCGCGCTGACCCTGATCGCGCAGCGCGTTGTAAAGCACCAGCCACAGCTTTTCAGTTTCCAGCGGGTCTTTGCCAATCAGCCACGGCGTATAGGCCGCGACCACGGCGGCATTGGCGCGCGCGGGGCCAAGGCATTCGCCCCAGCCGATCGTGCCATCGTCGCATTCAATCTCGACCAGCACATGCGAGCGGCGGTCGAACCGCATCGAGGCGCTTTCGAACGGCACCGCCAGGCGGTGTTCCAGAAGGTGGGTGCGAACGCTGGTAATTTTCATGACGGGAAGCGTGCAATAAGAGCGGCCAACATGTCCATCTCTTCCGTGGTGAGGTCGGTGAGCGGCGAGCGGACCGGGCCTGCGTCATGGCCAACAAGGCGGACGCCTGCCTTGATGGCCGCCACGGCATAGCCCTTGGAGCGGTTGCGGATCGCCATGAAGGGATAAAAGAACCCGGTCAGGATTTCCTCGCACCGGGTGCGGTTGCCGCTGCGCAGCGCGGTGTAGAACTCGACCGCCAGCGCCGGCACGAAGTTGAACACGGCAGAGGAATAGGTGGTGAAGCCCGCGCCAAGATAGGCCTCGGCAAAGAGTTCGGCGGTGGGCATACCGCCAAGGTAGGTCAGGCGGTCGCCCATCGTCGCGGTGACTTGCCGCACGAGGCCGATGTCGCCCGAGCCGTCCTTGAAGCCGACAAGGTTCGGGCAAACTTCGCACAGGCGCGCAAGGGTGTCGGCTTGGATGATGCAGTTGTCGCGGTTGTAGACCATGACGCCAACGCCGACCGAATCGCAGACGCGGCGGATGTGGTGGAACAGGCCTGCCTGCGGCGCGTCGATCAGGTATTGCGGCAGCAACAGGATGCCATCGGCGCCCGCCTTTTCCGCGTCGCGTGCGATCGAGATCGCCATTTCCGTGCCATAGCCGCAGCCCGACACGATGGGGGTATTGCCCGCGGCCTCTTTCGCAGCGCGTACGATGGCGGGGATCTCATTGGGGGCGAGCGAGAAGAACTCGCCCGTGCCGCCCGCCGCGAACAGCACGGTGGCGTCAAAGCCTGACAGCCAGTTCACATGCGCCTGATAGGGCGCCGGGTTGAACGCACCGTCGGCGGTGAAGGCGGTGACCGGGAAAGAGAGCAATCCGGCGCCGAGGGCGGCTTTGAGGTCATTGGGGGTCATGGTGCGTCCTGCATCTGTCTGGATTTGGCCCGGTGGGTCCACCTTTGGCGCTTACCCCCGGATTACCCGATCCGGGCGCGTGGTGTCAACAACTTGTATGACAAGTCAGGCGCGGGCACGGCGCAGAATTTCACGGTAGCGCTGTTGGCTGCCGGTCAGGTGCGTGCGCATGGCGGCGCGGGCGGCAAGGTCGTCGCGGGCCGAGATCGCATCGACGATGGCCGCATGTTCGGCGGAAATTTGCGCCAGATAGGGCTCTGGTGTGCGTTCGCCGTCGTCATTTTGCAGGGCGGCGCGTGGGATCACGTTGCGGCCCATCAGCTCCAGAAACTCGCGAAAGCGCGGGTTGTTGGTGGCGTCGGCGATGGCGAGGTGAAGCTGAAAATCCGCATCCGTGGTAGGGTGGGCTGCGGCGATCAGGGCGTCGATGGCCTGATTGCGCTGGATAAGTTCCTCTTCCTGCGCCGGAGAGCGGCGTATCGCGGCAAGGCCAGCGGCCTCTATTTCCACGGCACACCGCAGCTCCAGAAGCTCGATTGTATGGGAAATCCTGTCAATATCAATATTTTGAAAGGGTTGCACAGGGTGGGCTGCCGGGGTGAGGACAAACACGCCCGCGCCTTGTCGTGGATCAACCAGACCATCGGCGCGCAGCGACGAGATCGCCTCGCGCACCACCGTTCGGCTGACCCCGAAACTTTCGGTAAGACGCGCCTCGCTGGGAAGTTTGTCGCCCTCCTTGATACTGCCCGACAGGATCTGTTCGCGCAGACCGTCGCGCACGGTTTCCACCAAGGTGCGGCGGCTGCCGGTGCGCGCAACCGTGGCGTGGGTGGGGGTGAGGATCGGTTTAGGGTTGCGCACGCGCATCTCCGTTATTGAGCGGCAAGCAAGCACCGTCACAAGCACATTGTCAACTGATGTCAACGACACGTTAGACAGGTTGACGTATGTTGTTTGACATGTATGATGACTTCACTTCAATTTGTGACAAGGGCATGATTCCATGCCGAGGGAGGAGACGACATGAAAATCACCCCGATCATCCGGGCCGCTCTTGTTGGTGCACTTTTGTCTGGCGTGGCGGCGGTGCCGTCGTTCGCGGCGGGCTGGCGTGGCTGGAACCTGCAACCCGAGGGGTATCCGAACACGACCGCGCTGGAGCAGTTCGTGAAGGACGTCAACAGCACGACCGGCGGCCGCCTGAACGCACAGGTCTTCAATGGCGGCGTGCTGGGCGACCAGCCTGACGCAATCGAGCAGGTTCGCGCCGGAGCGCTTGATTTCGCTGATTTCAGCATGGGCCCGATGGGGCCGATCATTCCGGCAACCAACGTGCTGTCGCTGCCGTATCTGTTCAACGGTGAAGACCAGATGCACCGCGTCATGGATGGCGCGATTGGCAAGGAATTCTCTGCCGCGATGGAAAAGCAGGGCTTGGTTGCGCTGGCGTGGTTCGACGCAGGCGCGCGCAGCTTTTACAACACCAAGCATCCGATCGAGACCCCGGCGGACATGAAGGGCCTGAAGCTGCGCGTGATGGAGAACGATCTCTATGTGCAGATGGTGGCGCAGTTGGGCGGCAACGCAACGCCTATGGCCTATGGCGAGGTTTACCAGTCGCTGAAGACCGGCGTGATCGATGGCGCGGAAAACAACTTTCCGTCCTACGACAGCTCCAACCACTATCAGGTCGCGAAATATTTCTCGGTCGACGATCACCTGATTATCCCCGAGTGCCTGTGCGTGTCGAAGATCAGCTGGGATAAGCTGAGCCCGGCGGATCAAGCCGCAGTCCAGACGGCTGCGACCGCTGCGGCCAAAGCGCAGCGCGACCTGTGGGCCAAGCAAGTGAAGGCAAGCGAGGCGAAGATGATCGCGGCGGGTGTCAAGATCAACGAGGTCAAGAACAAGGCCGATTTCCAGAAAGCCATGGACCCGGTCTATGCCAAGTTCGAAGCCGCGAACCCGGATCTGAAGGCTCTGATCGAAGAGATCAAGGCGACTAAATGAGCCGCATAGGCTGAACTGATATCACCCGGGAGGATCAAACCACCCGGGTGTTTTGATCCAAGGGGGGCGTCATGACGGACGAGACGGGACTGCCGGGTATTCTCACCCGGATACTAGATGGGATCGCCTGGACCTGCATGGTGATCGCGGGTGTGCTGATGGTCGTGCTGATCGCGATCTTCGGCTGGCTCGTCTGGGGCCGCTATGTGATGAACGACACGCCAACCTGGGTCGAGCAGGCCGCTTTGGTGATGGTGGTCTGGATCACCTTTCTGGGGGCTGCGGTCGGGGTGCGGCGGCGCACTCATCTGTCGATTGACTTTGTGCGCGAGGCGATGCCGAAGCATGTGCGCGTCACGCTGACTTTCGCGGCCAATCTGATGATGGTTGGCTTTGGCATCATCATGGCGTGGCAAGGCTGGAATTTAACCGCCTCGACCATGGCGCGCATCGTGCCGATGCTAGGGATATCAGAGGGCTGGCGTGCCATCCCGATTGCGATCTGCGGCGTGCTGATGACGATCTATTCCCTTGAACATCTTGTCGCGCTGATCCGCGGCACCGAAAGCGGAGCCTGACACATGGGCCTACTTATTCTTTTTGGGCTCTTTTTCTTTGCCCTGATTGCGGGAGTTCCCGTGGCTTTTGCACTAGGCATCGCCAGCGTCGGAGGCTTTGTGTACGAAGGCATCCCGATGTTTGTGGCGTTCCAGCGCATCGTGTCGGGCGTGTCGTCGTTTTCGCTGCTGGCGATCCCGTTCTTCATCTTCGCGGGCGAGTTGATGATGCAGGGCGGTATCGCTATGCGGCTGGTGCGGCTGTCGGCGGCGGCCGTGGGCAGCGTGCGCGGCGGCTTGGGCGTGGTGGCGGTGTTCGCCTCGATGCTGTTTGGCGGGATTTCCGGGTCGGCGGTGGCCGATACCTCGGCTTTGGGTGCTATCCTGATGCCGGTGATGAAGGAAAAGGGCTACGACTCGGATTATGCGGTCAACGTGGTGATCACCTCGTCGATCGCGGGGGTGGTAGTTCCGCCCAGCCACAACATGATCCTGTATGCGGTGGCGGCGGGGGGCATTTCGGTGTCCAAGCTGTTCATCGGCGGGATTATCCCCGGCATCGTGATGTCGCTTTGCCTTGCCGTGGCGGCCTATGTCATCGCGGTCAAGCGCGGCTATCCGGCCGAGGCTTTCCCGGGCTGGAAGGCGCTGGGGATGTCGTTCATCGTGGCGCTTCCGGGGCTGGCTACGGCGGTTATCATCGTGGGCGGCGTGCTGTCGGGCGTGATGACGGTGACGGAAAGCGGCGCGTTCGGCGCGATCTGGGCGGTGATTGTCACCACGCTGGTGTATCGCGAACTGACGCTGGAGAAATTCCGGCTGGCGGTCGTGTCGGCGGTCAAGACCACGGCGCTGGTGATGGTGCTGGTGGCTTGTGCCAATGCCTTTGGCTACTTGCTGGCGCTTTACCGCGTTGCAGAGGTTCTGGCGAGCACGGTGACCAGCATTTCCTCGAACCCGGCGATGATCTTGTTGATGCTCAACCTGATCCTGCTGGCCTTGGGCATGATCATGGACATGGCGCCGCTGATCCTGATCTGCACGCCGATCTTTCTGCCGGTGGTGGAAAAGCTGGGCATGGACCCGACGCAGTTCGGCGTTATCTTGATGATGAACCTTGGGTTGGGCCTGTGCACGCCGCCGGTTGGGGGCTGTCTGTTCGTCGGCTGCGCGGTGGGCAAGATCCGGATCGAGGAGGCGCTGAAGACCATCTGGCCGTTCTATCTGGCAATCTTTGTTGCGCTGATGCTGGTGACCTATATTCCTGCCATCTCGCTGTTCCTGCCAAGCTTTATGAACTGAGGATGATCTGATGAAACGTCTGTTGATTACCGGCGCGGCCGGGGGGCTGGGGCGCGTGATGCGCCAGCTTCTCGCGCCGATGGCGGAGGTGGTGCGGCTGTCGGATGTGGCCGATCTGGGCGAGGCCGCGCCGAACGAAGAGCTGATGCCCTGCGATCTGGGCGACGAGGCGGCGGTGATGCGGTTGGTCGCGGGCTGCGATGGTATCGTGCATTTCGGCGGCATTTCGACCGAGAAAGCCTTTGGCCCGATCCTCAACGCGAATATTCAGGGAGTGTATAACCTTTATGAGGCGGCGCGCGCGCATGGGCAGCCGCGCATCGTGTTTGCCAGCTCTAACCATGTGGTCGGGTTCTATCCGCAGACCGAACGGCTGACAGCTGCGGACCCGATGCGGCCCGATGGGCTTTACGGTGTGTCCAAATGCTTTGGCGAGGCGATGGCGCATATGTATTTCGACAAGTTCGGGCAAGAGACCGCCATCGTGCGGATCGGGTCGTGTTTTCCTGAACCGAACTCGCACCGGATGCTGTCCACATGGTTCAGCGCCGAGGATTTCGCGGCGCTGATCGGGCGGGTGTTTGCGGTGCCGACGCTGGGCTGCCCGACCGTGTGGGGGGTGTCAGACAACAAAGAAGTGTGGTGGGACAATACCGCTGCGGCTTTCCTTGGCTGGACTCCGCGCGACAGTTCAGAGAAGTTCCGCGCGAGGATCGCGGCCGAGGGGCCAAAACCGGGGCCCGCCGATCCGCAGACCCGCTGGCAAGGTGGCGCTTTTGCCGCCGCCCCGATTGCAAAGGATGACAACGCATGACTTTCACCCCCCATGGCAAACATCTGATCGCGGGCGAATGGGTTGGCGGCGGGGCAGAGTTCCGCTCGGAACCCGCGCATGGTCCGGCACATGCGTTTCAGGTTGGCACCGTGGCGCAGGTTGCGCAGGCGGCCGAAGCCGCAGAAGACGCGTTTTGGAGCTATGGCTATTCGACCCGCGCGGACCGCGCTGCGTTTCTGAACGCGATTGCGGATGAGATCGAAGCGCGCGCCGAGGCGATTACCGAAATCGGCACGCAGGAATCCGGCCTGCCTGTCGCGCGGTTGCAGGGCGAGCGTGGGCGCACCACCGGGCAATTGCGGCTGTTCGCCAGCCACATCCTGAAGGGCGACTATCTCGACCGTCGCGTGGATGCGGCCTTGCCGGATCGCCAACCCGCGCCGCGCCCGGAAATCCGTCTGATGGAGCGTCCGATCGGGCCGGTGGCGGTGTTTGGCGCCTCGAACTTCCCGCTCGCGTTCTCGACGGCGGGCGGTGATACGGCAGCGGCCCTGGCGGCCGGTTGTCCGGTGGTGGTGAAGGGCCACTCGGCGCATCCCGGCACGGCAGAAATCGTGGCCGAGGCGATCAACGCCGCGCGCATCGCCTGCGGCCTGCACCCCGGCGTGTTCAGCCTGATCCAAGGCGGCAATCGCGCGGTGGGGCAGGCGGTGGTGCAGCACCCGCTCATCAAGGCGGTGGGCTTTACCGGCTCGTTGGCGGGGGGGCGTGCGCTGTTTGACCTGTGTGCGCAGCGGCCGGAACCCATTCCGTTCTTCGGCGAATTGGGCTCGGTCAACCCGATGTTCCTGTTGCCTGCGGCGGTTGCCGCGCGCGGGGCAGAGATCGGGCGCGGCTGGGCGGGTTCGCTGAGCATGGGGGCGGGGCAATTTTGCACCAACCCCGGTATCGCGGTGGTGATCGAGGGGCCGGAAGCCGATGCCTTCGTGGCGGCGGCCAAAGCGGCGCTGGCGCAGGTTGGCGCGCAGGTGATGCTGACCGACGGCATTGCCGCCGCATATCGGCAGGGCCGCGACCGCGTGGCGTCCAGCGCCGGGGTGCAGGAAGTGCTGACCTCGGTCTGCGACCTGCGCAATGCAACGCCCTATCTGTTCGAGACGACGGGCGCGGCGTGGCTCGCCAATCACGCGCTTGGCGAAGAGGTGTTCGGGCCGCTGGGTCTGATCGTCAAAGTGCGCGACGCGGATGAGATGATGCGCATCGCGCGCAGTCTGCAAGGGCAGTTGACTTGCACGCTGCATCTGGATGCGGGTGACACCCGACAGGCGCGCGCGCTGATGCCGGTGTTGGAGCGCAAGGCGGGCCGGGTTCTGGCCAATGGCTTCCCGACCGGTGTCGAGGTGTGCGATGCGATGGTGCATGGCGGGCCATATCCGGCCAGCACCAACTTTGGCGCGACCAGTGTCGGCACACTGTCGATCCGCCGCTTCCTGCGCCCGGTCAGCTATCAGAATATCCCGGCGGCTATCTTGCCCGACGATCTGGCCTGACGCTGCAACGATTAAGTGGCGGGCCTATCGCGAAAAGCCCGCCACTCGGCTTAGTGCCCAGGTCAGAGGGTCTTTGACCCAAGCCTGGGTCATGTAGTCCACATGCGGGATACCCGGCGTGCTGAAAAACGTCACTTGGCCGGGGCGCAAGCTTTTGGGCAGGTTGGTCGAATAGCTGATGTCTTTCGCGTCCAGTTGGTGACGCACCGCCATGTTGTCGGGGGCGGCATCGCCGTAGGCGGAAAAGAAGAAGGCCGAACGATGGTTGGCGGCGATCCAATCGGCAAAGCGATCCGGCTCGCCAAACAGCGCGTCAAGCAGGATCACCCCCCTGACGCGCCGCCCGACGCCGCCAACGGTCAGCGCATAGGCGGCCGGATCATAGCCACCGCTGTAGGCCACCATGATGATCGGCATGTGGGCGAAGCTGTCGCGGGCCGCTTGCGAGCCCCAGAGGCTGGCAAGGTTGGTTGCGGCCTCTGACATGAAGAGCGCGAACATTTGCGGCTCCCAGAAGTGGCCCGCGCTGGAGTCGAGTGCATCCACCGCGAATTGCGGCGCGATCAGTGCCGCGTTGATGCCAGAGTTCCGCAACTGCTCAAACACGCGTTGGCCTCCGAGGACATCGCGTTCCAGCGTTGCTTGGTTGCCGTGGAAGAACACGACAAGCGCGGCGGGTTTGTTGAGGTCGAACCCGGCCGGAAAGGCGAGCAGGGTGCGGTTGTCGGAATAGGTGGTATCCTCGAAATAGACGCCGCCGCGCGGGGCGGTATGGCCGCGGCGGCCATTCACCGTGGTGTCAAGGAACTTGCCCCCATCATCAGGCTCGTTGCCATGGTAGGGGAAGGGGGCGGTCGCGAAGTGGTAAAGACGAGCCACCGCGCGCCGCAATGGCGCAGGCTGCGCGGCGGTGGGCGCTGTCTGCGAAAGGGCGCGTGCGGCGGGCATCACCCCCAGAGCCGAAAACGCGGCCAGCCTTGCGGCGATGCCCGTAAAGATGCGGCGCGAAATGCGTGTTTCACTCGTCACCTGTGACGGCTCCCATAAATATATCAACGCTTTGTCCGCCGATCACCCTGTGCGCCGTGCCGGGTGGATGCTTTGCGAACAGGGTGGCGACGGATGCTTCGTCTGGCAAAGATTAACACAGCCGACCGCACTGGCAATGGCGGGCAGGGTAGATGACGCGGGCATTCCCATGGTGTGGCGGAGTTGCGCCGGGCGCCGTTGCTGACGCGGAACATAGCGGTGGCAGGGCGGGGGATTGCCCCGCCCGGTTGGTCCTAAACGGCAAGGCTGCGGGTGCCGTCGTTTGCCGATTGCTCGGCCCGGTCCAGCAGGGCTTGCAGTCCCGCGCCGCGGGCGAAGTCGGGGTTCGCCGGGCCGTCACCCCGGATTGCCGCAATGAAGCGTTGGTAGATCGTCGGCACCTCGGGGCAAGCGACCTCGACCCAAGTGGCGGTGGGCAGGTCGGGGCCAAGGCAGGCGCGAAGCCGGCTGATGCCTTGCTCGAACGTGACCTCCAGCCCGCCCTTGTCGCCGAAGATGCCAAGCCGCAGGTCGTTGAGGTGCCCAGAGGCAAAGCGGGTCGCCGTGACCGTGCCGATGGCCCCGTTGGCAAGGCGCAGGTGCATCGCGGCGCTGTCGTTGGCATCCAGCGTATACTCGCCGATCTTGCCGCCGGGGGCCTTGTCGAAAGTGGTCAGGCGGCACGAGACCTCGGTCGGGTCAGAGCTCGCGATGAAGGTGGCAAAGTCGAGGATATGGATGCCGACATCGCCCAAAACGCCCTTGGACCCATGCGCGGTCGATAGCCGCCACAGCCACTGGCTTTCCGTCTGCCAGTCGCCCCACGCCGGTTGCGTCAGCCAGCTTTGCAAGTAGGACGCCTCGAAATGCCGCACCGTGCCGATGGCACCCTCGGCCACCATTCGCGCGGCTTTTTGCAGGGCGGCGACGTTGCGATAGCTGAGGTTGACCATGTTCACCACGCCCGCCTTTGCCGCCGCAGCCGCCATCTCTGCCGCATGGGCGTGGTCGGTGGCGAGAGGCTTTTCGCACAAGATATGTTTGCCCGCAGCGAGGATCGGCAAGGTGGTGGCGTAGTGCACCGCGTCGGGCGTAACGTTGGTCACCGCGTCGAACTGGCCCCAGTCGAGCGCCGCTTGCAGGCTGGAAAAGCGCTGCGCGATGCCATGCACGTCGCAGAAAGCGGCGAGCGCTTCAGGGCGGGTGTCAACGCCCGCCACCACCGCCACTCCGGGGATAGCGTTGAAGGCGGTCACATGGTTTTTCGCCATGCCGCCGGTGCCAAGCACCAGCATACGGATCGGGGTGTTGGCCATGTCGCTTTCCCCTCGCCTTACCGAAAGCCTTTTTCGCCAGCGTGATGCAGGCGAGGGCCGCGCTCGGTGATCTTTTCGGGCGCGGTGTCCACCGGCACGTTGGGCGCGTCGTTCGGGTTGGCGATGCGCGGCGCAGGGTTGTGCGCCCATTTCACCGCGTTGGAAATCACGCGCTGGACGTTGGCGTCATGGTAGGTCGGATAGGTTTCGTGACCGGGGCGGAAGTAGAAGATATTCCCCGCGCCGCGTTTGTAAGTCAGGCCAGAGCGGAACACCTCGCCGCCCTGAAACCAGCTGATGAACACGGTTTCCAGCGGTTCGGGAACGCCGAAGGGCTCGCCATACATCTCTTCGTTTTCCAACTCGAAATGGTCGGGCAGGCCTGCGGCGATCGGATGGTTGCGCGTGGTCAGCCACAGCCGCTCGCGCTCGCCCGCCTCGCGCCAGGTCAGATTGCACGGTGCCCCCATCAGGCGTTTGAACGGCTTGGCGAAATGGGCGGAGTGCAGGAAGATGATGCCCATGCCGCCCCAGACCGCGTCGCAGACCCGCTCGACAATGGCGTCCTGCACCTCGCCGTGTGCGGCGTGGCCCCACCAGATCAGCACGTCGGTTTCGGCCAGTCGTTCGGCGGTCAACCCATGTTCGGGCTCTTGCAACGTGGCCGTCGAGGCGGTGATGCCGGCGCAGGTGTTAAGCGCGTCGGCGATGCATGTGTGCATCCCGGTGGGGTAAATCCCAGCCACCACCTTGTTATTGTTTTCATGGACGTTTTCGCCCCAGACGAGTGCTTTCGTAACCATCGGGATCTCCAGTCTTGGGGCGGCGGGGCCGCTGTGGGTGTCGTGAAAGCGCGGCGCTAAAGGCAGCGGGTTTGCTTGGCTTGCCACCTTCGGCGTGACGGTGCAACTGCGCAGAGTGGGGTCAAGCGCGATGCCGCCAAATGGTCGGGGCGCGGCTCATCAATTGTTTATCTTTGGGCGATATTCAGGGCGCGTGACACTGACACTCACACGACGAAACCCTGCAAGACGGGAGGAATGGCGCAAGACCCTCTGACGCGATTCGGGCGGATTTCCGCGCGTAAAACCCAAGCCAGCTTGACGATTGGCGGGCGATCCCGGCATCTGTCGGGTGAGATCGAGCGGGAAATACAGAAAAGGTTTGCCGATGAAGATGATCGCTTCGGCCGGGTTGCTGGCCTTGGGAGCTGTTTGGATGACTGTGCCTGCGGTCCACGCCTCGACCAAGCTGAGCGTCAGTTGCGCGCAGGGTCTGACGGCAAAAATTCCCGCGCGACCGGCAAAGGCCGAAACTGGCAGCGCCGTGATGCGGCAGGTGATGAACCTGAGTGGAGAGATGCGAGACGCCGTGGTGACGCGGCAGGTGCTATCGGGCAATGTCCCGACATTTCTGCGCGGGCTGACCCCCGTGACCTTTACCGGAACCGAGGCGAACGGTGCCGCGGTTCGGGTGACTATCTGCGTCACGCCGGATTATCTGTCGGTGGGCAGCAATACGGATTTCGTGCGGGTGCCGCTTGGCCTGCCGTCAGCGGCGCGCATCGCGGACGATTTCGGCTTCTTCCTGCCGACGCCGAAGATGGTTGATGCGATCTATGCGCAGGCCAAGGTGCGGCTGGTTGCCAGCCCGATGCCTGCGGGTGATCAGATGCGGTCAACCGCCTATCTTCTTCGCCACAACCAGACGGTTGAGGAGCAGCTCGCGACCTTTGGTAACACGCTGGACGAGTTGACCGCGGGCGAGAAGAAAGACGTGGTGTTCACCGAGCGGCTGCGGACCCATCCCGGCAAGGTCGCGATCTATGGTTGGCAACGCACCAACGGGCTGCCGATTCAGCCGCTCAGCACGGTGCATGGCGCGTTCTATGCCGATTACAGCCACGGCATCCGGCTGGTCAGCAACACCGCGTTCGTGAACGGCCAGCCGCATCCGCTGTCGGAAATTTTCCAAGATAGCGGTCTGGCGCGGATCATCAGCGCCGAGGGGACGATCGAGCATCCGCATCAATTGCTGGCGTCGCTGTACAGCAACTAGGCTTGGCGGCACTCCGCAGGGCTAGTTCAGCGTTTTGCAGCAGCGGAAGCCCAGGTGGTAATTCGAGTGGCTGTTGGGCGACATGACGTCGGTTCCATGCCAGAACGGCGCGCGCCAACGGCACCAGTCGGGATGCGCGCGGTATTTGTCGAAGATAAACCAGCTTCCCTTCATCTCGGTCACGCCGAGTTCGCGGCCGTTGCCGCTTGACATCTCGTCGGGGGCAAGCGGCAGGTTCATATGCTCGGCGGCGTTGCCGTTGATGTCATAGACGCCAAGGCTGCTTTTGCAGTCGGGGAAGCTGCCGCTGGGATAGGTGTTCGAACCACATTGGGTAAAGCTGCCGCCCGGACAGCCGGGGGATTTCGAGCTGTCGGCGGCACAGACACCGGTTTTGTAGGTCGGCCCGTAGCTCCAGCTTTGGGTGGGGGCGTATTTCGCGTTGTGGGCGGCGCGCATGCGCTGAACGGCCGCATCCTCTGACACGCCGCGCGCCAGATCGAAGCGGTAGTCGGGGGGCAGCAGTTGACCGGCGCAGGCGCCCTCCCATTCATGCGCGTCACAGATGCGTTCGCCCATCGCGGCGCAGATCTGCGCGGCCTCATCGGCCTTCACCCAAACCACCGGATAGGTGCAGGGGATGTTGGGATATTCGAACTGGTCGATACAGACCTTGGCATCCTCGGGCCGCTGCGTTGCAGGGTCGTATAGCGGCGCAAGGTATTTGCCGCCGCAGATCCGCTCGAACGTCGGGTTCGAGTATGACGCCGGGCCGCCGGGAACATGCGCCGCGCATTGCGCGGGCGTCATCGGATGTTGGGTGACGGCAGGGTTGCCCTGACCGATGCGGGCAGATTGGGCGAAAATCTGCTTGATGCGGTCAAGCTGCGCACCGCTGAGGTGATGCGCAGCCTGAAGTTGCTGAAACAAGATGTCGTTGTTGGCCTGAAGCGCGGTTTCGGCCCGGGTCATGGCTGGGCCGCTCATCACAGTCAGAAGACATGCGATGAGGGCCCGACGTGTCATGGCGTGGTCGACTTTCGCGTCAAATAGAACACGTCGCGGTTGTCAGGATAGGTGACAAAGCGCGGGATGCGGTTGCCGTTTGCATCCTTTGCGTCAACGAGGGACATACCCGGAACCATATGTTCAAAATGCAACTGATCGCCGTGATGGAGGTAGAGGGCGAAGTAGGTATGCTCCATCGCGTTCATATCCAGCATCATAGCATACTTGCAGCCATAAGCCTCAAACGTTCTTGCCATTGCCGACGGGGTTGCGGTGGAAAAATAACCGTAAACCAGGAAGCGCGTCGTGGCGGTTTCCTTGAGGCAGGCCCCTGCGCGCAGGGTGCGCAACTGCGCGTCGGCAGAGCCGGACCAGTTGCCCGGTCCCCATTGCGTGACAAGCGGCCCGGGGATGCCCAAGTTGGTCGTCGGGTCGGTTTCAAGGATCGGCACGCCGTTCTGACGGGCAAAGCGGATCTTGGGCAGCAGGGCGTCGTCGGCGGTGGTCCAGGTCTTCATGTTGATGGTGCCGTCGTCGAGGACATACAGCGTCGAGAGGCCGGGGTTCAGTTTCGACAGGATCACGCCCTGTTCGATGAAGCCATAGTGTGAGCCGTGGTTGACCAGCGACAGGGGGCCACTTTTGAACGCACCATGCTCGCGCTTGAAGCCACCGATGAAGGCCGCGACGACTCGGTTGGTCAGCGCCGGGCTGACCATGCCGATTGTCACCAGCGGATTCGCGGTGCCGACGCCATCCGGGCCAGGCAACGACGCATCGCGAGAGGATGCAGGCGGGCGGGGCGACCAGTCGAGGCGCGGATGGATGGTGCCAAGCGCATAGCCAAGATTGAACTGCGACAGATCGAACGCCACAAGGTAGTCCATCGAGGTCGACTCGACATTGTCGAGCGGGTTGGTCTTGCCGGGGCCTTTGAAAACGGAGTCGAGGATCGCATCGGGTTTAGAGGCGCTGGAGAACACGCCGGAAACGCCGGTGACCGGATACCAGATGCCCAGCGTCATGTGGCCATGATCGGTGCCGGTCAGGCCAAGGCCGGACTCTGTGCCGACCAGGGTGTGCAGGGTCTGGGCCGGCTCAAGACCGGTGTCGCCCGGATTGGTGGCCGTCGCGCCTGCGACGTTGGCCCCCGTCTCTGCAAAGGCGTCCTTAAAAAAGGTGTCCTTGACGAAGCCCACGACCAGATCGCCGCCCCAGATGTTTGAGCGCAAGAAATCGGTGGTTTTTTCAAGGCTCGATTCGGCGCCCTTGACGTGGTTGCGCAGGAACAGACGCGAGTTGCAGATGGGCGCGAACGGTGCGCCGGAGGATTGCGCCGTGGAAAGCATGGTGGAACTGTCGCCCCACGGTTCGCACCGCAGGGTGTCGGTGGCGTTGGTGACGGCCAGCACCGGGGTCGCGTCGGTGGTAAGGGTCAGGGTCTGATTGGTCGGGTCGGGGTTTTCGATGTGGTAGCTTTGCTGCGTGGCATCGCCGTCGTTGCCGATCTGCAACAGGAACCACGCGTTGGCGGCGGGGTTCAGCGAGATCAGGCGCACCGGGCGACCGTCGGCGAGGGTTGCGTTGGTGGTTTGGCGGAAGGGCTGAAGCTCGATAATGGATTTCGGCTTGTTCGCGTCATATTCGGCGCGTTGGGCGGCCAGAACCTCGGGCGAAAGGGGCGGGGTGGGGGTCGGCGTCGCGACTATCGGTTGAGCGATGGCGGGCTGCGTGACGGCGGGCACTTGCGTCGCAGTTTGGGTTGCCGTCGCCAGTGCGGGCACCGTCTGGGCCTGCGCCGAGGCGGCCCCGCCGAACGCCAGCGTCAAGGCGGCGAGCGTGGCAAGAGGCCGACGGGCGCCGCGTCGCGGCATCAGATCAACATGCGGAACAATCACTTCTTTTGGCCCCTTTTGCCGAAGGGGCCCGGTGCCCCCAGTCGCTATCGAATTCATGCCCCGTGGGGCGTCATTTTTGTCCATCGTCAAGAGTGGACTATCGCGCATGAGCACAAGCGGTATTGCCCGAGGTAAGCTTTTGCGGCGACGCCGCGTTCCTAGCCTTATTTTGTGTATCATTCAAATGCCCAATTGGCGCGACGCACCGTCTCGCGGGGGCATTGGCAGAGATAAGCTGACGGCTGGCTGACTTGCCGCCAGGACGCGTACAAGCGGGTGTGGTGTTTTCCGTTTAAAATTTTAAACTTGAAATAATATGCGGCCAGTGGCAGCGTAATGGCGCACGACAGAGGGGGGATGGATGAGGATTCTTTGCCTGGGCGGTGGCCCCGCCGGTCTATACTTCGCAATCTCGATGAAACTGCGCGATGCCTCGCATCAGGTCACCGTGTTGGAACGCAACCGCGCCAATGACACTTTCGGCTGGGGCGTGGTGTTGTCGGATGACGCGCTGGGCCGGATGCAGAAGAACGATCCCGTCAGCACCGAGGCGATCCGCGCGAAGTTTGCCTATTGGGACGACATCGCGGTGATCCACAACGGGCGCCGCATCGTCTCGGGGGGGCACGGTTTCGCCGGCATCGGGCGCAAGGCGATGCTGGTGCTGTTGCAGGCCCGCGCGCGCGAGCTTGGCGTCGATCTGCGGTTCGAGACCGAATTCAAATCGGCAGAGGAGTATCGGGGCGACTACGATCTGGTGGTGGCGGCGGATGGAATCAACTCGTTGGTGCGGCGCGAGTATCAGGACGTGTTCAAACCCGATGTCGATTTGCGCCGCTGCAAGTTCGTCTGGCTGGGGACGCATCAGAAATTCGACGACGCCTTCACCTTCATCTTTGAGAAGACCGAGCATGGCTGGGTCTGGGCGCATGTCTACCAGTTCGACGCCGATACCGCGACCTTTATCGTGGAATGCCTGCCAGAGACATGGGATCGCTGGGGTTTTGAGCATATGACGAAGGAAGAGACCGTCGAGACCTGCCGCAAGATTTTCGCGCGGCATCTGGATGGCCATGCCCTGATGTCGAATGCGGCGCATCTGCGCGGCTCGGCGGTGTGGATGCAGTTTCCGCGCGTGATTTGCGAGACGTGGTATAACGGCAATGTCGTGCTGATGGGCGATGCGGCGGCGACCGGGCATTTCTCGATCGGGTCGGGCAGCAGGCTGTCGTTTGACAGTGCAATTGCGCTGGCCGATTACCTCCATTCCGAACCGACGCTGCAAGGCGCGTTCGAGCGCTATCAGGCAGAGCGGCGGGTCGAGGTGTTGCGTCTGCAATCGGCGGCGCGCAACTCGCTGGAGTGGTTCGAGGAGGTCGAGCGCTACCTGGACCTTGATCCTGTGCAGTTCACCTATTCGCTGCTGACGCGCAGCCAGCGCATCAGCCACGAAAACCTGCGCCTGCGCGATCCGGACTGGCTGCGCAGCGCCGAGGACTGGTTTCAGGCGCAATCGGGCGGCACGCTGGGGCGGGCGCCGATGTTCGCGCCCTATCGGCTGCGCGATATGGCGCTGGTCAATCGCATCGTCGTCTCGCCGATGGCGCAATACAAGGCGGTGGAGGGCTGCCCGACCGATTGGCATTTTGTGCATTACGCCGAGCGCGCCAAGGGTGGTGCGGGGTTGGTCTATACCGAGATGACCTGCGTGTCGCCCGAGGGGCGGATCACCCCCGGCTGTCCGGGGCTTTATGCGCCGGAACACGAGGCGGCGTGGGCACGACTGGTGCGGTTCGTTCACGCCGAGACGGCGGCCAAGATCTGTTGCCAGATCGGCCATTCGGGGCGCAAGGGTTCGACCAAGGTGGGATGGGAGGATGCCGACGCGCCGCTCGCCTCTGGCAACTGGCCAGTGATGTCGGCCTCTGCCATCGCGTGGTCGGCGAAAAATGCGGTGCCAAAGGCGATGGACCGCGCCGATATGGATCGCGTGACGGCGGAATTCGTCGCGGCAGCAGAGATGGCCGATCGCGCGGGCTTTGATATGATCGAACTGCACGCCGCGCATGGCTATCTGGTGTCGTCCTTCATCTCGCCGTTGTCGAACCAGCGCAGCGACGACTACGGCGGCAGTCTGGAAAACCGGATGCGCTGGCCGCTGGAGGTGTTCCGCGCCATGCGGACGGTGTGGCCGCAGGCAAAGCCGATGGCGGTGCGGATTTCGGCCAATGACTGGGTGGGTGAGGCCGGGGTTTCGCCGTCTGATGCGGTCGAGATTGCCCGCCTGTTCCGCGCGGCGGGGGCGGATATCATCGACGTCTCTGCCGGGCAGACCTCTCCCGAGGCGCGCCCGATCTATGGCCGCATGTTCCAGACGCCGTTCAGCGACCGCATCCGCAACGAGGCGGGCATCGCCACCATGGCGGTCGGTAATATTTATGAGCCCGACCACGTCAACTCGATCCTCATGGCGGGGCGGGCGGATCTGGTCTGTCTGGCCAGGCCGCATCTGGCCGATCCCTATTGGACGCTGCACGCGGCGCTTGCACTGGGGGATACGCAGCAGGCGTGGCCCGCGCCCTATCTGGCGGGTCGCGATCAGGCGCTGCGGCTAGCTCAACGCGCGCAGGAGGCGATACGGGTATGACACTGACAGGGCGGCGCGTTCTTATCACCGGCGGTGGCTCGGGTGTCGGGGCCGACATGGCGCAGGGCTTTGCCGCCGCCGGGGCCGAGGTGGTGATTGCAGGGCGCCGGATCGAGGCTTTGGCCACCGTGGCCACTGACCCGCGCATCCGCGCCGTGCAGGCCGATGTCCGCGACGAAGCCTCGGTCGCCGCGATGTTTGTCGCCGCCGGGCCCTGCGACATCGTGATCGCCAATGCAGGGGCGGCGGATAGCGGCGTGATGGCGCGCACCACGCTGACGCAATGGAACGCGATGCTGGCGGTGAACCTTACGGGCGTATTCCTGACGCTGCGCGACGGGTTGAACCAGATGCCGGGCTGGGGGCGGCTGATCTCTGTCGCCTCGACTGCGGGGTTGAAAGGTTACGCGAAGGTCGCGCCCTATGCCGCTGCAAAACATGGCGTTATCGGATTGACGCGATCACTCGCGCTGGAAATCGCGCGTAGGCCGGTGACGGTGAATGCGCTGTGTCCGGGGTTTCTGGACACGCCGATGACGGACCATTCCATCGCGGTGATTGCCGCGAAAACCGGGCGCAGCCTGCCAGAGGCCAAGGCCGCGCTAGAGGCGATGAACCCGCAAAACCGGCTGATCCAGCCGTCAGAGGTGACGGCGGCGGCGCTTTGGCTGTGTGGGCCGGGCAGCGCGGGCATCAACGGGCAGGCGATCACCATCGCGGGGGGGGAGTTGTGAGCGATCCGCTGTCAAAACGCAGGCTCAAGGCGTGGATCCGGCTGTTGGGTGTGACGCGTGGGGCAGAGTCGCATCTGCGCGAGTTCCTGCGGCTGAACCACGCCACCACCCTGCCGCGCTTTGACGTGATGGCTGCGCTGTGGCGCCGGCGCGAGGGCGTATCGATGTCGGAATTGTCGCGGATGCTCTTGGTGTCGAACGGCAATGCGACGGCGGTGGTGGATCGGCTGGAAAAGGACGGGTTGGTCAAACGCACCCCCTCCGAGGCTGATCGGCGCACGGTTTTCGTGGCCTTGACCGAGGCGGGCTTGCAGCAGTTCGAGGCGCAGGCGGCGGCCCATGAACGCGAAGTGAACGCGCTTTTCGGCGCGCTGACAGAGGCCGATCTGGAGGCGCTGACCGATATTTTAAAGCGGATGGGGCGGGGAGAGACGAGATGACGACGATGGCAGGGCTGACACCGCAGCATTTTCTCTGGCAGGTGCAGGGGGGCGTCGCGGTGGTGCGTCTGAACCGACCAGAGCGCAAGAACCCGCTGACGTTCGAAAGCTACGCCGAGCTGCGCGACATGTTTCGCGCGCTGGCCTATGGCGAGGATGTGGACGTGGTGGTTTTCGCCTCGAACGGCGGCAATTTCTGCTCGGGCGGCGATGTGCATGATATCATCGGGCCGCTGGTCGGGCGCGATATGAAGGGGCTGCTGGCCTTCACCCGCATGACCGGCGATCTGGTGAAGGCGATGATCGGCTGCGGCAAACCGATCATCGCGGCGATTGACGGGATTTGTGTCGGTGCTGGTGCGATTGTGGCGATGGCCTCGGATCTGCGGCTGGCGACGCCTGCGGCAAAGACCGCGTTTCTGTTTACGCGGGTGGGCCTCGCGGGCTGCGACATGGGGGCTTGCGCGATGCTGCCGCGCATCATCGGGCAGGGGCGCGCGGCGGATCTTCTGTACACCGGGCGGGTGATGACGGCGGATGAGGGGCACTCTTGGGGCTTTTTCAACGCGCTGCATCCGGCGGAGCAGGTGGAGACTGAGGCACTGGCCCTTGCGGCGCGTCTCGCGGCGGGTCCGACCTTCGCGCATGGCATCACCAAGACGCAGCTAAACCAGGAATGGAACATGGGGCTGGAACAGGCGATCGAGGCCGAGGCGCAGGCGCAGGCGATCTGTATGCAGACACAGGATTTCGCGCGCGCGTTTCATGCCTTTGTGGCCAAGGAAAAACCGGTCTTCGAGGGCAACTGAGGGGCGCGGACCTTCAGGGAAAAGCAGGGGATAATGGCAGACAAAAGCTTTCTCGACTGGCCGTTTTTTGAGGCGCGGCATCGTGATCTGGCGCAGGCGCTTGAGGCATGGTGCGCCGCACATTTGCCGGTCGATCACGGCGATGTAGATGCTGCCTGCCGGTCGTTGGTGGCCTTGCTGGGGGCGGGCGGCTGGCTGCGCCATAGCGGCGCGGGCGAGGGCGAGCGGCTGGACGTGCGCACGCTCTGCCTGATCCGCGAGACTTTGGCGCGCCATGATGGCCTTGCCGATTTCGCCTTTGCCATGCAGGGCTTGGGCATGGGCGCGGTCAGCCTGTTTGGCTCGCCGGACCAGCGGCTTTGGTTGGACCGCACGCGCACGGGGCGCGCGATTTCCGCCTTTGCGCTGACCGAACCGGGCGCGGGTTCTGACGTCGCCAACACCGCGACCCGTGCCACGCGGCGCGGCGGCGGCTACGTTCTGAACGGCGAAAAGACCTATATCTCGAACGGGGGCATTGCCGATCTCTATGTCGTTTTCGCGCGGACGGGCGAGGCGCCGGGGGCAAAGGGGCTGTCGGCCTTTCTGATGCCAGCCGATGCCGCCGGGCTGGAGATCGTGGCGCGCATCGACACCATGGCGCCGCATCCCTTGGCCCATCTGCGTTTCAACGATGTGGTCTTGCCAGAGGCGGCGCTGATCGGTCGCGCGGGCGAGGGGTTCAAGGTGGCGATGTCGGTGCTGGACGTGTTCCGCGCCACGGTCGGCGCGGCGGCGCTGGGCTTCGCCCGCCGCGCGCTGGACGAGACGTTGGCGCGAGTCACGACCCGGCAGATCGGCGGCGCGCCCCTCGCCAACTTGCAGATGGTGCAGGGCCATATCGCCGAGATGGCGCTGGAAATCGACGCCTCTGCCTTGCTGGTCTATCGCGCGGCATGGGCCAAAGACATGGGCGCGCCCCGCGTCAGCCGCGAGGCGGCGATGGCCAAGCTGATGGCGACCGAGGCGGCGCAGCGGGTGATTGACGCCGCGGTGCAACTGCATGGCGGCGATGGCGTGCGCAAGGGGTTTGCCGTCGAAAGCCTTTACCGCGAAATCCGCGCCTTGCGGATCTACGAGGGGGCAAGCGACGTGCAAAAGGTCATCATCGCGCGCGCCACACTGGCGGAATGCGGCACGGGAGAGGTTTGATGAACGACACGCCACACGACTTCCTGCACCCCAAGCACTGGAAACCGGCCGTGGGCTACTCCAACGGCGTTGCTGCGACGGGGCGGATGATCTTTTGCGGCGGGCTGATCGGATGGAATGCCGATCAGGCGTTCGAGACGGATGATTTCGTCGGACAGGTGGCGCAGGTCTTGCGCAATATCGTGGCGGTGCTGGCCGAAGGCGGCGCTGGGCCAGAGCATATTGTGCGGCTGACCTGGTATGTCACCAGCAAGCAGGACTACCTGACCAACCTGCGCGCGCTGGGCGCGGTTTATCGCGAAATCCTTGGGCGGCACTACCCGGCGATGGCCTTGGTGCAAGTGGTGGCGCTGGTCGAAGACCGCGCCAAGGTCGAGATCGAGGCGACGGCAGTCGTGCCGCAATGACCGGGCAGGGGAGGGCGAAGTCATGCTGAACTTGGGGCCATCGGGCCATGTCGATACATTTTCCCGCGACGGCTTGCCGCCAGCGGACCAGTGGCCGGATCTGCCGATGGAGGGGTTCGACTATCCCGACTGGCTGAACGCCGGGGTCGAGTTGACCGACCGGCTGGTTGAACGCGGCATGGGCGACAATGTCGCCCTGATCGGCAACGGGCGCCGGCGCACCTACAAAGAACTTTCCGACTGGACCAACCGCATCGCCCATGCGCTGGTCGAGGATTATGGCGTGAAGCCGGGCCACCGCGTGCTGATCCGTTCCGCCAACAACCCGGCGATGGTGGCCTGCTGGCTTGCGGCGATGAAGGCGGGGGCGGTGGTGGTCAACACCATGCCAATGCTGCGCGCGGGCGAGTTGACCAAGATCGTCGACAAGGCCGAAGTCTCGCTCGCCCTATGCGACACAAGGCTGATGGAGGAGATGGTGACCTGCGCCAAGGGCTCGCGGTTTTTGCGCAGCGTGGTCGGGTTTGACGGAACCGCCAACCATGACGCAGAACTGGATCGCGCAGCCCTCGACAAGCCGGTGCGCTTCACCGCCGCGCCAACCGGGCGCGATGATGTGGCACTGTTGGGCTTCACCTCTGGCACGACGGGCGAGCCTAAGGCGACAATGCATTTTCACCGTGACATCCTGATTATCGCGGATGGTTATGCGCGCGAAGTGCTGGACGTGCAGCCCGAGGATGTCTTTGTCGGCTCGCCCCCTTTGGCGTTTACCTTTGGACTTGGCGGCCTCGCGGTGTTTCCGCTGCGCTTTGGTGCGGCGGCGGCGCTGCTGGAGGCAGCCTCGCCGCCCAATATGATCGAGATCATCCAGAAATACCGCGCCACGGTCTGTTTCACCGCCCCCACAGCATACCGCGTCATGCTGAAGGCGATGGACGAAGGCGCCGACCTTTCCAGCCTGCGCGCGGCGGTGTCGGCGGGCGAGACCCTGCCGGGGCCGGTCTATGACGAATGGATGGCCAAGACCGGCAAGCCGATGCTGGACGGGATCGGCGCCACCGAGATGCTGCATATCTTCATCACCAACCGTTTTGGCGATAGCCACCCCGCCTGCACTGGTCGCCCGGTTGGCGGCTATGAGGCGAAGATCGTCGATGCGGCGGGCACCGAGGTGCCGCGCGGCACGGTGGGAAAGCTCGCGGTGCGCGGCCCGACCGGGTGCCGCTATCTGAACGACGACCGTCAGCGCGCCTATGTGCAGAACGGCTGGAACCTGACCGGCGACGCCTTCATGCAGGACGCGAGCGGCCATTTCCACTTTGCCGCGCGCAACGACGATATGATCATCAGCGCGGGCTACAATATCGCCGGGCCAGAGGTCGAGGCGGCGCTTCTGTCGCATCCGCATGTGCTGGAATGCGCGGTGATCGGCGCGCCGGACGAAGATCGCGGCCAGATCGTCGAGGCGCATGTCGTGCTGGTGCAAGGCATCAGCGCACATCCCGCCTTGGTCAAGCTGTTGCAGGATCACGTTAAATCGGTGATCGCCCCCTACAAATATCCGCGCCGCATTGTCTTTACCGAGGCGTTGCCCAAGACGCAGACCGGCAAAATCCAGCGCTTCCGATTGAGGGACCAGACATGACCAACTCTCCATACAACCCCGCGAAAGAGGGGGCGCAGATGACGTTTGACGGGCGCATGTCCTATGGCGATTATCTGCGGCTCGACCAGATCCTTGGCGCGCAGGCGCAGCTTTCGTCGGCGCATGACGAGATGTTGTTCATCATCCAGCACCAGACCTCGGAATTGTGGATGCGGCTGGCGATCCACGAGCTGGGCGCGGCGCGCAAGGCGATCGCGGCGGATGATATGGCGCCCGCGTTCAAGATGCTCGCCCGTGTTGCGCGCATATTCGAGCAGTTGAACAGCGCGTGGGACGTGCTGCGCACCATGACGCCGTCAGATTACACCAAGTTCCGCGATGCGCTGGGGCAGTCGAGTGGCTTTCAAAGCTGGCAATACCGGCTGATTGAATTCAGCGTCGGCAATCGCAATGCCGCAATGATCAAACCCCATGCGCATCGCCCCGATATCAAGGCGTTGCTGGAGGCTGAACTGGCGCAACCCTCGCTTTATGACGTGGCCTTGGGCGCGCTGCATCGTGGCGGCATCGCGCTGCCCGACGCGGTGCTGACCCGCGATCCGTCGCAGCCGTGGCAACCGAACGACGCCGTGCAGGCGGCTTGGGCGCAGGTTTACCGCGCGCCGGAAAAATACTGGGTGCTGTATGACCTTGCCGAAAAACTGGTGGATTTTGAGGATTACTTCCGCCGCTGGCGCTTTAACCATGTGACGACGGTCGAACGCGTGATCGGCTTTAAGCGCGGCACGGGTGGCACTGGCGGCGTCAGCTACCTGCGGCGGATGCTGGAGGTCGAGTTGTTCCCCGAACTGTGGCATGTGCGGACCGATCTCTGATGCCGTTTCTCTACCGGCAAAAGGTGCTGTTTCAGCATTGCGACCCGGCGGGGATCGTCTTTTACCCGCGCTACTTTGAGATGATGAACGCGACGGTAGAAGAGTGGTTCGAGGCGCGCCTTGGCCATTCGTTTGCGCATCTGCACGGCGCGATGCAGGCGGGCGTGCCGACGGCGGCGTTGCAGGTGACCTTTTCCGCCCCGAGCCGTTTGGGCGATATGCTGGACATTACGCTGCACCTGCGCCGCTTGGGGCGTAGCAGCGCTGATCTGGAGTTTGTCGCGGGCTGCGGCGGCGAACTCCGGCTGCATATGACCTCGACACTGGTTTTCGTCAGCCTGCGCGATGGTGCGTCGCGGCCGTGGCCCGATGCCTTGCGCGCGCGCTTGATCGACATGCTGGAGGCTAGAGAAGCCCCCCCGCAAGCCCCCGCGTGACGCTGCCAGAGGCGGGCACCAACGGGATCAGGCAGGCCTGAACCGCATGGTAAAGGTCGGGCTTGCCGGTAAAGACGCGCGACACCGGGCGCAGGTCGTCGTCCAATTCGGGGAACCAGCCGCCGTGATCGGGGTCGATCAGATGCGTCGCGGCAAAATCCCAGATGCGCCGATACCAGACCTCAAACCGCGGATCGCCGCCGGTCTGGCGCAACACCGCCGCTGCTGCGATGCCTTCGGCGCAGGGCCACCAGTAGCGGTCGCTGCGCGTCGGCTGGTCGGCCCAATCGAGCGTGTAGTAAAAGCCGCCGCGCGCGCGGTCCCAACCGATCTCGCAGGTGTGCAGGAACAAGGCGCGCGCCGCCTCGATCATCCAGTCATGGCTGCGCCCGCCAAGCTCCCACAACTGGTTCAGCAAGCGGCTCCATTCCAGCGCGTGGCCGGGGGTGGTGCCAGCGGGGCGAAACATCGGGTCGCCCTGATAGGCGCGGTCAACGCTCCAGTCCGCGTGGAAGTGTTCGGCCACGCGCCAGCCTTCGGCGCGGGCATGGCAGTTGATGATGAGCTGGGCGATGCGTTCGGCCATCGTCAGATAGCTGCGATCGCCCGTCGCCTCAAAGGCCGCCATCAGCGCCTCGGTCATGTGCATGTTGGAGTTTTGCCCGCGATAATCCCCAAGCGGCTGCCAGTCGGCGCTATATTCCTCGGTCATCGCGCCGTTCGCATCATCCCAGAAGCGGCGGTGCAGCACCTCGGTCACGGTGCCGATAAGGCGATCCGCGTCGGGGTGGCCCACAACCTTGGCCGATGCCCCGGCAAGCAGGACAAACGCATGGCCATAGGCCTGCTTGGTGGGGTCAACCGGCGCGCTGTCGTTGACGGCCCAAAACCAACCACCGTGGGCGGCGTCGTGGTGATGAGAGTGCAGAAAGGCCATGCCGTGGTCGATCATGCGATCGGCGCCCGGCAGGCCCAAAAGATGCGCCATGGCAAAGCAATGCACCATGCGCGTCGTCTCGTGCAGATAGCGCACCGAGCCGGAGGGGGCGGTAGGGGCGATGGCGTTGCCCTCGGTGTCCAGCGCAAAGAAGCCGCCCGTCGGGTTGATCGCGGCGCGTTGGAACATCGCGAACAGTCCCGTCGCCTGACGCATTAACCACGCGCGGTGCGCGGTGCGTGTGACGAGGTCGGGGCCTTTTGTGCCGATCCATCTGGCAGGGGCTTTGGACTGCACCGTCATTGTCGTCTCCGTTCCATCTGGGGGGCACGCGACCCGCGCCTGTTGGCATTTACGCATCAGCCCGCGCCATGGGCAACTGCCCGCCGGTTTTGCGGCGGGAAAAATGCGGATCGGGACCGCGAATTTCAGGCTTGTCCGCACGGTCTATTGACTTGCCGCCGCGGGGACGGATGGTGAACCTGCAACGAGGCGGATGGGTCGCACGGATCGACCGGCCGATGGTGGAGGCGACGCTGGGCGAGCGCGAAGATCAGGACGATTGCGTGTCACGCGCACCCTCTGCGCCAGTGCCCGAGGTCGAAGAGGGGCTGATCCCGCTTGGCGTGATGATGGTGGCGGCGTTCTGGCGCTCGCAACAGCGCAACCGGCTGGTGATGCTGGCTGTGGCGTTGAGCGTGGTGGTGGCCGCGACGGCCTATTTGCAGATCCGCCTGAACGCATGGAACCAGCCGTTTTACAACGCCCTGACCACCAAGGATCAAGCCGGGTTTTTCACGCAGCTGAAGGTCTTTGCCGTTCTGGCCAGCCTGCTGTTGACGCTGAACGTGGCGCAGACATGGCTGAACCAGACCTCGAAACTCGTGCTGCGCATGGGCTTGGTCGAGGACCTTTTTGCCGTCTGGCTCGCGCCGCAGCGGGCGTTCCGGCTGACATCCTCGCACACGATGGGCGCGAACCCGGACCAGCGCTTGCAGGCGGATGCCCAGCATCTTGCCGATCTGACCACGGATCTGTCGATCGGGCTGTTGCAATCGACGCTGTTGCTGGCCTCGTTTATCGGGGTGCTGTGGGTGTTGTCCGACGGTATGTCCATCACACTGGCGGGCGTGCGGTTTGCGCCGCCCGGCTACATGGTGTGGTGCGCGCTGTTCTACGCCGCCACGGCCTCGTTCCTAAGCTGGCGTGTCGGGCGCCCCCTGATCCGGCTGGACGCGGAACACTACGCGCGCGAGGCGGACCTGCGCTTTGGTCTGGTGTTGGTGAACGAGAACATCGAAAGCATCACGCTATATGGCGGCGAAGCGAACGAGATGGGGCGGCTTCATGCAGTGTTCGGCGGCGTTCTGGCAATCTCTCGCCGCATCATCGGGGCGGCGACCCGGCTGACGTGGATCACGGCGGGCTATGGGTGGTTTACCATTGTCGCGCCTATCGTGGTCGCCGCACCCGAATATTTCGCCGGCAAGATGACGTTTGGCGAGTTGATGATGGTGGTCGGCGCCTTCAATCAGGTGCAACAATCGCTGCGCTGGTTTGTCGACAATTTCCCCTCGATTGCGGATTGGCAGGCGACACTGCTGCGCGTTGCGGGCTTCCGCCGCGCCGTGCTGACCATGGACACCCTGGGCCTGAACGAGCAGCGCATCGCGCGGGATGCAAGCGACGGCGGGGTGATTGCGCTGGAGGGGTTGCAGGTGGCGGCCCCTTCGGGCTGCATCCGGTTGAGCGATAGGCACTTGGTGTTGGCCCCGGGCGAGCGGGTCTTGATTTTGGGCGCGCAGAATGCGGGCAAGACGCTGCTGTTCCGCGCGCTTGCAGGGCTTTGGCCGTGGGGCGCAGGACGCATTGGCTTGCCTGCGGGGCAGGTGATGTTTCTGCCGTCGCGGGGATATGTGCCGCCGGGGGTATTGCGCGCCTCTGTCACCTATCCGTTGGCGCCCGACGCCTTTGCGCCGGAGGCGGTCGCGCGGGCGCTGGGCGATGTCGGGTTGGATCGGTTGGTGCCGCTGCTAGAGACGTCGGATCGGTGGGACCGCCAGCTTAGCGAGGACGAAAAGCACCGTGTCGCCTTGGTGCGGGTGATTTTGCAACGCCCAAAATGGGTGGTGATCGACGACGCGCTGGATCTGGTTGATCCTGTGTCTCGCCGCCGCATCGAGGGTATTTTTATGGGTGACCTTGCCGGGATTGGCATCCTCAACATCGGGCAGGGCGAGGGGCAGGCAGGGTTCTTTAGCCGCAAGATTCGGCTGGAGGTCGATCCAGCCGGACCCATATTCCGGCCGCAGGCAGGCACCGCGCCTGCGCGAACAGTTGACATTTCCTAGCGCATCCCGACCCATCAGTTTGTGGCCAAGGGACGAGGGGACGCGCATGGAACCGATACGGCTGGGAATGGTTGGCGGCGGGCAAGGGGCCTTTATCGGCGCTGTGCATCGCATTGCCGCGCGGATTGACGGGCAGTATCGGCTGGTGGCGGGGGCGCTGTCGTCGGATGCCGCCCGCGCCCATGCCTCGGCTCATGATCTGGGCATCGCGCCAGAGCGCAGCTATGCCAGCTATGCCGAGATGGCGCGGGCCGAAGCGGCGCGCCCTGACGGGATCGAGGCGGTGGCGATTGTCACCCCCAACCACATGCACGCGGGCCCCGCTATCGCGTTTCTGGAAGCTGGCATCCATGTGATCTGCGACAAGCCGTTATCCGCGACGCTGGACGAGGCGGATGCGATTGCCAAGGCGGCCAAATCCTCGCGTGCGTTGTTTATTCTCACGCATAACTACACGGGCTATCCGATGGTGCGCCAAGCGCGCGCGATGATTGCCGCGGGGCGTCTGGGTGCCGTGCGCGTCGTGCAGGTGGAATACGCGCAGGACTGGCTGACAGAGCCGGTGTCGAACAAACAGGCCGATTGGCGCACCGATCCCGCGCGCTCTGGTGCGGGCGGGGCGGTGGGCGACATCGGCACCCATGCCTGGAACCTTTTGCGGTTTGTCACCGGGTTGCAGCCAGATCGGATCGCGGCCGACCTTAGCAGTTTTGTGCCGGGGCGGCGGGTCGATGATAACGTGCAGGTGCTGGCGCGCTTCAAGGGTGGCGCGCGCGGTATGCTTTGGGCCAGTCAGGTGGCGCCGGGCAACGAGAACGGCCTGCGGCTGCGCGTCTATGGCGCGGCGGGCGGGTTGGAATGGTCGCAGGAAGATCCGAACCGGCTGTGGTTTACCCCGTTTGGCGCGCCCAAGACTCTGCTGACGCGCGGCGGTGCGGGCACGGGGCCAGAGGGGGTGGGGCGTGTTCCGGCCGGCCATCCGGAGGGGTATCTGGAGGCCTTCGCGACGATCTATGCCGATGCGGCGACGGCAATCCGCGCCCACGCGGCGGGCGAGGCCGTGCAGACCCTGCTGCCCGGTATCGACGACGGCGTCGAGGGTATGCGGTTCATTACCGCCTGCGTGACATCCTCGGCGGCGGACGGGGCTTGGACGGCGCTTGCCTGACCGCGATCAGGCCGCCGGTTCCTCCAGATCGCAATAGCCATGCGCGCGTGCGCGCTGGTCCCAGTCGGCAATGCCATCGTAATCCGCGTCAGCGCGCGGGACGATGCCGCTTATCAGCAGCACCCGGCGCGCCTCTGGCCCGATCTGGTCAAGCGCCTCGGCAATCGCGTGGAACAGCGGCTCGGCGGGGCCGTCGTTTGCGGTGATAAGCGGCAGGCCGGGGGTCAGATCGGTTGACATCAAAACGCGGACGTTTTGCGCCTCGGGGATATAGCGTTGCGCGAAGGCGAAGGTGACGGCGTCGATGGCGGCCACGTCGGCGCGCCCCTCGGCGACGGCGCGGATCGAGGCGACATTCGCGCCGGTCGGCACCGCCTGCCCGAAGAAAGCGCCGCCCGGCGGCACCAGCGGCAGGATCAGGCGACGCAGCGCCCCGGCGCCCGATTGCGAGTCCGCCGAATTGAAAGCGACACGACGGCCGCGCAGGTCCTCAAGTGTGGTCTCGGGCGCGTCGGCGCGCAGGATGATGCGGCTGCAATAGGTGCCGGGCCGCAGGTCGGGCAGATCATAGGCGACGCCCGCCACCAGCCGAACCTTTCCGCGCAGATGGCGCACAAAGGGCATACCGCAGGTTTGCGACAGCAGCAGGTCCGGGCTTTGCCATTGCGCCATCAGGTCGGGCGCGCGGGTCAGCTGATCTGGCGCGTCGATACCGCGCTGGCGCAACGCGGTTACGATGGCGGCCCAGAACGCGTTGGTGGTGTCGGCGTGGGCAGGAAAATCGAGCATCGGCAGGCTGGCGAGCATGGAACCCTCGGAATTCTTCATGGGTGCAATCAGTGCCGGGTTGGGCGGGTTGGGTCAAGGCAACGGTTTGCGGAGAGGGAGTGGCGTCAGGCAGCCCTGAACCGGGCAGACAGGCGGCGGGCCTCTTCCTCGGTTCCCCACGGCGGGTTCACGATGAACAACCCGCTTCCGCTCATCCGGTGGCCGTCGCGGGCGGGGCCAAAGCTGACCTCGTGGCGCAGGCCGTCAGGGAATGCTTCCTCCAGCGCGGCGAGCATGGGTTTATGGGGGGCGGTGGGCAGGATCGGATACCACAGAATAATCGTGCCGACGTTCCACTTGCGATGCACGGCGGCGATCAGGGGCGGCAGCGCCTCGTAATCGGCCTTCACCTCGTAGCTGGGGTCGATCAGCATCAGCCCGCGACGCGGCGTAGGCGGTGTGCGGGAGAGGGCCATGGCAAGTCCGTCTTGTTTGTAGGCGATGGCGGCGAAGGGCAGCATCGCATCGGCGAGGGCGAGGAATTCCTGCGGGTGGAGTTCGGCGAGGTGGATGTGATCGTCGGGGCGCAAGATATTGGCCGCGATGAGGGGAGAGCCGGGATAGGCCTCGGCCCCATGTGCGGCGCGGACTTTGGCGAGGACTTTTGCATAGGGGTGATCGGGGGGAAACCAGCCCTTGGCCTCGGCAACCCGGATGCCCTGCGCCGCCTCGCCGGTTTTCAGGGCCTCGTCGGCGGTGAGGTCGTAAAGGCCGCGGCCGGCATGGGTTTCGAGATAGGTGAGGGGTTTGTCCTTTTGGATCAGGTAGTTGAGCATCCACGCCAGCAGGGCGTGTTTGTGGACGTCGGCCATGTTTCCGGCGTGATAGAGGTGTTGATAGGACAGCATGAGGGCCTGCCGGTTGGGACGGGTCAGGTGTCGCGGGTTTGGCGGCGGTTGGCAAGGGGGGAGGCGTTGCCCTGTGGGGCGCGTGTGTAAAGCATTGAAATGGTTGTATTCGAAATTTCTAATTAGATTTTAGGCTGGGTTTTGGTGTGAGGCGCGACAAGAAACGCTCCCGTGCCGCATTTCCGCAGCACAAGCGAAGGGCCGGCAACGTCCCGTGATGTGGGCACAGGCGCTTGGCCGAATGGCAAAGAAAAAGCCGCGCGGGTTTCCCGGCGCGGCTTTCATTGTGTTGCGGTAAGGGAGCCTTAGCGGCCCATGTCCTCGCCGTCGACGTTGGCTGCGCCCATTTCGTCGAAAAGCTCGGCGATCTCGAATTCGGCCGCGGCTTCCGCCTCGGCTGCGAGTTCCTGGATCGACTTGCCCGAGGCCTGAAGTTCAGCCTCTTCCGGCGAACGCGCGATGTTGAGGTTGATGCGCACGGCGACTTCCGGGTGCAGAACCACGGACACGGCATGGATGCCGAGATCCTTGATCGGGCGGTCGAGGACGACCTGGGTGCGGTTGACGGTGAAGCCGCCCGCAGTTGCGACATCGGCCACGTCACGCGGCGAAACCGAACCGTAGAGCGCGCCGGCGTCGGAGGCCGAGCGAATCACCACGAAGGTCTGACCGTCGAGTTTGCCAGCGAAGCCTTCGGCCTCGGTCTTGGTTTCGAGGTTATGCGCCTCGAGTTGCGCCTTGCGGGTCTGGAACTGGGCGATGTTGCCTTCGGTGGCACGGAGCGCCTTGCCGGTCGGCAGCAGGAAGTTGCGGGCGTAACCGTCTTTGACGTTCACGACCTCGCCCATCTGGCCCAGTTTGGCCACGCGCTGAAGAAGGATGACTTGCATGTGCGTTGCTCCTTACTTCACAGCGTAGGGGAGCAGGGCGAGGAAGCGGGCGCGCTTGATCGCACGGGCCAGCTCACGCTGCTTTTTCGCCGAGACGGCGGTGATGCGGGACGGCACGATCTTGCCACGCTCGGATATGTAGCGCTGCAGAAGGCGGACGTCTTTGTAGTCAATCGCAGGAGCATTGTCGCCCGAGAAGGGGCACACTTTGCGGCGGCGGAAAAATGGTTTGTTAGCCATGGTTTATGTTCCTTTCCTCTGCCAGATCAACGACGGCCAGCGCCGAAGCCGCCACGATCGCCGCCACGGTCACCACCGAAAGACGGGCGGTCGCCACGGTCGCCACCGAAGGACGGACGGTCGCCACGATCACCACGGTCGCCGCCGAAAGAGGGGCGATCGCCGCGCTCGGAGCGTTCGTCGCGCTTCTGCATCTGAACCGAGGGGCCTTCTTCGTGCTTGTCGACCTTGATGGTCAGCACGCGCATGACGTCGTCATGCAGGCGGGCAAGGCGTTCCATCTCCAGAATGGCCGCGGCAGGCGCGTCCGTTTTCAGGAAGGCATAGTGCCCTTTGCGGTTCTTGTTGATCTTGTAGGCCATCGTTTTGACGCCCCAGTATTCGTTTTCAACGACTTTGCCGCCGTTGTCCGCGATAACTGTGGAGAAGTGTTCGATGAGGCCTTCAGCTTGCGTGCTGGAGAGATCCTGGCGCGCAATGAGGACATGCTCGTAAAGCGGCATGTATGCTCCGATCTTGTCTCAGGCGGCTTCATAGAACGGGCTAAATCCCTCCGCGGCCCGTTCACGAGAGGCGACGCCGGTTCCCATGAGTGCGGAAGGATGCGGGCTTATAGGGGGAGAAGGGGCGCGGTGCAAGCGCGGATGCGGGGTTTGTTGGGCGCGGCGGCACCCGGCGCCGGGGAAGGGCGCCGGGTCGTGGGAGTCAGGCGCCGAGCCGTTGTTCGTATGCGGCACGCAGGCGGCGGAAATTGTCCCAGTGCGGCGCGGGCTTGGTATTGCGGGCGCAGGCCTCGAGCAGATCGAGGTGCGCGTGCCACCCACCGCTGACGCCGAGCAGGGTGGAGCGGTTGGGCACGCGGCGGTGGGTGAGGGTCAGCAGCACCTCTTCGCCACGGGGGGTGAGTTCGAAGGTGACCTCGCCCACGTTGGGCCAATCGTAGCAGAGCATGTGGGGCGCCTCGACCGCGATGACGTGGCCGTGCATGTGGTTTTCGGCCTTCATGCCATCGGGGCGGGTGCCGGGCGGGTCGGTGAGTTCGTCGTTGCGCCAGGTAAGCTCGACAACGCCGCCGGGGGTCAGGTCCATCGGGCCGGAGGCGAGCCAGCGGCGGCGCAGGTCGCTTTCGGTCAGGAAGGCCCAGATGCGTTCAATGGGGCCGGGTAGAAGGCGCTCCATCTTTAACGTGGTCGGGTCGGGGAGGGAGCCATAGGCGTCAACTGGGGCGGTCATTGGTGTTCTCCTTTTGCAGGTGGGGCAGCGGTGTCGGCGCGCAGGAGGGTTTCCAGCGTGTCAAGGCGTGTGGCCCAGAACGGGCGGTAGTAGGCGAGCCATGCGTCGGCATCGGCCAGCGCATCGGGCGCGAGGCGGCAGATATGGGTGCGCCATTGCACCTCGCGCCGGATCAGCTTGGCGTTTTCCAGCACCTTGATGTGCTTGGACGCCGCAGCGAGCGAGATCGCGAAGGGCTGCGCCAGTTCGCTGACCGTGCGGGCGCCCGAGGCGAGGTCACGCAGCATCTGACGGCGGGTGGCGTCGCCGAGGGCGTGAAAGAGGGTGTCGAGTTGGGATGTGTCTGATTCAACCATGTTGTTGAATGTGGGCGCATCGGGGCCTTCAGTCAACCGATTCGTTGAATGAGCGTTGCGGGCCCGCCAGTGTCCGGTGCGGCATCGCCAGTTGCGTCGGCGGATTGCGTGAAAGGGCAGGGCGCGCTATGCGGGAGGAAAGAGAAAGTGGAGGGACCATGAGCCGCGCATTCGTATTTCCCGGGCAAGGGGCGCAGACCATTGGCATGGGGCGCGCGCTGGCCGACGCCTATCCGGCAGCGAAAGCTGTGTTTGACGAGGTGGACGAGGCGCTTGGCCAGAACCTGTCGCAGCTGATTTGGGAGGGCACGGCGGAAGAGTTGACGCTGACCGCCAACGCGCAGCCGGCGCTGATGGCGACCTCGATCGCAGCGCTGCGGGCGCTGGAGGCCGAGGGCGTAGGGCTGGATCAGGTGTCTTTTGTCGCGGGGCATAGCTTGGGTGAGTATTCGGCGCTGTGTGCGGCGGGGTCGCTGACCTTGGCCGATACCGCGCGGCTACTGCGCATCCGGGGTGCTGCAATGCAAGAGGCGGTGCCGGTGGGCGTGGGCGCGATGGCCGCGCTGCTGGGGCTGGATTTCGAGACGGCGGTGGAGGTTGCCCACGAGGCGGCACAGGGGCAGGTTTGTCAGGCAGCCAACGATAACGATCCGGCGCAGGTGGTGGTCTCGGGCCATCGCGAGGCGGTGGAGCGGGCGCTGGAGATCGCCAAGGCGAAGGGCGCCAAGCGCGCGATCCTGTTGCCAGTAAGCGCGCCCTTCCATTGCGCGCTGATGCAGCCTGCGGCGGCGGTGATGTCGGACGCGCTGGCGGGCGTGGTGATTGAGGCACCGCAGGTGCCGCTGGTCGCGAACGTGCGGGCGGAAGCGGTGCGCAACCCGGCGCTGATCCGCGATTTGTTGGTGGAGCAGGTCACTGGATCGGTGCGCTGGCGCGAGTCGGTGCTGTGGATGGAAGGTGCGGGCGTCACCGAGATCTGGGAGATCGGCGCGGGGAAGGCCCTGTCGGGCATGATCCGGCGCATTGCCAAGGATGTGGCGACGCGGGCCGTTGGTGCTCCGGAAGATGTGGTGGCGGCGGTGGCGGCACTCAATCAGTGACCAAGGCCGGGGGCTGTCTGCCCCCGGACCCCCGAGAGTAGTTTTACCAAGAAGAAGCGGGAAGGGCCCGAGGTCCGGGTCCACGAGGAGTTCAGGATGTTTGATCTGACAGGAAAATGCGCACTGGTGACGGGTGCGTCGGGCGGGATTGGCGGCGCGATTGCCAAGGCGCTGCATGGCGCGGGGGCGACGGTGGCGCTGTCGGGCACACGCGTGGCGCCCTTGGAGGCGCTGGCGGCGGAGCTGGGATCGCGCGCCCATGTGCTGACCTGCGATCTGGGCGATGCGGCCTCGGTCGAGGCGCTGCCGAAGGCGGCGGTGGCGGCGATGGGATCGGTTGATGTGCTGGTGAACAACGCGGGCATCACGCGCGACAATCTGTTCATGCGCATGTCGGACGAGGAATGGTCGAGTGTGCTGGAGGTCAACCTGACCTCGACCTTCCGGCTGTGCCGGGGGGTTTTGCGCGGCATGATGAAGGCGCGCTGGGGGCGGATCGTCAATATCTCTTCCGTGGTGGGGGCGACCGGCAATCCGGGGCAGGCCAATTATGCGGCGGCGAAGGCCGGGATGGTCGGCATGTCAAAAAGTCTGGCCTATGAAATCGCGAGCCGGGGCATCACGGTGAACTGTGTGGCGCCCGGCTTTATTGCCACCGCGATGACCGACAAGCTGAACGACGAGCAGAAGAGCAAGATCCTGACGCAGATCCCGGCGGGGCGGATGGGGGCCTCGGACGAGATCGCGGCGGCGGTGCTGTATCTTTCGAGCCCCGAGGCCGGATATGTCACCGGTGCCACCTTGCATGTGAACGGCGGAATGGCGATGATCTGACCACCCTTCGGGGCGATAGCCGAAAGCGTTTGCCTTGGCGGAAGACTATGCTATAGGCGGCGCTGATCGAACCTTGGGCCTCTTGCCCGGGGCCTGCCTTGCGTAAGCGGGGAATGAGCCGCTCGAACGAGCACGGAATTTCAAGAACGGGATCATTCCCGAAACTCTATGAGGAATTGACATGAGCGACATCGCAACCCGCGTTAAGAAGATCGTCGTCGAGCATCTGGGCGTGGAAGAGGACAAAGTCACCGAGAACGCGTCCTTCATCGACGATCTGGGTGCGGACAGCCTCGACACGGTCGAGCTGGTCATGGCGTTCGAGGAAGAATTCGGGATCGAGATCCCGGATGACGCCGCCGAGACGATCCAGACCTTCGGTGACGCGGTGAAGTTCATCACCGAAGCCTCCTGATCTTCAGGCGACCAATGATTTTGGAAGCGGCGCTCTTGGCAAAGGGGCGCCGTTTTCCATTGGTGCGGCGCGTTGCCTTTGCTTTGGTGGAAATATCCGCCCGCGGCAGGCGCCTTTTTGACGCGCGGCCCGGCAGATTGACGCCACGCCGCCGCGCCTGTGTTGCGTGGCGCGGGCGGGGCGTGTATCAACGCGCCGGTTG
>JAJXZX010000073.1 GCA_021779835.1 Pseudomonadota bacterium | reverse complement strand
GGTGGCGCGGGTTGCGTCGCTGGTCCGCGCGCTGCGGGATGCATCATGATTGTCGCGGGGCAACGCCTGCCGATCTTGATCGCGACATGGCCTGTGGACTTCCGCTGCGGTCATCACGCCCTGGCGTTGATGGTGCAGACGGAGTTGAAGCTCGATCCGCATTCCGGGGTGACGGTGATCTTCCGGTCGAAGCGGGGGGGCGGCTGAAGATCCTTGTATGGGACGGCACCGGAATGGTGCTGACCTACAAGGTCCTCGAACAAGGCAGCTTTGCCTGGCCGAAGGTTCAGGACGGGGTGATGAGGGTGAGCGCCTTGTTATACTCGGGCCAGTTCAGGGTCTTGTAGCTCAGGGTGTTCGGTCTGCTCATCCACCCCAGCTATCACGCTGGATTCACGAGTTGAATCCACTCAGACCATTTGTGCAACACAGCTGCGGGAGCATGCAACACACGTCGTCTGCCAAGTCCTCCAATGACATGCCGCGTTTGGCCATAAGGTTATCGGCAGACCACGGACAACTTTAAAAACATATATATCAATCCATTAGAAACGCATCAGATTACTGAACTTATCTCATTCGTGCGGTTTTTGGTCATTTTGCGGCGGATGTGGTGAGGGTCGCGCAATCCACCCGATCCGGCTCTTTGGCGTCATCCAGAGCCGATTTGGGCAATTCGATGAAAACGGCAGTCCCGCCATCGGAGGCTTCCCGCCGCCATCATCGAGACCGTCGGCCGACCTGGAACGCCCTGCCCGGCGCCATCAATGTTTGCCTGTGCTTCGCCGTCGTGCGCAATCCCGGCGCGCAGGAATATCCCATGATCCTTGCGATTTTCTATCGAACATACATCATCACCACTAGGCGGATGATTTCGGGCGACGTCTTGATGTAACGGAAGGGGGATCGCTGTGTCATGGTGGAAGGCTACGCGACCGCCCTGTCCGCCTCAAGGATTTTGCTCTGACAGCGCTGCGGGTGCGTCTTCAATCTCGCCTGTGGCGACCTTGCCAATCGTTACAGCAAGCCCCACGGCGTCGGTGCGGCGCTTCTCTCCCTTTGGTCTTTTAGGCATCGCATAAGTTCTACGAATGCACCCCGTCAAAAAGGGGGGAATACCGGTCGGCCGAGACCAGATTTTCGGCGGCGATGTCGGCCACGGCACCACCACGCGGCACGAACTGCAGCGCGCCCTGGCTTTCCACGGCGTCGAAGCCGAAATCGCGGGCAAGCGGGGCGATGGCGGATCGCGGGCTTTCCAGCGGTGTGAAGACAAAGCCGGGGACAGCATCGGCAAGGCGTATTGTCGCACCTCAGGTTGGCTGCATTGAGTTGCTCCATGTCAATAACAACATATCACAAGGGTGTTACCAATTGGTGCGCTCACACCTTACATGGAGACGAACATGCGATTCTCGACTTCGAAGAAGATAGGGTCAATTTCCCTCGCCGCCGTGGCGGCTGTGACGGCTCTGACGCTGGCTCCGGCCTGGAACCCGGTGGCGAGCCTCCACTCTGGCGCGGCCTTTGCTGAAGACAGCGGCGGGCAAGCGACTGGTAAGGGCAAACAAGGTGGCCAAGGCAAGGGCAGCCAAGCGGCGCAGTCCGGTCAAGGGACCAACGCCGGCAAGGGCGAGGGACAAGGTGGCCCGAGTGTTGACTCTGACGGCAAAGGACCTCAGGCGGGGTCTCCGGCTGGCTCCTCTGGCGGCAAACCGGTTTGGTCAAAAGAGGGTATTCCGGAGGTCGAGCTTGGGCGCCTGAACGTCGCTCGTTCGCCTGACCGCGTGCTGCAACGTTCCTATGACGAAGCATTGGCAACCGTTTCGCCAGAGATGGTATCGTTCTACAACTTAAGCCTCGCCCAGATGGTCGACCAGCTTTCGCTGAATTTCGATGCGGTCAAGTACATCGACTCTCCACTTCAGAACCTTGCACTCCTCAAGGACACGCTGGACGGAACCTCGGCTCTCTCCACCATGGGGGTGACCAGCGATGCAGAGACACTTAAGGCGGTTTTTCTGGGCGTCGCCTCGGACAAGACCGTCCCCATCTCTGCGGCGACGGTAACCGCCGTGACAACGATCCTTGGCACGCCGGTCACCGGGGCAGAGGCCGAAAGGCTTGCGGCTGACGCCGAAGCAATCCGGATCGCCGTTCTCGCTGGCCACGGCTGAAACGCGGTAAATTAGCAACAACCCACCCTGGAAATATGCCGGGGTGGGAATGAATTAGAAGAAATTGCACCGTTTTCAGCGCAATGTCTTTTTTGAGATGTCCTTGAGAAATGCACTTTCCAGGGGCGCGCGCCACGGCAAGAGGATGCGGAGAAAGCAATGAAATTGACGGCAGTTATACCCTGTGTGCTTGCTGTGGCCGCAGGGGTAGGACAGGCGAACGTAGCGATCGCGCAGGGGCCTGACAGCATGTTGGGACTGGGCAGTGCCAGTGTGACCTATGGACCCTATGTGCGTGGTGAGTTTGGTGCGGCCCGCATGAGCCCGTCGGGCGGCTACTGGCTGCCGCCGGGCTTTCCCGTGGACCCGCGGGTCGACTTCGACTTGTCGGGGCACTCCACGGGCTTTGGCGGCATCGGTATTGGCTACGACTGGATGAACGGTTTTCGGGCTGATATAGGCGTGCTGGCCACCGGATCGATCAGTGTAACCGGCCCGCACACGACCCCCGGCGCTCATGCAGACATCACTGCGGGCAGCCTGTCCACCACCGCGGCTATGGCGAATGTGTTCTATGCGCCCCTTGAACAGCAGGGTGTCAATTCGCGCGTGCAACCGTTCCTCACCGCGGGCATCGGTCTCGCAAGCAACGATATGGGCGCATGGACCAGAACCAATACCGCGACGACGCCCGTGGTTCGCACTTTCTCAGGTGCCACACACACTGACGTGGCATTCTCGCTGGGCTTTGGTGTGGCCTACCAGATGACGGCGCCTGGCACGCGTCCCGTGATCCTCGAGCTTGCGTATCACTACTACGATTTTGGTTCAGCCGAAGGCGGGTCCGTAGCGGACAAAGGTGCCTCTACGCCGGTTCAACCGCTGACCTTCCGCAACAGAAGCAGCGTGGTATCGCTCAGCGTGCGGATTCCGC
>JAJXZX010000053.1 GCA_021779835.1 Pseudomonadota bacterium | reverse complement strand
ACACGACCGCAGTTGGCCTGGGCGCAGCCGCGGGGGCCGCTGGCGGAGCCGCAATAGGTGCGGCCGGCACAACCGGGGCCATTGCTGGAACCGCCAATTGGGCGTCAGGCGGACGCCTTGCCGATGCCGCATCGTCGGTGAGTGGTGCGACAATCACAGCGTCCAGGGCGGCACAGGCCTATCTCGGTGCAACCCCCGCCGCGCAAGGCGCGAACGCCGCCATCAAGGCGCTGCGCAATTCGAAGAGATCACAAGCATAAACCGCCCGGCGGGGCCGTGGCGAAAGGGAAGGGTGAGACGCGTGACGGATGAGGGTTTCGACATTGATCTCGTGCTGGCACCGCGCCAGAGCGAGCGGCGTGCCTGGATCGTGGCAGGATGCGCGACCGGCGTTGCCGTCCTGTTGGCGATCGCCTTCGCGGCGGCACTGCCCTTCAAGACGACAGAAGTTGTGACGGTCCTGGTGGACCGGCACACCGGCGACGTTGAAAAGGTGATGACCGTGGCCCCCACCGGCATCGCCGATACAGAGGCGGTGAAAGAGGCGCTGCTCGTCGGCTACGTGACCGATCGGGAAAGCTATTTTGAGGCCGGATTGCAAAAGCGGCTGGAAGCCGTGCTACGCAAATCAACCGGGGAGGCAGCGGCGAATTTGCAGGCCCTGTGGTCCTCGGGCAAGGACAACGCGGACTATCCGCCGCGGGTCTATGGCGCGGGCGCAGAAGTGCAGGTGGTCGTCAAGCGTATCACCTTCCTTCAGCCCAACGTCGCCCAGGTCCGGTTCGAAAAAACCCTGACCACGCCACACGGGTCCCCCGTCACGCGGGCGTTCGTGGCGACCGTGCAGTTCAAATTCGATCCGAAAACCGAACGCTCCCTCACGCTCGTTTGGGAAAACCCGCTGGGGTTTGTCGTGCAAAGTTATCGCGTGGACGCTGAGACATTGGGGGCCTCAAATTGAAAAAGACGATCATCGCTGCGATGCTTTTGGCGGCGAGCTGCGGCGCGTCTTACGCAGAGCGCGCGCCCAATTCTCTCGGGGCAGACGCGCGCATTCGCTCAGTGCTCTATAACCCTGTCGATGTGATCCGGCTCGACACCAACCTGCGCGTCAATACGGCGGTCGAGCTCGGCGACGGCGAGCAAATCACTTCGGTGCTCTTGGGCGACTCCAAAGCCTACACGGTCGAAGTTCTGTCGAACAAATCCACAATCTCGATCAAGCCGGTGGTTGCCGGCGCCGTCACCAACATGACCGTCTATACGAGCCGCCGCGCCATCGCCTTTGTGCTGGAAGAAGGGCGCGCGCGAACCCCGGTCTATCGCTTGGTGCTGCGCTATCCGGCGGAACGAAAGGCTGCGACGCGCGCGGCCGTCAATTGGCGTGATCTTGGCTATGGCTATTCAGGATCCGAGGTGACCCGGCCCCTTCGCGTGTGGAACGATGGCGAAGCGACGTATTTCGAGTTTCCGCCGCGCGTGCGTCCGTCGATTTTCGGGGTCAATGGCCAAGGATTTGAGATCACGCAAAACTCGGGCACCAAAGGCAACGTGGTCCGGGTGCCGGGAGTGCGCGCGCTCTACAGCGTGCGGATCGGCACGGATGTGACCTGCATCCAGCGCATGACAGGCGGCGTCACCTCCGATCCGAACCTGATTGCAGCGCTTGCCGCGAAGGAACCTGGCAATGAGTGAGGATGTTGGAAAAAATGCCGACGACGATGCTGGTGCAAGCTCTGCAGCCGGCGCGCGTATGGCGATCAACCGGCCCAAAACGAGCACAATGCGGCGCGTCGGTTCGGTTGCGGCGGTTGCCTTGGGCGTGGGCGTGCTCGGCTATTCCATGCTGGTGCCGCGCCCTAAATCCCCGGTGAAAACCTCCGACAGCGAACAGTTTCAAAAGCCGGCGGTTGGGACGGCCTTCGGCGCGCTGACACCTTCCAAAAAGGCAGGCGACCAACCGGACGTATTCGGACACCTGGACGAGGCATTGCAGAAAGAGCGGCACGCGGCCGCGAAACTGGCGAAGGCGCAGCAAGATCAGATCGACGCGCTGCAAGCCAAAATAGCCGCTCTCGCGGCGGCGCCGACGGTCCCTCCGGTGTCGGCACCGGCGACTGCACCGGATACCTCGACCGCAGATGCGCTGAAGAAACAAATCGATGATCTGCGCCACCAGCTCGCGCAGCAACAAGCCACCTCTGACCAACGGATCGCGGCGATGAATGCCTCGATCAAGGCCCAAGCAGATGCGGCACAGGCGCAAGCGGACGCCGCGCAGCGCACTTTGTCGATGCAGAGCCGCGCAAAGGAGCAAGCCGCTCTTGAGGCGCGCATCAACTCGAACGCGGTTGTCTACGATAACGGCGCAAGGTCGTCGTCGGCGATGGCATCGAACGGACCATCGGATGGCACGCAAGGGCAGGGTGCTGGCGATAGAGGCCAAAAGAGCACGGACGCGACAGCGCGCGACTTCGTGCAGGGCGGCGCTGACGCGCCAGCGAAAGTCCAGCATGCGCAGCCAATGGGGGATCCGGCGCACACGATCCTGCAAGGCACCATGATCCAGGCGACATTGGAAAACGCGGTGGAGTCAGCCCTCCCGGGCCAATTGACCGCTGTGGTCAACTATCCGGTCTATTCCTTCGATCAATCGCGCATTCTGGTGCCTGCCGGCTCGCGGCTCTTCGGGTCTTACAGCTCGGACGTGACGGTCGGGCAATCGCGCGTGCTGGTGGCCTGGACAAGACTGGTGACGCCGTCAGGCGGTTCGGTGCTGATGAAAGCCTTTGGCGGCGATGATGCGGGACGCAGCGGCATCACCGGCGATGTTCACAACCGCTTTGGCCTCAAGTTCGGCTCCGCCATGCTGATCTCGCTGATCGCGGCCGCCCCCTCCCTCGCGGCGGCGCAAACCTCAAATACAACCGTCGCAACGGGCGCGCAGGCCTTCGGGACCGGCCTGCAAACCGCCACCAACGCGGCCATCGGTGCTTATGTGGGTCTGCCGCCGGTGATCACCGTTGAGCCGGGCGCCTCCGTCACGGTGATGGTGGACCGCGATCTGCTGCTCTACTGAGGCAGATCCCACTTTGACTGATCACCCACCGGCCCTTGCGTCTGCCCAATTTTGCGCTGGCGCACTGGCGGCGCGGTCGCTCATTCGGGGCCCCTTTGTGGCCGCGCTGATCACCGCCGAAAGCCCAAAAACAGAAAGCAGCCAATGTCCAAGCCATCGTTCCTCGATGCCTATCTCAAGCCGTTTCGAGCGCTGCTGGAGGCAAGCGACGTCGTGGAGATCGTCCTCAATCCTGACGGTGGGGTTTGGGTCGAACGCCAGGGAGCCGCGTTCATGGAGCGGGTCGAGGAGCTGCATGTGACACCGGAGGACGCCCAAAACCTGGCGCAATCCATCGCGTCGCACGTCGAGGTTCAGTTCAGTGACAAAAAGCCGGTTGTCTCGGGCAAGATTGTCACCGGCGGTCAACCCGTGCGGGCCCAGGTGATTGCAAAACCAATTGTCGAGGGCGGTGCGGCCCTCTCGCTGCGCCGCTACAGCACGGCAAAAATCGATCTGGAGCGGATCGGCCTGATCTATGACGGGCTGATTAACCTCGACGAGCGCAGGCGCGCGCGGGCAGGGCAGGTGGTTGCTCTGGCAGGCGACGGCAAGCTTGACGCAGCGATGGCGCTCTGCGTGCAGGACCGCCTCAACGTGCTGATCTCGGGCGGCACCTCGACTGGCAAAACAACCTTTGCCCGCGCGCTTCTCGCCCTCGTGGACAAGCGCGAGCGGATCATAACCATCGAGGATGCCTACGAGCTCTTCCCCGACCAAAAGAACTCTGTCGCGTTGCGCGCAGACAGGATCGGCGGCTCGGAGCGCACCCCGGCCAAGCTTTTGGAGGCCAGCCTGCGCATGCGCCCGGATCGGATCATTCTCGGTGAATTGCGGGGCGATGAGGCCAAGACCTTTTTGGAAGCAATCAACACCGGGCATGGCGGGTCGTTCTCGACAATCCACGCCGATACCGCCCGCAAGGCCATCGACCGGCTTGCGCTGATGGTGATGTCAACCGGCCTCAATATGTCCTTCGCTGGAGTGCGCCGCTACTGCCAGGACAGCATTGACGTCGTGGTCCAGCTCGCGCGCGAGACCGGCAAGCGTGGCGTGGCTGAGGTCTATGTGCCCGCCCTTTCTGCGGAGCACGGAGACGCGTGAGGTACGAGGAAAGGGGTCCGCGATGATTCAGAACATTCAATCCCGCTGGCGCTATGTCTGGCTCGCCCTCGCGGGCGTGATCGCCGGCGCGGCGGCGGGCACTGCGGCGGCGACCTATTATGTGGCGTTCCGCCTCGGGCTCGACCTTCAGGCGTTGGGCTGGCACGACATCTGGTTCATCGGGCATCGTGTCGGGCTAAAAGACAGCCTGCCTGCCACGTACAAAGTCGCCCTGCTGATCAATACCCTGCCGAGTGTTTTGCTTGGAATTGAGGCGGTCGGGTCAAATTGGCGAACGCGGCTTACACGCTATGATGAGAGCCATTTTCAGAGGCGAACGGAGGTCCGCAAGAACGGCTTTGTCGCACCCGCGATGAAGGTCGAAGATCACATTGACAGCCATTTTACGGCCTGGCGGCGTGGACTCTACACACGCAGCCAAAAGTCGAACCGGATGGTTGGAGCGATGCTGAGGACGGTGGCGGTTGCGCCTGATGAGAGCTGGTTTCTCTTTGGTAAGCTCGGCGGCCCAAGAACGAAGGTCAGGTTTTTGGGCGCAAAGCCAAACCGTTTTCCGCACGTTTTGCTCGTGGGCCCTACCGGCGGCGGCAAGGGTCGTGGCTTTGTCGTACCCAACCTTCTCACGTTTCGTGGATCGGGTGTTGTTCTCGATGTGAAGGGCGACCTCATTGAGAAAACCGGCCTCTATCGGAAGGATCACCTGAACAATGACATTCTCTACTTCGCGCCGCTGGACAGACGGTTCAAATCGCACGGGTTCAACCCGCTGATCCGCATTAAGGCGCTCCGGAGCGAAGATGAACGGTTCACCGCGTTGAACTCGATGGTGACACGGTTCCTGGTCCCCGATGACTCGGCGGCGGGATGGTTGAGTGCCGCGCGTGATCTGTTCATCGCCGCCTGCCTCTATGCGATGGAGCAAAACACGCCCACCATCGCAGATGCGCTGGTCTACATGGAGGGCGCCGGCAACAAAAAGAAGAATTTCCTCGACTACGCGGCCAGCTCGAAGAACAAGATGGTAAAGCGGATCTTTGCGACGATGGCGGATGTGCCGGAGGACACGCTCGGCTCCTACATCTCGGTGCTGCGCGGCGCGGGTCTGGCCGCTTGGAGTGATCCAGCCGTTGCAGCGGTGACCATGGACGCAGAGATTGACTTCTCGTCGTTCCGGCGGTGTCGGCAAACTCTGTACATCTGCATTCCGTCGAACGACCTGGAAACGTATGCCCCGGTGGTCAGGCTGCTCTTTGGTGAGCTGATTGCCAGTTTGACGGAGCGCGAACCCGGGCCGGATGAACCGCATCAGGTGATGATCCTGCTCGACGAATTTGACCAGCTCGGTCGCATGCCGATCGTGTTGAAAACCCTCAAGACAATCCGCAGCTTCGGGGGTCGCTATTTTATCGCCACGCAAAGCATCAGTGGCCTTGATGATCTCTACGGACTCCCCGCCCGTCGCTCGATCCAGGCCGGGGCCGGGTTGCAAATATACCTGACCCCTCAGGACGAGTTGACCGCGGAAGTGTTGTCGAGCGCGCTCGGGAAAACCACCGTTGTGGCGCTGAGCGAGAGCATGGGAACCATAAGACGCCTGGACGAAAGCGCAAACGTGAACCGGCGCACCGAAGAGAGACCATTACTGTCAGCGGGCGAGTTGCTGCGGTTTCCGGACGATGAAGCGATCGTTTTGGCGCGGGCGCTTTATCCCATCAGGGCGCGGCAGATCATTCACTACGAAGATACTTTCTTTGGGCCGATCGAGGACGCCCGCAAGCAGCTTCCGGTCCCCTATCCGCCGTCAGTGGAGGAGGTTGTGCGCAACTCTGGCATCGGCCTTTTTGCCATGACGCAGGGGCGGATCGAAGAGATGGTGAAGGCGGCGGCTGTCAGCGAAGCGGCGGCAGGAGTGGAAAACGAAGTGCCGTCTGTCAAATGCGCGACAAATGGGGGCGGCGCGGCGGCGACGGTGGCTGTGCCGCTTAGCCTAGCGGTCGGCCAAACTGACGCGGGTGCGACCGCGATAGACGGGCAGGCCGCGGAGTCCCAGAGGGCGGCGCCGCGGCGCCGACAGGTCATAAAGGTTTCTGACGTTGGCGCGCTTGCGGATGCTGTCGGTGATGTACGGGCGCTCGAAGCGGTAGGGACAGCTACTTGGCTCGACCCCGGGAAGGCCAAGGAGGAAAGTAAAGCCGCGCGGAAGGCTGCTATACAGGCGAAGGTGGCAACCCCCAAATTGGCCCCTTAAGGCGGCGGCGGGATCGTACCACACCTGTGCCGTGGGTCAGCATCTCAATCAGGTATTTCTTTGACAAACCTACCGCCTGATCCGGTTGCACATGTTCTGGTGGCAGTTGTGGCAATGCCGACGAGAAAGGCGGAAAGCGCTCATTCGCCTCGATTTGATCGAATTTCGCGTATTTGGGTTGCGTCCGTTCGCAACGCGGCACTTGGCTTGACGGATATGGTCGGATGCCGTCAGTTGCAGGGATGCCAGCTGACACCCACCCACCCGCCGATCCGCCCCTCGAAAGCACCCGCGCCTTGCCTGCCGGGGTTTGGGCGCTTGGCTTCGTGTCGCTGTTGATGGACCTGTCGTCCGAAATGATCCACGCGCTTTTGCCGGTGTATCTGGTTGTCGGGATGGGAGCGAGCACGCTGGAGGTGGGCGTGATCGAGGGGATTGCGGAGGCGACAGCCTCGATCACCAAGGTCTTTTCGGGCGCGCTCAGCGATTGGTTGGGCCGACGCAAACTGCTGGCGGCGCTGGGATATGGCGTAGCGGCATTGGTCAAGCCGGTGTTTCCGCTGGCAACATCGCTTGGCTGGGTGGTGGCGGCGCGCTTTGCCGACCGGGTGGGCAAGGGCATCCGGGGCGCGCCGCGCGATGCGCTGGTGGCCGACATTGCCCCGGTTGAGCAGCGTGGCGCGGCCTTCGGGTTGCGCCAGTCGCTGGATACGGTGGGGGCGTTTCTGGGCCCGCTGGGGGCGATGGTACTGATGTGGGCGACCGCCGGGGCGTTTCGCGTCGTATTCTGGGTGGCGGTGATTCCGGCGGTGCTGTCGGTCCTACTGATCCTCTTTACGGTGCGTGGGCTTTGTCATGTTGTTCGCGCGAGGCCGGACCAAGAACAGCGCGGGCACTATGCGGTCATTTCTTCGGCATAACCGCTCCACAGGCTGAACGCGTCAGCCCGGGCGTGGCGGTAGGATACTGCGGAAATTCGTTGGCGCTTCGGACGGAAGATGGCGGCGGTTTGGTCATGGACCGACAGAAGACGCTGCGCTTGGCGAGGGGATTTGAAACGGCCCGTGATCTTTTCTCGTCGCCGGTGGGCCTGTGCGACGCCTCGGCCCGGTTGTTCAATCCTTTAAGCGAGCGGTGTGCGACCCCCGGGCAAAGATCCCGGAAGGCCGCGCCGTAGCTGCGCAGCTTGTCGGTCACAAGAACCCGCGGCACGCCCCATCTTTTCATCAGTTTCTTCAGAAAACACTTTGCAGCACGGGCATTCCTGCGGCTTTGCACCAGGATTTCCAGCACGTCACCGTTGGCATCGACGGCTCGCCAGAGCCAGTGTTTCTGGCTGCGGAGGGAGACCACGTCCTCGTCGAGGTGCCATTTGTCGGCCGGTGCCGGTCGGTTGCGCCGGATTTTGGCGGCAATCTGAGTCCCAAAACGTTGGCACCAGACCCGGATGCTTTCATACGAAACGATCACGCCGCGCTTGGCCAACAGATCCTCAACATCGCGCAGGCTCAGCGCAAATCGATGATACGCCCAGACGGCATAGGAAATGATGGAGCGAGGGAAGCGGAAGCCCTTCAGACGGAATGATGAAACTCGGCTGATCATTACCGTTCGCTACGCAGTCAGCCGAACCCCGTCGAGAACCTGACAGTCCCCGAATTCCTCAATAACATACTTGAACAGGACCATCGCTTCATCAAGCGGATCACCGGCCCGATGATGGGCTTCAAGGCGTTCCATTCAGCCGCAGCGACCATCGCCGGGATTGAGGCCGCCCACATGATCAGAAAGGGCCAAATCCAGGCCAACGGCACCACCGCGTTTCAGACCTTCGCGGCGCTCGCAGCATAATTGTGTCCTCCGCTCGGGCTACTCCGCCATCCGGCAGCGTTTGCGACGGAACCGATAGGTATGCTGAAGATACAAGAGCCCCGCCACCAGCCGCGGCGAGCTTGCAGGCCATCCGCGGTCGGAGGGAAAGAACCCGGCCCACTCCCGCTCGATGATGTCCACCAGGCGCGGACGCAGGGGGTCGTCCTGCTCGGTCGTGCGTTTCTTCGGCTTCATGACGCCACCAGAATTGCAAGGTATCCGCAGGAAATCTACCAAATCCTGCAGGCGGAAGCCACAAAATATCCCGGAAAAGCGTTCCGTTTCCGTTGGTTGGGAATTGTTCAGGCCGGACCTATTAGGATCTGTTGCGACTGCGTGCGTCGTAAATCACCTGCGGATCAAGGCTCGCGTAATTCTGTCTGGCGAAAGCGGCAATTCCGTTAGCCGCGTGCCAAGCGCATGGTTTACGGCATTCACGACGGCGGGAGCTACAGGTATCGTCGCGATCTCGCCCAGAGCCTTGGCGCCAAAAGGGCCAGTCGGCTCGCTTTCCTCAACGAGCAACACCTCGATGCGAGGCATTTCCGGAGCGTTTACAATCGTGTAGCGAGAAAAACTGTTGCCGTGTACTTGGCCTGTGCAGGGATCGATCGCCACATCTTCATAAAGGGCATAGCCTATACCAATCTGAATGCCACCATGAATCTGACCCTCGACCAGCATCGGATTGATTGCCCGACCTACATCGTGAACAGCGAGGTAATCGATCACCTGCACCCGCCCGGTCAAAGTATCCACCTCAACTTCAGCGAAATGTGCCGCGTACGAGCCGGGGTTGGCTGACGCTCGATGGGTTTGCGTCGCCTCGGGCAGAGATGCACCGCATCCAACGAGCCATGCCGCCAAGTCTGCAAGGGTCAAGGACAACTCAGAGCTGACCGCCTGACCGCTCAACAGGTGAACGGAACCGGGCACCGCGTTGAGTGCGAGCTCTGCAACATCGGTTATTGCCTCAGCCAAGGCTTGGGCAAGTTTGCGCACCCCCTCGCCGACGATATATGTCATCCGGCTGGCGCGGGTTCCAATGTCGTAGTGGCACGTGTCGGTGTCAGCTGTCGAGATGCGGATATCGGACGCCTCTAGCCCTAGGACTTCGGCTGCAATCTGAGCAACCGTCGTGTCCGATCCGCAGCCAAGATCATGCAGAGCACAGACCAGTTGAATGTGCCCATCTGGCAGCAGCCGCATGGTGGCGGTCGTCGCCTCATCTTCTCCGGGGTAACATCCGTTGATGTGAGTCGCGGCAGCGACCCCAATCCCATGCCGGAAACGCTGGCCTACGGGGGCAGACTGCCTTCGTTTGGCCCAGCCGAAAGCTTCGGCACCCCGGCGCAAACAATCGGCGCCGCGGGCATTGCCAAGATTCAATCCCTGCCAGGGGTCAATCGCCTCAGGGCTGACGATGTTGCGCAGGCGCAAGGCCACCGGATCGAAGCCAGCATCTCGCGCCGCAAGATCCAATGAAATCTCGCCCAACGCGTGGATCTGCGGCGAACCGTAGCCACGGAACGCGCCAGACGGCACTGTATTGGTGTAGATCGCCCGTCCGCGATAGCGCTCCGCAGGAATATCATAAAGCCGCACCAGTCGTTGCAGCATCGATCCCGGTAGATAATTTCCCCCAGTGCAATAGGCGCCAATATCGACTGTGATATCCACATCACGTCCAAGCATCCGGCCATCGGCCGCAAGTGCGATTTTCATGCGCCCGACCGTCGCTGAGCGCGTCCGGGTGGCCTCGAAGGTTTCCTGCCGAGACAGCTTGAGTTGCACGGTCCGACCGGTCTCCATCGCCAAAAAAGCACAGATCGGTTCGAGGATCGGTTCGGCCTTTCCTCCGAATGACCCGCCAATCGGCGCTTTGATTACATGCAGACAATTGGCCTCAATGCCCATTGCCTGCGCGACAACGGCCTGCACCGCGAAGACACTTTGGCACGGTGATAGGATCGCGATGCGGCCATCGGCCTTGGGCCATGCGCGGCAGACATGCGTCTCGATCGCGCAATGGTGGCTACGCGGGGTTGAGACACAGGTTTCCGAGACATGCGCGGCGGCTCCAAACGCGGCAAGAACATCCCCATGTTCCAGTTCGGCTGTTTCGACCGGATTTAGAAACGTCGGTTGGCCATCCGCATCAGTCGCCGGTCCGATATTCGTCAGCGCCGCATCAATGGTCAAAGTGGCATGCAAGTCCTCATAGCTGACAACAATCATATCTGCCGCCGCGCGTGCGAGCGCCGCAGTTTCGGCTAGGACCACTGCAACACGGTCACCAACGTGGCGCAGTATGGCCGGAAACATCCGCTCGTCCGCTAGCAGCTGCTGCCCGGCCACCCAGATCGCGCTGTTGTAACCGTTTTGAGGTGTGTTTGCATGCCACCAGACGCCGATGACACCCGGCAATGCCCGCGTGGCCTCGGCGTCCAGCGAAAGAACGCGCGCATGGGCCTTTGGAGACAGCAAGAGCGCGGCATGGGCCGTGACAGTCGTTGGCCCGTCATCGGCGAAGCGTAGTTGCCCTGTCACCTTCGCCATGCCGTCGATCAGTGGGACCCGCGCGCCGACCTGCCCCATCACCAGACCTCATCAAAGAGTGGGGACCGACAATCCAACGCCAGAAGCCGCGCAATCAAGTCGATCCCAACCCCTCGGATTGCCTGACGCTTCCATGCTTGCGACCCACGCCCGGCAATTGTTGTGTCGACTTCGGCACTCAACGCATCCAGAAAAGCGCAAAGTGTATCGGAAGATAGGGTTTGGCCATCCAACGCCTTCGCGGCCCGATGAAGCGCGATCGGGCGAGGCGCGAGGGCGCCAGCCATGATCCGCAAACCGACAAGTCGATCTTCCGCCCTCCAAGCTGTCGCCGCCAGATTCAACCGAGCGATTGTCAAATCATGACGCGGACCCAGTTTGACGAAAGCACTGACCGGACCAAATCCATCACCCGGCAAGATTATTGATGTGATGAGCAGCCCGGCATTCGGCACGTAGTCACACAGCGATACTTCGCGGGCTTCGCCGCCCAGGAGAAGCCCTGCAATACGCGCTCCCGCAAGCAGCAGCGGCATTAGCGATGTTGCCGCCAATTGTAGCGCGGTTGCGAATCTGTACCGATCCGCATTCCGCCGCCGCCTGAACCAGCGCCGGGTAACGGCTGGCGAGCTCAATATCCGCCTCGATTGCAGCAGCAGTCGTTGCCGGGCCAATGCGGATGTCGATCCCATGCGCATCGATGCCTTGCAACTCGCGCAGCCCCGAAAGATCAACCAAGACCCCTTGATCAGGCAATAGCCGCCCAGCAACGAGCATATCGGTTCCGCCCGCTATCGGATGGACGGGGCCGGGATCGTGCATCACGGCACGAAGCGCACCCATGGTGGCGGGGCGAAAAACGCGCAGACTGGTCATTCGGGCGCCCGCTGCGATTCACGGGCTGCGTCGACTGCCCGCCTTTCGATCCGCCGGCGCGATGCTTCGCTTTCCACGGCGGTGACAATGAGGTCGAACCCTGTGCATCTGCAGATATTGCCCGCTAGCCCATGACGGATTGCAGCGCGATCCGGGGCGGGGTTGGCACGCAGGAGCCCCTCTGCTGCCATTACCATTCCAGGCGTGCAATAGCCGCACTGCACCGCGCCATGCGTTAGGAACGCCGTTTGAAGTCCGGACAAAGTACCAGCGGTTGCCATGCCTTCGATCGTAGAGATTGTGGCGCCCTCGACTTGAAAGCCGAGAATCAGACAAGACGGAACTGGACGGTCATCCAGCAGCACCGTGCATGCGCCGCATTCACCCTCGCAGCAGCCCTCTTTCAGTCCAGTCAGCCCCAACTCGTTGCGCAAGATGTGACTGAGCCGATCCAGCGGATTGGCGACAACCGACTCTTTTCGGCCATTCACCCACAGGACCAGCAGCTTGCCCCGCATTCGGCTAACACCCATCCGCTGGCACCGGGCACCAAGAGAGCGTAGAACCTCGAACACCAAGACAGAAGGTCACTGTTGCCAATTGAGTGAGAACCTTGTGTGAACGTGACTGCGTGAGGCTTATCGCGCGCGCGCCGTAATGAACTTGACATAGATCAAGTCCGAACCCGTAGATTTGTTTGGAATCCATTTGTCTTGATCGCCGAAGCAGCACCAACCAGACTGCTGCAATCAAGTGGGGTCCACATACGTCCAAACATGACTCTGCCAAGCTGTCCGGCATAACAACCAAGCGCCATCCCTCTCACTCGCGGATCGGGTTCATTCGGGGCCTAAGACTTGGGTCCCGGTGCAGAATTCGTTGTAAAGGGCGTCTATGATGCCGCGCGCGCGATCATCGTTCAGTGAATAGACCATGGTGCGCCCGTCGCGGCGGAAACCCACCAGTCCATCCTTGCGCAGCCGCGCCAGTTGCTTGGAGACCGCCGATTGCTGAATGCTCAGCACGGCCTCCAACTCGCCCACGCAGGCTGGCCCTTCGGCGAGCCGGCACAGGATGACTCGCCGAGCCGGATGCGACAATGATTTGAGGAAGTCGGTGGTGCGCTGCAAGTTTTCGAGCATCTCACCAGAACCCGTCGGCTTGGTCTTCGCTGGCATGGCGGCAAAACGCATGTTTATCCATCCATATCCATGCTTTCCGTAAACCGACTATCTATCAGGCACGGGTGCCTGTGCAAGTGAGCTGTCAAAACGCGGTCATCAGCCCATCGCAAAAAAACGATATGCTTCTGGCGGTCAACGGGCAGCCGATGAAAATGCCCAAGGATATTGCTGCGTTCCGATCGATGCAGATCAATGTGCCGCTGCATTTGCAGGTGCGATGGCTGACGGGATGACCAAGCACGTAATCGTCGATCCGTGGTTTGATCCGCTGATTGCGATGGGCGTGGGGCAGGGCCGAACCTTGTATCTTTCTGACGCGTAAGGAAAAGCGGCGCAGATGTAGCGTGTTGTGTCGGCCAAGCACCGGTCACAGAGTGCGGCAATGGCATCGGATTGTCGAAAGCTGATCGGGTTTGCATTCGTTTGATCGAAGCCCCGCTCGATTGCGTCATATCTGCCCTGACCATGAGACCCCGGCGTTTCCGGTGAGGAATCCATCGGAGTAATTGCCGCCTGGCGCAGTGGGCAGCGCCGCGGCTGACAGGTCTTCGGCCCCGATCCGGCCGTCGATCAGATCGCGGAACAGGCTGGATACTTCCAGAAACCCATGCGACTGAGGTGAAAGACGCAATCCGGCAACGCCAGCGTCGCGAAGGGCGGGCACTT
>JAJXZX010000052.1 GCA_021779835.1 Pseudomonadota bacterium | reverse complement strand
TGCAGCGCAAGAAGATCGTAAAGTCCCCGCCATCCGGAGGGCGACCCGGCGTCACGCAGCGGGAGCGCGCTGGACTCGTCGGCAGTGCGCGGCACAAAGCCCAGGCGGTTGTGAAACGGGTCTCGGCCGGGGGCTGTAAAACGCGGCAGGAGCTGTCGCGGCAGCTGGCCTATGTTGCGCGCGAAGAGGGGGTAAAGGCCCTCTGGGGCAATGTGTTTGGCTATCCGATGGAGATGGAGCGGCGCGAGATTGCCGCCGTCGCGGCGGATTGGTGCGACACCTGGGGCTGGACGCCGAAGCGCGGCCATACTGATCACCTCATCCTGAGTTTTCCGCGGGGCACCGATCCGGTGACGGCGGAAGCGATTGCGCGCGACTGGGGTGAGGCAGTGTTCGCTCAGCGCACCTATGGCGATTCCTGGCGCTATGTCGCGGCGCTGCACCAGGATACCGATCACGTCCATGCGCACTTTGTTGTCGACAAATACGGCATTGAGAACGCCAAGTTTCTGTCGATTTCGCAACGCGAGTTGCTGACGCTTGATGTGATGCGCGCGCTGCAGGCCGAGATTGCCGAGAGCCATGGCCTGGCGCTGACCGCCTCGCGGCGACTTGCGCGCGGCATCATTGAAAACCCCAAGCGCGACATTGCGGTGCGCATTGAGCGGGCGGGCGGAGCCATTGCGGTGCCCCCGCCCCTTTCCGACGCGGAACGCAAAACCCGTATTGCGCAAGTCAATGCTTACGCGGAGAAGTATGACGCGCTTGGCCGATTGGCGGCGCTCTCCGAAGGCCCCGCCGCGGGCTTTGTCAAACGTCTGTCCGACACATTGTTTGCTGCCTCAAAAACCCTCAGAGAAGGAAAAGTCATCGTGTCCGTAAAGAGTATCCTCGATACCCCCGCCGACGAACCAGACAGCCTGCAAGCCTCACTCGACTTCCTGTCCGGCAAAGCCCGTGAGGCGTGGCAGAGCATCCAGAACCAGGGGCCGGAGTTCCGCACGAGCCTCGAAGAAACCTTCGCGAAGGACGCCGCCGAGGCTGCGCGCCTGCATCCGGAAGACGCCTTTTTGCGCGCCCATACCTCCCCCCTCGCCCGCGAGGACGATCCCTATTTTACCCAAGGGCTCGCCGCACTCCACGCCGTCAGACGGGATGCGGGGTTGCCTCTTCCCGTGCGCGCCGAGGCGGACGGGCTGGCGAGTGGGTTCCACGAGCGGTTAGTCGACCTGTTGGCGCAAGAACCAGCTGCGGCCCGCGCAGGGATTGACCCCGAGATCCTTGCTGCGCGCTTCCTGCTGGCGGAGCGCACCGAGGGCCAGCTGATCGAGTGGCATTCCGCGCCCACCTCAGCTGAGAGCGTGCAACGGATGGAGGCAGAGCGCGACTTTGCCGAACGGATTGAACTGCTTGCCGCTGACGCCAGCATGTCGCGGCCGCTGTTGGAAGCCGTTGCGCACAAACAGCTCACGATGGCTGAACCGTCCATGCTTCTGCTGGACATTCCCGCCATCGAAAAGTTAGCAGAACTGACCCGCGCGGCAATCACCGGCGATGAGATCGGCCGCGTTGAACAGGGTGATGCATCCGCACTATCGCGCGAGGTTGCCGACCCGTTGGTACGGTCGGCTGTCGCCGCGACCATTCGATATGACGCCGAGGTTGCCGCAGATGCCGGTGCGCCCCCGCCGCAGGTCTCCGACGTCTTGAAGGCTTCCGACGAGGCCCTTGTGGCCACCGCAGAGGATGAACACCGCCGCACGCGTGGGCGCCATCTCTAATGCGCCAGCTTAGGAAACGAATTGGGATTCCCCGGAAGTGACGGCGAGGGTTCTGCCTTCGTCATCAAGCGCACCACCTAAAAGACCACGGCCCGGACACACCCAAGGTCCGGGCCGATCAGAATCCGACGCAGGTCTTGTCGCACCGCTTTCAAGCGCAGAATTCCTGGTACAGTGTCTCGATGATCACCCGGGTTCGTTCGTCCCGCAGCGAATAGATGACTGTCCGGCCGTCCCGCGTGCAATCCACCATCCCATCCTCGCGCAACCGGGCTAGTTGCTTGGACACCGCAGACTGCGGCAATTGCAGGAAATCTTCCAACTCGCCGACGCTGGCGCGGCCTTCTGCCAGACGGCACAAAATTACCAACCGCGCCGGATGCGACAAGGATTTGAGGAAATCCGTGGTCCGCTGCGCGTTCGCCAGCATCTCGCTGGAGTTCGGCGGCGACGCGTCATTGGTACGGTCAATCACTGCCTGGACGTCTTCCATCTGGGTGCCCGTTCCGCAGCTTCGTCGGGCTCTTTGTAACATGCGCAGCCAGCGCGACAAGCCGCCACGCCATGGGTGCGTCAGTTACGACTGACGTGCCACCGCGCACAGGGCCGACCAAAGTTAGCAAACGTGCTAAAACCATTGTGCAACGCCGCCATGGTGCGAACAGGTGCCACGATGCGACAGGCTGAAGCTGAAGGATCCGTCGCGGCATTGTGCTGTTGCGCCGGGCGGGACCTGCCCGTTTTTCGAATGGGCGGGGGAATGCACTTCTGCGCCATATTTGTTCTGATAGCATTTGTGCTCGACGAGTTGGCCCTCAACTGACGGGCTGGCGCATCCTTGAGCAAACACCGGCGCGGCGGCCAGTCCCGCCAAAATCGCCAGCGCCAATGTACTAGCGCGCATCAAACCTCCCATGAGGGACGCATTCAGCGCCCACCACTGTGACTGGTCGCCGACGCCCTCGGTGCGGGACAAAGCTTCCGTTCAGTGTTACGTCGTTAGGAATAAACCAGCGCCCGTAGCGAGACCCAAGATGACAATCACACACCAAGATGAACTGGACGGCCCCCCTTCGGCTCAACGCCAGCCGAGGGCGGGCGCAACATGCGTCAGGATGCTTTCCAGCACATGCACGTTGTACTCGACGCCCAGCATATTCGGCACCGTCAAAAGAAGCGTATCCGCAGCAGCGATCGCCTCGTCCTTTTTCAACGCCTCGACCAGACGATCCGGTTCGCCCGCATAGCCTCGGCCAAAGATGCCACGGAAATTGTCAATCTGACCGATCTGGTCGCTTTCCTTGCCGCGGCCGAAATACATCCGGTCGGCATCGTTCATCAGGGCGAAGATCGACCGGCTGACCGAGACGCGCGGCGTTCGCGCGTGACCCGCCTCCTTCCAGGCCTCACGGAAGGCGTGGATCTGCTTGGCTTGCTGCACGTGGAACGGCTCGCCGGTTTCGTCGACCTTCAGGGTGGAGCTTTGCAGGTTCATCCCCATCTTGGCCGCCCAAATCGCCGTCGCGTTCGACGCCGAACCCCACCAGATCCGATTCTTCAAGCCGGGCGAATGCGGTTCCAGCCGAAGCGGGCCCGGAGGGTTCGAGAACATCGGACGCGGGTTGGGTTGAGCAAAGCCCTTGCCGTCAAGGTGCTGAAGGAAGACCTCTGTATGCCGGCGCGCCATCTCCGAGGCATCCTCGCCCTCCCCCGGTTCATAGCCGAAGTGGCGCCAGCCATCGATCACCTGTTCGGGCGAGCCGCGGCTGATGCCCAGTTGCAACCGCCCGTCCGAAATCAAGTCAGCCGCACCCGCATCTTCGAGCATGTAGAGAGGGTTCTCGTACCGCATGTCGATGACCCCGGTGCCGATCTCAATCCGTGAGGTCCGCGCCCCGATGGCCGCCAGAAGCGGAAACGGAGAGGCCAACTGCCGGGCGAAATGATGGACACGGAAATAGGCTCCGTCGATGCCCAATTCCTCGGCCGCCACGGCCAGTTCGATGGATTGCTTTAGCGTCTCGCCTGCGGTTTGAAGCGGCGAGCCTGGCTCGGGGTTCCAGTGGCCGAAAGACAGAAATCCGATCTTCTTCATGATGCTTCTCCAACAGCAGGTGCGATGGCGCCAAGTAGTATGCTAACTAAAGGGTCAGGCTCCCCTCTACCAGAGGGACGGCCGCACAGTGCCGGTTCGCCCAAGCACAGGGTCCGGTTTTCAAGAACGTCACATTGCTTGGTCGCCAACTCTTGGGACTAGGGTAAGCCACCTCTTCTTCATCGCTTACCCAGCAAGAGGGCCTCGAGTCGGCAAGCTGCCAAGGTAGACATTCGTACAGAACACAGCGAACGGCAGTGCAGTGCCCCGCGCCACGGTCAAAGTCGGCCCTCTTCAGCCGTTCGGTCAAAATGGCATGCTGCTGTGCGGCATCCCCAGACCGGCCTTTTAGATTTGCCGCAGCAATGTGACAACCCAATGTCAGCGATCGGACGGAGGCGGCGTTCGTTCAACAGGCCCATCGACGATCTTGATGAGTTGGATCATGGTGCGCGATGACCGAATCCGGTCTCCCATGTACCCGCGAGGTTTTTCGTGATTGACGCCAATGAAGCCAAGGATCTGATCGAGGAAGCTGTCGAGCGCAGTGGCAACGAACGCGATGCTGAAGAGACGGCGGAGCGGCTGGACGAGAGGCGGTTTCGCGATCGTGTTTCGCTGATGGTGGGCCTGTTCGCGGTGGCGCTGGCCGTGGTGCATATGGAAGCGGCAGGTGCGGCGCGCGATAGCGTGCTCCGCGGGATCGAAGCCTCTGACACCTTTGCCTACATGGAGGCAAAGATCGTGCGCGAAACGATCTACAAGACTGCGGCGGCGACATCAACGGCTTCGGTGAGCGACCGAAAAAACTGGGCTGATCAAGCGCAGAAGATGCGCGCACCCGATGCAGCCGGACACGGTATCGGACAACTCCAGAACGCGGGTACCGCACAGCGCGCGGCAGGGTTGAAGGCCGCGACAGCGGTGGAAGGCTTTGAGACAGGCGAAACGGCGCTTCAGATGGCAATCGTGCTGCTGTCTGTCGCGATGATCGCGCGCTCGTGGCGCATGGTATTTGGAGCGATTGCCGTTGCCGTGGCCGGGGTTGCGATGGCAGGTGCCGCCTATGCCGGGATGACAATGCCTTGGGCGGGGTGAAGCGGCGCCATCGTGGTAGGACCAACAGACCAACTTCTGTGCCGGTCGGCCCGAGTGGCTTCCTTGATGCAATGCCACCTTGAATCCTGAACGGAAAACGCAGCCTAGATATAAACATGGCTGTGGACAAAGTATTGACAGCACGATGCCACAGCGTTCGAGACCCTCCGGCCCACTGCCGCACCAGAATCCCATATCTGCCGATCTACCGTGCTTTTGATCCGAAGCCGGCGATTGATACCAGCTTGTGCATATTGCAGCGTTCCACTTATCTGCTGTTCAATACGGCGAAGGTTTGACGAATATGTGCAGGTTGTGTCGCAAACGTCGGTAAGGCGTTGAAAAGGCTATCCTGCGGACATGATTATGCCGCGAGCGCAGCAAACTGCTGAAACGCCGCAATGCCGTTGGCCGCGAATTGTCGTTTGCGGATCATATGTGCAACCTCGATCCCGGCGAGTGTTGCTGCAGCAGAATGGAAGGCCTTAAAGCCCATCATTGGCCCGGTAATTCGCTTGATGAAGCGGTGATCTTGTTCAAGAATATTGTTGAGATACTTGACCTGCCGGATCGTGACGATGCGCCCCGTCCCAGTGAATTTCAAGATCACATTCACGGCCATCAAGCCGGCCAGATTGGCGCCGCTCTTGTCGATGACCACCCTGTCCGGCACACCGATTATACCGATAGCCTGCTTGAAAAACCGGCGAGCTGCGGCCAGATCGCGACGCTCTGACAGCATGAAATCAAGGGTTTGCCCGTCTCGATCGACGGCGCGGTAGAGATAGGTCCACTTACCCCGTATCCGTAGACAGGTCTCGTCCATCCGCCAGGAATTTGCAGTTCGCCGCTTCCGGGTTTGGGCACTTGCGGCAATCAACGGCGAGAATTTCACCACCCACCGGTTCAAGGTGGCGTGATCAACAGCGACGCCCCTCTGGGCCATGATTTCCTCGAGGTCTCGGTAGGATACCGCATAGCGGACATAGAAAAACACCGCGTGCAAGACCACAGCCTTCGGGTAATGCACGCCTTTGAAATCTATCGCCATTCTACACAACCCGCGCTCTCGCTTCTTCCTCCCGTGCTCTGCAACATCGGCAATCTAACCGGTAGTGCAAAAGTTTGCGACTCTACCTTCCCCTCAATCCCCGATCTGCGTAACAGCTTCAGAGAGTTCCACGATTTCCGTCGTCGTCTGCTCTTGCCGCGATTGCGCAAACTCGGACCGCAGATCTTCGCGGATGAGGCGCACATTGCCGCGCGCCCGCGACATCGCCTCCATTCGGGCGTAATTCTCGGCTGCAAACCCCAGTATCAACCCTTCGCAGATCGTGCTGAACACATATTCCGCCACCAATCCGGTCGACAGGACCTGTGGCGCGAGGGTGATCAGGGGTATGCCCACTTCGCGCGCGCGCGTCAATTTTAAGGACTCTAACGGCATCAACCCCCTTTCCACGATGGTTGTCGAAGGCGGACCGGGATCGGCAAATATAATGCTGACCCGACCAATCTCGCCGCCGTCCAATTGCGCGAACAATGCATCGTTGATGCGGCTTGCCAAGGCAGGCACCTCGGCACAATGCGAGACCATCTCGGCTGACCAAATCGGCTGGCGGCCATGTGCAGCAAATTCGGAAATACAGCGCTGTCCGATCAGCATGAACGCGACATCCGCACTTTCCGCATACGACAGAGCCGCCGCAACCAGCCGCTCGCTATAGGCCCCACTGAACCCCTGCGACGCGCCAACCACGATTGCCAGCCGCCCTTCGACTTTGCCCGCACCCGCCAGCGCATCGGGGTCGGGAAACAGCGCCAGCGCCGCGCCAAGTGCCCCGGCCACGGTCGCCTCATATTCGCGGATCGCCGTCAGATGCCGGCGCGCCTCGGACGAATGTGCCGCCGCCAGCGCCCGCATCGCCACCACAACGGTTTCGATCTGCTCGATATTGCCCAGCTGGTCCTTAATCTCTTCCGGTCGGCGCATCTCAACCAGCCCCCTGCGTGCCAAGCCCCGCAATGGCTTGCTGCACACAGCCCAGCATCGCCTCGGTTTCAGCCTTACTGACCTTGTCTGGCGCGCTAATGATCCCCGCCAACAGCGGCTCGGCATCAATTAGCGCGCCCAGCCGTGCCTTCAGCCTTGCCATGTCGCCGACCGCCACTTTATCAAGCGTCCCTTCGTTCAGCGCTGTCAACAGCGCGATCTGGTCAATCGCGCGCAACGCGGCATAACGCGGCTGTGTCAGCAGCAGGCTGATCCGTTCGCCATGCGTGATCCGTTGCGACAGTTGGGCGTCGCCAAACCCGCCAAAGCGCGAAAACGCCCGCAACTCCAAATACTGCGCATAATCCAGCCTCACGCGCCCCGCCACGTCCTTCAACGCACCAAACTGCGCCTTGCCACCAACTCGGCTGACGCTCAGCCCGACATCCACTGCAGGCCGCTGATTGCTGGCAAACAGCTTGCTCGACAGCACGATTTGCCCGTCCGAGATCGAGATCAGGTTGGTCGGGATATAGCCCGAAAGGTTGCCTGCTTCGATCTCGGCAATGGGAAGCGCCGTGATTGAGCCCCCTCCCTTTTCAGGCGAAAGCTTCGCCGCGCGTTCCAACAACCGCGCGTGCAAAAAGAAGATATCGGCCGGGTAGGCCTCGCGCCCCGGCGGCTGGCGCGCCAGCAATGACAGCTCGCGGTGTGTTGCAGCGTGTTTGGTCAGATCGTCCAACACGATCAGAACATGCTTGCCCTTGTCGCGAAAATATTCAGCAATCGTCATCGCCGCAAAGGGCGCAAGCCAGCGCAATCCCGGCTCGGCGGTGGCGGGTGCGACCACGAACACGCAGCGTTCAGGGTTGCCCTTGGTGCGCACCGCGTCAATTACTCGCCGCACCGCCGTGGCGCGCTGCCCGATGGCCACGTAGACACAGATCATATCGGTGGATTTCTGGTTGATCATCGCGTCAACCGCAATCGCCGTCTTGCCCGTCGCGCGCTCACCGATAATCAGCTCGCGTTGCCCGCGCCCGATGGCAAACAGCGCGTCGATCACCAGCAACCCGGTTTCAACCGGCTCGCTTACAAAATCCCGGTCGATGATATTGGGCGCCGGCCGCTCGATCGGCGCGCTCAGCGTCAGGGCAAGAGGTTCGCCGTCGTCCAGCGGCCTGCCCAGAGGATCGATGACGCGCGCCAAGACCGCTTCGCCCACCTGCACGCTGACCAAGTCACCAGTGCGCCGCACTTCCGTCCCCGCCTCGATCTCGTCCCCGGGATCAAGCAGGACCACCTGCAGGCGGTCCACATCCAGCGTCAGCACAAAGCCGCGCCTCCCCCCGGTAAAAAGCAACACTTCCCCGATCCGCGCGCCTTCCAGGCCCGAGACGCGCGCCAAACCGTCCGCGATCTCCTGAACCATGCCAAGCGCCTCGGGCTGGGCCCCAAGCGCCACCGCCGCCACGATGCGCGGCAAGTCGGCAAGCCCAGTTGCGTCAGTCGCAGCTTTCTCAGCGCTTTTCATGGCTCACCAATGCCTCTGCGATCCGACCCAGATCATACCGCAATGAGTTGTGTATCACTCCTTGGCTACTGCGTAGCTCCAACCCGGCTAGCAGACCCGCATCCACTTCAACCGGCAGCGCACCGTTTTGCGCGACCGCGCCCACCGCTGCCATCGCCAGCGCCGTCTCAGGCTTCGTCAGAGGACGCGGCGCGACAATCCGCAAGGTGCCGTCCGACCCCGCCAGCTCTGCGCGTCGCTCTTGCGAAAGCGCGTTCAGGACTTGCGACAACCGCTCGGGATAGCCCGTCACCCGTGCCTCGGCAGGCAACTCATCCAGTAGTTTGTGCGTAATCAGGATGGCTAGGTCCACGGCACGTCCCATCTGCTCGCGCTGTTCTCCCTCGAGGCGCTCGGTTACGGCCTGTTGCGCGTTTGCGACCGCCGCAGCGGCCTCATCGGCGGCTTTTGCAAGCATCGCCGCCCTCCGGGCCTCAGCCTCGCCAACTGCGGTCTCAATCACCTTCAATCGCTCTGCCGCGATTGCCTCCCGCGCGGCCTGCACAGCCCCCCGCGCCGTCTCAGCCTCGGCCTGGCTGGCTTCTGCGGCCTTTAACAACCGATCAACTTCGCTCTGGCGCTCGGCAATGATCTTGGTCACCGGGCGAAAGAAATAGCGCCCAAGCAACCACATCAACACCAGAATGTTGACAAGCTGAAACGCGAATGTTGCCCAGTCAAAGTGCATAAGCTGCTTGATCCTTACTGAACGTAAGGGTTTGCAAACAGCAGCAGCAGCGCGATGACCAGACAGTAGATCGCCATCGTCTCGATCATCGCCAAACCGACAAACAGCGTGCGTGACAGCGTTCCCGCCGCCTCTGGCTGGCGCGCGATCGCCTCCATCGCCGCAGCAACTGCGCGGCCCTCGGCAAGCGCCGGGCCGATGGCGCCAAACGACACGGCCATCGCCGCACCTAGTATGCTCGCAAGCTTCAGATAATCCATCACACGGGTCCTTTCAGCACAGTATCGGCAGGTTTCTGGCGGTTTTCGCCAAGCGCGGCGGCGATGAAAACCGTGGCGAGGATCGCGAAGATATAGGCCTGCACCGCCCCGGTCAGCAGGTCCAAAGCCATCAGCGGTATAGGCACCAGCAACCCCGCCAGCGACAACACGATACCCACCACGAAAACGCCGCTCATCACATTGCCAAACAGGCGTACCATAAGCGACAACGTGCGCGTTATCTGTTCCACCAAGTTCAGCGGCACCATCACCCAAGACGGCTCGGCAAAGGTCCTTAAATACCCCCACAGCCCGTTCGCGCGAATGCCATAGCCGATGGTCGCTACAAAAACTGTCGCGGCAAGTGCGGCGTCCGTTTCCAAATGCGCCGTCGGCGGCTCTACCCCCGGAATGACCGCAATCCAGTTCGCTGCCAGAACAAACAGGAAAAGCGTGCCCACTAACACCCGGAATGGTGCCGCATCACTTTGCACCGTCGCCTCTATTTGGCTATCGATACTCGTCACGATCAGTTCCAGCGCCATCTGCGCGCGGCTGGCGCGTAGATGCAGCGCCCGCGTCAGAACCCCCGATCCAACGGCCAGCGCGGCCATGATCCCCCAGGTCACGACCACTGGCACTGAAACCGCCACCGGCCCAAGCGTAAAGGCAACCTGATTGAGCAGCGGTGACGCGTTCATCCTTCTGCTCCGCTCTTTGCCAAAACACGCCGTTGCGCCACCAAGGCGCCAGCCGTCCCGGCGATCAGGCTCAGCGGCCCTAGCAGTGCCAGTCCCCAAAGCACCAGACCCAGCGCCGCAAAGCGCCCAAGCTGCAGCGCGACCGCTGACATACGCCCCGCGATCAGCCCCTCCGCGACCCGGCGCAACGACCCGAAAAAGACCAGCCCGACCGGATAGCAACCCACGAAAGCAACCAGCGGCAGCAACCGCCACGTCGCCAGCCCGTGGGCGATATCGCTCCATACCAGTGTCATTGCTGATGCATCCACCGAAAGGCCAACCACAACCCAACCACCGCACCTACCATCGTCAGCGCCGCCGTCATCGTGATGCCCGTCCCCAGCCAACGATCCAATGCATGGCCACTGACCACACCGATCAGGATCGGCACGATGGTCATCCAGCCCAAGGTGCCGATCTGCCCGAACCGCCGCCCCAACGAGGGTTCGGGATCGCGCTGCGAAAGCTCTTCGCGCCGCGCCGCTTCCCGCGCAGACCGTGCCAGCCCTTCCGGTTCAGGTTTGTCGCTCATTCGAGCATCCCCTTCAGCGCGGCATCCTGCGCCGCCATACTCTCGCTGCGCATATGCAACATAATCTGCCGTATCGCCCGCGCATGCATCCGCGCCTGCAACACACGGGCGCGTTTGGCGGCGTCAATATCCGCCTCGGTCTTGGCACCCACGGCCGTTTCCAGCGACGACAGATCGTCACCCACCACCGCCTGCCGGCACGCAATACGCAGGTCGGTGCCGCCTTCCATTGTCAGCACCCCGCCCCGCAACGCACAATAGGCCCAAGGGTCGCTTCCGCACTTCCAGCGCACCACACTGCTGCGCAACAACGTCAGCATACGGACATGCCCCGGCAAGATCCCAAACGACCCGCTGTCATCCACCCCCCGGAACGAGGTCACGCCTTCGACATGCACGACAATGTCCAAAGGCGTCGAAATGGTCAGCGTCAGCGGCGCAGTCATTTCGTCCCCCTTAAGGTTTTTGCAAGCTGCGCCTGCCGCATCCGCGCCTCGTCCAACCCACCAATCATGTAAAGCGCGCGCTCGTCCCAATCGTCGCACTCACCGGCAAGGATCGCCTTGCATCCCGCAATCGTCTCGGCAATCGGAACCGATCGCCCCTCCATCCCCGAGAAAGCGGCCGCCACAAAGAACGGCTGCGTCAGAAACCGCTGCAACCGCCGCGCCCTTCCCACGGCAAGCCGTTCTGTCGTGCCTAGTTCCTCGACACCCAGCAGGGCAATCACGTCCTTCAGCTCCAGATAATGCTCGATCACCTCGCGGACCTGTCCCGCAACTTCGGCATGCTCTGTCCCCACAACCAAGGGATCAAGCAGAACCGAGGTCGTGGCGATCGGATCAATCGCGGGATAAATCCCCTCGGCCGCCAGCTGCCGCGAAAGCACCACCATACTGTCAACATGGCTGCTGATTGCCCCAACCGCCGGGTCGGTGAAATCGTCGGCAGGCACATAGACCGCCTCGATCGCAGTAACCGAGGCCCCGCCGACCGAAGCGATCCTTTCCTGCAACTCAGCCACCTCGGTCTCCAGCGTCGGCTGATACCCCACGCGCGACGGCATCCGGCCCAAAAGGCCCGACACTTCGGAGCCCGCCTGCACAAAGCGAAACACGTTATCCATCAGCAACAAGACGTTGCGGGTCTGGTCGTCGCGGAAATACTCAGCAATCGTCATCGCCGTAAGCGGCACCCGCCATCGCGCGCCCGGTGGCTCGTTCATCTGCCCGTAAACCAGAACGGTCTGATCCAGCACCCCCGACGACTTCATCTCATGCAGCATCTCATGGCCTTCGCGGCACCGCTCACCCACCCCCGCGAAGACCGAAATGCCGTTATAGCCAGCGACCATCGCATGGATCAGTTCCATCACCAGAACCGTCTTGCCCACACCCGCCCCGCCAAACATCGCGGCCTTCCCGCCTTGGGCAATTGGCGCCAACAGGTCTATCACCTTGATCCCGGTCGAGAATAACTCGGTCGCTCCGCCCTGGCGAAACATCGGCGGCGCGGCATGGTGAATGGACCGTCGTGGAATATCAGCCGACAGCGCAGGCCCGTTATCGACCGGCGCGCCTAGCACATTGACCAGCCGCCCCAACACTTCAGGTCCGACCGGGGTCAGGATCGGCACGCCAGTAATCCACGCCGCAGCACCGCGCCACAAACCGTCGGTGGGATGCATGGAAATCGCCCGCACCGTTGTCTTGGTCAGGTGGGTCTGCACCTCAGCAATGATGGATTCAGCCCCCGCGCTTATCTCCACCGCGTCATGCAGCTTCGGCAGCGCCCCCTGGAACACAAGGTCCAACACGGGGCCATGGATCGCAATGACTCGACCATCTGGCTCTACCTCAGTCGCCACGGCGACGTTGGCTGCAACGCTCATGACCGGGCTCCCCAAGTTGTGCGGAAGGTCCCCTGCAGCACCCAAGCGCCCTGCTCCAAGTGCCCGTCTCGTTGCACCAACCCCGCGACCGTGCGGCCCGGAATCTGTGCAAAATGCGGTGTCGTGATCTCGTGCGCCTCATTCATCCGGGCCCGACCTTCCTGACCGCGCGCTCAAGCGTCGATGGAAAGACTGTGCGGCCTTTGTTCCGTCAATGCGTTGACCTGAGTCAATACCGCTTTGCCTGGGCCGGTGTTGTCATGTCTGGATGGCGCCCGTTTGGCAATGTGATTTTGGCTGATGTTTCGCTCTGCGGCTCGGGTGCAGTCATGTCTCCGGCCTGTTTATGCGGCACCATATGACCGCTGGCCCTGATGTTATCCGCCTGAACCGATCCCTATCACATTATCGCGCTGTTGATGCGCAAGACAACACGACGGGGCTTTGTCATGTTGTTCGCGCGAGGCCGGACAGAGGTGGTTCGGTTGATCTGAACAGGTTCCGGGCGTTTTCTAAGTGGTTTTCTGCCTTGGTTACGCCGCCACCGCCTCGGGTATCGGCTGGTTGAAGGAGGCCTGATCTGGGGTTTTCCCGTCAAGCGATGAATGCGGGCGGCCGCCGTTGTAGAAGGTCAGATATCTGCCGATCCCTCCGCGGGATTCGGAGACACTGGCATAGGCCCGCAGGTAGACTTCCTCGCATTTGATAGTCAGCCCGGTGAGATGACTCGCGGCGAGCCGATGCTCGTGGTGCCCCCCTCGCTTGGAGAAGGCGCCCGGCATTGGTCCCCTCAACGCGATGGTATTGGAGGCTTTTGCTCCACCGATGGAGTGTTTCAAACGGGGCCACGACTATCTCGGGGCAACCGGCCGATGCCTTGCTTCAACTTCGTTGGCGCTGCGCCGAAGCGATCTTTGAAGCATTTTGAGAAATGTGCCACGGAGGCGAAGCCGCAGGCGGCCGAGATCTCCAGCAGGGTCATATCGGTGGTGATCAGCAGGTTCCGGCCGCGATCCAGTCGCAGGTCGCGGTAAAACTCGCCCGGAGATTTTCCCAGCGAGGTGAGGAAGAGACGTTCCAGATGGCGGCGGGAATAGCCTGCGGCGCGGGCCAGATCGCGCATCAGGATCGGATCGTCCAGATGGTCGTTCATCGTCTTGATCAGACCGGCGAGCAGGGGATTGCGCAATTGCATCACCGCCGCGATGGAGCTTCGCTGTTCCGGCACCACCCCGGCCATTACCGTCCGCAGGCACATTTCGGACACCATGGTCGCGAGGTCGTAGCCATGATCGTTGGCGATCACCGATAGCATCATGTCGGTCGAGGCCGCTCCGCCACCGCAGGTCATCACCCGGCCGTCGGCCTCGAAGCGGTTCTCGGTGGGGGTAAACTGCGGGAAGGTCTCGATGAAGCCGGGCTGGTTTTCCCAATGCAGGGTGAAGCGGCGATCCTTCAGCAGCCCGGCACGGGCGAGCGCCACCGCGCCGGTGCAAATGCCGCCGACCATGCCGCCAAAGCGGTGATGGCGCTGAAGCATCGCGACGATGGGCGGCTTGCCGGCGGCTGACGGCGGGTTGCCAGAGCAGACGAAAGCCCTGGTGTCGCGGTTGAACGCCTCGGGCAGACGCGCTGTACCGACTGTTATCCCCGAGGAACTGGCGACTGGGCCGCCGGTTTCGGACAGGACGTCCCAGCGATACAGCGGGCACTGTGACAGTTGGTTGGCGATGCGCAACGGCTCTACCGCGGAACTGAAAGCCAGCAGGGTGAAACCGGGCACGAGCACAAAGGCATAGTTTCGCGTGGTGCCGGGGTTCGGTACGGGAAAATAGGCGGCGCCCTCGGGTACAAGAGGGCCATGTTCCGGGAGTATTCTATCTATGCTTGCCATCGTCGTCCTTTCCAGCGCCATGCACAAAATTCGGGTACGGAATGAAGGCCACAGCCACGGACTGAGCCCATGTAGCGTTAGGCCCAAGATCACCACGCTAATCGGAGGCCGCCCGGTCTTGCCAGACATAGTTGATCGCACAGATCCCATTGTAGGTTGGACTCTGCAATGTCTGCAGCTGATAAACGTACGTCGCGCACTGAGGGAACGACTCTGAGGCATAGAGAAAAGATCGAAAAGCTGGGAGTTGGGGCCATGTACGGTTGCAAAATAGAGAGTGGCTGCAATCAGCTCGGCGTCACGCCGCGCAACCGTTCGGACCGGCGCCGCAGCAGTTCCAGCGAGGCCAGCATCGCGATCGAGATCACCACGAGGATCGTCGCCACCGCCAGAATGGCCGGGCTGATCTGCTCGCGGATACCATCCCACATCTGGCGCGGAA
>JAJXZX010000051.1 GCA_021779835.1 Pseudomonadota bacterium | reverse complement strand
GGTGAAATCCGCGCCATCTGGTCGTCGGACAACAGGAACATATCGGTCATGGCGGCCCCCCTTGGTGCCACCAGTGAATCAGTGGGCTCCGAGGCCCGCAAGCGATTTAATGGGTCCAGACCCTAGGGTGCGCATCCACACGCACCCCGACCCCGCGCCTCACTTCTTCGGCAGGCTCTTCACCGCCTCAACCACCTTCTTGGGGTAAAGCACCGGCTCCACCTTTTTCAGCGTCGAATAGACGTCGTCCATCACCGAGATCGAAAAGTCCGTCTTCTCGCCATAAATCGCCTTGTCGGACATGAGCTGATCCCTTTCCGGGTCACAGGGGCGAAAGCGCCCCAGCGACACATGGGCCTCTGCGAGAGACAAAGCAACGCCCGCCGCGCATATCCTGCGCGGAGGCCGAGGTTCCGCGCGCCACACCCCACTTCAGCGCATTGGTCCGATGGGAAGCGCCCCCTCCCCGAATAATTTCGCGGCGCGAAAGGGCCAGTTCGTGTTAACCTTTACGTCAAGCGGAGAAATCGCCGCGAAAAGGGGACAAAGGGGAAAACCAATGGATATCTCGCGCAGCTTCATGCTGGTGGGTGTTGTTTTTCTAGTGCTCGGAATTCCAATCGGTATGTACATGGGGGCCGTCAACAACTTTGCCTTGGCGCCGCTGCACGCCCACCTCAACCTGCTTGGCTTTGTGTTGATGACGATTTTCGGCATCCTGTATCGGATCGTTCCCGCGATGGCAGACTCGGGTCTGGCAAAGGTGCATTTCTGGCTGCACACTATCGGCGTCAGCGGGGTTTTCGTGATGCTGTTCCTGCTGCTGACCGGGCGCATCACGGATGCCGGCATGGTGCCCGTCGCGCCCGCGTCAGAGGGTTTGGTCCTGCTCGGCATCCTTTGCTACTCATTGAACCTGCTGCGAAACGGCAGGTAAGCGCGGCTTGGGGGGGCGCCTCACCGCGCCCCTCAACGGGCCGAAGTTACAGGTTGGAATTCGGGTCACAAAAAACTATGAAACCGCTTATATCCGAGCCTTGAGCAGTGTTGCTCAGCGCACCCCCCCGGGGCGGCGACGCGCCGGCCGTTCAGCGGTGAAACGCTCCACCGGAGCGCCGCACGGGCGCGCCTCACCCCACCGGAACCCACAAGACATCGTCGATCCGCGGTGCCCCCACGGCCAGCATCACCACCCGATCGAACCCCATCGCGATCCCGCTCGCCTCCGGCATCCCCCCCAGCGCGGCAAGGAAATCCTCGTCCAACGGATACCTCTCGCCATACACCCGCGCCTTCTCGTCCATCTCCAGCCCAAAGCGCCGCCGCTGCTCCTCCGGGTTGGTCAGCTCGCCAAAACCGTTCGCCAGTTCCACCCCGCAGGCATAAACCTCGAACCGCTCGGAAACCCGCCCATCCTCCGCGACCTTTCGCGCCAGCGCCGCCTCTGCCGCAGGGTAGCGGTCCAGCACGGTGACGTGCCCGAGCCCCAGCTTCGGCTCCACCTTCTCGACCAACACCTTCGACAGCATGTCCGACCACGTATCGTCATCAGAGGCCCGCAGCCCCGCCGCCGCCATCGCCGCCCGCAACGCCCCCGCATCGACCGACCCATCCGCCGCGATCGTCGCCAGCAGATCAATGCCTGCATAGCGCTGGAAAGCCTCCGCCACCGACAGCCGCTCGAATGGCGCGAAGGGATCACACTCGCGGTCCCGGAACCGCAACAGGCGCGCGCCCGCCGCCTCTGCCGCAATCCGCAGCATGGCGGCGCAATCCTGCATCAGAACGCTGTAATCCTCGCCGACGCGATACCATTCCAGCATGGTGAACTCGGGGCTGTGCAGCGCGCCCCGCTCGCGGTTGCGCCACACATGCGCGAACGACGCAATCCGCGTCTCGCCCGCCGCGAGCAGCTTTTTCATCGCGAATTCGGGGCTGGTGTGCAGATACATCCGCCGCCCCACCCCGTCATTCCCGATCGCCTCGCAGGCAAAGGCATGCAGATGCGCCTCATTACCGGGGGAAACCTGCAAGCCCGCCGGATCGACCTCGGTAAAACCTTGATCCGCCAGCCAAACCCGCAAGCCCGCCTGAATGCGGTTGCGCGTCAGCAACAGCGGGCGCCGGTCGGCGTGGACAGCAGGCGACCACCAGGGCGAAGCAGCTTGGGAACGGGTCATGGCAAATGGCTTTCGGCTGGAGATTTGTGACAGGATGCGCTATGGCCACGCAAAATCCCGCGCGTCATAGGCGACGCGCCCCGCAATCACAAGGAACACCGTCCGTGAAAGTCATCGCCTCCAGCCTCCGCAAGGGAAACGTCGTCGAGCTTGATAACCGTCTTTACGTCGTTCTTACCGCGACCAACTTCCACCCCGGCAAAGGCACGCCGACCACCCAGATCGACATGCGCCGCATCTCGGACGGGGTGAAGGTCTCGGAACGCTGGCGCACCACGGAACAGGTCGAGCGCGCCCACGTCGACGAACGCGAGTATGACTTCCTTTACGAAGACGGCGAAGGCTTCCACTTCATGGAGCCCGCAACCTACGAACAGGTCACGGTGACCCCCGATGTGGTTGGCGACCAGAAGGTGTTTCTGACCGACGGCATCAAGGTGTTCCTGAAGACGTATCAGGGCGTCGCCATCGCCATCGAACTTCCCGCCAAGCTGACCGTCGAGATCGCGGAAACCGAGCCGGTGGTGAAGGGGCAGACCGCCTCCTCGTCCTACAAGCCCGCGACCTGCACCAACGGTATCCGCGTGATGGTGCCGCCGCACATCGGCGCAGGCACCCGCATCATCATCTCGACCGAAGACAACTCTTACGTCGAGCGCTCCAAGGACTGACGCGATGTAAAAGGGGGCGGACCAACGGTCCGCCCCCTTTTTCCGCCAAGCGGCCACGTAGGTCAGTGCTTGAAACTGCCCAGCGTCTGCACCCCAGCATAGCCGCCAATCCCCGAGTTGGGATAATATTCCGCCCCAACCGCATAGTGGTTTCCGTTCACCCCGCCGACGAAAAACGGTGTGCCCTTGGCGATGCTGTATCCGGCGCCAACCTCGCCCTGCAGATAGGTCCGCCCCGCCAGACCCGAAAGTTTGACCTTGCTGGGGGTGAGCCCGGTGGTGAAGTCCCACGCAACAGTCGCCTTGGCCCCGGTGACATTCCCGTAGGGCGAGGCGTTGCCATGCGCGATACCCACATAGATGTCCGGCGACACCGTGCCACTGGCCGACTGGCCAAAGGTCAGCTCCATCCCCAGAAACGCGCTGGTGGTGGATGTGTCCGCAACAGCGGCGCTCGCTCCAACCAGGCCCGAGAATACGGCAGCAGACAAAGTCGCGTATAATGTGTGGTTCATTGCTCAATCCTCAAGAGTTTGTTGTTTCGTCCGATTCTACCCCCATCGCGCCGGACCTGCAACTCACACTGGTATGAGCAGACGCCGGGCGGGCAAACTCCCGCCTCGACTTCCTCATCCTCGACGAACTTGGCTATCCAGGTCAGCGAGTGGCGGTACGACGAGGAGGCGACCACGGCGCCAAAATGGCGGCGGAGCGACGCTTCAGGCAAAAGGATGGACCGCGGATACTAGTCTGCACAGCGGCCGACCGGGAAGGAATAGACCTCCAGTTTGCGCGGATCCGTTCAATTTCGACCTTCCTTTGAATCCAATGGACATTGAACAACGGATTGGTCGTATCCATCGATATGGTCAGAATCACACAGGCCGGGTTCAGCGCCAGCCACCGCGCCACAGCATCCACCAAGGTCATCTGAAAATTGAAGTCTGGCTTGTAGCCGGGGATCCAGTCCTCGCCGAGCCCTTGCAGCACCGCACTTATGTTCTGGTGCTTGAACTCGATGGCCCCTCGGACCGGTCGTTCAGCAGAGGCCGCATCGCACGGCGATGCTCGGCTTTGCTGTAGCGGCGCGATAGGCGAGATCCCTGCCGAGCAGGCCCGCATCGTGACCCTGCTGGTCGAACGGGTCGACATCGGCACTGACAGCCTGAACCTGCGATTGCGGATGGATGGGCTGGCCGGGCTGGCGCGCGAAATGCACGCGGAAGTTGGAGAAGCTACATGACCCAAACGAAGCTGAACGCCGAAGCAATATCTGTTCGCGTCCCGTTCCGTATCGTTAAGCGTGGTGGGCGGAAAGAAATGCGGCTGCCGGAAGGGACCGTCCAGACGCACAAACCAGATAACTCGCTGGTCAAGGCGCTCGCCCGTGCTTTCCGATGGAAGCGAATGCTGGAGTCGGGTGCCCGCCGCTGCCGTGGGGATCGCCAGCCAGACCCCGTTTTTCGAGCGGATCAGCGGGCCGGTGTCATGCGCGCCGACGATCACCGGGGCCTTGGACCAGACCAGCGCGGCCGCGTCGAGGCTCTCGCCCGACTTCGGGAAGCTGGCGAGCCGGATCGAGTTGGCCAGTCGCTGACCCAGACCCGCGCCCGTGATCTGCGCCCGCCACGCCGCTTTCAGTCCGGTCCCGGCCTGGCGCATGGCGGCCGTCATCGCCTTTTCTCCCGCAGCAACTTCCGCAGTCAACATGGCGACGATGTCAGGATCGATGTCGAGCTTCAGCTTCATCGCGGTCACGCCGGGCGCAGGTCGATGGTCCAGACCAGCCGTTCGCGGTCGCGGACCGGCTCGCCCTGGATGAGGAAGGCTTCGCCGTCGATCTCGATCCAGTCGCCAGGGCGAGGATTTGGTACCTCGGCCACGCGCAGGTCGATCCGGGTCGTTTCCGACCAGAGGCGCGCGTCGGCAAAGTCACTGATCGCGTCGGCACGCCGGGCGACGACGCGCACCAGAACGGGCGCGCCGCCGTCGGCGATGTAGACCGCATCCCGACCGATGTTCGGGTCGGCGAAGAGCAACTCGAGCGCGCTTTCAAAGGCGAGCGGCATCTTTACCCTTACATGTGGAAGTTATGTGCACTATGTTTCCAAAAGATAGGAGGACGCCATGACACACCCTCGCAATCTTGCTCCCGCCCCGGATCGCAATGCGGTTCTGACCAAGGCCATGCTTCGTGCCGCCGAGCGGATGGGCCTGTCCGGACGCCAGCTTGCCGAAATCGTCGGCGTGTCCGAAGCCACGGTGTCGCGCCTCAAGCGCGGCGAGGCTACGCTCGAGGCCGGGTCGAAACCTTTTGAGCTCGCGGCACTTCTCGTTCGCGCGTTCCGCTCGCTCGACGCCATCACAGGCGGCGACGAGGCGGTTGCCCGCGTGTGGATGACGGCGGCCAATACTGCGCTTGCTGCACCGCCAATCGAACGGATGGCGACGATTCAGGGACTTGTCGATGTCACTGCCTATCTTGACGCCCGACGCGCTCCGGTCTGAGGCGCGACCGTTCCAGGGTCGGGCCTGGCGGTTTGTCGAGGCCCAGCACCGGGTCTCGACGCTGAAGCTTGTCGACAGCCTCGCCGAACAGGCGGCGTTGGAGGACATTCTGGAGGAGACCAAACCGCCCGTGCCGGAAGAGTGTCGTCACCTCGACTACCTGCTCTCGACGCCGTTTCGCTACCGCCCCTATCCGAAGGGCTCGCGCTTTCGACGCGCGGGACTGACGCCCGGCGTCTGGTATGGCGCCGAACGACCGGACACAGCGGCGGCCGAGATGGTCTTTTATCGGTTCCTCTTTTACGCCGAGAGCCCCGACACCCCGTTCCCCGACGATGCGGCGGAATACACCGCCTTTTCCGTCGAACTGGCGACACCGGTTTGTCTTGACCTCACCTCGGGGGAGCTTGTCACAGGTCACCCCTTCTGGAGCCAGCTGACCGACTATGCCCCCTGCCAACAGCTTGCCGAAACCGCCCGCGAGATCGGGGCCGAGGTCATCCGATACGCATCGGTCCGCGACCCCGACAACGGCGCGAACCTTGCCGTGGTGACCTGCAGGGCCTTCGCGGCCCCGCAACCGGTAGACCGCCAGACCTGGCGCATCCGCGTTGGGCAGAGCGGCGCGCAGGCCATCCGAGAGCACCCGAGGATTGGCCTCGAGTTCGGGCGCGATACTTTCGCGCCGGATCCGCGCCTGGCTGGCATGGTCTGGGATCGCCCGCGCGCCAGATAGCCCGTGCCTGTCACGTCCGCCGTGCGGACCGCAGAACCTGCGGGCGGGTGCAGATCGGCAGCGGGTTGCTTTCGATCTCGAGGCGCACCCACTCGTCGCGGTCCCGGTCGGGGATGGTGGCAGCTTGCGCAGGGTGCGGAATGCCTCCTCGAAATGATCGGCCACGCACTCGGCCGTCCAGATGCGGTCAGCCATGCCGGACCTCCTTTCCCATCGGGCGTCGCCCGTAAAGCTTCTCGCCAAGCTGACGGACCAGTTCGCGTTCGGGCCAGGTCAGCCGCTGATCGTCAGCTGACACTGCAAGCACGCCCTGTTCGTGCCAGCCCTCGCGTTTGACCTGATCAGGGTCGCGGCGCTGACCGCCGTAACCGTGGGGATGCCACCTCATGCGACACCCCCATTGGTTGCGATGGCCCAGAGCAGAAGCGCGATGGCATCGGCCTCGTTGTCGTCCGCAGGGCTGAAGCCACGGGCACGGGCAGCGGCGATCATTGCATCCTTGTCGGCATTGCCCTTGCCGGTTGCGTGGCGCTTGATGGTGCCCACCGGGACACCCTCGTAAGGCACGCCGCGCAGTTCGGCCCAAGCGGTCAGCGTGGCCATCAGGCCGCCATAGACATGGGCGGCGTCGGTCGCGACATGGCGGCGGACCTCTTCGAACCAAATGGCGGCAATGGGCCCGGACAGCCGGTCCAACTCGCCCAGCCAGTTGGTGAAGCGCAGATAGCGCATGCCGCCGCCGTCAAAGCGGCCGGGGCGGAAGCTCGCCGTGCCGCTGGTGATCAGACCGTCGTGGCCGCGCAGGGCCCAGCCGGTCGTGGTGCCCAGATCGAGGGCGAGGATGCAGCGGTGGCTTGAACTGGTGACGGGCAGCAATTCAAACCTTGCGCTGTCGGATTTGGGGATCAGAGTCGTCGCAGCCATGATGGCTCTCCTGTCTTTGGGGGGGCTGGTCCTGGTGGAAGACGACGGCGGTCATGTGCTTGGCGGTACGGGCCGCCGTCGTCGGATCGGGGTTGGGGAGACTTGTCAGGGCGGCCCGCGCGCCAGGCCCTTACGCATGGGGTGAGTGGCCCACCCTGGGGTGGGGCCATCCCATACGTAGTATGGGGGTTCAGCACCTAACTGTTCGAGCCCAGTCAACACGTTGATTTTGTTGGGGAATAAGACTTCATGAAGTCTTCGCGCATGAGTTAGGGACCTAACTCTTATTTGCGCGTAACCCGTTGATTTCATTGAGTGCACACTTGGCGCTGTCATATGAGTCAGGCCTCACTCATATGAGTTAGGTCGTCTTCGGTGCCGTCCTGGTAGACCCAGACAGTGGGGTTTTCGACCTGAAGGCTGAGCCCAGACTGGGGGCATTTGAAGTGGCTGGGCAGGACTGGACGGACCTCCGTGGTGACCTCGCCGGTGGTCGGATCGACCTCCTCGACGGTTGCGCCGAACTGCATGCCTTCCACGCAGAGGTAGCCGAACCGGGAGCGGGTGACGGGAAAACCGAACCCGGAGGGGTCGCGCAGGAACTTCACGAAGCCCTTGGTGGTGAGCACGCTCAGGCGTTCACGGATGGTGTGCTTGCTGCCCAGACCGCCCCGATTTTCGAAGGTCTCAGCGAACTGCATGGCGGTGTAGAGCCGCTCGCCCGCCGCCTCATCCAGCAGCATGCCGAGGATGACATCGTGCTTGCGCAACCGTTCGGCGTCGAACTTGGCCCCGACAGCACGGCATCGACGCCGGGCTTTGCGACGGATAGCTGCGTGCTGGCCATGCCCACGCCCGGCAGCGGTGGCATGTCGGCCACCCGTTCCGCGAAATCCGCCAGATCGACTTCGACCGGGTTGTGGTCGCGGATTTGCACCAGCCGCTGGTGCCCGTGCTTGTGATAGACCGTCCCGGCCACACGGATCGGCTGGTGCGCCGAGCGGAAATGCGTGTCACCGCCGACCTTGACCGCTATATCGCCCCGCACGCGGCACAGGGTGGCCAGATCCTCGCCATCGGCGGGTTCGGTCAGTTTCCACCAGACGTGCAGCTTGGCCGCGCCCTCGGGCGTGCGGCCGCCGCTTTCCACTATCAGGGTCAGCGTGCCTAGGTGGCTGACGATGTGATCCAGCTTGGCCGGGATGTCGCCCGCATCGAGATCAACCACGAGGGCCTGCATCTGCAGCACATCGGCGGCGCGGGCCTGACCCTGTTCGGCCACCGTGCCGGGAATGACATAGACGGCAGCGCCTTCGCGGTTGGCCCATGCGGCGAAGGTCGCCAGCTTTTCGCGCGCGGTCGTGTCGGCCGCGATCCAGATGTTGTGGGGCTTGCCGTCCCGGCCCTGACCCTTGTCGACAAAGCCGCGCAGCGGGATCAGCCCCTCGCACCAGCTGAAGACGGTGTCGAGGAAGATGGAAATCTGATCGGGGTCCGGATCGCAGCCGAACGGGTTTTCGGCCGGAGGCCCGTCGTTGAAATCCATCCACGGATTGAAGTGCAGGATGCTGTCGTCACTCACCGCTCCAGCCCCCAGCAGCGTGCGGACCATGGGCAGAAGCGGCATTCGAAGAAATCGGCGCTGGCAGCGATACGGGGCAGCAACTCGCCCGCATCGGTCGCCTGCAGGATCCGCACCCCGCGATCCGACATGCGCTGCGCAAGATCGGCATCGAAGGGCACCAGCTCGTGGTGCATCTCCGCCGTGTCCTTGTTGATGGCCGTGAACACGGCGGGCGCGGCGCTGATGCCGGGCACGCTCGCTTCCATGTAGGCCTGATAAACCGCGATCTGCGCGGCATAGACGGGTTTGGATTTCGTCACGCCGTCCTTGACGCAGCTCCGCCAGTTCTTGGCGTTCATCGTCTTGCATTCCCAGAGCGCGGGAACGGCCAGGCCGAAACCTTCAGGCCCGGCCGCGATGATGCCATCGACATGGCCCCGGATGCGCCCGCCCGCGACGGAAAAGCCGAACTGGCCACCATCGGGCCGGTTGCCCTTCCGGGTGTAAAGGTCGAAGCCCGCGCCACGCAGCCAGGACACCGCCAAATCCTCAAGCACATGGCCGATGGCAAAGATGCGTAGCGCTTGGCCGCTGAAGTCCTGGCCCTCGTCCTTCGGCGTGGCCGTGAATTCGAACTGCAGGGCGCGCTCGCAGGCGTGACCGAGGCGTGACCCGCCAAGATAGTCGCGGGGCGCGCGTGTCGTCTGATCGGCGGTCAGAGCCTGATCGACGGCGGAATTGACCTTGTCGGCAAAGCTGGGTCGGTGATTGAAATCCAGCGTCAAAACGGCACCTCCGGCGCATTGGCTTTGGCGATGTCGGACATGGCCTCGCGGAAACCCTCGACGGATTCCTCGATCAGGGCGCGGACCTGTGCCTCGGTCAGACCGGCCAGCGGGGTGGCCCAGCCGATCTCGTCCATCAGCAAGGCGACGCGTTTCATGGTGGCGGCGATGGCCGCGCGCTCTTCATCGGTCAGGTCAACCATGGCCACACGCTCCCGCGCCAAACGCGTCCAGTAGCCTTGGCAGGACATCGAGCAGAACCAGACCGATGGCCGGGGCCGCTTCGAGCGCACCGGATCGAACCAGCCAAAGCCACGGCTGGGTTGCCGGCAGACAGCACAGAGTGTTCCACGCGGATGCCAAAGCCGCCGCCGGTCCTCGGCCGTGATGGGGGTGTTGGAGGCCATGGGTCATGCCGCCCTCCGTTCGGGGCTGGCCGCGCTGTCGATCATCTGGCGGATGGCGCGCTTGTTGAAGCCGAAGGTCATCAGCGCCGAAGCGCGGTAGCGCGTCAGACCGAAGTCATGGCGGCATTCGGGCGGCAGGTATTGCAGTTGCTTTTCGGTTGGCGGTTGGCGCAGCCAGGAACGGGTCTTGAAGGCGCTTTCGTCGGTTTCATGGGTGTTCAGCCAGTCGTCGGCCTGCGCGAGGCAGACGGTGCGTTCGCCAACACCCAGCAAATGCGGGCGCTCGCTCTTGCCGCCGCCCACGGCATACCAGACCCCATCCAACCAGAAGATGCCGCCCCAGGCCGTGAAGCCGGTTGCCATCATCGCGTCGTCGGTGCCGAAAAGGTCGACCCATGCAAAGCTGGACCGTTTCAGCAGGTCGATCTCGGTCATGATGAAACCCGAAAGCGGGACCGTGCCGCCGCCTTCACCGCCTTCTTCATCCTCCCGCGGGAACACCTCGCCACAGAGCGGGCATTCGGTTGCAGCCAGCGGGATTTCAGCGCCGCAGCCGGGGCAGGATTTGGTCGGGGCCTCACCAGCCTCGGTCTTGCCGTCCAGATCGACATCCTGTTCCAAGGTGCCGTGGATCAGGCTGGAGGTGCCGAAGTCCAGTACGACGCAATCGGTTTTCACGATGCCGGGATGTTCTTCCGGATCCACGATGCGCAGGCCGCGCCCAACCATCTGGATCATCGTGGACTTGTAGGAACTGGGGCGCAGCAGCACGACGCAGGAGGTTGGCGGGTGGTCCCAGCCCTCGGTCAGCACCGCCACATTGACGATGACGCGGATATTGCCCGCCGCATAGTCGGCAAGGATGGCCTTGCGGGTGTCGGACGCCAGATCGCCGTGGATCAGTGCGGCTGAGATCCCGGCCGCGCGGAAGGCTTCGGTGACGTGTTCTGCATGGGCCACGGTGGAACAGAAGATGACGGTCTGGCGGTCGCACGCCTTTTCCTTCCAGTGGCGGATCACCTCATCGGTGACGGGGGCACGGTCCATGATGCCCGCCACCTCCGCCATGTCGAAATCCGAGAGGGTCTTTCGGACCGACCGCAATTCGTCCTGCACGCCCACGTCGATAACGAAGGTCCGGGGCGGCACGAGGTGGCCCGAGGCGATCAATTCGCCCAGACGCACCTGGTCGGCCACGTTGTCGAAAACCTCGCGCAGCCCCTTCTTGTCGCCCCGGTTCGGCGTCGCCGTGACCCCGAAGATGCGGGCATCGGGATTGGCGTCGCGCACCCGGTCGATGATGCGGCGGTAGCTGTCGGCCACCGCATGGTGCGCTTCGTCGATCACCAGCAGGTCAAGGCGCGGCATGTCGGCCAGGTTCGTGGTCCGTGCCAGCGTCGGCACCATGGCGAAGGCAACCTGACCACCCCAGGATTTCTCGGTGGCGTCGATCACGGAGGTGGAAATCCCCGGCACCACCCGCTGGAACTTGGCGCGGTTCTGGGCGGTCAGTTCGTCGCGATGGGCCAGCACGCAGGCCTTGGCGCCATCACCGATCATTTCGCCGGTGACCGCCGACAGCATGATGGTCTTGCCAGCACCAGTGGGTGCCACGCCCAGCGTGTTGCCGCGGGAGGCGAGCGCAGCCACACTGCGCTCGACGAAGGTTTTCTGGCGGGGGCGCAGACGCATGGCCGATCCCCCTCACTGCGCCCAGCTCGGCCGACCGGCATTGCCGGGGGCGGAAGCGGGCTGGCTGGGACGGGCAGCGGCCGTTTGCTGCTGGGCATAGCCCTGCGGGGAAGAGGTGCCGATCGGCAATGCAGCCGTCCCCATCAGGGCGGCGTAGTCGCGGTGATCGGGGGTGACAGCGCCCCGCACCTCGTTCTTGTCATCGCCGTTGGTGTCCTGGCCAATGTCGATCCGGGCCACGAATTCCAAGCCATCCAGATCACCGAACCCGTTGATGCGGCGGCGGGCTTGCGCTTCGGCCGAGTTGTCCTTGTCGGAAATCCCGCGCGCCGAGTTCAGGATGCCGCGGATCAGGCTGCGGCCCATGTTGGCCCAGTCCGGACCCTTGGGGCTGTAGAGGCCGATGAGCGACCAGATCTTGCGGCGCGCATAGGGCCCGTCGACCACCGTGTATTCGGCGTCGAGATAGACCGCACCGGTCGCGGCGCGCTTGGCGAAACCGCCAGTCCAGCCCTGCGACGGATCATCGAAACCGCCGGGGCGGATGGTCAGGCGCACCTTGGCAAGCGTGCCCTTGGGGATGACGTTGGAGTTGGATTGGGCGGAGTTGAAGTCGTTCCAGATGCCGGACATGGCACGGTTCCTTTCAGTTCGAGTTGGTGGAAGGGGTGATTTCTGCTGACGAAGCGGCGGGGGCGGCCGAGGCGATGGCCGGATAGCTCAGGCGTTCCAGTGCCGGGCGGATCGGGGCCTGGATCTTCGCCATCAGCCGCCCCAGGTGCGGTTCCTCGACTATGGCCAGACGCCCCGAACGATCCTTGGAGGGGTAATTCCAGGGATTCAGCGTCTGACAGACGAACGTGCGCTGGGGCTGGCCATTGGCATCGGCGATGTCGGCCATGGTGATGACCTGATCGACGATGCCCGGCAGCTCCAAGCCGGTCTTGCTGCCATCGATCTGCGGCTGGAAGACCTTGCGATTGAAGTCGTCCAGCTTCTCATCGAGGATCCCGACAAACCAGACATGCTTGCCGCGCGCGTGCTGCAGATGGGTCAACCACCCGATCATCTCGCGGCCATGCAGCCCGTAGGCACCCCGGATGTCCGGTTTGCCGGTCTTGTCCGAGAAAGCCTCGGGCTGACCCCGGCACCACTGAAAGCAAAGTCGCCCCGCCACAGTGATGCTGTCGATGAAGATCGTCTCGTAACGATCCACCACCGCTGGATCACCGAACCGGCCGCAAACCTCGTCGAAATGCGCGTGGCTGTAGGGCTGGTCTTCGCGCAACGCCGGGTTCGGCCCGCCGATGAACACCGCGAAGTCGCGGCATTCCTTCCAGGTGCGGGGCCGCAGCGTGTCGCCATCCCAGCCCTCGACCGCCAGATCCCCGGCTTCGAGATCCATGAACAAGGTCGTGGGGGCACTCAGCGTCCATAGCAGGCTGGTTTTGCCGATGCCCGACCGGCCAAAGATGCAGCCCTTGATACCCTTGCGCTGCGCCAGCCGTTCATCGGCACTGATGATCGGGAGGGCCATTACTTGCCCCCCTTCGCTGCGATCAACGCATCGCCAGCGATGTCTGCGCCCCGAGCGCCGACTTTGCGCGCTTCGTCCTGCAAGGTCCGCAAAGCATCGATCTCGCGGTAGAGGACCGAGGACTGTTCGTTCAGTGCGATGAGCGCGAAGGCCAGATCGTCCACAGTCGCGGTTTCGATCGGCTTGACAGTCTCCTCGCGGCGGTTGCCCAACGCGGGGATCCGGACAGTTTCCGGCAGCTTCTCGAGGCCATAATGGCGCGCGCGCAGCTGGCCCATTTTGCTCTGGCCGATCATTTCGTCACCTCGTCATTTTGGGAAAAGCGGAAGCGCTGCTTGCCGGTCCGCACCGTGCGCGCGCCCTCGAACGCGGTGCGGATATGCGCGGGCCAAGCAGAGTACTTGCGCTCGGCAACATCAAAGGAGATGTCGACGTACTCGGTGGGGTCCTCGCCATCCGCCTTGATCCGATCAACGAGGGCCGCGAGCTTCGCCTGGTCCCAATCGACCCGCTTCGGCAGTTCAGCGACGACGGTCACGGCACCATCAGCGAAGCGGACCGTGCCGGTGTCTTTGCCACCGGAATTGCGCGCAGCATGGGCCCGGTCGCCGTACTTCAGCGCGATCGCTCCATCGAGCCAGTCGCAGAGGCTTTTTGCTGTGCGCATTTGCTCGTCGGCTTCCAGACGCAGAGAGGCGAGTTCTTCGCCGGAAAGCGCGGCGATGGCGCCGACCTGCATGCCGCGCAGATCATTGAGGGTGATGCGGTTGGGGATGTTCATGGCTGCCCCTCACGCCGACAACGGGCGATGGGGTTCGTGGTCCGAGCCGCGGATCTGCTCCGCCTCGAAAGCCTCGACATCTTCGAGGCGATAGATCACCCGCCCGCCGAGTTTGATGAACTTCGGGCCTTCGCCCGTCCACCGCCAACGCTCCAGCGTGCGGTGTGAAATGTTCCAGCGAGCCGCCAGCTCGATCTGGGACAGATGTCTTAGCGCCATGTGAACCTCCTTCGGATTTGTGCGAACACTTGCGGGTTCAACATGGCCGACGGGGTGGTAGGGCTCAGGGAGGCGGGTGGTAGGGCAACCGGTAGGAGAGCGACAAAAAGCAAAAGGCCGCCCCGAAGGCGGCCTTTGTCATCGCGTGTCTTTATTCGGATCAGGGCTCGATCCAGCAGTTTCCATCAGCGTATTTGATGAATGAACGCCAATCGTCACGGCCACTGAAGACCTTTGCCAGGGCGTTCGTTCCATCCTTGTAACCGGCTTCAAACAGAACGGCGGCTGTCCGACATACTGGCGAACCGGACCAGTACGGATCGAACAACAGGCCCAACAGCTGCCGCTGCTTGTCGCTGCGGAAGGTGATGGTCTCACCTCGCAGCCAGACGATCCCGTAATCGTCCGAGTGATCGATCGGGAACCTGCGCTGGGCCTGACCGGGGAAGATCAGCGCTCCCAGAACTTGAGGTGAGATCGCGAGCTTGCTGGTCCCTATCACGTCTGAAGCGCTGATGACGTGATTGCGCTTCTGGGTGTAGACCGGAATACGATCGCCCAGCGTCGATGTCAGGATGACACGGACTTCCTCTGGCGGCCTGCGCACGAACAGTCCTTCGAGCTGTGCCCAGACCGCAGGATCCCCGAGCCGCCGCGCAAACCAGATCGGCACGGGGGCCTTCGTTCCGGAAAGCTTGATGGTGCCAACGTCCCAGACAAGATCGAGGATCAGAGGAGCTGGGCGTGGTGGCCCGGCCCGCTCGAACGCGACCAGCATCCTGGCAAGCGCCAACCCGTAGTCGACCCTGCACGCCGAGATCTCCTGATTGTCGACTTTGATCCATCGGCCAGTGCTGTCGTGGCAGCCAAATGACTTTTGCTCGGGCGACCAGGTGGCCTCGATAGGCTCATCTTCGTAATCGTCCATCCCGGCAACGACTGGGACATGCCCGTTCGCCACCAGCAGCTTGGCCTCGAGCAGCATGTCGGTCGCGCGTCGCGAAACCTGATGCAGCGTCGATGCCTGCAGAGACGTGCTGCGGGCTTCCATGGCCGGCAGCAGGAGGTCGATCGCCCGCCTACTCAAGGAC
>JAJXZX010000072.1 GCA_021779835.1 Pseudomonadota bacterium | reverse complement strand
GGCTCGACCGTCTATATCGAGGGCCAGTTGGAAACCCGCAAATGGCAGGACCAATCCGGCGCTGACAAATACACCACCGAGATCGTGCTGCGTCCCTTCCGCGGCGAGATGACCCTGCTCGGCGGTCGTGGTGACGGCGGCTCGGGTGGTGGCGGCGGTGCAGGTGGCGGCTACGGCGGCGGCGATCAGGGCGGCTATGACAGCGGCCCCTCGGGCGGCGGCTATGGCGGCGGCTCCACCGGCGGCGCAGGCAGCTTCGGCGGCGGCGCCCCCAGCGGCGGCGGTCGCGGCGACATGGACGACGAGATCCCGTTCTAAGCCATGAAAGATGCCGGGGTTACGGTCAGACCTTACACTCCGGCAGACATCCCGGCGCTGATCGCGCTGATGCAGGCGATGCAGGCGCACTACCGCGTGCCCTGCCCCGCCGAAGCGCTCATCGCCGCCGATCTGGCGGCGCTGCCCCCCGGCAACGGCATTCTGGTGGCCGAGTCCGCCACGCACATCACCGGCTTCGCCGCATGGTCGCTGCAATGGCCCGGCCCCGGCCTGCGCCGCGGGCTCTACCTCAAGGAAATCTTCGTCGCGGCACCCGCGCGCGGCTCAGGCCACGGCCGCGCCCTGATGGTCGCCCTAGCCGCCCTCGCCCGCACGCAAGTCTGCGCCCGCATCGACTTCACCGCCAACGCCGCCGACGCCAAACTGCTCGCCTTCTACGCGCGCCTCGGCGCCACCCCCGACCCGCGCCGCCTGTTCCACCGCCTCACCGGCGCAGCGCTGGACCGCTTGGCCGAAACCGACAGCTAAATCGCGCCGCGCCCCCATTTCTTCTTGGCAAAAATACTCAAATTCCGCCGCGCCCGCCCGCGCGCCGCCTCAAGTCCGGCGCCGCACAATCGTATGCATGACATACATACGAAAAACATATGATTTACATACGCCCCTCAGCGCCCCCGCAGCGCCTCTTGCAAGACGCCGCGCACCACGTCCAGATCGACGCCATCGGCCACAAACGCCTCGCCAATCCCGCGCGCGAGGATAAAGCGCAGCTTGCCGTCCTGCACCTTCTTGTCCTGCGCCATCAGCGCCAAAAGCCCATCGGCATCGGGCAAATCGCCTGCAATATCAGATAGATCGACCTTGGTCCCCATGCGGCGCAAATGCGCCCTCAACCGGCTCGGCGCCTCTTGCGCACACAGCCCAAGCCTCTGGCTGACCTCAAACGCCAGCGCGCAGCCAATCGCCACCCCCTCGCCATGCAGCAACCGCGCCCCGTTATAGCCGGTGGCCGACTCCAAGGCATGGCAGAAGGTGTGCCCCAAGTTCAGCAGCGCCCTCTCCCCCTCCTCCGTCTCGTCCCGCGCGACAATCCCCGCCTTCATCTCGACGGACCGCCGCACCGCCGCCTGTGCAAGGCGCGGATTTTGTTGAAGTTTTGGCCCCTCAACCTCCAGCCAGTCAAAGAATCCCGCGTCGCCCAACAGGCCGTATTTCACCACCTCGCCATAGCCCGCAAGGAAGTCGCGGCGCGGCAGAGTGGCCAAAACGTCGATATCCGCCAGCACCAAAGACGGCTGATGAAACGCGCCAATCAGGTTCTTGCCGTGGCTGGAATTGATCCCCGTCTTACCCCCGACCGAGCTATCGACCTGAGCCAGAAGAGAGGTCGGGATCTGCACAAACCGCACGCCACGCCGCAAAACGGCCGCCGCAAATCCCGCCAGATCGCCAATCACGCCGCCGCCCAAAGCCACCACAACATCGCGCCGCTCGACCTTTTCGGCCAACAGCCACTCCACCGTGCGCGAAAACTCCGGCCAGCCCTTGGTGCCCTCGCCCGGCGGCAGCGCCAGCGCGCTCATCGTGATGCCCTCGGTCGCAAGCCCCGCGCGCAAGGCCTCCAGATGCAGCCCCGCCACGGTTTCGTCCGTCACCACGGCCACCCGCTTGCGCTTCAACAGTGGCGCGATTTCCGCCCCGGCACGGGCCAAAAGCCCCTGCCCGATGCGCACATCATAGGCGCGCGCGCCAAGCTCGACCCGGACGCTATCTACCTCTGTGGTCATGTTATTTCCTCTCCAGAACGTCCGGCCGCGTTTGCAGCGTCGCAATCACTTGTTCCGCCATCACCTCGACCGAATAGTCCGCGCGCGCCTCGACGCAGAGGTCGGCCAGCGCATAAATCGGCACGCGCGCCTCGTATAACGCGGTCAGCGTCGCGCGCGGGTCATTGGTGCGCAGCAAGGGGCGGTTGGTCTTGTGCCGCACCCGCGTCCACAGCAGATCGATGTCGGCCTTCAGCCAGACCGAGACACCTTCGGCGGCGATCAACGTGCGGTTCGCCTCTTGCAAAAACGCGCCGCCACCGGTCGACAGGATCCCCGCGCGGCCATGCAGCAAGCGCGCAATCACCTGCGCCTCTTTGCGGCGAAAGAACGGCTCGCCGTCGCGCTCGAATATCTCGGCGATCGACATATTGGCGGCTTTGACGATCTCTTCGTCCGAATCAACAAAGGGCACCGACAGCGCGCGGGCAAGCTGGGTTCCGACCGCGGTCTTGCCCGCGCCCATCATGCCGACCATCACAACTGTCTTTTTTAACCGCCAACTCACTGGGCAGCGCCCCGCCTATGCATTTATTATCGCCCTGAATGGCGTGATCTTCGCCGACATGCCATATAGAAAGACGACAGCCCCTCCAAGAGGCGCGCGAGGAAGAAAAGGCAGGACAGATGAGTTACGTCGTCAAGGGCATTCTGGTGTTGGTGGTGTTGGGTCTGGCAGCATTGGGCGGGTTTGCCTATCTGGGTGATCTCAGCCCGATCCAGACGCAGGTGGTGCAACCGGTGAAGATCAATGTCGACTGACAGCGCAGTGCGCCGGCTTTGCTTCGCCGGTGTCCTGCTAATCGCTGGGCCCGCGTGGGCGCAGTCCCCGATGTCGGCGATTGACTGGCTGTCGCGCTCGGTCACGACGCATCCGGTGGCAGTGCCGAAGGATGCAGCCATCCCGTCGCCGCTGGGCGCGGGGGTGCAGCCCGGCATTGACGTCTCGGTGCTGGGTCAGGCGCAGATCAACGGGCTGGGGCTGTTGTCGGCCAAGGTCACGGGCCTGCCAGAGGATCTGTGGGCGGCCAGCAGCAGCGCCGATCTGGTTGCGCTGTTGAATGTAGAGTCCACTCACATGCTGCCGCAATTGCAGGATCTGCTCTACACGCTGCTGTTGGTCGAGGTTGACGCCCCCGCCGATGCCGGGGCCAGCGGCAGTTTCCTGCTGGCGCGCATCGACAAGTTGTTGGAGCTGGGCGCGCTGGATCAGGCGCAGGCCTTGCTCGCGCTGGCCGGCACGCGGCAACCTGCGTTTTTCCGGCGCTGGTTCGATGTGGATTTGCTGCTCGGGCAAGAGGACGTCGCCTGCAAGACGATGGGCGAGCACCCCGAAGTCGCGCCAACCTTCCCGGCGCGCATCTTTTGCCTCGCGCGCAATGGCGACTGGGACGCGGCGCGCCTGACGCTTACCAATGCCGAGGCTTTGGGCCTGCTGAAGCCCGCAGAGACGACGCTCCTCACCCGCTTTCTTGATACCGAATCCGATGACACCGCCACGCAGATGGCCCCGCCCGCGCATCCGACGCCCCTGACCTGGCGCATGATGGAGGCAATTGGCGAGCCCCTGCCGACCAACACGCTACCGCTTGCCTT
>JAJXZX010000050.1 GCA_021779835.1 Pseudomonadota bacterium | reverse complement strand
GCGGCCTACCTGAAAATGCGCCGTGCCGTGGCCGGTGCGCTGGATGATGGCGCCGAGGCGGATGAGGACGAAGAGGCCGTCGAGGCTGGTCAATTGACGCCGGAGCGCTATGCCGAAATGTCGGCGCGCGAGGATCTGATCCTGACCATCACATCAAAAGGCGCCGGTAAGACGTCGTCTTCACACGATTATCCGGTGCGGGGACGTGGCGGCCAAGGCGTGATGGCGATGGACAAAGCGATGCGCGGCGGCCTGCTGCTCGCCTCGTTCCCGGTTGAGACTGGCGATCAGATCATGCTGGCAACCTCCACCGGCCAATCGATCCGCTGCCCGGTCGACGGCATTTCGTTCCGGTCGCGGTCGGCGGGTGGAGTCAAGGTGTTCAACACCGGCGGCGAGGAAGAAGTCGTCTCGGTCGCGCGCATCGCCGATCAGGGCGATGAGGAAGAATGAACCCTGCGGCGCTGCGTCTCTGGCTTGAGGCGCGGTGCCCGAGGTTGCCGGTAACTTACGCCGAGGTCGCGCAAGCGTTAGGGTTAATGCCCCCCGGCACGATCCGGCAACTTACCGATATGCTTGAACAATTGATGGCCGAGGATGCGGCGGCTGGTCGCCCCTTTAGCGCAGCACTCGTCGTCGGACGCCTGCGCGATCTGCCCGGCCCCGGTTTTTTTGAGACGGCCGCGCGCCTTGGCCGCTTCTCCGGCGCGCCAGACGGACCCGAGGCGGCGGCATTTCACCAAGCCGAATTGGCGGCCTTGGCAAGCGCGGGCCAAAGCCCTACAACGCGGCCATGAGCGACACTCTTCACATCATTGGCGGCGGTATGGCCGGATCCGAGGCCGCTTGGCAGGCCGCCGAAGCGGGCATTCCTGTGGTCATCCACGAAATGCGCCCCAAGGTTGGCACTTTCGCGCATCAGACCGGCAATCTGGCCGAAATGGTCTGTTCCAACTCCTTCCGGTCCGACGACAGCGAACAGAATGCGGTCGGCCTGCTGCATTGGGAGATGCGCGCGGCCAAGGGCCTCATCATGGCAACGGCCGACGCCCATGCCTTGCCCGCCGGTGGTGCGCTCGCCGTGGACCGCGAGGCATTTTCCCAAGCGGTCACCAATACTCTGCGCGCCCACCCGATGATTTCCGTTTCAGAGGAGGAAGTTACAAGCCTTCCTTCAACTGGAAACTGGATCATCGCCACCGGCCCGCTGACCTCCGGCGCCCTCGCCGAAGCGATCCGCGCCGAGACGGGCACCACCGCGCTTGCCTTCTTCGACGCTATTGCGCCCATCGTCTACGCGGAAAGCGTCGATATGTCGGTGGCTTGGATGCAGTCGCGCTATGACAAGGGCGAAACCGAGGAAGAACAGACCGCCTACATGAACTGCCCGATGACCAAGGTGCAGTATGAGGCCTTCATCGACGCGCTGCTTGCCGCCGAAAAGACCGAGTTTCACGAGGGCGAGACAGCGGGCTATTTTGATGGCTGCCTGCCGATCGAGGTGATGGCGGATCGGGGGCGCGAGACGCTGCGCTTTGGCCCGATGAAGCCGGTCGGCCTGACCAACGCCCATGATCCGCAGGTAAAGCCCTACGCCGTGGTGCAGTTGCGCCGCGACAATGCGTTGGGGACGCTTTACAATATCGTCGGCTTCCAAACCAAGATGAAGTATGGTGCGCAAGCCTCTGTTTTCAAGATGATTCCTGGACTGGAGAACGCCAGTTTTGCCCGCCTTGGCGGCATCCATCGCAACACGTTCCTGAATTCGCCTACTCTGCTCGACAACCAGTTGCGGCTGAAATCGCGCCCCAACATTCGCTTTGCCGGGCAGATCACCGGGGTCGAGGGCTATGTCGAAAGCGCTGCTATGGGCCTGCTTGCGGGCCGCCTCGCGGTGGCAGAGATGCGTGGCCAAGCGCTTGCCGCGCCGCCGCCAGAGACCGCGATGGGCGCCCTTGTCACCCACATCACCGGCGGCGCGGATGCCAAGACGTTCCAGCCTATGAACGTCAATTTCGGCCTGTTCCCCCCGATCGACGCCAAGGGCGGACGCCGGGGCCGCAAAGACCGCTACAAGGCCTATACCGACCGCGCCAAAGACGCGTTCTCGGCATGGCTGACGTCGTAACCCGCTTCGCGCCGTCGCCGACCGGCCCTCTGCATTTGGGCCACGCATATGCCGCTTTCGTCGCGCATGACATGGCGCGCGCCGCGGGCGGGCGCTTCCTTTTGCGCATCGAGGACATCGACCAAACCCGCGCGCGCGCCGAGTGGGAGGCGCAAATCCTCGACGACCTGCGCTGGCTTGGCCTGCGTTGGGACGGCCCGATCCTGCGCCAGTCGGATCGTAGCGCGGTCTACCACAGCGCGCTCGATCGCCTCTGGTCGCGCGGCCTGCTCTACCCCTGCACCTGCACCCGCCGCGATCTCGAAGAGGCGCTAAGCGCCCCGCAGGAAGGTGCCCCCATGCTCGGCCCTGACGGAGTGATCTATCCGGGCACCTGCCGGCCACTCAGCGGCAACGTTAGGCCACGCCCCACCAACGGCGCCCTGCGCCTCGACATCACCAAGGCGACGGAAACGGCTTGCGTATCAGCCAACGCGCTAGAATGCCTCACCTTTCTGGAGACCGGCCACGGCCCCAACGGCGAGACCGGCTGGATCACCACCAACCGCGACGATTATTCCGACCGCATCGGCGACATCGTTCTCGCCCGCCGCGACATGGGCACGTCTTACCACCTGTCCGTCGTGCTCGACGACGCGGCACAGGGCATCACGCACGTCACGCGCGGCGAGGATCTGTTTGAGGCGACGCGCATCCACGTCCTTTTGCAACGCCTGCTGGACCTGCCAACGCCCACCTACCATCACCACAACCTCATCCGCGATAGGGCTGGAAAGCGCCTCGCCAAACGTGACGACGCGCGTGCGCTGACAAAGTACCGCATGGAGGGGGCAACGCCCGCCCATATCCGCGCGCTCATAGGCCTCGCCTGACCCTGCGGCTTGCTTTGGCCAAAATATCCTCGGGGTCTGGGGCAGACAGCCCCAGCCTTAGCCCATCGGCGCCATGATCTCGGTCTCTTCGCCGCCCCGAACCGCCGTGTAGAAGCATGACCGCCGGTTGGTGTGACAGGCCGGCCCCTCCTGCGTCACCAGCGCCAGAAGGCAATCCCGGTCGCAATCCACCCGCAACTCTACCAGCGTTTGCACATGGCCCGAGGTCTCGCCCTTCACCCAGAACGCCTGCCGCGAGCGGGACCAGTAGGTCACCCGCCCCGAGGCCAGCGTCTTCGCCACCGCTTCGGCATTCATCCAGGCCAGCATCAGCACCTCGCCGCTCGCCGCGTCCTGCGCGATCACCGGCAGCAGACCGGCGGCATCATACCTTAGTGTCGAAGCATCGAATGGCATCGCCGGACTCCTTTGCAAACCCGCTGTCGGGGACTATCTAAGCAAGGCACGAACCCGAGGGAAGCCATGAGCGCCGAGACCGATCTGATAAAGCTCTACTCCACCCGCATTCTCGCGCTGGCGGCGGATATTCCCCTGACCAAACGGCTCGACCATCCCGACGCCACCGTCAAACTGCGCGCACCGCTTTGTGGCTCGACCGTCACCGTCGATGTTGCGGTGAAAGACGGGCGCATTGCGGCCTTCGGGCAAGACGTCAAGGCCTGCGCTTTGGGGCAGGCTTCCGCCTCGGTGGTGGGCGCGCATGTGATCGGTCGCACGCGGGCAGAAGTGGAAAAGGCGCGCGATGAGCTTCGCGCCATGCTGAAGGACGCGGGCCCCGCGCCCTCCGCCCCCTTCGACGGGCTGGAGGTGCTTTTGCCCGCGCGGGACTACAAGAACCGCCACGCCTCGATCCTGTTGGCGCTTGAGGCGACGGCGCAGGCGATGGCCGAGGCTGAGGCCGCCCACGCCTGACCGCAAAAGAAGACCGCCGCACTTCCGGGTGGAAGGCGGCGGCAAGTGGCGTGTCTCTGGGGACATCCGGGCGACCGGGCTTCGGACAGGCTGTCAAAGCGCGCATCAGTTGGGGACATATACGCGTCACCCGGAAAGAGACCGCAGGCAGTAACGTAAAACCTCAGACCACGGCGGGCAGGTAGAGCCCGACGATCAGCAAAATGACAAGAGCGGCAGCACCGGCGGCGTCGCCAGCGAGCGTATCGGACGAGCGCGACAGAACGGCTTTGAGTTCGGTAAGCATCGTGATTTCCTCCTTGTGTTGCTCATTTGTTCTCACATCCTTAATGCCCTGTAAAGAACTTTTTGAGAACATTTGGGAACAAAATGCGATTTATCGGCTAACCGACGGAAATCAAACGGATCGCCTTTTCCTGCTCCATCAACCACAGCAGCATCCGCACCGCCTGCCCGCGCGGGCTGGCAAGCTCTGGGTCGTCGTGCAAAATCCGGCGCGCATCGCTTTGCGCCACCGCCATCAGGGCCGATTGCCGCTCCAGATCCGCGATGCGAAAGCGTGGCAGCCCCGACTGTGCCGTGCCGATCAGATCGCCCGCCCCGCGCATCGCCAGATCCTCCTCCGCGATGCGAAAGCCATCCTCGGTGTCGCGCAGCAAGCTCAGCCGCCGCCGCCCGCTTTCGCCCAAGGGAGGTTGATACATCAGCAGACAGGTCGATTCAGCCACCCCGCGCCCCACACGACCGCGTAGCTGGTGCAGTTGGGCGAGCCCGAAAATCTCTGCCCGCTCGATCACCATGATCGAGGCATTGGGCACGTTCACGCCAACCTCGATCACCGTCGTCGCCACCAGAACCTTGGTTTCGCCCGCCACAAACCGCGCCATCGCGGCATCCTTTTCGGCGTTCGGCAACTGGCCATGCACCAGCCCCACCACGCCCTCGCCCAGCGTCGCGCGCAGCCGCTTGAACCTCTCCTCGGCGGCGGTCAGGTCAAGCACCTCGCTTTCCTCGACCAGCGGGCACACCCAATAGGCCTGCCGCCCCTCGGCAATCGCCCGCCGCAGATGCGCCACCACCTCGTCAATCCGCCCGGTCGAGATCAGCGCGGTCGAGATCGGCTTGCGCCCCGCCGGTTTCTCGTCCAGCACCGAGACGTCCATGTCGCCATATTGTGCAAGGCTGAGGCTGCGCGGGATCGGCGTCGCCGTCATCACCAGCACATCCACCGCGTGGCCCTTGGCACCCAGCTCCATCCGTTGCGACACGCCAAAACGGTGCTGTTCATCGACCACCGCCAGCCGCAGATCGCGAAACACCACGTCGCGCTGAAACACCGCATGGGTGCCGACCAGCACCTGAATGTCGCCCGCCGCAAGGGCCGCCAGCTTCGCCGCGCGTTCCCCCCCCTTGTCGCGCCCGGTCAGCAGTTCCAGCACCACACCCGCCGCTTCGGCCAACGGCCGCAAGCTATCGAGGTGCTGGCGCGCAAGAATTTCGGTCGGCGCCATCATTACGCCCTGACCGCCCGCCTCGACCGCCACCAGCAGCGCCATGAAGGCCACCAGCGTCTTGCCCGACCCGACATCGCCCTGCAAAAGCCGGTTCATCCGCGCCTCTGACGCCATGTCGGCGCTGATCCCGGCAATCGCTCGCTCCTGTGCGCCGGTTGGCTGATAATGAAGCGATACCAATACCTTACGCTGCAATCTTCCAGTGGCGACGCTCGCCTGCCCCTTGCCCCGCCGCAGACTTTGCCGCGCCAGCGCCAGCGTCAGTTGATGCGCCAACAACTCGTCATACGCGAGCCTTTGCCGCGCCGGGCTGGTCGCCGCCAGATCGGCGGCCCCCACCGGATGATGCGCCGCGGCCACCGCCGCTTGCCAATCCGGCCACCCCTCGCGCGCCTTCAGCGCCTCGTCGATCCACTCCGGCAGGTCCGGCGCCCGCGCCAGCGTCGAGGCCACCGCCTTCGCCACCAGCTTTTGCGTGATGCCCGCCGTCAGCGGATAGACCGGCTCAAAAGCGGGCAGTTCGCCCGCCTCCTCAGGCCGCAGAACATGGTCGGGATGCACCATCTGCGCGACACCGTCGAAAATCTCCACCCGACCAGAGACGAGACGCCGCTGCCCGGTCGGCAGCAGCTTTTGCAGAAAATCGCTACGCGCATGAAAGAACACCAGTTGAAACTCGATCTGCGTATCGCGCACCATAACGCGGTAGGGCCGACCCTTGCTGCGTGGCGGAAAATGCGCGCCAACCTCCACCTCGACCGTCACCACCGCTGGCGCCACCACTTCGCGAATCGAGGCCTTCCGTGCCCGGTCAACACCGGAATGCGGCAGCGTAAACAACAGATCGCGCGGGCGCTCGACCCCCAACCCCGCGAAATTATTAGCGGATTTCGGGCCGACGCCCTCCAGCGTCTCCAGATCCGCGAACAGCGGAAACAGGATCTCTGGCCGCCCCGCCACCTCAGGCCTCTCCGATCAGGGCGATCCAGGCATCCTCGTCTATCACCTCAACCCCCAATTCCGCCGCCTTGGTCGCTTTCGACCCCGCGCCCGGCCCCGCCACCAGAATATCCGTCTTGGCCGAAACCGAGCCCGCAACCTTAGCCCCCAAAGCCTCGGCCCGCGCCTTGGCCTCGGCCCGCGTCATCCGCTCCAACGTGCCAGTGAACACCACGGTTTTGCCCGCGACCGGGCTTTCCACCGGCCCGCGCGGCAGCACCGGCGCGATGGTCAAATGTGCCACCAGCCGGTCAATCGAGGCCCGTTCCGCAGGCTGATGAAACGCCGTGATGGCCGAGGTCGCCAGCACCGCCCCCACGCCATCGACCGCCAGCAGATCCTCCCACTCCGGCCCCGCGCCGGGCGTCGCCGCCGTCATCGCCGCCTCAAACGCCGCCCAGGTTCCGTAATGCGTGGCCAGCAACCCCGCCGCCGCCTCGCCCACATGGCGAATCCCCAGCGCAAAGATCAGCCGGTTCAGCGGAATCTGGCGCCGCTCCTCAATCGCGGCGAACAGGTTGGTGACCGATTTCTCACCAAACCCATCGCGGTTGCGTAGCTTTTGCAGCGGATTGGCCGCGTCACGCGCAGCGAGCGTAAAGATATCCGCGGGCTCCCGGATCGGCAGAATGGGGTCGGCAAAAAACATCTCTATCTGCTTCGCGCCCAGCCCCTCAATGTCGAATGCGGCACGGCTGACGAAGTGTTTCAGCCGCTCAACCGCCTGCGCCGGGCAGATCAGCCCACCGGTACACCGGCGCACCGCATCGCCCTCCTCTCGGATCGCTTCGGACCCGCAATCAGGGCAAACCTCTGGAAACACATAAGGAACCGCCTCTTCCGGGCGCCGAGACAGGTCCACATCGGCGATCTTCGGGATCACATCGCCCGCGCGATAGACCTGCACCCAGTCGCCAACTCGAATGTCGCGCCCCTCGCGGATCGGCTCGCCGCGCGCGTCGCGGCCCGCTATGTAATCCTCGTTATGCAGCGTCGCATTCGACACCACAACGCCCCCCACGGTCACCGGCAAAAGCCGCGCCACCGGGCTAAGTGCGCCGGTGCGCCCGACCTGAATGTCAATCGCCTCCAGCCTCGTCCACGCCAGTTCCGCCGGAAACTTATGCGCAACCGCCCAGCGGGGCGTCGTCGAGCGGAAGCCGAGCCGCCGTTGCAACGCAAGGTCATTAACCTTGTAAACCACGCCGTCGATGTCATAGCCAAGGCCCGCCCGCCCCGCCTCGATGCCGCGATAAACCGCCAGCAAAGCCTCCGGCCCGTCGCAGATCTGTGTCAACGGGTTGGTGGAAAAGCCCAGATCCTGCAGCCGCCGGATCGCGCCGAACTGGGTCTCTGCCAGCGGCTCGGACAGCGCGCCCCAAGCATAGGCGAAAAAGCGCAAGGGACGGGCGCGGGTGATCGCGGCATCAAGCTGGCGCAGCGACCCCGCCGCCGCGTTGCGCGGATTGGCAAGGGGTTTTTCGCCCTTTTCGCGCTGGCGCGCGTTCAACGCGGCAAAATCGGCGTGGGTCATATAGACCTCGCCGCGCACCTCAAGCACCTCTGGCGCGCCCTGCACCACCTGCGGAATATCGGCAATGGTACGGGCGTTTTCGGTGACGTTCTCGCCAACCTCGCCATCGCCACGCGTCGCGGCCTGCACCAGCCGCCCGCCCACATAGCGCAGCGACAGCGACAGTCCGTCGATCTTGGGCTCGGCCGTAAACTCCAACGTCGCCTCTGGCGAAAGGCCCAGATACTTTCGCACCCGATCATCGAAATCCGCCACATCCTCTGCCGCAAAGGCGTTTTCCAAACTGAGCATCCGCACATCGTGCCGGGCCTTGGCAAATCCCTCCGCCAGCGCACTGCCCACCTGCTCCGACGGGCTGTCTGATCGCTTCAACGCCGGAAAGCGCGCCTCGATCGCCGCGTTGCGCCGTTTCAATGCGTCGTAGTCCGCGTCGGAAATTTCCGGTGCGTCTGCCGTATGATAGGCCCGGTTCGCCTGCGTAATCTCGGACGCGAGGCGCGACAACTCCGCAGCGGCATCCGCTTCGGTCAAATCTTCTACGGCTTTGATCGGCATCGCCAGCACTCCCCGGGTGTCCCCCAAGTGATAGGAGGGCACCCGGGTGAGGTCCAGATGTCAGACGGGCGAAATGCACCATTCCCGCCCTGCCGCTGCCGTATCAGGCCCCGACGGCGAGCCTGCGATGCGTTTCCACCGGGGTCGGGTCGCGCAAAACATAGCCACGGCCCCAAACCGTATCGATGTAATTCGCCCCGCCCGTCGCTTCTGCCAGTTTCTTGCGCAGTTTGCAGATGAAAACATCGATAATCTTCAACTCCGGCTCATCCATGCCGCCATAGAGGTGGTTGAGAAACATCTCTTTGGTCAGCGTCGTGCCCTTGCGCAGGCTCAAAAGCTCCAGCATCTGATATTCCTTGCCGGTCAGATGCACGGTCTTGCCCGCAACGTCCACAGTTTTGGCATCCAGATTGACCGCAACCATTCCGGTGTTGATCACCGATTGTGAATGCCCCTTTGATCGGCGGATAATCGCGTGAATACGCGCTACCAACTCCTCGCGGTGAAACGGCTTTGTCAGGTAGTCATCGGCCCCAAACCCAAACCCCTTGATCTTGTTGTCAGTATCATCCGCCCCCGACAGGATCAGGATCGGTGTATCGACCCGCGCCAACCGCAATTGCCGCAGCACGTCATGGCCGTGCATGTCGGGCAGATTGAGGTCAAGCAGGATCAGGTCATAGTCATATAGCTTCGCCAGATCGACGCCTTCTTCGCCCAAGTCGGTACAGTAGACATTAAGGTTCGCATGCGTCAGCATCAGTTCGATGCTGCGCGAGGTGGTGGGATCGTCCTCAACCAATAGAATTCGCATCCTGAAATCTCCGCTACAGTCCCCCGTTCGTTAACTACACTGACGAGCAATAGTTAACCGCACGTTACTGTGGCAGAGGCCGCCATATTTTCAACCTAAAGTTGTCTATATTTTTGGATGGCCGTCACTTTTAACGCGGATTCCCCATGTTCTTCGATGGCGAGCCGCCACAATTCGAATTCTTCCTCGCTTAACGCGTAGCGTTTCAACGCCTCCTCCCTGCTCAAAAGCCCATAGGCCACCGCCTTCACCACCACCGCCTTGCGGCTAGCGACCCAACGACGCGTCTCCTCCGCTGGCAAATCGGCCCGGCTCAGCACGGTTCCATCCGGCAAAGTGACCTGTCTTGGTCCGTCAACCTTTTTTAGATACATCACTATCCCCTCATTCCTGTGCCGCCACTTTCCGCCATCAGGCTTAAGGAGCGGTGAAACGGGGGGGTTGAGAGTATGTTGCATTTTCCTATATTGCTGTGGGTCTAAATGAAGGACAGCGCATGCCGCTTGATCGACCGACCCATCCCCTGAATTCTCTTGGTTTCGCCAAGCCTCCGGCCGAGACGCGTGTCGTCGTGGCGATGTCGGGCGGCGTGGACAGTTCGGTCGTCGCCGCGCAACTGGCCGAAGAGGGCTATGACGTGGTCGGCGTCACGCTGCAACTTTACGACCACGGCGCCGCGCTGGCGAAAAAGGGGGCCTGCTGTGCGGGCCGCGATATCCACGACGCACGCCGCGTGGCCGAGGAAATGGGCTTTCCCCACTACGTCCTCGACTACGAAAACACCTTCCGCGAGGCGGTGATTGACGAATTCGCCGACGCCTATCTTTCGGGCGCGACGCCGGTGCCCTGCATTCGCTGCAACGAGCGGGTGAAGTTCAAGGACCTGCTGCAAACCGCCAGGGATCTTGAGGCCGACTGCATGGCGACCGGCCACTACATTCTGCGCAAGATCGGCGCGGCAGGGCCAGAGCTTCATTGCGCGACCGATGCCAACCGCGACCAAAGCTATTTCCTGTTCTCGACTACACCCGAGCAACTGGCCTACCTGCGCTTCCCGCTCGGCCATCTCGCCTCGAAAGCCGAGACGCGGGCCTTGGCTGCGAAATACGGGCTCGCGGTGGCGGACAAGCCGGACAGTCAGGATATCTGCTTCGTTCCGAACGGGAACTATGCGGCGGTGATCGAAAAGCTGCGGCCCGGTGCGGCCGATCCGGGCGAGATCGTCGATCTGGCGGGCAACGTGCTGGGTCAACATCGCGGCGTCATTCACTACACGATCGGCCAGCGGCGCGGGTTGGGGATTGGCGGGCTGGGCGATCATCCGCTTTATGTCGTGCGGCTCGACCCTGATCTGAAACGGGTGATCGTGGGTCCGAAAGAGGCGCTGGCGACGCGGACGATTCCGGTTCGGGAAATCAATTGGCTCGGCGATGCGGCCATGACCTCGCAACAGGAATGGCATATCGAGGTCAAGGTCCGCTCCACCCGCCCGCCGCGCGCGGCGATCCTGCGGCCACTTTCCGCGACCACGGCAGAGATCGAATTATTGACCGCAGAAGAAGGGGTCAGCCCGGGGCAGGCTTGCGTATTCTATGAAAGCGAGGGCAGCCGGATTTTGGGCGGCGGCTGGATCTGGCGCGGCTAGTGTTGCGCTGCACAACACCAGACAAACCATTGTAATAAAAAGCAATTTCGTCTTTTTTGTTAACCAAATATTAACCCGAAAACCCGCGCCGCGCGCGCCTGCTTCCCGATTGCATTGGTCAAAATATCCCCGCCGGAGGCGCAGCTTTCCCCGCGCGATCCCGCTGGCCTTAGCGCGCCGACAAACGATCATACGCCAGTTGCGCCGCGAGCGCTGGCAAGGTCAGCCGCTCCGCAATCAACGCCACCCGCTCAGGCGTGAAATAGCCCGGCGCGTCCAACAGGTTCAGCGTCGCGATCACCTCGCCGCCCACCAGGATAGGCACGTTGATGCACGAGCCCAACCCCAGCGAGCCGATCAGCTCATGGTCGGGGAACACCGTCGCGATGTCGGCCAGCGTGTTCGCCACAAAACTCTCATGACGTTCCAGCACGATGTTATTCCAGCGGCTGGGATCGACGCGCTTGGTGCCCGAGGTCGGATAGGCGGCGGGCATGTTGGAGTAAGAGCGCCGCGCGAGGGCTCCGTTTTCCTCCACCGTCGTAACGGTAAAGAGTTTGGCCCCCAGCAACTCTTGCGTCAGCCGATCAAGCGCCGCGAAGGCGTCGATCGGTTGGCGGGCGGTGGCGATGGCTTGGGCGAAGCTTTGCTCTGGCGTCATGGGGTGACCTTTGGGATGTGGGCAAGAACGGACCGGGCGGCGCGCAGGCCGGGCGGCTCGCCACCCTGCCCCAGCGCCACCATGCAATCGGCCATCGCGGCGGCTTGCGCCTCGCGTTTGGGGCCGGGGTGCAGCATGTCCAGCACCGCGGGCGTGATGTTGGCGGGGGTGCAGGCAGCGCCGATGAATTCCGGCACGGTGCGGGTGTCGGTGACCAGGTTGACCAGCGTCGCGGTATCAACGCGCACCATGCGCAGGATGATCTGGCGCGACAGCCAGTTGAAATCATAGGCGATCACCATTGGCAGACGGTTGGCGGCAAGCTCCAACGAGACGGTGCCAGAGGCGGCAAGCGCCACGTTGGCGGCAGCGAAGGCCGCGCGTTTTTCGTCTGGCGTTTCCACCACCAGCGGGTTGCCGGGCCACGCCTTGACAATGTCGTGCACCAAAGCGGCCACGCCACGCACGGTGGGGATCACGATGCGGGCGGTGGGTTTTTGGGCGATCACTTGCACCAGCGCCGCGCCAAAAATCGGCCCAAGGCGCGAGACCTCGCCCCGCCGCGAGCCGGGAAGTGCCAGAATCAGCGGCGCATCAGGCGCAATGCCATTCGCCACGCGGAACGCCGCGGCCTGCTCGGCACTGGCAATCGGCTCTGCCGTGACCGGGTGGCCGGTGAAATCGCAGGTCATCCCGGCGGCCCGCATATAGGGCGGCTCGAACGGCAGAAGCGCCAACACATGGTCGATCAGCGGCGCCATTTTCTTGGCGCGCCCCGGACGCCACGCCCAGACCGAGGGCGCAACATAGTGAATGGTGCGCTGGCCCGGGTTGGCGGCGCGCACGATTTTGGCGACACGCAGGCAGAAATCGGGGCTGTCGATGGTAATCAGCGCGTCGGGGTGCTGGCGCGTCACCTCGGCGGCGGTTTGGGCGATGCGGGCCTTCAGCGCGCGGTATTTCGGGATCACCTCGGCAAGGCCCATCACCGAAAGCTCTTCCATTGGGAACAGCGAGGTCAGGCCCTCGGCCTCCATCAACGCGCCACCGACGCCGGTGAAGGTGATACCCGGTTGCAGGGTCTTGAGCCCCGCCATCAGGGCCGCGCCAAGCCGGTCGCCAGAGGGTTCACCGGCGATCAGGAATAGCTTCATTTCTCGCGCGCCCAGAGGAAAAGGCCAAGGCGGTCGGCCTCGGCAATCATGGTGGGGCGGTCGAGCAGCAGGGTGCCGCCCGCCTCGAATGCGATACCGGCAAGGCCTGCGGCCGCGGCTCCGGCAACGGTGGCGGGGCCAAGCGTCGGCAGGTCGATGCGGCGGTCCTGCCCGGGTTTGGGGGCCTTATACATCACACCCTTGTCGCGCCCCTCGCGCGGGCCGATCGCTGCCACAAAGCGCAGCATGGCGTCGGTGCCGGGCAGGGATTCCAGCGCGAGACACAGGCCGTGCGCCACCACCGCGCCTTGCCCCACGTCAATCGCGCCCAACGCCGTCACGATCTCGGCGGCGCGGGCGGCGTCCGATGTGTCGGCGCGCGAGGGTTTGTGTTTGCCCAGGATGCCCGCGGTTGGCACCAGGTCCGGGGCGATGTCGGACACGCCCACCACGCGCAGATCGTTTTCCTCAAACAGGCCAATCACCGCGCGCAGCAGGCCATCGTCGCCCTTTTGCAGCGCGGGCAGCATACGCGGGACCAGCAGCGCGGTCTTGAAGTCGAACAGCAGCGGGTCGAGCTTGGGGCGCTGCACGGCACCGGCAAACACGACTTCGGTCACGCCGATCTTCACCAAACGGTCGATGAAGGGCACGATGCGTTCGACGCGGAACGGCTCGGTCACGGTCAGGCCTTCGACCGGGAAATCCTGCTGGCCCGCGATGACATGGTCGCGGCCCTGCGCAGTCAGCGCCTTTGACAGCATCAGCGGCAGCGCGCCGGTGCCAGCGATGATCGCGGTGCGGCTCATTGCGGGGTGAGGAAGGACCGGTCAGTCGCGCCAAGGATAAAGGCGGTGACCTCGCGCACATAGGCGCTGTCGGTTTCCTCGGACAGGCGGCGCGCGCGTTCCATGAAGGCGCCCTCGCCCTGCGCCAGCATCTGATAGGCGGCGCGCAACGCGGTAATGTCGGCGCGCTCCACCCCGCGACGCTTCAGCCCCACAAGGTTCAGCCCGTCCAACTCGCCGCGCGGGCCCTGCACGAGGCCGAAGGGGATCACATCGTTGGTGACCATGGTAACCGCGCCGATGATGGCACCACGCCCGATGCGCACGAATTGATGCACGCCCGAGAGGCCGCCGATGATGACATCGTCGCCGATGATGCAATGGCCCGCGATGGCAACCTGATTGGCCAGCACGATGTGGTTGCCAAGCTGCGCGTCGTGCCCGACATGCGCGCCGGTCATCAGCAGGTTATCGTCGCCTATGCGGGTGATGCCGCCGCCGCCCTCGGTGCCGGTGTTCAGCGTGGCTCCCTCGCGGATGCGGTTGCGTTTGCCGATCACCAGACGGGTATGCTCGCCCTTGAATTTCAGGTCTTGCGGAATCTCACCCACGCAGGCGAACGGGAAAATCACCGTGTCGTCGCCGATCTCGGTCCAGCCGGTGACAACGGCGTGCGACCTGACCTCGACCCGCTCGGCCAGCGTCACCTCGGGGCCGATCACGGCGAAGGGGCCGATGATGCAGCCCGCGCCCACCACGGCGCCGGAGTCGACAACCGCCGAGGGGTGAATTTTCGCCGTGGCCGCAATGGTCATACGCTCAGCCCTTCCGCAGGTCGATCATCGCGGTGAACTCTGCCTCGGCAGCAAGCTCGCCATCCACACTCGCCTCGCCCCAGAACTTCCAGATGCGCCCGCCGCCACGCCGCACGGTGACGTTCATCGTCAGCACGTCGCCCGGCACCACCTTGCGGCGGAATTTGCAGTCGTTGATGTTCATAAAATACACCAGCGGGTTTTTATCCACGAGGTCCATCGACAGGCTGACGAGAATGCCAGAGGTCTGCGCCATCGCCTCGATGATCGTCACACCCGGCATGATCGGCACGCCGGGGAAGTGGCCCTGAAAATGCGGCTCATTGAAGGTGACGTTCTTGATGCCAATCGCGGATTTGTTCGGCACGATGCTATGCACCTTATCGACGAACAGGAACGGATAGCGGTGCGGAATGCAGCGATAAATGAGCGCAAGGTCCGCTGACAGCATCGGGGTTGCGGCAGCCTCGGTGCCAGTCGCTATCGTAGTGTCCGTCATCCCGTTTTCCCCTCAGGTGGCGTGTCGGTGTTTTCTGATTGTCTGAGTAACAACTTGGCCGAAGCGTGGCAAGGCGCGGGCTAGTTTCCCACAGCAGGTGCCGGCGCTGCAGGCGCAGCGGGAACCGCTGACGTTGCGGGAGCCGCTGGCGTTGCGGGGGCCGGAGCCGCAGGCGTGCCCGGCGCGTCAGGCGCGGGCGTTGCCGAGGTTCCCTCGCCCAGCGTCGCGTCGATCCGCGCGATGGCGCGGTCGGTGATGTCGACGCCCTTGAAGGACAAAAACACCGCCGGGGCATTCAGGATCGCCACCGCCCCGGTTTCGCGCATCAAGCCGCCCAGCACTGGCAGCACATCCTCAAAGAACTTTTGCCGTGCGGCGGCGCGTTGACGCAAAAGGTCCGTGTTCTTGGCCGCTTGCGCTTTCCGAATGCCCTCGACCTTGGTGTCGAACGCATCGGCGAGCTTGCGGAAATCATCCGGCGCGAGGGTCGGGCGCTTATCCGTCAGCGCGCGCTCTTCGGCGGAAAGCTGCGCCTCGATCCCACGGTTC
>JAJXZX010000019.1 GCA_021779835.1 Pseudomonadota bacterium | reverse complement strand
GGAAAGCTCAAGGACTGGAGGCGCATCCACACCCGCTACGACCGATGCGCGCACACCTTCATGTCAGCCATCGCCATCGCGGCCATCGTCATCTTCTGGATATGATCAATGAGTCCAGAGTGTAGTAACGGCAGACTGACATAACAGGCGCAAATAAGGCGCCCAAAAGACCCGTGGGCGTTCCCGACCACGAAACTCGTAAAGCCTTCTTTGCCCTAGTCGCTGCGACATGGAGGAAGGAGCGGAACTTCATATTGATGTCCTTGCAGCGCGACAAACTAGATGAGAATCGCGCGTCAATCAGGATGAGAACGCGGGTTTGGGGCCGCGGAGGGAGGGCGTAGCCCGACTGGGGAGGCCCCAAACCCGCGTTTCGCCCGGAATGGGCGGGTCTGACGGTCGTGACCGGCTCGGGTAAAAGGCGATTTTTCCGCATTGGGGGGATCGTTGATGCCGGGTCGTCATGTCACCGATCAACAGATGAGGCTTGTCATGACACTCAGACAGACGCATTCCATTCCTGTGGCTGCAGCCAAGGCAGGGCTCAGCCAAGCCACCGGCTACCGCCTGCAGGCCGACCCTATCCTGCCATCGGAGAAGGAGACACGCCGCAGCAGGCGTCGCCCTGATCCGCTTTCGGACATCTTTGACACTGAGGTGCTGCCTCTGCTGATATCCTCCCCAAGCCTCCGGCCAGTTGGGATTTTCGAGGAACTCCTGCGTCAACACCCCGACCCGAGCCCGGGCGTTCGACGCACATTGGAGCGGCGCATCCGCGCCTGGCGTGCCGAGCATGGTCCTGAACAAGAGGTGATCTTTCGGCATACCCATGTGCCAGGCAAGATGGGCCTGTCGGATGTCACCGATATGGGCAAATTGGGTGTGAGCGTTGCGGGCCAGCCATTGGAACATCGCCTCTATCATTTCCGGCTGGCCTATTCCGGCTTTGAACATGCCCATGTCGTGCTGGGGGGCGAGAGCTATGTGGCGCTGGCAGAAGGCTTGCAAAACGCGCTGTGGTCTCTTGGGGGCGTGCCTGCACAACACCGGACCGACAGCCTCTCGGCTGCGTTCAAGAACCTGGACCAGTCGGCCCAAGACGATCTGACCGATCGGATGGAGGCCCTGTGCGAGCATTACGGCATGATGCCGACGCGCAACACTAAAGGTGTCGCGCATGAGAACGGCGCTATCGAAAGCGTTCATGGCCATCTGAAGCGCGCCGTTGAAGACGCGCTGGTCATGCGCGGGTCTTGGAGTTTGCAAAGTCGGGTCAACTCGACGAGCGCGCCCCCACGGGTCTTGATGCAGACAGCCCATTTGAAGAGGATATCGCGAGCGTCATCGCATCATTGGGATATCCCGTGGACGCCCAAGTCGGCAGCGCAGGTTACGTCTTGTGAGAGCCCCGTTCTCGATTCTGACCTGCACGCTTCTGAACGCGCGCAGTTACACTCAGTTCATCGTCTCTCTAATAATCCACTGATCTGTGCGAAGTGCTTCGGCGATCGCCGCGGCTTCACAAAGCAAGCCGTGTCGATCGTCCGGAGCGCTACCATCGAGGCCGTAAATTTTTTGCTAATGCTTCTAAACAGCGTTTTCGGACAGCAAAAATATGCTCCCCGAAAACGCTTATATTTCAATACGCTATGAGGTCTTGGCGCTGAGTGTCCTGACTCTTGGCAGTAAAACCACCCCGTTTCGGCTTATCTATGCCCCCCACAACAAACAAACAAGAACCGCCCCCTCACCCGCACTTGGAATACCCGCAATTGGCGCAGGTCATGCAGCCTTCCACCATCCGCATTTCATAGCTGCCGCAGCTTGAACAGGCCTTGCCCTTCGGCGCGCCGACCACCGAAACCTCGGCATGAGGATCGGACTTCAGCCCCATCCCCACCCCCTCGATAAACCCGATAGAGATCAGGTGCCGCTCGATCACCCCGCCAATCGCGGCCAGGATCGACGGGATGTATTTCCCCTCCATCCACGCCCCGCCGCGCGGGTCGAACACCGCCTTCAGCTCCTCGACCACAAAGGAAATATCACCGCCGCGCCGGAACACCGCCGAAATCATCCGCGTCAGAGCCACCGTCCAGGCGAAATGCTCCATGTTCTTGGAGTTGATGAACACCTCGAACGGCCGCCGATGCCCGGCGATCACGATGTCATTCACCGTGATGTAAATCGCATGCTCGCTATCGGGCCACTTCAGCTTGTAGGTCGAGCCCTCCAACGCCTGCGGTCGGTCCAGCGGCTCTGACAGATACACCACCTCGGCGCCAAGATCGGTCTGCGGCGCCGCATCGGTCTTTTCGCTCACCGTCAACACCGACCCGGTCACGTCATTCGGCCGATAGGTCGTGCATCCCTTACAGCCCTGATCCCAGGCCGCCATATAGATGTCCTTGAACGCGTCGAAGGAAATATCCTCGGGGCAGTTGATCGTCTTGGAAATCGAGCTGTCGATCCACTTCTGCGCCGCCGCCTGCATCCGCACATGGTCCAACGGCGGCAAGGTCTGCGCATTGACGAAATACTCTGGCAACGGCGCATCGTCCTTCAGGTCACGCCACAGCTTCACCGCGTAATCGACAACCTCTTCCTCGGTCCGCGAGCCGTCCTTCTGCAACACCTTGCGGGTGTAGGCATAGGCGAACACCGGCTCGATCCCCGAGCTGACGTTGCCCGCATAAAGGCTGATCGTCCCGGTTGGCGCGATAGAGGTCAGCAGCGCATTGCGGATACCATGCTTGGCAATCGCATCCCGCACGTCCTTGTCCATCTGCATCATATTGCCCGACGCAAGATACTTCTTGGCATCAAACAACGGGAACGCCCCCTTCTCTTTCGCCAGATCCACCGACGCCAGATAAGACGCCCGCGCAATCGCCTTCATCCACGCCTCGGTCTGCGCCGCAGCCTCCTCCGAGCCATAGCGCAGCCCCACCATCAACAGCGCATCCGCGAGCCCCGTCACACCCAAGCCAATGCGGCGCTTGTTGCGCGCCTCTTCCGCTTGCTGCGGCAACGGGAAACGGCTGGCGTCCACCACGTTATCCATCATCCGCACCGACAGCCGCACCAGATCGTCCAGCGCCGCCGGGTCCAACTTTGCTGCCGCGCTAAACGGATCGCTCACCAGCCGCGCAAGGTTGATCGACCCCAGCAAACACGCGCCGTAGGGCGGCAGCGGCTGCTCGCCACAGGGATTGGTCGCGGCAATCGTCTCGACATAATTGAGGTTGTTCATCCGGTTGATGCGGTCGATGAAAATCACCCCCGGCTCGGCGAAATCATAGGTAGACCGCATGATGCGGTTCCACAGATCGCGCGCCTGAACCGTCTTGTAGATGCGGTCGCCAAAGCGCAACTTCCACGCCCCGTCCGCCTTCACCGCCTCCATAAAGGCGTCGGTAATCAGCACTGACAGGTTGAACATGCGCAACCGCGCCGCATCCTGCTTGGCCTCGATAAACGCCTCCACATCCGGGTGATCGCAGCGCATCGTCGCCATCATCGCGCCGCGACGGCTACCCGCCGACATGATGGTGCGGCACATCGCATCCCACACATCCATGAACGACAACGGGCCGGAGGCATCCGCCGCCACCCCCATCACCTCGGCGCCACGCGGCCGGATGGTCGAGAAATCATAGCCGATGCCGCCGCCCTGCTGCATGGTCAGCGCGGCTTCTTTCAGCATGTCGAAAATGCCGCCCATGCTGTCGGGGATCGTGCCCATGACAAAGCAGTTGAACAAGGTTACCGCGCGGCCCGTGCCCGCGCCCGCCGTGATCCGCCCGGCAGGCAGGTATTTGAAATCCTCCAGCGCGGCATAGAAGCGCTCTTCCCAGATCGCAGGCTCCGCCTCAACCTCGGCCAAAGAGCGGGCGATTCGGCGCCACGTATCCTCGATGGAGGCATCAATCGCCACACCATCCGCACCCTTAAGCCGATACTTCATATCCCAAATCTGCTCGGCAATGGGGGCGGAGAAACGGGTCATCGCAAAGCATCCTCAAGGTCTGGAAAGGGAGTGCTAAGATATGCCTGACAGCCGGTGAGGTCAAACATTGAAACCGCCCTTCAGCACGCTATGATGCACTTTCTGTTGGGGGATAGTGATGGCCGACCACATAAATCTTGTGAAGCTCTGCGTCGGTGCCGACCGGGTCGAGGACCTGATCGCATGGCAGGAAAGCCGCGCCGCCACCCGCGCCGACGGCCTGCCCTATCACATCACCCGCATGTGGCCGAAACGAGAGGACGAACTCCTCGACGGCGGCTCGCTCTACTGGGTTTTCAAGGGACTGACACTCGCGCGCCAACGCATCCTGCGGCTGGACGAGCGCATCGGCGACGACTCCATCCGCCGCTGCGCCCTGATCCTCGACCCTGAAATCGTGCGGACCGAGGCCCAACCCCGCCGTGCCTTCCAGGGCTGGCGCTACCTCGCCCCCGCCGACGCCCCGCGCGACCTGCCCAAGGGCCGCGAGCGTGAGGACCCGCTGCCCGCCTCGCTCCTCGCAGCCCTCGCCGAACTCGGCGTGCGCTAGATCGCGCGCCTTATGCCGCGGCAAAAACCTTCATTTCTTCTTGGCAAAATACTCAAAAATCCAACATTTCCCCCGCGCGCACCGCACCGATAATCTCGCCCCCCACTCGGCGGCAACCGAAGGTGCCTCCGGCGGGGATATTTTGGCCAAAGCAACGGGCAGGGAGGGCATAGAATCGGGCAGGCTCAGGTTAGCAATGTGGAAACGATACTAAATCATTTAATTTCAATATATTAGCAATGTGTTACACAGGGCAACACCTGCTCAAATCCGCTCGGGCATCTCCACACCCAACCGCGGTAAAAGCCTTGCCAAGGCTCCCCGCGCGCCATTTTCCCAATCCGCCGCCCGCCCCGCAAAAAGCGTCGCCTCCGAGCGATGGATCAGCCCATCCGTCAGGATTTTCAGGTGATTGGCCCGCAAGGTCTCGCCGGTAGAGGTAATGTCCGCGATCGCCTCGGCGGTCAGGTTTTTCACCGTCCCCTCCGTCGCGCCCTGACTGTCGACCAACTGATAATCCGCGACGCCATTCTCTCGCAAAAAGTCGCGCACCAGCCGGTGATATTTCGTAGCGATCCGCAGCCGATGCCCGTGGCTCGCGCGGAACTGCGCCGCCGCCGCATCAAGATCGTCAAGCGTATCGACATCGATCCACACTGCAGGCACCGCGATGATCAGGTCGGCAAAGCCGAACCCAAGCGGCGCGAGGTCCGCGACCTGATCTTCCCAATCCGCCAGTTTCTCGCGCACCAGATCCGACCCGGTCACGCCCAGATGAATCCGCCCCGCCGACAACTCGCGCGGGATTTCGCCCGCAGACAGCAGCACCAGGCTGACGCCCTCCGCCCCGTCCACGACGCCGGAATATTCCCGCTCATTGCCGTTGCGGCGCATCTCGACCCCACGCGCGCCGAACCACTCAAAGGTCTTTTCCATCAGCCGCCCCTTGGACGGCACCCCGATCTTGAGGCTCATGCCCGCCCCTCCGTCAGTTGCGCGACAAGCCCGGGGCGGATCACGCCACCGACCGCGGGGATCGACCGCCCCTGCCCCAGCACCCGCGTCAGCGCGTCATAGCGCCCGCCAGAGGCGACGGGTGCCAGATCGGGCCGCGCCTCGGCGTAAAAGCTGAAGACGAAGCCATCGTAATATTCCAGCGTGGTGCGCCCATGGCTTGCCTCGAAATCCAGCGCGGCCACATCCACTCCGCGCCGCGCCAGTGCCTCCAGCCGCGCGGCAAACCGATCCACCGCGGGCGTGATCGCGGGCATATCGACCATAATGTCCCGCAGATGTGCGAGCGCGCCAGTGCAGTTGCCGCGCAGGTCCAAAAGGTCGTCAAGGATCGCCACCTCGCCCGCCGAAATCGGCGGCACCTCAGCGTCTTGCGCAAGGGCTACAGCGCGTGCGGTGATTTCCTCTGGCTCGCGCAGACCAATCGCCGGACCCGCCGCCGCGATAAGGTCCTCGGCCGGGTTGGCTGCCAGCGCGGCAAGCAGGGCGCGCCGGGTCGGTGCCACCGGCGTGCGCCCGCCGAAACGGTCGAGCAAAGCGCGGAACCGACGCGGGCGCCAGATGTGCCGCATCAGCGCGGCCTTGCGCCGCTCACTGGTGGTAAGCCCCGCCACCGCCGCCATCAAAATCCCCAAGTCCCCCGTCGCCGCCTTCAGTGACAATGGTGCCAACAGGTTGGCGAACAACGCAAAAACCTCGGCGTCGGCGTCGGGAGGATTGTCGCGGGCAAACACCTCATATCCGACCTGCAGATATTCGCGCGCCCGTTCGCCGCGATGTTCCTGTGCGCGGAAAACCTCGCCCATATAGGTATAGCGCGCCGGCTCTGCGCCGTGCGCCATATGCTTCTGCACCACCGGCACGGTGAAATCCGGGCGCAGCATCATCTCGCCTTCCAACGGGTCATGCGTAACATAGGCGCGCGCGCGAATATCCTCGCCGTAGAGGTCGAGCAGCGTTCCTGCGGGCAGCAGGATGTCGGCATCGACCGGCACCGCACCCTCGGCGCGGAAATGGGCGAACAGGCGTTCTGCCTCGGCGCGGTCGGCGGCGCGGGTCATCTCAGCCCTCCAGAATACGGCGCACAGCGGCGACCAGATCGGCGCGCGCCACTTCGGTCTGCGCCGGTTGCGCCTTCCATTCCTCGACCGAGGCGGCGGCGGCGATCTTCGCGCCCAGCACCAGATCCTTGACCTGCACCACGCCCCGCGCCGCCTCATCCGCGCCTTGGATGATCGCGACCGGAGAGGCGCGTTTATCCGCGTATTTCAACTGGTTACCGAAGTTTTTGGGGTTGCCGAAATAGACCTCGGCGCGAATTCCAGCCGCGCGCAACTCGCCCACGATGCCCATGTAATCGGCCATCCGGTCCCGGTCCATCACGGTCACCACAACCGGCCCCGGCGCCGCAGCACCGCTGCGCCCCTTGGCACGCAGGGCGGCAAGCAGGCGGTCAACACCGATGGAAACACCCGTGGCAGGCACCGACTGGCCGGTGAAGCGCTTGACCAGATCGTCATAGCGCCCGCCCCCCGCGACCGAGCCGAACGAGCGTTTACGGCCTTTTTCGTCAAGGATTTCAAAGGTCAGCTCTGCCTCGAACACCGGCCCGGTGTAGTAGCCAAGGCCGCGCACAACGGAGGGGTCGATCACGATCCGGTCAGGGCCATAGCCCTGTGCGGCCAGAAGTTCCGAAATGATTTCAAGCTCTTGCACGCCTTCAAGACCAATCGCCGACGCGCCCACCAGCTCGCGCAGCCGCGCGGTCGTGGCGGCACCGCTGTCGCGCTTGGCGGCCATGAAGCCCATCACCACATCGGCCTGTTCACCCGACAGCCCCGCGCCCTTGGTAAAATCGCCGGACTCGTCGCGGCGACCCTCGCCCAGCAGGGCGCGCACGCCGGCATCGCCCAGCCGGTCGATCTTGTCGATGGCGCGCATAACGATGCCGCGTTCGTCAGAAAATCGTTCAGGATCAAACGGATCGAGGACGCCCGCCACCTCCATCACGCCGTTCAGAACCTTGCGGTTGTTGACGCGCACGATGTAGTCGCCGCGCTCGATCCCAACATGCTCCAACGCGTCCGACAAAAGGGCGCACATCTCGGCGTCGGCCGCAACTGTGGGCGCGCCTACCGTATCCGCATCACATTGATAAAACTGACGAAAACGCCCCGGCCCCGGCTTTTCGTTGCGCCAGACCGGACCCATCGCATAACGCCGATACGGGCTGGGCAGGTCGTTGCGGAACTGCGCCGCGACGCGCGCCAAGGGCGCCGTCAGGTCATAGCGCAGGGCCAGCCAATCGCCCTCTTCATCCTTCCAGCCAAACACCCCCTCGTTCGGGCGATCGACGTCGGGCAGAAATTTCCCAAGCGCTTCAACGGTTTCCACCGCTGACGTCTCTAGCGGATCAAAGCCGTAGCGATGATAAACTTCGGCAATCGCATCCAGCATCGCCTTGCGTTCGGTGACATCGGCACCGAAATAATCGCGGAACCCCTTGGGGGTTTCGGCGCGCGGCCGACGGGGGGCTTTATCCTTGGACATGTCGCAATCCTGCCTTGTCTGGGGCTTGGCGACCGTCTAGCGGATGGGGGGCGGCGGGGCAAGGTGGGGGTGAAAAACCCGCCCTCGCACCATATGTTTTTCGTATGTATATCGTATGTTTTTCATGCAGCGGATCGTGAGGCGGCGATGAGTGACAAAACCCGGGCGATGGAAGAGCAAATCGCGCATCTGACGCGCATTGTCGATGACCTGTCCGAGGTCGTGGCGCGGCAGGCGCGCGAGCTGGACCTGATGGGCCGCCGCCTCGGCCTGTTGATGGAGCGCGAGGCGGATCGGGAGATGGAGGCGGGCGGCACCATTCCCCTCGCCGATCAGCGCCCACCGCATTGGTAGGCGCCGCGCTTTCGGTTTCTTCTTGGCAAAAATACTCCCGCGCGGAGCGCGTCAGACCTCTTCCACCATCACCACGCCTTGCAGCGACTTCAGCGCGCCTTTGATCTGCGGCGTCACCGGGAAGTCCTGCCCGGTGGCGACATCGACCTCTTGACCCGTGTCAGGGTCGGCGATGCAGAAGGTGATCGGGCCGCGCGAGCGCGTCGCCTCTGACCCCATGCGCGCCAACAGCGCGGCGACAGAGGCGACGGCGGCTTCGGTGCCGATGTGGATGCGCAGGCCGGACGATCCTGCGTCGGCGGCGACCTGATCGATCGGTTGCACGGCGCGGGCGAGGAGTTTCAGCGTGTCGCCCTCAAGGTTCGCCTCGACGGTCAGCACGACGTTCTGGCCCGGATCAAGGAAATCGCGCGCGGCCTCCAGCGTGTCGGAGAAGACGGTGACCTCGTATAGGCCGGTCGGGTCGGACAGTTGCACAAAGGCAAAGCGATTGCCGCGCGCCGATTTACGTTCCTGTTTCGAGGCGACGGAGCCTGCGAGTTTCGCGACAATCGCGCCGCGTTCGGCGGCGACGGTGATTTCGGCCAGCGTCTGGACGCCCTTGCGTTTCAGGGGTGCCATGTAGTCATCAAGCGGATGGCCGGAAAGGTAAAAGCCGACGGCGGCGTGTTCCTGCGTCAGGCGTTCAATCGGCAGCCAGTCGTCGCAATTGGGCAGGCGGGGTTCGGGCAGATCGTCACCCGCCTCGCCGAACAGCGAGACCTGGCTCGACGCCTTCTGGTCATGGATCGCGGCGGAATAGGCGGCGAGCGCATCAAGCCCGGCGAATACGCGGGCGCGGTTGGCGTCCAGCACGTCAAAGGCCCCGGCGCGGGCGAGCATTTCCAGCGGGCGCTTGCCGATGCGCTTCAGATCGCAGCGGCGCGCGACGTCGAACAGCGTGGCAAAGGGCTTTGCCCCGCGCGCCTCGACGATCAGGCGCATCGCATCGACGCCCACGTTTTTCAGCGCGCCCAACGCATAGACCAGCGCGCCGTCTTTCACCGAGAAGGTGGCGAGGCTTTGGTTGACACAAGGCGAGATCACCTTGATCCCCAGCCGGTCAACCTCTCGCTTATAGACGTTCAGCTTGTCGGTCAGATGGATATCGCAGTTCATCACGGCAGCCATGAATTCGACCGGGTGATTGGCCTTGAGCCATGCAGTTTGATAGCTGACGACGGCATAGGCCGCGGCGTGGGATTTGTTGAAGCCGTAGTTGGCGAATTTTTCCAAGAGGTCAAACACCTCGCCCGCCTTGCGCGCGTCGATGTTGTGGGTCTTGGCCGCGCCCTCGATGAATTTCGGGCGTTCTTTGGCCATCTCTTCGGCGATCTTCTTACCCATCGCGCGGCGCAAAAGGTCGGCGCCGCCAAGGCTGTAGCCGCCCATGACCTGCGCGATCTGCATCACCTGTTCCTGGTAAACGATGATGCCCTGCGTTTCGGCGAGAATGCCGTCGATGGTGGGGTGCAGCGATTCCAGATCGCGCTGGCCGTTCTTCACCTCGCAATAGGTCGGGATGTTTTCCATCGGACCGGGGCGGTAAAGCGCCACGAGGGCCACGATATCCTCGATACAGGTCGGCTTCATGCGCCTGAGCGCATCCATCATGCCAGAGCTTTCCACCTGAAACACCGCGACGGTGCGGGCAGAGGCATAAAGGTCATAGGACGCCTTGTCGTCCAGCGGGATGGCGCCGATGTCGTCGATGGCACCTTCGGGCGGCGCGTAAAGCTGGCGACCGTCGGCGGAGATATGCAGATGGCGCCCGCCGCCGCAGATCAGGTCAACCGCATTCTGGATTACCGTCAGGGTTTTCAGGCCGAGGAAGTCGAATTTGACCAGCCCCGCGCTTTCGACCCATTTCATGTTGAACTGAGTGGCGGGCATATCCGAGCGCGGATCTTGGTAAAGCGGCACCAATTCATCCAGCGGGCGGTCACCGATCACCACCCCGGCGGCGTGGGTGGAGGCGTTGCGCAACAGCCCCTCGACCTGCTGGGCGTAATCGAGCAGGCGTTGCACGACCTCTTCGGCCTTCGCCGCCTCGCGCAGGCGCGGCTCATCCGCCAAGGCTTTTTCAATGCTGACGGGTTTGACGCCTTCGACCGGGATCATCTTGGACAGGCGATCCACCTGCCCGTAGGACATCTGCAACACGCGGCCCACGTCGCGCACCGCGGCCTTGGACAGCAGCGCGCCGAAGGTGATGATCTGGCCCACCTTGTCGCGGCCATATTTACCCTGGACGTAGCGGATGACTTCCTCGCGCCGATCCATGCAAAAGTCGATGTCGAAGTCGGGCATCGAGACCCGCTCGGGGTTGAGGAAGCGTTCGAACAGCAGCTTGTAGCGCAGGGGGTCAAGGTCGGTGATGGTCAGCGCGTAAGCCACGAGGCTGCCTGCGCCCGACCCACGGCCGGGGCCAACCGGGATGCGGTGATCTTTGCCCCATTTGATGAAATCGGCCACGATCAGGAAATAGCCGGGGAAGCCCATCTGCTCGATGATGCCCAGCTCGAATTTCAGGCGCGCCTCATACTCCTCCACCGGCACGGCGTGGGGGATCACCTTCAGCCGCGCGGCGAGGCCTTCCCACGCCTGACGGCGCAGCTCCTCAACCTCATCATCGGCGAATTTCGGCAGGATCGGCGCGCGTTTCTTGACCTTGAAGGCGCAGCGGCGGGCGATTTCCACTGTGTTTTCAAGCGCCTCTGGCAGGTCAGCGAACAGCGTCGCCATCTCTGCCTCGGATTTGAAGTAGTGCTGCGGTGTCAGGTGGCGGCGGGGTTCCTGTTGGTCAACATAAGCGCCCTCGGCGATGCAGATCAGCGCGTCATGGGCCTGATACATGTCGGGCTTGGGGAAATAGACATCGTTGGTGGCGACCAGAGGCAGGGCCATCGCATAGGCCATCTCGATCAAGCCACGCTCGGTCGTGCGTTCGGCTTCGGTCAACTGGCCGCCCTCGCCGGGATGACGCTGCAACTCGACATAGAGGCGGTCGGGATAGATGCGCGCCAGCGTCGCCATCAGCGCCTCGGCCTTGGCGGTTTGCGCGGTTTGCAGGAACTTGCCCACCGGCCCTTCGGCCCCGCCCGTCAGACAGATCAGGCCATCGGCATGGGCCGCCAGATCGGCCAGCGTCACCTGCGGCAGGGCGCCCCCCTTGTCGATGTAGAGACAAGAGTTGATCTTCATCAGGTTGAGATACCCCGCCTCGGATTGCGCGAGCAGAACCAGCGGTGCGGGCGCGCGGGCACGTTCGCCGGGCTGCACCGGATCGAAGTCAACCGAGACCTGACAGCCGATGATCGGCTGTAGGCCAGCGGCAGAGGCAATGGTGGAAAACTCCAACGCGCAGAACATGTTGTTGGTGTCGGTGACGGCCACCGCAGGCATTACGGCCTTTTCGCAAAGACCGATGAGCTTCTTTACCGGCACCGCCCCCTCTAGCAGAGAGTATTCGGTGTGAACGCGCAGGTGGATGAATCGGGGTGGGTTTGCCATGGCGCAAGCCTAACGGCTGGCGCGGCAAAGCGGAAGCGGCTGCGTCGATTTGCGAGAGGGGCCGGGGTTGGAAACCGCGGGGCGAAGGGGTATGACGGGGCAGACGCGAAGAGGCACAGATGACGCAAGATCCCGACTTTGAGACCGACCCCGAGGGGCCGGAGACCGCGCTGGAGCAGCGCGTGCAGATGGCGCGGCCTAACCGTAATATCGCGGTGCTGCTGATCGGCGCGGTGTTGACCATGCTGGCCGCCGCGTTTGGTGTGGCATTTCTGGTGGTTTACGGTGGCTTCTAAGCTCTCCCGCCGCCGGCTGATCGGCGGCACTGCGGCGCTGGCGCTGCTGGCGGCGTGCAAGTCCGACAAGGGCTGGCATTCGTTGGTGGTCGATGGTGCGCTGCGCGATCTTAGCTTCACCATGACGCGGGCCAGCGACGGCAAGCAAGTGACCGAGGCCGATTATCGCGGCAAGCTGGTGATGCTGTTCTTCGGCTACACCTTCTGCCCCGATGTCTGCCCGCTGACGATGGCCAATGTGGCAACGGTGCTGGAGAAGATGGGCGACAAGGCGCGCGATGTGGCGGTGCTGTTCACGACGGTGGACCCAAATCGCGACACGCTGCCGGTGCTGGCGGCCTTTACCCACAGCTTTGGTCCCGAGGTGGATGGTCTGCGCGGCACCGATAACGCGCTTGTGCGCCTGACGCGGCAATTCCGCGTGACCTATTCGGTGACGCCCGCCACGGCAACGCAGCCTTACCGCGTGCTGCACGGACCCTCGATCTATGTGTTCGACCGCGCGGGACATGCGCGCCTTATGGTGACAAAGTTCTACGATTCGACCGCCGATATCGCGGGCGTGGTGGCGGATATGGAGCGGCTTCAGGCCGAGGGCTGACGCCGCCTGCGGCGTTCATCCGCGCGGCGGATGTTGGCCAGCACCACCAACAGGCCAACCGCGCTCATCATCGCGGGGGGGATCCAGATCACCACGCCACCGATGGTCTGGTCGCTGACCGCGCTGATATTGGGCAGATAGCGGCCGCAATAGGCGTAGGACGGGTAAATGTCGTGATTGGCGAAGGTGATAAGCGCACCCAGCACGATCTGCGGGAACATCACCGCGACGGACAAGGCCGCGCGCATCCCGAACGGTGCCGACGCAGGGGGCGCGGGCCGCGTATCCAGCACCATCGCCCAGAACAGCACACCATCGAGCGCCATCGTCCATGTCATCACCACATACAACGTCGGATTTACCATCGCGACGAAATGCACGGGCGGGAACAGCCAGAAATAAAACAGCCCGACGAAAAGGAAGGCCGCAATCAGCGGCTGCTGGATCACCGCCATACTGCGCGCCGCAATGCGCGAGGCGGCGATGCGGCGCAGCCACTCCGGCCCGCCGGCAAGGATCACCGGCCCCGCCATGCTTAGCCCGATCAGGACCGGCCCGATGTGGTGAAGGGCGACATGCTGGATGCGCCCCAGGAAGAACATGCGCTGCGCAAGATAGTCATAGGCGGTCTGCGTCACGCCATATAGCAGCGCGAGGCCCAGCAGGAAGCTGACGCGCCGCCAAAGATCGGGGCGCGCTTCGGGTGCCAGACGGGTCAGGCCGCGCAGATACCAAAACGCAGGAAAGGTGATCGAGGCGTAGATTGAGGTCGAAAAATCATAGGGGCCAAACACCGGCATATCGGCGGGAAACCAATGCGAGACGGTGAACAACAGCGCGCCGAGGGCCAGAATCGCGCCCTGCGCCAGCAGATCCCACGGCGGCGCACGGCGCGCCTGCGACACGATAGCACTCACCCGCCCGCCCCCTTGCATCTTGAAACTGATGGGTTTTTCATGCCTGTCGGTCTCTCAAATCGCCTAGTTTCCACCCATATGCGACCAATTATCAGGCAAAAGGCGAAAGTCCTTCCCGCAGATCGCTAAAAGTATTTCTTGCCAACTGCCCCCCGTGAAGGCTTCATGACAGACAGGGAACAAGGGCGCGCGACTTGCTTTACGCCGCATCGGGCAAGCGCGCAACGGCCCTGTGACGGGGAGAAGGCGGCAGGTTAATGACATGTCAGAGATCGCGTTTCTGTTGAACGGAACGCCGGTTCGCATCGTGGGCGTGGCCCCAACGCGGACTCTATTGGACTGGCTTCGCGAAAATCGACATCTGACCGGCACCAAGGAAGGCTGCAACGAAGGCGATTGCGGTGCCTGCACGGTGATGGTCACCGACGCAGAGGGCGCGCGCGCGCTGAATGCCTGCATCCTGATGTTGCCGCAAATCCACGGCAAAGCGGTGCGCACCGTCGAAGGTATCGCAGGCCCCGATGGCACGCTGCACCCGGTGCAACAGGCGATGGTCACCCATCACGGCAGCCAATGCGGCTTTTGCACGCCGGGATTTGTCGTCTCGATGGCGGTCGGCCACCTGAACGGGCGCCACGACCATGACGACGTGCTGGCGGGCAACCTGTGCCGCTGCACCGGCTACGCGCCGATCATCCGCGCCGCCGAGGCCGCCGAAGCCGCGCCGGTTCCTGACTGGATGCGGGCGGATCAAAAGGCGCTCGCCTCATTTGCTTTGGCGGAAATATCCTCGGGGGACCGGGGGCAGACAGCCCCCGGCGCGTTCCGCCCGAGCAACTCTGACGAACTCGCCGACTGGTATCTGCAAAACCCCGACGCCACGTTGATCGCGGGCGCGACCGATGTCGGACTTTGGGTCACCAAGCAGTTGCGCGACCTTGCCCCGGTTGCCTTTCTCAATGGCGTCAGCGACCTGCAACAGATTGAGCGGCGCGGCGATGCGATTGCCATCGGTGCAGGTGTCACGGTGGAGACGTTGCGCGCCGCGATGGTCGGCAGCCACCCGTCGTTTGCCGAGCTGTTGCGCCGCTATGCCTCGGTGCAGGTGCGCAATGCCGCGACGATTGGTGGCAATATCGCCAACGGCTCTCCGATCGGCGATGGCCCACCCGCGTTGATCGCGCTTGGCGCCGTGTTGCACTTGCGCCGTGGTGACGAGATGCGCGCGATACCGCTGGAGGATTTCTTCCTCGACTACCGCAAGCAAGACCGCCGCGCGGGTGAGTTCGTGGCGGCAGTCACCATCCCCGCCTCGGCCCCCGATTTGCGGTGCTACAAGCTGTCCAAACGCTTCGATCAGGACATCTCGGCGGTCTGTGGCTGCTTTAACGTGACGGTGACGGAGGGCAAAGTCAGCGCCGCGCGTATAGCGTTTGGCGGTATGGCGGGCATCCCCAAGCGCGCCGCAGCGGTCGAGGCCGCGCTGGTGGGCCGCGCATGGAACGCCACGACCATCGCCGCCGCCCTGCCCGCTTTCGCGCAGGATTTCACGCCGATGAGCGACATGCGCGCCTCTGCCGCCTACCGGCTGGAGGCCGCGACTAATCTGCTGACGCGCTATTTCCATGACCTGACCGGCGCGCCCGTCACTGTGCTGGAGGTCGAGGCATGAGCGTGACCAAACCCCTTTCGCACGACGCGGCCGAACTGCATGTCACCGGGCAGGCGCGCTATATCGACGACATTCCGACGCCGGGCGGCACGCTGCATCTGGCCTTTGGCCTGTCCAGTGTTGCGCATGGCGAGATCACCGCGATTGACCTCAGCGCAGTGCGCGCCGCGCCCGGCGTGGTCGCGGTCTATGCGGCGGGCGATTTCGATCCGATGCCGGACTGTTCGCCCTCTGCCGAGGATGAGCCTTTGCTGGCGGTCGGTCGCGTGCATTACGTCGGCCAGCCGGTGTTTTTGGTTGTCGCCGAAACCCACCTTGCCGCGCGCAAGGCGGCGCGGCTGGGCAAGGTCAGCTATCGCGAATTGCCCGCTTTGCTGACGGTTGATGACGCGCTTGCCGCCAATTCGCGGTTCGAGGATGGCCCGGTAATCTGGGCGCGTGGCGATGCCAGCGCGGCGATTACCGGTGCGGCGCATACCATCGAGGGCAGCTTCGAGGTTGGCGGGCAAGAGCATTTCTATCTGGAGGGTCAAATCGCGCTCGCCCTGCCGCAAGAGGGCGGCGATATGGTGGTGCATTCCTCCACCCAGCATCCCAGCGAGATTCAGCACAAGGTGGCGCATGCGCTGCACCTGCCGATGAACGCGGTCCGGGTCGAGGTGCGGCGCATGGGCGGTGGCTTTGGCGGTAAGGAAAGCCAAGGCAACGCGCTGGCGATCTCTTGCGCCCTGGCGGCGCGGGCGACGGGCAAGCCTTGCAAGATGCGCTATGATCGCGACGACGACATGGTGATTACGGGCAAACGCCACGACCTGCGCATCGGCTACCGTGCCGGGATCGACACCGAGGGGCGCGTGTTGGGGGTGGAGTTTTTGCACCTGATGCGCTGCGGCTGGAGCCAAGACTTGAGCCTGCCGGTGGCGGACCGCGCCATGCTGCACGCCGACAACGCCTACTGGTTGCCCAATATCCGGATTGAGAGCCACCGGCTGAAGACCAACACCACCTCCGGCACCGCCTATCGCGGCTTTGGCGGGCCGCAGGGGGTTATCGGGATTGAGCGGGTGATGGACCATGCCGCACATGTGCTGCGGCTCGACCCGCTCGCAGTGCGCAAGGTGAATTTCTATGCCGAGGCGTCGGATGCCTCCGGCGGGGATATTTCGACCAAAGCAACGGTGCAGACCACGCCTTATCACATGCCGGTCGAGGATTTTTGCCTGCATGGCTTGGTGGCGCGGCTGGAAGGCTCGGCAGAATATCAGCGGCGGCGCGGCGCGGTGGCGACGTGGAATGCGTCGAACGATGTGCTGAAACGCGGGCTGGCGTTAACGCCGGTGAAGTTCGGGATTTCGTTCACGCTGACCTGGCTTAATCAGGCGGGCGCGCTGGTGCATGTGTATCAGGACGGCTCTATCCACATGAACCACGGCGGCACCGAGATGGGGCAGGGACTGTTCCGCAAGGTGGCGCAGGTTGCCGCCGCCGCGTTCGGGATTGAGGTCGAGGCGGTCAAGATCACCGCGACCGATACCGGGAAAGTGCCGAATACCTCGGCTACGGCGGCGTCCTCGGGGTCGGATCTGAACGGTATGGCGGTGAAGGCGGCCTGTGACACGATCCGCTTGCGCATGGCGGAGGTGCTGGCAGAGCGGCATCAGGCGACGGTGGCCGAGGTATTTTTCGAGAATGGCCGGGTGTTCGTCGGCGGGGCGGATTACAGCTTTGCCGAGGTTGCAGCGATCACCTATCAGGCGCGGGTTTCGCTGTCGGCGACGGGGTTCTACCGCACACCCAAGATCACTTGGGATCGGGTCAAGGGCGAGGGGAGACCGTTCTATTACTTCGCTTACGGCGCGGCGGTGACCGAGGTGGTAATCGATACGCTGACCGGCGAGAACCGCATTCTGCGCACCGATATCCTGCATGACGCCGGCGCCAGCCTGAACCCGGCGCTGGACCGGGGGCAGGTTGAGGGCGGCTATGTGCAGGGCGCGGGCTGGCTGACCACTGAGGAGTTGGTGTGGGACGCCAAGGGGCGGCTGACCACCCATGCGCCCTCGACCTACAAGATCCCGGCCTGCTCTGATCGCCCGCGTGTGTTCAACGTCGATCTTTGGGACGGCGAGAACCGGGAAGAGACGATCTATCGGTCAAAGGCCGTGGGCGAGCCGCCGTTCATGCTGGGTATCTCGGCGTTTTATGCGCTGTCGGATGCGGTGGCGGCCTGTGGCGATGGCAGCGTCTATCCGGCGCTGGATGCGCCTGCGACGGCGGAACGGGTGTTGGCGGCGGTCAAGCGGGTGCGCCATGTTTGATCTGGGTGCATTGAGCGCGGCGGTGGCGGTTGAGGGCCGCGTGGCGCGCGTGGTGATTGCCGCGCATGACGGGTCATCCCCCCGCGAAACCGGGGCCGCGATGCTGGTTTGGGGCACGGGCCAGTCCGGCACCATCGGGGGCGGCGCGCTGGAATATGAGGCGGTGACCCGCGCCCGCGCGATGTTGGCTGCGGGTGGCGCGCGGCTGGACCGCGAGGCTTTGGGGCCAAAGTTGGGCCAATGCTGCGGCGGTGCGGTCAGCGTGCTGACCGAGGTGTATGCCGCCGAAGATCTGGCGCGGCTGGAGGGGCAAGCGGTGATTGCGCGGCCTATTGCGGCGGCGGCAGAGATGCCGCTGGCGGTGCGGCGCCTGCTGAACACCGCGCGCAGCACGGGTGTGGCGCCCTCGGCGCGGCTGGTGCACGGCTGGATGATCGAGCCGCTTGCCGCGCCTTCGCGCCAGCTTTGGGTCTGGGGCGCGGGGCATGTGGGCCGCGCCATCATCGGCGTGCTGTCGCCGCTGCCAGAGTTCGCGCTGACATGGGTGGATTGCGCGGCGGATCGCTTTCCCGAAACCATCCCGGCGGGCGTCGTGCAGCTATATGCCGCCACCCCCGCCGATCTGGTGGCCCATGCGCCGCGCGACGCGGAACATCTGGTGCTGACCTATTCGCACGCGCTGGATCTTGAGCTGTGCCACCGCCTGCTGCTGCACGGTTTTGCTGAGCTTGGCCTGATCGGGTCACAAACCAAATGGGCGCGCTTTCGCAGCAGGCTCAAGGGGTTGGGTCATTCCGCCCCCTTGATCGGGCGCATTCTTTGCCCGATAGGCGATCCGACATTGGGTAAACATCCACAGGCGATCGCGCTTGGCGTCGCCACTACGCTGCTAAAACACACAAGCGCAAGCACATCCGCAAAGGAGCGCGCAATATGACGGGGACGGAAAAGGTTCTGCTGACGGTGGAGGGTCTGACCAAGGCCTATCCCGGCGTCGTGGCCAACAGTAATGTCAGCTTTCGCATCATGGAGGGCGAGGTTCACTCGCTTTTGGGCGAGAATGGCGCGGGGAAATCCACGCTGGTCAAGATGATCTACGGTCTGGTGCGCCCGGATACGGGGCGCATGACGCTGCGCGGGCAGGTCTATGAACCCTCGGCGCCCAAGGCCGCGCGGGCCGCGGGCGTGGCGATGGTGTTCCAACATTTCAGCCTGTTCGAGGCGTTGAACGTCGCGGAAAACGTGGCGCTTGGCATGGAAAATCCGCCCAAGCAAAGCGAGCTTTCGCAGCGCATCCGGCAGGTGTCAGAGGCCTATGGCCTGCCGCTTGACCCCGCGCGGCTGGTCGGCGACCTGTCGGCGGGCGAGCGGCAGCGGGTCGAGATCATCCGTTGCCTTCTGCAAGACCCCAAGCTGTTGATTATGGACGAGCCGACCTCGGTGCTGACGCCGCAAGAGGTGGAGATCCTGTTCAAGACGCTGCGGCAGTTGTCGGCAGAGGGCACCGCTATCCTTTATATCAGTCACAAGCTGGAAGAAATCCGCGCGCTGTGTGACGAGGCGACGGTGCTGCGGCGGGGCAAGGTGGTTGACACCTGCCAACCGCGCGAGAAATCGGCGCGCGAACTGGCCGAGATGATGGTGGGCGAAACGCTGACGCCGCCGGAACGCTCTGGCAAGGCGCCGGGGCCGGTGGCGCTGGATGTCAGCGGGCTTTCGGCGCGCTCGCCCAACCCGTTTGGCACGGCGTTGCAGAATATCCATCTGACGGTGCAGCGCGGCGAAATCCTTGGCATCGCGGGCGTCGCGGGCAATGGGCAGGACGAATTGCTGCTGGCCCTGTCGGGCGAGATTCGCACCGCCAAGGATGCGGTGAAGATCGACGGCAAGGGCGTGGGCGATCTGGGGCCGAACGAGCGGCGTGCGGTGGGGCTTGTGTCTGCGCCGGAAGAACGCCTGGGCCATGCCGCCGCCCCGGATATGAGCCTGACGGAAAACGCGTTGCTGTCCGGTGCGGTGCGCAAGGAGCTGACCTCTCGCGGGTTCATCGACTGGGCCAAGACGCGCACCTTTGCGGCGGGCATCGTGAAAGAGTTTGACGTGCGCACGCCGGGCATCGGCACTGCTGCCCGTGCGCTGTCGGGGGGCAACTTGCAGAAGTTCGTCATCGGGCGAGAGCTGAGCCAAGACCCCTCGGTGATCGTGGTCAACCAGCCGACATGGGGGGTGGACGCGGCGGCAGCGGCCTCGATCCGGCAGGCGCTGATCGACCGTGCCAGTGGAGGTGCTGCGGTGGTGGTGATTAGCCAGGACCTCGACGAACTGCTTGAAATCGCCGACCGTTTTGCGGCGCTTAATGGCGGACGCCTGTCCGCACCCCGCCCGACACAGGGCCTAACCGTAGACGAGATCGGCCTGATGATGGGCGGCGCGCATGGAATGGAGGTTGCCCATGTTCATCCTTGAGAAACGGCCTAACCCGTCGCGGTTCTGGACCGGGGCAACGCCGGTGCTGGCGGTGGTGCTGACCATGATCGCGGGCGGCCTGTTGTTCGCAGCGCTTGGCAAGAACCCGTTCGAGGCGATCCGCACCATTTTCCTTGACCCGCTGATTGGCGACAATGCGTGGTATTACCGCGCGCAACTGCTGGTCAAGGCGGCGCCTCTGGTGCTGATTGCCATCGGCCTTAGCCTTGGCTTTCGCGCCGGGATCTGGAACATCGGGGCCGAGGGGCAATATATCCTTGGTGCCATCTTTGGTGCCGGGGTCGGCCTGTGGTTCTACCCGTCGCAGCACTGGTATATCTTTCCGCTGATGATCATCGCAGGCGGCTTTGGCGGCTGGCTGTGGGCGATGATCCCGGCGATCCTGAAAACCCGCTTTGGCACCAACGAGATCCTCGTGTCGCTGATGCTGGTCTATGTCGCGAAAAACCTGCTCGCCTCGATGGCGGTTGGGCTGATGCGCAACCCCGAAGGCTCTGGCTTTCCCGGATCGCGCGACCTGTCGGCCTATCCCTCTGCCGCCAACCTGGAGATTTTCGCGGGCACCGGCATCCATTGGGGCGTGGTGGCGGCGGTGATCGCGGTGATCGCCTCCTACATCCTGCTGCAACGTCACATGCTTGGCTTTCAGATCCGTCTGACCGGCCAAGCCCCCCGCGCCGCGCGCTTTGCCGGCGTCAAACCCGAGCGGCTGGTGGTGTTCTGCATGGGCATGTCGGGCATTCTCGCCGGTCTTGCGGGCATGTTCGAGGTGGCGGGGCCTGCGGGCAAAATCTCGATCGACTTCGCCTCTGGCTATGGCTTCACCGCGATCATCGTGGCGTTCCTTGGCCGGTTGCACCCGATCGGCATCCTGCTTGCGGGGCTGCTGATGGCGCTGACCTATGTTGGCGGCGACATCGCGCAATCCAACATCGGGCTGCCCTCGGCGGCGATCCAAGCTTTTCAAGGGATGCTGCTGTTCTTCCTGCTCGCGGTCGACCTTCTGTCGAACTACCGCATCCGCTTCAATCTGAAGGAGGCGCACTGATGGATCTTTCGGCAATCAACCCCCTTGTCCTGATCGCCTCGCTGATGGTCTCGGCCACGCCGATCCTGCTGGCCGCGATTGGCGAGCTGGTGGTGGAAAAATCGGGCGTCCTCAACCTCGGGGTCGAGGGGATGATGATCGTCGGCGCGATTTGCGGCTTTGCCACCGCAGTCGAGACCGGCAGCCCCTTGCTGGGCTTCATCGCGGCGGCGGCGGGCTCTGCCCTTCTGTCGCTGATCTTCGCGGTGCTGACGCAGTTCCTGCTGGCCAACCAAGTGGCGACCGGCCTGGCGCTGACGCTGTTTGGCTTGGGCTTTTCCGCGATGCTTGGCCAAGGCTACGTCGGCCTCAAACCGCCATCGACACCCACGCTGCATATCCCGGTGCTGTCCGATCTGCCGGTCGTCGGCACCATGCTGTTCAGCCATGACCTGATGGTCTACGTCTCGCTCGCCCTCGTCGCCGCCGTCTGGGCCACGCTGAAATATACCCGCGTTGGCCTGATCCTGCGCGCGGTGGGCGAAAACCATGACGCGGCCCACGCGCTTGGCTACAAGGTGATCCGCATCCGCATCCTTGCCATCATGTTCGGCGGTGCCTGCGCGGGGCTTGGCGGCGCTTACCTCAGCCTGGTGCGCGTGCCGCAATGGACCGAGGGCATGACGGCGGGCGCGGGCTGGATCGCCCTTGCCATCGTGGTGTTCGGAAGCTGGAAACCGTGGCGCGTTTTGCTGGGTGCCTATCTTTTCGGCGGCATCTCGGTCCTGCAACTGAATCTGCAAGCAGCGGGGTTGAAGGTGCCCGTGCAATACTTGTCCATGTCGCCCTATCTGATAACCATCCTTGTGCTGGTCATCATGTCCGCCAACCGCTCGCGTGCGGCCCTTTCGGCACCTGCGTCGCTTGGTCGTAGTTTCCACGCCTCGCATTGAGGCACATTGCAACAGCCGGGCTATAGACCCGGCACTCAGGGAGTAAGAAATGAAAAGAAGAACTTTCCTTGCCGGCACCGCAGCCACCGCAGGCCTTGCCGCCTCCGGCGCCGCCTTCGCGGCCGATGTGACCAAGGCCGCTTATATCTATGTCGGCCCGGTGGGCGACATGGGCTACAACTACCAGCACGACCTTGGCCGCAAAGAGATGGAAAAGGCGCTTGGCGCCAAGGTGAAAGCGTCGATCGTCGAGAACGTGCCGGAAGGCGCGGACGCAGAGCGCGTGCTGACCCAGCTTGCGCTGTCGGGCAACAACATCATCTTCGCGACCTCGTTCGGCTATATGGACGCCGTGCTGAACGTCGCCAAGAAATTCCCCAAGGTGAAATTCGAGCACGCCACCGGCTACAAACGCGCCGACAACGTCGCCACCTATTCCGCCCGTTTCTATGAAGGCCGCGCCGTGATCGGCACCATCGCGGGTCGCATGACCAAGACCAACAAGATCGGCTACATCGCCTCGTTCCCGATCCCCGAGGTCATCCAGGGCATCAACGCCGCCTATATCCACGCGAAAAAGGTCAACCCGAAGGTCGAGTTCAAGATCGTCTGGGTTTCGACTTGGGCCGACCCGGCGAAAGAGGCCGATGCCGCCAACGCGCTGATCGAACAGGGCGTGGACGTCATCATGCAGCACACCGACACCACCGCTGCGATGACCGTGGCCGAGAAGAAGGGCGTCTTTGCCTTCGGCCAATCCTCAAACATGGCCGCCGCTGGCCCGAAAGCGCAGCTGACCGCGATCGTCGATGAATGGGGCCCCTACTACACCGATCGCGTCAAGGCGGTGATGGATGGCACTTGGAAATCGATGGACACATGGGGTGGTATTGCCGCTGGCATGGTGACCTTCGCGCCGTTCAACAAGGATATGCCTGAGGCTGTCGCCAAGGAAGCCAACGACCTGATCGCCACGATCAAGTCGGGCGCTTACAAGCCCTTCACCGGCCCGCTGAACAAGCAAGACGGCTCTGTCTGGCTGAAAGACGGCGAGGTTGCCGACGACGGTGTGATCGCTGGCCTGAACTTCTACGTTCAGGGCATCGTCGGCGACATTCCGAAATAAGCCACCCTTGTGGTTTTCTCTGGGCCCGGCCGCTCGCGCCGGGCCTTTTCGTTTCCGGCCCTAAATGTCGCGGGTGACACGAAACTTTCCGAACGACACATTCCATTTTCATGATATAAGCTCGACTCAAGGCGATCACAATGAAACCGCCGGGAGGAGAAGACATGGCACATATCGTCGTATTGGGGGCCGGCCTTGGCGGATCCATCATGGCTTACGAGCTGAAGGATCAAATCCGCAAGGAAGACACCATCACCGTTGTCACCAAGGACCCGAAGTATCACTTTGTGCCGTCGAACCCCTGGGTCGCGGTCGGCTGGCGCACGCCGGACGATATCACCATCGACATCGCCCAGACGATGAAGAAAAAGGGCATCGCCTTCCGCCCCTCGCCGATGACCAAGCTGGTGCCCGAAGAGAACCGCATGGAACTCGCCGATGGCTCTGCGGTCAGCTATGATTACCTCGTCATCGCCACCGGTCCCGAACTGGCCTTTGATGAGATCGAGGGGCTTGGCCCCCACGGCGGCTTCACCCAGTCGGTCTGCCACGTCGATCATGCCGACAAGGCGCATGACGCGTTTGAGGCGTTCTGCAAAGACCCCGGCCCGGTCATCGTCGGCGCGGTGCAAGGCGCATCGTGCTACGGTCCGGCCTATGAATTCGCCTTCATCCTTGAAACCGAACTGCGCCGCCGCAAGATCCGCGACAAGGTGCCGATGACCTTCATCACCTCGGAACCCTATGTCGGCCACCTTGGCCTTGACGGCGTCGGCGATACCAAGGGTCTGTTGGAATCCGCGCTGCGTGAAAAGTCGATGAAATGGATGACATCGACCAAGGTGAAAAAGGTCGAAGCTGGCAACATGACGGTGGAAAACATCGCAGACGACGGCACCAGCCTTGGCGAGAAAGAAGTGCCCTTCAAATACGCCATGATGCTGCCCGCCTTCCGCGGCATCAAACCGCTGCAAGGGATCGAGGGCCTGTCGAACCCGCGCGGCTTTACCATCGTCGACAAGCACCAGCAGAACCCGAAGTACAAGAACATCTTCGCCGTCGGCGTCTGCATCGCGATCCCGCCCACCGGCCCGACCCCGGTGCCGTGTGGCGTGCCGAAAACCGGCTTTATGATCGAATCGATGGTCACTGCCACCGCGCATAACATCGGCAACATCCTGCGCGGCAAAGAGCCCGATAACGTCGGCTCGTGGAACGCCGTCTGCCTCGCCGACTTTGGTGACAGCGGCATCGCCTTCGTCGCCCAGCCGCAGATCCCGCCGCGCAACGTGAACTGGTCCTCGCAGGGCAAATGGGTCCACCTCGCCAAGATCGGGTTCGAGAAATACTTCATGCGCAAGGTCAAGAAAGGCACGTCAGAGCCGTTCTATGAGGCCGCCACCATGAAAATGCTCGGCATCGACAAGCTGAAAACCGTGACGAAGGGCTAAGGCGCGCACAGATTGCAATACAAGGCCGGGGGGCAAAACGCGCCCCCGGCCTTTGTCATTGCGCCCCCCCCTTGCCAATCCCGTATGAACCGACAAGATGCGCGCCATGACGCAATCCTTCCTCATCATCGGCGGTGGCATCGCGGGCATTTCTGCCGCCGCGCGCCTGTCGCATCTGGGCCCCGTCACGCTGCTCGAGGCGGAGGCGACGCTCGCTCACCATGCCTCCTCGCGCTCTGCCGCGCTGTTTGAGCCGCGCTATGGTTTGCCCCCCGTCGTCGCCCTCAGCCTCGCCAGCGCCGACTACCTGTCCACCGCCAACGGAGGCGTGCTCAGCCCGCGCGGCCTGATGGTCATCGCCCGCCCCGAGCAACGCGCGCTATTTGACGAGGACATCGCCCATTTCGGCCTGACGGAACTGCCGCTGGCCGAGGCCCGCGCGATGGTTCCCATCCTCAATCGCGAAACCGTGGCCTTTGCCGCGCATTCCGATCAGGCCTGGGACATCGACACCGACCGCCTGATCCAGAACTTCGCGCGTGAGGCGCGCGGCAACGGTGCGCAAATTCTCACCGCCGCCCCCGTCACCGCCATCACGCGCACCGCTGACGGCTGGACCGTGACCACGCCCAAGGGTGACCACAGCGCGCAAAACCTCGTGAACGCCGCGGGTCCTTGGGCCGATGTCGTCGCCCAAATGGCAGGCCTTCCGCCGATCGGCGTCACGCCGCTGCGCCGCTCGATGGCGCGCCTTCCCGCGCCGGGCGGCCATGAGTTGACCCACTGGCCGATGATCATCGCGGCAGGCGAGGCGTGGTATGCCAAACCCGACGCCGGCGCCCTCATCGTCTCGCCGTCCGAGGAGGACCCGGCCGAGCCGCATGATGCTTGGCCCGACGACATCGTTCTCGCCGAGGGCCTCGCGCGGTATGAGGCGATGGTGAGCGAACCCGTCACCCGCCTGCTGGCAAGCTGGGCGGGCCTGCGCACCTTCGCCCCCGACCGCGTGCTGGTGATTGGCCCCGATCCGGCGGACCCGCAGTTCCACTGGACCGCCGGACAAGGCGGCTATGGCTTCCAAACCGCCCCCGCCGCCAGCGCCCTTTTGGCCGACCTCGCCGCAGGCCGTCCGCCCGCGCTTGACGCCGCCACGGTTGCCGCCCTTTCGCCCACAAGGTTCCGCCCATGATCCGCCCTGCCGCCCTGATCCTCCTCGCCGCAGCCCTGCTCGCCGGATGCGGCGGCCCGCGCAACCACTCCCGCGCCGCGATCCAGCCCACGCGCGGCATCCCCAAAGGCTTTGGCGACGCGCGCCCGCATGATTGGCAAGGCCCCAGCCCGAACCAGCTTCAGGTGCAAGGCATCGACGCCTCGCGCTATCAGGGCAACATCGACTGGGCCGCCACCAAACGCGCGGGCGTACGCTTCGCCATGCTGAAAGCGACCGAGGGCGGCGACGTTGCCGACAGCGCCTACCTGGAAAACGCCGCCGCCGCGCGCCGCGCCGGCATCCGCGTTGGTGCCTACCATTTCTACTATTTCTGCACGCCCCCCGAACAGCAGGCAGCATGGTTCATCGACCATGTCCCTGCCCGAAGCGGTGACCTGCCGCCGATCCTTGACATCGAGTGGAACCACGCCTCGCGCACTTGCAAACGCGAACCCGACGGGCCAGAGGTGCGCGCCGAGGTGCAGACCTTCGTCGACATCCTTGCCCGCCACTACGGCCAACGCCCGGTCATCTACACCACCCCCGATTTCTGGCGCGAAACCCAGCTTGCCGCGATTGGCAATGAGGATTTCTGGCTACGCTCCGTCGCGGGCCACCCCAGCCAGACGCTGCCGGGCGCGCACTGGACCTTTTGGCAATACACCGGCACCGGGCAGGTTCCCGGCATCCGCGGCCCGGTTGATCTCAACGCCTTCGCAGGCAGCCAATATGCCTGGGCCAGCTGGCTTTCCTCGCGCGCTCTCTGACGTCACGAAAACACATTCCAAACATCGCATATCTTGATGCAGGTCAAGGCTCGCGGTCGCGCTCCATGCCATCCCGTTCGCAGGAAAGCCGAACAGGAGTGGTACAATGTCTTACAAAGCCGAAATCACCGACATGCGGACAGAACTGAAACAGCTTTACAAAGCCATCCCTGGCGCGACCAAAGGCTTTGCCGAGTTGTCCAAAGCCGCCAAAGAGGAAGGCGTGCTGGAACATAAACACCGCGAATATGTCGCCGTCGGCATCGCCGTCGCCCAGCGCTGCCAGCCCTGCATCAACTTCCATGTCGAGGCACTGATGAAAGCGGGCGGCACGCGGCAGGAACTGTCCGACGTTCTGGCCATGGCGCTGCAAATGGGGGGCGGACCGGCGCTGATGTATGCCGGCCACGCGCTTGCCTGCTGGGACGAACTTGCCGCCGGCTAAGCCCTGCACCTTACCGCGAACGGCCCGCGACGGAAACGCCCGCCGCGCACGTTTTATATATGCATTTAAATGAATATGTAAGGATATGCCCGATGAAATCCCCCCTCGCCCTCAGCGCCGCGTTGGCCCTTGCACTTGCAGCCACCCTCTCGGTTCCCGCAATGGCTCAGACCGCGACCCTGACGCCTTCGGAAAAAACCGCAGCCCTCGCCGCGCTAGACGATGAATATCATGCCTTCGCAACCTATCAGGTGGTGATGGAAAAGATCGGCTCGCAACGCCCGTTCTCGAACATCATCCGCGCCGAGCAGCACCATATCGACTTGGTCGTGGCAGTGCTGAAAGATGCGGGCGAAACCATACCGGCCAATCCCTACCTCAACGGCACCAAGCCGCGACCCGTCTCGCCCACGACCCGCGCCGAAGCCTGCAAGGTCGGCGTTCAGGCAGAGATAGCCAATGCCGGGCTTTATGACGGGAAACTTTTGCCGCTGGCCAAAGACAATGCCCGCCTGACGCAGGTACTTATCGCCCTGCGCGACGCATCACAAAACAACCACCTGCCCGCGTTCCAGCGTTGTGCAGGATAAATTGAACGATGGCGCGGCGGGGGAAAGCCTCCTCCGCCGCCGCCACTTTTAGCCGTTCACCCGGATGCGCGCGTTGGTCGGGTCATAGGGACTGTCCTCGACCACCGTCACATCAAACAGATCGCGGAACATGCGCACCTTCAGCTTGGTGCCAACCTCGGCCAGATCGGGGCGCACATAGCCCATGCCGATTTGCTTGCCAAACGCTACCGAGTAGCCGCCAGAGGTAAGACGCCCGATCTTTTCGCCGTTGAACAACAGCGCCTCTTTGCCCCATGGGTCCGCATCCGCTGGCCCGTCGATCAGCACGGTCACGCATTTCGACCGCACGCCCACATCCAGCATCGCCTGCTTGCCGTGGAAATCCTTGGACAAGTCTATGAACCGATCCAGCCCCGCCTCCATCGGCGTCGCATCGCGGCCCAACTCGGTGCCGAACGCGCGATAGGATTTTTCCTGCCGCAGCCAGTTCTGCGCCCGCGCGCCGACCAGTTTCATGCCGTGCTTTTCGCCCGCCGCCATCAGCTGATCGAACAGGTGGTTCTGCATCTCGATCGGGTGGTGCAGCTCCCATCCCAGCTCGCCCGTATAGGCCACGCGGATCGCGCGCACCGGCACCATGCCCAGCTCGATGTTGCGCATTGTCAGCCAAGGGAAGCGTTTGTTTGACAGCACCGTCTCGGGTTCCGCGTCCTTCACCAACTCGTTCAGGATAGCGCGGGAATTCGGCCCGGCGAGCGCAAACACGCCCCACTGCGTCGTCACGTCGTGGATATCGACATAGGCGCCGCCCGCCACAATGAAATCCTCCGCCGCCTTGCGCAGGTAATCGGCATCATAGGCTGTCCATGCCCCCGCCGAGACGAGGTAATATGAATTTTCGCTCACCCGCACGATGGTGTATTCCGTCCGCGTTGTCCCCGTCGCGGTCAGCGCGTAGGTCAAATTGATCCGCCCCACTGCGGGCAGCTTGTTGCAGGTGAACCAATCGAGGAATTCCGTGGCGCCGGGTCCGCGCACGATGTGCTTGGTAAACGCGGTGGCGTCGATCAGCCCTGCTGTCTCGCGCACGGCCTTCGCCTCTTCCACCGCGTATTGCCACCAGCCGCCACGGCGGAAGCTGCGGCTCGCGTGGTCGTCAAACCCTATCGGTGCATAGTAATTCGGCCGGTCCCATCCATTCACTTGCCCAAACTGAGCGCCCCGCGCCGCCTGGCGGTCGTAGGCGGGCGAGGTGCGCAGCGGCCGGCAAGCCTCGCGCTCTTCATCGGGGTGGTGCAATACGAACACATGTTCATAGCATTCCTCGTTCTTGCGCGCCGCATATTCGGTGGTCATCCACGAGCCGTAGCGCTTGGGGTCCAGCGAGGCCATGTCGATCTCCGCCTCACCCGCAGTCATCATCTGCGCCAGATAATAGCCAGCGCCCCCGGCAGCGGTGATCCCAAACGAGAAGCCCTCGGCGATCCACATATTGCGCAGCCCCGGCACCGGGCCGACCAGTGGGTTGCCGTCGGGCGTATAGCAGATCGGCCCGTTGAAATCGTCCTTCAGGCCGACGGTTTCCGAGGTCGGGATGCGGTGGATGAAGGACATGTATTCGCCCTCGATCCGCTCCAGATCCAGCGGGAACAGGTCGGCCCGGAACGATTGCGGCACGTCATAAAGGAAGCGCGCGGGCGCATTGCGCTCATATGGCCCCAAAATCCAGCCGCCGCGCTCCTCGCGCACATACCACTTGGCGTCGGCGTCGCGCAGCACCGGATGCTCTGGCTGGCCCGACTTGCGGAACGCGACCAGCGCGGGGTCGGGCTCGGTCACGATATACTGATGTTCCACCGGGATCGCCGGGATCTTGATACCCAACAGCCGCGCCGTGCGTTGCGCATGGTTGCCGGTTGCGGTCACCACATGTTCGGCATGCACCTCGACTGTTTCCTCGGACGGCACGAGATTACCGCCCTGCTCCACCATCTTGGTCAGGCTCACGATCCATTCCGACCCGGTCCAGCGATAGGCATCGACCTGCCAGCGCCGCTCGATCGTCACACCATGCTGACGCGCGCCCTTGGCCATCGCCTGCGTCACGTCGGCGGGGTTGATATAGCCGTCCTGCGGGTGGAACAGCGCGCCCTTCAGGTCATCGGTGCGCACCAGCGGCCAGCGTTCCTTGATCTGCGCGGGCGTCAGGAATTCGTGGTAAACCCCGGCGGTTTCCGCGACCGATGAATACAGCATATATTCGTCCATCCGCGCGTCGCACTGCGCCATCCGCAGGTTGCCGACCACCGCGAAGCCCGCGTTCAGCCCCGTCTCGGCCTCCAGCGACTTGTAGAAATCAACCGAGTATTTGTGGATATGCGTCGTGGCATAGCCCATGTTGAACAGCGGAAGCAGCCCCGCCGCGTGCCATGTGGACCCGCTCGTCAACTCGTCGCGCTCCACCAGCATCGTATCCCACCCGGCCTTCGCCAGATGATAGGCGATCCCCGCCCCGACGGCGCCGCCGCCAACAACCAGAGCTTTGACATGGGTTTTCATCGGACGACTCCCTCGGATAGATGCTGCTCATACATGCCCGATCCTATGAACGCCGGGAAGGTCAGCCCGACACTTGGCGGCGGAAAACGACATCGCCCCCCCAGTTGCGCCTTCCCCGTGCCGGGTTTCCTGCTAGCCTACCCGCGCCCCCGGCGGAGACCGAGATGTCGCGACCCCTGACCGCAGCCGAGCGTGACAGCCTGATCGCGCTTTACCGCAACGGCGGCCCCGCGCCCTTGCGCCTTGCCCTGGCCCGTCACGCCGATTGCGACCTCGCAGGGCTGCCCTTCCGCCTGCTGGATGCGTTGCTGGCCGAAGACGCGACAGGCGACCCCGACGCGCTGGCCAGCCTTGCCGACCTGCTGCCCGCCGGACAGCCGCGCCTGTTCCGCGCCATCTGCGCGGGTCTTGCGCAAAACGATACCACCGCGCTGCAAGACATCGCCGCCACCACCTCGACCCACCGCATTTCCCGGTGGGAGGCGACAGGCTGGGCCGTCTTCCTGCGCCACCGCGCCGTGTGGCCCGCGGCCCCCGGCACCAAAATCCCACAACTGGTGCAGTTCTGGGATCAACCCGAGCTGCCACGCGACCTGATGGAGCCGCGCGCGGCTTGGGTGCGCCACAGCCCCAAATCCACCCTGTTCGACGCCGCCCACGCCGCCCGCTTCATCGCGCGCGATTACGGCCCCAAAGCCGCCGCCGCCTTCACCGCGCTCTGGCACCCGGCGGCGCAATCGGACCTGTTTCGCCTTTACTACATGCTTGCGCGTGGCGGCCTATACGTTGACGCCGACAGCCTGCCCGGCCCCGCCATCGCGCCATTCATGGCCCAAGGCGGCGACGAGGTTTGGGCCTCTGCCATGACCCGCGTGCCGAAATGCGTCACCATCAACGGTTTCCTTGCTGCCCCCAAGGGCGCGCCGCTGATCGCCGCCTACCTAAGTTGCGTCCTGCGCAACCTGCACGACAATCCCGAAGGGCCGATCTACTGGCTGAGCGGTCCCGGCGCGCTGACCCGCTTTCTGGCCTCTGGCGACCACGCGATCCGCCTGCTGCCGCACGCCACGCTGCAATCGCGCCTGTTCCGCCAGATTGATGCCGCCTACAAACACACCGACCGCAACTGGCGCGTCCACGAAAACCGCCGTGGCCTGAACGACGCCGCCTCCCTCGCCGCGATGTTCCCATGACGCCCGTCACCCGCCGCCTGCTTTATGTCCTTAGCTTTGAGGCGATTGGCATCCTGATCGTCACCCTCGGCCTGCGCCTGATGTCGGGCAGCGGGGTGGACCAGACCGGCCCGCTTGCCATCGCCTGCTCACTGGTCGCGGTCGCATGGAACTTCGCCTTCAACACCGCGTTCGAGGCATGGGAGACGCGCCAAACTCGCCGTGGACGCAGCATCCTGCGCCGCGCCGTCCATGCGCTTGGGGTAGAGGGCGGCCTGCTCGCCCTCCTCGCCCCGCTCATCGCGTGGTGGCTGGGCCTGACGCTAGGCCAAGCCGTGCTCTACGACTTCACCCTGTCGCTGTTTTTCCTCGGCTACACGTTCGTGTTCAACCTGGCCTTCGATCTCGTCCTCGGCCTGCCGAAATCCGCCCGCTAGGGCGCTTACAGCATCCCCGGCAGCACCTGATCCGGCGGGCGATGGCCATCGGCGAAGGTCTTGATGTTGATAATCACCTTCTCGCCCATCTCCACCCGTCCCTCGACGGTGGCCGACCCCATATGCGGCAACAGCACCACATTCGGCAGCTCCCGGAGGCGTGGGTTGATCTCGTGGCCATGCTCGAACACGTCCAGCCCCGCCCCCGCAATCTCGCCCGCGCGCAAGCCCCGCGTCAGCGCGTTCTCGTCAATCACTTCGCCGCGCGAGGTGTTCACGATCACCGCCGACGGCTTCATCAACTTCAGCCGCCGCGCGTTCATCAGATGAAAGGTCGAGGGCGTATGCGGGCAGTTGACCGAGATGATGTCCATCCGGCTTACCATCTGGTCAAGGCTTTCCCACCACGTCGCCTCCAGCTCCGCCTCGATCTCGGGGCGCACGCGCTTGCGGTTGTTGTAGTGGATCTGCATGCCAAACGCCCGCGCCCGCCGCGCCACCGCTTGCCCGATGCGCCCCATGCCAAGGATGCCCAAGCGCCGCCCCGCCAGCCTGCCGCCCAGATGCGCCATCGGCGACCAGCCTGCCCACTCGCCTGCCTGCATCTCTGCCAGCCCCTCGGGGATGCGCCGCGTTACCGCGAGGATCAGCGCCAGCACCATGTCGGCGGTATCCTCTGTGACCACCCCCGGCGTGTTCGACACCAAAACCCCGCGCTGCCGGGCCGAGGCCACGTCAATGTGATCCACCCCGGCGCCGTAATTGGCGATCAGCTTCAGCTTGTCCCCCGCTTGCGCCAGCAGGCTCGCGTCGATCGTGTCGGTGACGCAGGGCACCAAAACATCCGCGCGCCGCATCGCGCCCGCCAGTTCCTCGCGCGTCATGCGCGTATCGGGGTCGCGCAACTCGACGTTGAACAACTCCTTCATGCGGGTCTCGACGACCTCCGGCAACCGTCGCGTCACGACAACACTCAGACGCTCTGCGGACATCGGCAACCTCCCTTACGCTTTCCATTTCGTAGCCTTGGTGTCAAAGTGACGGATAGCGCGGCGCGGCACAAGCGTCGGCGGGTGAGGCAAAGCGAAGCCGCACCAAAAAAGAACGAGGCGTGAGGGGCGAGAGCCGGGCAGGTAACGATGAACAGGCGGGAATTCTCGGCCCTGATGGCCGCAAGCGCGGTCGCGCTGACAACCACACGCGCAAGCGCTTATGAAGAGGGGCCGGTCACGCACCTGCCCCTGCCGCGCTTTGTGTCGCTGAAAGGCACCGAGGGCTATGCCCGCCGTGGCCCCGCGCTGACCCAGCGCATTGATTGGGTCTTTACCCGCAACGGCATGCCTTTACGCCTGACCGCCGAATTCGACCACTGGCGCCGGGTCGAGGATCATGATGGCTTCGGCGGCTGGATTCACTACACCCTGCTGTCGGGCGCGCGCACTGTCCTGATCACCGCCCCGATGGCCGCACTTTACTCGCTGCCCGAAACCAGTGCCCCCGTCACCGCCAAAGCAGAGGTCAACGTCATCGCCCGCCTGCTCTCGGCCCGCAAAGAGTGGTGCCGCGTCAGTGCGGGCGGCGAAAGCGGCTGGATTCAAAAGGCCAACATCTGGGGCGTCGACCCCGAGGAAATCGTCAACTAACCACCGTTGCCGCGCCCGCGCGAAGGCCTTAGGGTCGCCCTCCACCGCCTCCAGCCCGCGAGTCGCCCATGCAAGTGCGCCACGAAACCCGCCTGAACATCTCTGCGGGCCTCGCTTCCGTCTTGGTCGCGGGCACGCTGGTCGTCATCAAATTGTGGGCGATGGGCGAAACCGGCTCGCTTTCCATCGCGGCCTCGGTCGCTGACAGCGCGATGGATCTTATGGTCTCGCTGGGCGGGCTGATGGCGATGATCTACGCCGCGCGCCCACCGGACGAGGATCACGCCTTCGGCCACACCTCGGCAGAGGATCTGGCCGCGCTGGGTCAGGCGGTGTTTATCCTTGTCACCGGCGGCGTCATCGCATGGGCGGCCATCGCGCGCCTTCTTGCGCCGGTGCCCGCGCAACTGAACGCCGAAAGCAGCGGCATCGCCGTCATGACGTTGGCGATTGCGCTGACCACCGCGCTGATCTTCTGGCAGCAACGCGTGGCGCGCCGCACCAACAGCCGCGTCGTGCGGGCGGATTCGCTGCATTACATGGGCGATCTGGTGTTCAACGTCGGCGCCATCCTCTCGCTCTGGGCTGCGGCCCACCTTGGCATGACCCAGATCGACAGCGCCGTCGCGCTTGCCGCCGCCGCATTGTTGCTTTTGGGCGCGCTGCGCATCGGCAAGGGCGCGTTCGACGCCCTGATGGACCGCCGCGCCGACCCCGCCATCGCCGCAGGCATCGCCGCCATCACGCGGGATTGGCCCGGCGTCTATGGCTTCCACGACCTGAAAACCCGCACTGCAGGCAGCCGCGTGTTCGTCCACCTGCACATCGAGCTTGACGGCAATCAGACCCTGACCGAGGCCCACGCCATCGGCGCCACCCTCCGCCGTGCTATTCTCGAGGCTTACCCGCAGGCAGACGTCATCATCCACAAGGACGTGGTGCAAAACCGCCCCGACAAGTAGGGCAACAAAGGGCAGCGCCAGACCGCCGGGTGGCGACGCAGGCAACCCTCAAGTTCGATGCGGTCTGCTGAGGAACGAAAACCCGGACGGATCATGGGCATAGCTGAATCGCTCCAGACCCACCCGCCAAGTCATCAAGTTCGGCTTCCGAAACACTCGGTGTATATCAAAACAAAGACGGGCGCTGCACCGTGCAACACCCCCAATTTCATACCCCCTCAACCAACCCCCGCCCCCGCAAAAGGGCCTCCACCCCCGGCATCCGACCCCGGAAAGCGGTATAAAGATCGTCGGCCTCTTGCGAGCCCCCGGCCGAAAGAATGAACTTTTCCAGCCGCGCCGCCGTGGCCGGGTCGAACACATCTCCCGCCTCCTCGAACGCCTCGAAAGCGTCGGCATCCATCACCTCGGACCACATATAGCTGTAGTATCCCGACGAATATCCGTCGCCAGAGAAGACATGCGCAAACTGCGGCGTCGCGTGCCGCATCCGGATCGCCCGCGGCATCCCCAGCTCTGCCAAAACCTCCGCCTGCCGCGCCATCGGATCAACCGGCGCCGCGCCCTCATGGAACGCCAGATCGACCATGGCCGAGGCCACATATTCCACCGTGGCAAAGCCCTGATCGTAGGTCGAGGCCGCCAGCAACCGCGCCAACATATCCTCCGGCATCGGCGCGCCGGTCTTGTAGTGCCGCGCGTGGGTTTTCAGAACCTCCGGCACCTCCAGCCAATGCTCGTAAAGCTGGCTGGGAAGCTCGACAAAATCGCGCGCCACCGAGGTGCCGGAAATGAAGGAATAGGTCACGTCCGACAGCATCTGATGCAGCGCGTGCCCGAATTCGTGAAACAGCGTGCGCGCGTCGTCATAGCTTAGCAGCGTCGGGTCGCCCTTGGCAAAGTTGCAGACATTGACCACGATCGGGCGCACCTCGCCCGCCAGCTTCGACTGGCTGCGCATCGCCGAACACCACGCGCCAGAGCGTTTCGACCCGCGCGCGAAGTAGTCGCCGAGGAATACCGCCATGTGCTGCCCACCGCGCGTGACCTCCCAGCCGCGCACATTGGGGTGGTAGAACGGCCCCGCAATCTCGCGGAACTCCAGCCCGAACAGCCGCCCGGCGCAATCGAACGCGGCGTCGATCATGCGGTCGAGCTGGAAATACGGCTTCAGCGCCGCCTCGTCGAGGTCATGCTCTGCCACGCGCCGCTTCTCGGAGTAATAGCGCCAGTCCCAAGCCTCCAGTGCGCCGTTGATGCCGTCCGCGTGCATCATCGCGGTCAGCACCTCGGCATCGGCCTCGGCCCGCGCGCGGGCAGGCGCCCAGACCCGCATCAGCAGATCGCGAACTGCGTCAGGTGTCTTCGCCATCTCGGTTTCCAGCTTGTAGGCGGCAAAGCTGGGGTAGCCCAACAACGCCGCCCGTTCCTCGCGCAGCGCCAGGGTCTCGGCGGCAACCGAGCGGTTGTCGTGGTCATTGCCGTTCGCGCCACGCGCCACCCAAGCCTCATAGGCCCGTTCACGCAACGCGCGGCGGGGCGAGAATTGCAGGAACGGCACGATCAGCGAGCGGTTCAGCGTGATGATGTGGCCGCCCAGCCCCTTTTCCTCGGCCGCCGCCTTGGCGCTGGCGATGACAAACTCCGGCAGGCCCTCCAGATCAGCCTCGGCCAGTTCCATAAACCAACCGCGTTCCTCGGCCAGAAGGTTCTGCGAAAACTGGGTGCCCAACACGGCAAGGCGGCTTTTCACCGCCGTCAGCCGCTCTGCCGGGGCGCCCTGCACCTGAGCCCCTGCCCGCACGAACATGCGGCGATAGAGCGTCAGAACGCGCATCTGCTCCGCCGTCAGCCCAAGGGTGTCGCGCCGTTGCCACAGGGCCTCCACCCGCGCGAACAGCGGGCGGTTCATCACCAGTTCCGACGACCATGCCGAAAGCTTGGGCGCGAGATCGCGCTGCAACGCCTCGCGCGCCGGGTTGCTGTCGGCCCCGGCGAGGTTGAAAAATACGCCGCCCACCTGGTCAAGCGCGCCATCCGCCCGCTCCAACGCTTCGATCGTATTCGCGAAGGTCGGTGGCTGCGGGTCGGTGGCGATGACGGCGACTGCCGCGCGCGCCTCGGCCAAGGCCGCGTCAAAAGCGGGGGCGAAATCCTCGTCACGGATCGTCGCGAAAGGTGGCAGCGCGAACGGCCCGGTCCAGGGTGCAAGCAGCGGATTGGTCATGCGGGAACTCCTTTGACGCGCAACCTAAGTGGCGCCCCCGGTAATTGCCAGCCCCGCCGTCCCCGTTTGCTTTGGTCAAAATATCCCCGCCGGAGGCTCTGCCCTACCGACCAAGCCCCGCGCAGACCGGGCAATCGTCGCGGCGCGTTAGCTGCAATTTGCGTGTCTCGCCCCACAGCCCGTCATAGATCAGCATCTCGCCCGCCAGCGTCTGACCCGCGCCGGTCAGGTGCTTCACCGCCTCCAGCGCCATCATTGCACCGATCACGCCTGGCAACGGCGCCACGACACCCGCCTCGGCGCAGGTCGGCACCAACCCCGGCGCGGGGCGGGTCGGGAAAATACACTCGTAACACGGCGAGCCGTGGATAGGGTCATAGAGGCTGATCTGCCCCTCCCACTGGGTTATCGCTGCTGAAATCAGCGGCTTGCCGGTTTCAGCCGCAACCCGGTTGACCATATAGCGCGTGTCGAAATTGTCAGAACCGTCGAGGATGAGGTCATAGTCGCCAAACATCTCGCGCGCGGCGGCATCGTCGAGCCGCCGGTTGTAGGGGCGCACCGTGATAAAGGGGTTCAGCGCGCGCATCTGCGCCTCGGCGGAAAACACCTTGGGCATGCCGATCCGTGCATCGGTATGGATCACTTGCCGTTGCAAGTTGGAGGCATCGACCTTGTCGTCATCCACCACGCCGATCATCCCCACGCCCGCCGCCGCAAGGTAAAGAAGCACAGGCGAGCCAAGGCCCCCCGCCCCGATCACCAACACGCGCGCGCTTTTCAGCGCCTTCTGCCCCGGCCCACCAATTTCGCGCAGCATGATATGGCGCGCGTAACGGTCCAGTTCTGCATCGGCAAAACTGCCGCTGGGTGCCGTGGCGGGCGGGGTCGCGCGCGCCTTCAGTTGCCGCACCAAGGCGCCGTAACCGAGGATCAGCGCAAGAAGGCCCGCAAGCACCAGCCAAACTTTTGCCGAGCCACCGGTAGCCGCCCGCAATGGATGCCCGTCCGGCAGCAAAAGCTGCTCCAGCATCACCCCGGCCATCAGCACGCCGATCATCACCAGCCGCGCGCGCACGGGCGCTTTCATCAGCCAGCCCAGGCCCCAAAGCCCGGCGATCAGTGCCAGCACAAGCATCATCAGCGACGTCCCGTCGAGCCGAAGCCGCCATCGCCACGCTGGGTGTCGCTTAACGTATCGACCACCTCAAAGCGCGCCTGCACGACCGGCGCGATCACGATTTGCGCGATGCGGTCGCCGTGGTGGACGACGTAGGGCTCTGCCCCGAGGTTGACGAGCAGAACGCCCAGCGGCCCGCGATAATCGCTGTCAATGGTGCCGGGCGTATTGGGCAAGGTTATGCCATGTTTAAGCGCCAGACCCGAGCGCGGGCGGATCTGCATCTCGAATCCCGCCGGAATCTCAACACGGATGCCGGTGGGAACAATCACGCGGTGCATACGTTCGAGGGTGAAACCGCTCTCGCGGTCCTCGGGTTTGAGGTTGGCGCGGATGTCGGCCCCAGCCGCACCGAGCGTTTCGTAAGAGGGAAGCGGTTGGCTGCGGTCGGCCCAATCCTCCCACAGGATGCGCAAGACAGGTGTCATGCCAGTGCCTCCGCGATGCGGGCGGCAAGGCGGCGCGCGACCTCGTCCTTGGGCAGGCGCGGCCATGTCTCTGCGCCTGCCTCGCTCAGCAAGGTCACCGCGTTTTCCGTGCCACCCATGATTCCAGTGCCGGGGCTGACATCATTCGCGACGATCCAGTCGCAGCCCTTACGAGCGCGTTTGGCGGTGGCATTGGTAAGCACATCATCCGTTTCGGCGGCGAAACCCACGACAAGGCGCGGTCGGCCCTTGGTCAGCTTCGACACCGTGGCGAGGATGTCGGGATTCTCGGCAAACTCCAGCGCGGGGGCGCGGCCAGAGCCGTCTTTCTTCATCTTGGAACCCGCGGCATTCGCGACGCGCCAATCCGCCACGGCGGCGGCAAAGATCGCGGCCTCGGCGGGCAATGCGACCGTGACGGCAGCAAGCATCTGGGCGGCGGTTTCGACGCGGATGACATGGACACCCGGCGGCGGCGGCACACTTGCGGGGCCGGTGATGAAGGTGACGTTCGCGCCAAGCCCGGCGAGGGCGGCAGCGATAGCCGACCCTTGTGCGCCAGAGGATCGGTTGGCGATATAGCGCACCGGGTCTATGGGTTCATGGGTCGGGCCAGAGGTGACGACGATATGGCGGCCCTTTAGCGGGCCATCCGCCAGCGCCGCTTCGATTGCCGCGACAATCTCTAACGGTTCGGCCATGCGACCGGGGCCATATTCGCCGCAAGCCATGTCGCCGTCGTTGGGGCCTACGGTCAGGATGCCGTCGCCCTGCAAGGTCGCCAGATTGCGCTGGGTCGCCGGATGGGTCCACATCCGCACATTCATCGCTGGCGCGATCAGCACGCGTTTGTCGGTCGCCATCAACAGGGTTGAGGCAAGATCATCGGCATGCCCGCCCGCCATCTTCGCCATGAAATCAGCAGTTGCAGGTGCGACCACCACCAGATCGGCGGCGCGCGAGAGCTGGATATGGCCCATCTCTGCCTCGTCGGTCAGGTCGAACAACGCGCGATAGGCCTTGGCCCCGGCGAGGGCGGCGGCCGACAGTGGTGTCACGAATTCCTCGGCCGCGTGGGTCAATACCGGCCTCACCTCTGCGCCGCGTTCGCGCAGGCGGCGGATCAGATCCAGCGATTTGTAGGCCGCTATGCCGCCGCCGATGATCAGAAGGATGCGCTTGCCTGCCAGCATATCGGCCCTCTTGCGTTGCTGGCAGAAGTTCTAGGGCGGCGCGCGGGTCGGCACAATGGTTGATCTGGGATTGGTCCAGATGCGCCCTGCTTCAGACGAAGAAGGCACGCACCTCGGCGGATTGCCCATCAAGGCTTTTGCGCATCTTGTTTAGCGCCACCGCCTCAAGTTGGCGCACCCTCTCTTTCGACAGCCGAAGCTCTTCGCCAAGGCTTTCCAAGGTTCGCGGCTCGTCGCGCAGCTTCCGCTCGCTCACGATATAGCGCTCCCGAGCGGTCAGCGCCTGCAGCGCGACCTGTAGCCAGTGGTGCAGCGTTTCGGCATCGTGCGCCTCTTCCACGATTTCGGCGGCCTGAGAGGCGTCATCCTCCAGCGCGTCGATCCATTCGCGGCCCTCATCCTCGTTCGACTGGGTCGCGTTGAGCGAATAGTCAGAGCCGGCAAGCCGCCCTTCCATCATCTCAACGTCGCCAAGGGGCACGCCGACCTCATGCGCGATCTGGGCGCGCAACTGGTGGCCATCCAGACGCTCGCCCCGCGCGGCGGCTTCGCGCTCCAGCTTGGCTGCCACGCGTTTCATGTTGAAAAACAGCGATTTCTGGCTGGAGGTGGAGCCGGTGCGCACCATCGACCAGTTGCGCATCACATAGTCCTGCACACCGGCACGGATCCACCACACGGCATAGGTGGAAAAGCGCACGCCGCGATCCGGGTCGAATTTATCAGCGGCGCGCATCAAGCCAAGCCCCGCCTCTTGAATAAGGTCATTCATCGGCGCGCCATATCGGCGAAACTTCGACGCTACGGAAATCGCGAGGCGCATATATGCGTTGATAAGGCGGTGCAGCGCCTCTTCATCGCGCTGATCGCGCCATGCGTAGGCAAGGCGCAGTTCGGTCTCTGCGTCCAGCAATTCGGCCTTCATCGCTTTACGCGACATTGACCGGTCGGCAATTCCATCGAGCGGCATGCGAACCCCCTGTGGCTCCCGTCTACCTAAGACTACGCGCGAAACACGAAATTGGATCAAAATATTTATTTCAGATGTTACAATTAAGGGGCCGATTTCCCAGAGTTCAAGCGGGGCGGGCAAACTTTCTTTTCCATGATGGTTCACCGCAAAAATCGGAATTTCCCTTTGACGGGACAAGACGCTAGCGTTGCGCGAAATCCGTAGCGGAGAGTTTGCATGACCTATGATCTTGCCATTGGCGACCGCGCCTATTCCAGCTGGTCGCTGCGCGGCTGGCTGTTGTTCGACGCCTTCGGCCTGCCAGTGCGCAGCCACCGCGCGCGGCTTTACACCGATGAGCTGCCAGAGCTGTTGGCAGGCTATGCCCCGGCGCGGACCGTGCCTGCGATGAAAACCCCCGAGGGGATTGTTGTGGCGGACACTCTGGCCATGGCGGAGGAACTGGCCAGCCGTCACCCCAAGGCAGGGCTTTGGCCGCAAGACCCTGCGGCGCGTGCCTTGGCGCGGATGCTGGCGGCAGAGATGCATTCGGGGTTTTCCGCCTTGCGCACCGCCTGCCCGATGAACCTGCGCGTCGCTTACACGGATTTTCCGGTGACAGAGGAGGTGCAGGCCGATCTGACCCGGATCGAGGCGCTTTGGGGCTTTGCGCGGATGCGGTTTGCCGACGGTTCGCCTTGGCTGTTCGGCGCCTATTCGGTGGCGGATGCCTTCTTTGCCCCGGTCGCAGGGCGCATCGCGGGCTATGGGCTGACGGTCAGCGACGCTGCGCGCGCGTATGTTGCGGCGCATCTGGCGCACCCCTCGTTCCGGCGGTGGCGTGCGATGGGGATGGTGGACGGCGCGGATCAACCGAACTACTGGCGCGACTTCGCACGCGGCGAGTGGCCGGGGCCAACGCCCTTGGCCGCGAAGGCCGTCGCGTCAGGACCGTCCGTGAACACGGTCTGCCCCTATTCGGGCGATCCCGTCACGCATTACCTGCAGTTGTCCGGTAAAACCTACGGCTTTTGCAACGCGTTCTGCCGCGACAAGACCGTCGCGGATGCCGAGGCTTGGCCAAAGTTCATGGCCTTGGTCGCAGCGCAGGCGTAGCGACCAAGCGTCAGGGCTTGGCGGCGGTTTCCACCGGCAAAGTCGTCGCTACCATTTGCGTTCGGCGCGCGAAGGCATCGAGGATGTCCTTCTCGACCGGCTTGTAATTGTCGTTGAAGTGGTGACCACCCTCGACCTTGATCGCCTCGACGCCCAGCTTAGAGGCGTCAGGGCAACCAGTGTCCTCCTCGTCCGCACCGTAGACGCACATCACTTTCGGCAACGGCATCTTTGCGACGTCAGGCAGGGTCGGCACTGCGGCATTGCCGTGCGAGCCCATCCAGCCATCCACCGTAATCTCCCAATCCGCAGCCTTCGACAGGCCCAGCAGGCTGATCAGCTTCACCCGGTTGCGTTGCGCCTCTGGCATCAGATTATAGGCAGCGGGCAAGACATCGGCGCCGAACGAGTAGCCGACGAGAATAACGTTATTGATGCCCCAGGCGTCATGATAATGCTTGATCAGCGTCGCCAGATCGCGCGCGGTTTCCTGCGGCGTCCGTTTGGCCCAGAAATAACGCAGTGAATCGACGCCCACCACCGGGATGCCTTCAGACTGCATCATCTGACCGATCGACTGGTCGATATCGCGCCAGCCGCCGTCGCCCGACAGGATGATCGCCAACACGTCGTGCTTGGGCGTCGCTGGCAAAACCGTGACGGGCAGCGCAGCCATAGCGGCGCGCGCGGCACCGATACGGGCGGCGATCTGTTTGACCATCACGTCAACCGTTGGGTCGGTGTCGGCAATGATCGTCACGTCCTTGGCGCGGGAATGAAAATCCTCGACCCGGGCGCGCACGTCGTTGGCCGCATCGGGGCCAAGGATGATCGTCGCCGGATCTTCCAGTTTGCCAGACGGCAAGGTGTATATCTCGCCGCGCGATTGGGTCAGATAGCCCGCGGGCGTGCAAAGATCGTTGGTGATCGGCACCGCCGAAGCGGGGTTGGCAACCACAGTGCCCCCCACTGTCACGTCCGGCGTCTGCGTCTCGATATCCAGCGCAAGACCGCCGCCCTGCCCGATGCCCGCCACAACCGGCATGACATAGTCGTTCGAGCCCGAGGCGCGCTGAATCTGCTGGCTGAGGCTTTCGACATCCGACGTCAGGTACGAACAGACGGGATCATAGGGATCGTCCTTCTGCGTCTTCGCCGCCTGCGCGTTGATTGCCTCGACATATTTCGGCATGTCGACACCCACGACAGCAATCTTTTGCGCCTTGAGTTTGGCGGCGATCGCGTCATCCCGCGCGCTCCACCCGCCTGCGTCAGACATCAGAAAAGCCACGCCAGCCGCCGGGCCGTCGGTCATCACGACATGATCCAGCGGGATCAACTCGCTTTGCAGGCCGCCGGCAAAAACAGGCAGCGGCATAGACGCCATGGACAGGCACAGCAGGCGAACTTTCCAGTTCATCGGGGGGAACTCCAACAGAGGATTGCGCGCTTCTATCCGGTCACGTTTCAAAGCAAAAGAGCATCTATGTCACACTTGGCGGATGTATGCCGGTCGCGCCAACACATCTTCGTAACAGCCCCGGAAGACGTCGGGCACGCTGTCGTTTACGGAAAATCAACACCTGCGCCTTAACCAATTAACCTACGTTAAGGGAACTGTGGTGGGACGGTAATCAGGATGGTGGCGCGGGCCTATACTGTAGCGTTCGAAGGCATCGAGGCCCGCATGGTCGAGGTGCAATGCGCCATCACGCCCGGTCTGCCCGCCTTTACCATCGTTGGCCTGCCCGACAAGGCGGTATCGGAAGCGCGCGAACGGGTGCGCGCGGCGCTGACCTCAATGTCGATCGCGCTGCCGTCCAAACGGATCACGGTCAACCTCTCGCCCGCCGATCTGCCCAAGGAGGGGTCGCACTTCGACCTGCCGATCGCGCTCGCGCTTCTCGCCGCGCTGGAAATCGTGCCGCGCGACGATGTGGCCGAGACGGTGGCGCTGGGAGAGCTTTCGCTGGACGGCACGCTGATCGCGGTGATCGGCGCGTTGCCCGCCGCGATGGCCGCCGCCGCCGAGGATCGCGCGCTGCTGTGCCCGCGCGCCTGCGGGGCCGAGGCCGCGTGGGTTGGTGCGGCGCAGGTGCTGGCGGCAGGGTCGCTCGCCGAGGTGGTGCGCCATTATACCGGTCAGGCGGTGCTCGCCCCCGCCGTGGCGGGCGAGGTTACGCCCCACCAGTTCAGCCGCGACATGTTCGAGGTCAAAGGGCAGGAACGCGCCAAACGCGCGCTGGAAATCGCGGCGGCCGGGCGGCATCATGTGCTGATGACCGGTCCGCCGGGGTCGGGAAAATCCATGCTGGCGGCGCGCCTGCCCGGCATCTTGCCACCGCTTTCGGCGATTGAAGCGCTGGAAACCTCGATGATCCATTCCCTCGCCGGGCTGTTGGACGAAGGCGGCATCAGCCGCGTGCGACCGTTCCGCGAGCCGCACCACACCGCCTCGATGGCCGCCATCGTCGGGGGCGGGCGCGGTGCTAAACCGGGCGAGATCAGCCTTGCCCATAACGGCGTGCTGTTCATGGACGAATTCCCCGAGTTTCCCCGCGCGGTGTTGGAAACCCTGCGCCAACCGATTGAAACCGGCGAGGTCGTGGTGGCGCGCGCCAATGCCCACATCCGCTACCCCTGCCGTTTTCTGCTGGTGGCGGCGGCCAACCCTTGCAAATGTGGCTACCTGACCGACCCTGCGCGGGCGTGCTCCCGTGTGCCGCATTGTGGTGATGAGTATCTGGGTCGCATCTCTGGCCCCCTGATGGACCGCTTCGATCTGCGTATCGAAGTGCCGCCCGTGGCCTTTACCGATCTGGATCTGCCCGCATCTGGCGATAGTTCTGCCAGCATCGCGGATCGCGTCGCAACGGCGCGTGCCCGCCAGACCGCCCGCTTTGCCACGTCCGACAACGCGCGCGTCAATGCCGATGCCGAAGGCGCGCTGCTCGACCAGATCGCGGCGCCAGATGCCGAGGGCCGGGCCTTGCTAACACGGGTTGCGGAACGCTTTGGCCTGACCGCGCGCGGCTATCATCGCGTGCTGCGGGTCGCGCGCACCATCGCAGACCTTGACGGTTCAGACACCGTGCGCCAACCGCATATCGCCGAGGCGGTCAGCTTTCGTCTCGCAGTCGGGCCACAGGCCTAAGTGCCTCGCGCACGAACGCCGCCACCCGCGTCAACGCATCGCGCGCCTCGGGAACCCAGCCGTCGAACAGATGCCAGACATGTGGCGCATCTGGCCAGTTTTCCAGCCGCACCTCGGCCCCAAACGCGCGCAGACGCCCGGCCATGCGCAAGACGTCGTCGCGCAAAATCTCCGTCTCGGCATATTGAAGACATATCGGCGGCGGCGAGGGGAATTCAGCCAGTAACGGCGAGGCAGCGGGGTCCAGCGCCGAATGCCCGTGCAAATACATTTGCGCCACCTCGGCAAGGCGCATTGCGGGAAGCAGCGCGTCCGCCTCGGCATTTTCGGTAAGCGAGCGCCCGGTCCCGGCAAGATCCGTCCAGGGTGAAAAGGCAAACAGAGCCGCTGGAGGGGTGCCCTTGGCGCAAAGGTCCGCCAGCAGCGCAAGTGCAAGGCCGCCGCCGGCGGAATCGCCCCCGATCACGATATCCTCGGGGTCACAGCCGACGGCGTAAAGATGATCCCATGCCGCGCGCGCATCCTCCAGCGCGGCAGGAAACGGATGCTCAGGCGCCAACCGATACTCTGGCGCCAGCACCGGCACCCCCGCCAACTTCGACAGCCGCGCCAACATCTTACGGTGAGTTGACGGCGAGCCCGCAACATAGGCACCGCCATGCAGGAACAAAATGACCTTGGAGCGATCAACCGTCTGACTGCACGAAATGCGCGTCACGGGAAGGTCGCGCCCCTCCGGCACCGAAATATTGCCGTCCAACCACAAAGCGTATGGCGGCGCACGAAACAGCCACCGCGCGGCCCGGTCAAAATCGCGCCGCGCATCGGCAGGGCCCACAAGGCGCGCCACCCGCGGCTTTGCGATGACCCTAAGCAAGTAGCTGAGTGCGGCGAGCCTGCGGCTCACCCCATTGCTATTTTCGCTTCGATCACCTGCCATATTTTTTCAGCCACGTTGATGCCGTCGAACCGTTCCAACTCTTGAATGCCGGTTGGCGAAGTTACGTTGATTTCGGTCAAGTAGTCGCCAATAACATCAATTCCCACAAAAACCTGGCCTTTTTCACGCAGGACCGGCCCAATCGCCGCGCAAATCTCCAGATCGCGCGGGGTGAGGCCGATCTTTTCCGGACGCCCCCCCACATGCATGTTCGACCGCGTCTCCCCCGCAGCGGGCACCCGGTTGATAGCGCCCACCGGTTCGCCATTCACCAAAATTATCCGCTTGTCGCCCTTTGACACCGCCGGCAGGAATTTTTGTGCGATCAACGGCTCCCGGCTGAACGAGCAGAACAACTCGTGCAATGACGCAAGGTTACGGTCATTGGGATCAAGCCGGAACACCCCGGCGCCGCCATTGCCGTAAAGCGGCTTCAGGATGATATCCCCGTGCTCCGCCTTGAACGCGCGGATCGTTTGCAGATCGCGCGCCACCAAGGTCGGCGGCGTAAGGTCAGGAAACTGCAAGACCAGCAGCTTTTCCGGTGAGTTGCGTACCCAGAACGGATCGTTCACCACCAGAGTCTTGGGGTGGATCATGTCAAGCAAATGGGTCGATGTGATATAGCCCATGTCGAAAGGCGGATCCTGCCGGAGCCACACGACATCCCAATCAGCCAGATCGACCTCTTGCTCAGGCCCATAGCTGACATGGTCGCCTTTCACGCGGCGCACCTCGATGGGCCAACCGCGCGCAGTGATGCGCCCCTCACGGAAAGCCAGCCGATCCGGCGTATAGTAAAACAGGCTGTGCCCGCGCTTTTGTGCCTCTTCGGCAATCCGGAACGTGCTGTCCCCATCGATATTGACCGACCCGATCGGGTCCATCTGCAATGCCACTTTCAAGCCCATATGCGCCCCCTGACTGTTGGCCTCTTGATGGCGCAGACCCGGAAGGGATGCAATCGCCCGCAGGCATCAACAGCCGAATGCGTTCTCCAGAATGCGGATCTGGCCCGCTGCATCCACCAACGCCACATCAAAGCGCACTTCGGTATCCTGCCCCCTTGGTTCGCCCGCCAAGAACTCGGAGGCACAGGCATAGATCCGATCCATTTGCCTCTGTGAGACGCGCTCTGCCGCCTGTGCGAAGCTGCCGCTTTTCTTGACCTCGATGAAAATCACCACAGCACCGTCCCGCGCCACCAGATCAATCTCGCCCCCAGAACCGCGCCAGCGACGCGCCGCAATCAATTGCCCACGCCGTTCATAGTCGCGCTGCACCGCATCCTCAGCCGCCAATCCGGCGTGATACGCGACAGCTCCGCGCAGCGTCGCGGAAGATTGCGTGGTCGCCGCCACCATATCAATCGTCCTTCCTTGCTGATGCCCCGAGTTTAAGTGCCGCCTGATACACATCCCGCCGCGGCATATCCAACGCCTCGCTCACTGCCGCCACGGCATCTTTCAGCGAATGCTGCGTCAACGCCTCTCGCAAGGCCCCCTCTACGTCGGCGGCCCCCGCCACACGCGGCGAAGGCCGGTCGATTAGCACGACGATTTCACCTTTCACCGCCTTGTCTGCAAAATCCCGCGCCAGTTCGCCTAGCGAAGCGCGTGACACCTCTTCGAATCGTTTCGTCAGTTCCCGACACACTGCCGCCTGTCGTTCGCCGCCAAAGCTTTCGCACAATTCAGCTAACAGTCGGCTAACGCGCTTGGGCGATTCGTATAAAACCACCGTGGCAGGCACCGTCGCGATCTCGGCGAGGAACCGCGCCCGCGCGCCGGCGCTTGCGGGGGGGAAACCGGCGAAAAAGAACCGGTCACTGGGCAGGCCTGATACGGTCAATGCCGCCAGCACAGCCGATGGCCCCGGCGCCGCGATCACCAGATGCCCCGCCCCGATTGCCGCGCGGCCCAGCTGATAGCCGGGGTCGGCCACCAGAGGCGTGCCCGCCTCTGACGCATAGGCCACCGATTTACCCTCGGCCAATGCCCGCAACAGGCGCGGGCGCACCGCCTCGCCATTGTGGTCGTGATAGGCAATCAACGGGCGATCCCCTAAGGCCACACCATGGATTTCCATCAAATGGCGTAGGGTGCGGGTATCTTCCGCCGCCAAAACATCCGCCGTGCCCAGAATGTCGAGCGCCCGCAATGTAATGTCGCGCGCGGCACCGATCGGGGTCGCGACGAAATAAAGGCCTGCGGAGAGTGGCCGAGCAGACGTGTTCATCACCGATTTCCCCTTATCGAAAGTTTACTTCGATCCCTGAAACGCATAGTCTCGCGCCGTTGTGTCCAAGCGCATGAGAGCGAGGAATTCCATATGTTTGCCGTTTTGAGTGCCGCCCGCAAGTCATTGGGTCGCCTAAGCGTTCTTCTTTCAGCCCTGACCCTGTCCGCCTGCGACGGTGGCCCGGTCAGTAAGGCGCCTGCCGTGAACACTGGCGCGGCCGAGCAGGTCGCGCTGCTGGTCCCGTCTGGATCGGGGGACGCGGGCGACGCGCTTATGGCGCAAAGCATCGAGAATGCGGCGCGTCTGGCGGTCAACGACCTGAACGGCGTCAAGATCGACCTGCGGGTCTATCCGACCGACGCCGCTCCAGCCTCGGCAGCCGCGGCAGCCACGAAGGCGGCCGATGATGGTGCAAAGATTATTCTTGGGCCGGTCTATGCACAGGCCGCTAACGCGGCTGGTCTGGCGGTTGCCTCGCGCGGTATTAACGTGCTGAGCTTCTCGAACAATGTCGATATTGCGGGGCGCAACGTCTTTGTGCTTGGCCAGACGTTCCGCAACACCGCCGCGCGTCTGGTCAGCTATGCCGCCTCGCAGGGTAAGACCAAGATCGTCGTGGTGCATGAGCAAACCGCAGCGGGCGAGGCTGGCTTCAAGGCAATCTCGGCGGCCATCGCAGCAGCGGGCAGCACTTTGGCAGGCGACGGAAGCTATGAATTCTCGCAAAACGGTGTCGTGGCTGCAGTTCCGGGCATCGCCCAGACAGTGCGCAGTTCCGGCGCGGATGCGATTTTCTACACCTCCGACAGTGCCGGTGCCCTGCCTTTGGTCACGCAATTGATGAGCGAGAATGGCGTCGACCCTTCGGTCACGCAATATATCGGCCTGACCCGTTGGGACATTCCGCCGACCACCTTGGCGCTTCCCGGTGTGCAGCATGGCTGGTTTGCCATGCCCGACCCGGCTCTCGCCCAGCAGTTCGCGACGCGCTATTCCGCCGCCTACGGCAGCCAACCGCTACCGATTGCGGGACTGGCCTATGACGGTATCGCGGCGATCGGGGCGTTGGTGAAATCGGGCCACGCCGATGCGCTAAGCGCCGGCGCGTTGACGCAGGGCGCGGGTTTTGTCGGGGTTAACGGCATCTTCCGGCTGCTGCCTGACGGCACCAATCAGCGGGGTCTCGCGATCGCGCAGATCACCAACAAACAGGTAACTATTATTGACCCTGCCCCACGAAGCTTCAGCGGCGTCGGTTATTGAGACGACCCACCGCCCTGACCTCACCATGACGCCGAGCGGATTGATCTGCCCGGCGTCTGATATATTTGACGCCGATCAAGTGCGACGCGCCATCGATGCAAGTCTGATCGGCGCGGGCGACGGCAAGGCCGGTCGCGCTGCAGCCGTGCAAGTGCTGAACGACGCGCGCCGTCGTGGCAGCGCCGTGCTGGAGGCCGCGTTCACCGCCCATCCGCTCGCCTCGCGCGAGTTGGTGCTGTCGCAGGCGTTTCTGACCGACGGCCTGATTACGGCGACGCTCGACGTGGCGACCCGCCTTCTGCATCCCTTGCCAAATCCGACCGAAGGAGAGCGTATCGCGCTGGTGGCAGTGGGCGGCTATGGCCGCGCCGAGATGGCGCCGTCGTCCGACATTGACCTGCTGTTCCTGATCCCGTGGAAGACCACGGCATGGACAGAAAGCGTCGTGGAGTCGATGCTTTACATGCTGTGGGATCTGAAGCTGAAGGTCGGCCACGCGACGCGCACCGTCAAGGACTGCATCCGACTTGGCCGCGAGGATATCACGATCCGCACCGCCTTGCTGGAACACCGCTTCCTGGCGGGCGACGCCAGCCTTGCCGTCGAGCTGAAAGAAAAGCTGTGGACAGAGCTGTTCCGCGCGACCGGCCCGGAATTCATCGAGGCGAAACTTGCCGAGCGCGCCGAGCGTCACAAACGCCAAGGCGGCCAGCGCTATGTGCTGGAACCGAATGTGAAAGAGGCGAAGGGCGGCTTGCGCGACCTGCAAACGCTCTATTGGATCGCGAAATATCTGCACCGGGTCGAACGGGCCGAACAGCTTGTCGAGCTTGGCGTGTTCACCGCCGAGGAATATGCAGGTTTCCGTCAGGCGGAAACCTTCCTTTGGGCCGCGCGATGCCACCTGCATTACATCACCGGTCGCGCCATGGATCAGCTGACCTTCGATTTGCAGGTCGAGGTCGCGGCACGCATGGGCTATGTCGATGGCGGCGGGCGTCGTGGCGTTGAAATCTTCATGCAGGATTACTTTCGCCACGCTACCACTGTGGGTGAACTGACCCGCATCTTCCTGACCAAACTGGAAGCGCAGCACGTCAAGATCGAGCCGATGCTGATCGGCCTCTTGCGTCGCAAGAAAAAGCTGCATGATGGCATGGTGGTGGTGCAGAACCGGCTGACGGTTGCCGACCCCAAAAAATTCCTTGCCGACAAACTCAACCTTCTGCGCATCTTCGAGGAAGGCTTGCGCGCCGGCTACCTGTTGCACCCCGACGCGATGCGGCTGGTCGCTTCGCATCTCGACATGATCGACGAGGGGATGCAGGACGACCGCGAGGCGAACCGCATCTTCCTTGACCTGATGCTGAAACACGGCAACCCGGAACGCTCGCTGCGCCGCATGAATGAGTTGGGCGTGCTGGGCGCGTTCATCCCGGAATTTGGCCGCATCGTCGCGATGATGCAGTTCAACGTCTACCACAGCTATACGGTGGACGAGCATATCATCCAGACCATCTCTACCCTCGCGCAGATCGAGCGGGGCGAGTTGGTCGAGGAACTGCCGATCGCCAGCCGCGTCCTCAAAGAGGGCGTGAACCGGCGGGTGATTTACGTCGCCCTTCTGTTGCACGACATCGGCAAGGGACGGCCCGAGGATCACTCGGTTCTGGGCGCGCAGATCGCGCGCAAACTGGCGCCGCGTCTGGGGCTGAACGAAGAGGAAAGCGAGACGGTCGAATGGCTGATCCGCTACCACCTTCTGATGTCCGATATGGCGCAGAAACGCGACATATCGGACCCGCGCACCGTGCGTGACTTTGCCAAGCTGGTGAAGACGAAAAAGCGGCTCGACCTGCTGACGGTGCTGACGGTCTGCGACATTCGCGGCGTCGGGCCGAATACCTGGAACAACTGGAAGGCCATGCTGCTGCGCCAGCTTTACCGCGACACCGCGACCGCCCTGGAAACCGGGCTGGAAGACCTCAACCGCGAGCGGCGCGAGACTGAGGCCAAGCGCCAGCTCCGCGAGGCGTTGGAGGCGTGGGACAAGGGCGATGTGCGGGTGGAAACCGCGCGGCACTATGGCCCGTATTGGCAGGGGCTTTCGACGGACACCCATGTCGTTTTCGCCGAACTTCTGCGCGGCCTTGGCGCGGATGAGATTCGCATCAACCTGAAACCAGACACCGACCGCGACGCGACCCGCGCCTGTTTTGCGCTCGCCGACCATCCCGGCATCTTCTCGCGTCTCGCGGGCGCGTTGGCGCTGGTGGGCGCGAACGTGGTGGATGCGCGCACCTATACCTCCAAGGATGGCTATGCCACCGCCGTATTCTGGGTGCAGGACGCCGAGGGACACCCCTACGACTCCGCCCGCCTGCCGCGTCTCAAGCAGATGATCGACAAGACGCTGAAGGGCGAGGTGGTGGCGCGTGATGCGCTGAAAGACCGCGACAAGATCAAGAAACGCGAGCGGGAGTTCCGCTTTCCGACCTCGATCACCTTCGACAACGAGGGGTCAGAGATCTACACGATCATCGAAGTCGACACGCGCGACCGCCCTGCCCTGCTTTACGATCTGACGCGCACGCTGGCGGCCAACAACATCTACATTGCCAGCGCCGTCATCGCGACATTCGGGGCGCAGGTGGTTGACACCTTCTATGTCAAAGACATGTTCGGCTTGAAACTGCACACCAAATCGAAGCAAGACGCGCTGGAAAAGAAGCTGCGGCAAGCGATCGCCGAAGGGGCCGAAAGGGCGCAATCCTTATGAAACCGATCCGATTGGTGCGCGGGTTCCTGACCGTCGGCGCATGGACTCTGGCGAGCCGCGCCGTTGGCTTCATCCGCGATGTGCTGATCGCGTCCTACCTCGGTTCCGGCCCGGTGGCAGAGGCGTTTCTGGTCGCCTTCTCGCTGCCCAACACTTTCCGCCGGTTCTTTGCGGAAGGCGCGTTCAACACCGCCTTCGTGCCGATGTTTTCCAAAAAGCTGGAGGCAAACGAAGACCCCCTAGGCTTTGCCGAAGACGCACTCGCCGGCCTTGGTGCGACGGTGCTGTTGGTCTCGGTGATCTCGATCATCGCGATGCCGGTTCTGGTCTACGCCATGGCCTCGGGCTTTGCCGGTGACGAACGCTTTGGCCTTGCCGTGCAGTTCGGGCGCATCACGTTCCCCTACATCCTGTTCATGGCGGGCGCGGCGCTTTTTTCTGGCGTGTTGAACGCCGGGGGCCGTTTCATCGCCGCTGCTGGCGCACCCGTGCTGCTCAACATCTTCTTCATCGCGGCGATGCTGCTGGCACGGCATTACCATTGGAACATGGGCCTGACGCTAAGCTGGACCACGCCCATCACCGGCTTCGCGCAAATGGGTCTGGTCTGGCTCGCCTGCGTGCGCATGGGCATGCCGATCAAGCTGCGCTGGCCGCGCATGACGCCCGACCTTAAACGCCTGCTGACTATCGCGGGGCCTGCCGTAATGGCGGGCGGCGTGGTGCAGCTTAACTTGCTGGTCGGGCGCCAAGTCGGCAGCTTCTTTGACGGCGCCATCGCGTGGCTCAACTACGCGGACCGACTGTATCAGCTTCCCCTTGGCGTCGTCGGCATTGCCATCGGCGTGGTGCTGCTGCCCGACATCTCGCGTCGCCTGAAGGCCAATGACGTGGTGGGTGGCCGCTATGCCTATAACCGCGCGACAGAGTTCAGCCTGATGCTGACCATGCCCGCCGCCGTTGCGCTGATGGTGATCCCGGTGCCGCTGATCTCGGTTCTGTTCAAACGCGGCGCGTTTTCCGCGACCGACGTCACCAACACCGCCGCGGTACTGGCGGTCTATGGTGCGGGCCTGCCTGCCTTCGTGCTGCAAAAGGTGCTGCAACCGCTTTACTTCGCGCGTGAGGATACCAAAACCCCGTTCCGCTTTGCCTGGCACTCGATGATCGTCAACGCCGGGGCCGCGATCCTGCTCGCTCCCTTCATCGGCTTTATCGCTGCGGCGCTTGGCACCACGCTTGCCGGCTGGTCAATGGTGGCGCAGCTTTGGTGGGGCAAACACCACATGGGCGAGGCGGCCACCTTCGACGACCGCCTGCTGCACCGCGTGCCGCGTCTGGCCTTGGCGTCGGTCTTGATGGGCGTCGCCCTCTATGGTCTGCGCGTCCTGCTTGCCGATCAGTTGCTGATGCCCGGCTGGCGCTACCTTGCGCTTGCGGGCCTCGTCACGGGCGGGATGCTGGCCTATGCCATTGCCGCAGTCGTCACCGGCGCGATCCGGATGGGCGATGTGCGCTCGTCGCTTGGGCGTCAGCGCTGACGGATCATCGCCAGCGCACGCCCCATCCCGCCGGGGCAAACGACGAACGACAACAGGAACCCGGTGACGAAGCCGCCAAGGTCGGCAACCCATTCCCGGCTGCCGCCAAACGCCATCCCCATAACCAACTGAAAGCCCAGCAGAAAGCCGATCAGGCTGAACGCCCCCAGCCGGCTTTCGCCCTTCGCGCCCAGCCGGGTCCACAGGATGAACGAAAACCCACCGATAAGGCCATAGACAGCCGGATAGCCACCCAGCAGGTAAATCTGGCTGAATGACAACAGGCCATAGACCACCGCCCCCATGATGCCAGAGGCGAAGAACAGCACCAGAACCGCCCAAGGCCGGAACACGTCTGACACATATTTGCCCAAGGCGAGGATAAACACCACGACAAACACCGCGTGCATCGCGCTGACATGGATAAAGGTGTAGCCCACGAACCGGATCAGGAAATCCAGCGGGGCTTGCTGATGCTCCAGCATCCACTGAAACAGGGGTTGCGAAAATCCATAGGTCTCGATCGCCGTTGACCGCCAGCCAACTGCATCCGGCCCGCCGATCAGGCCAAATTGCCCAAGGCTCAACACGATCTCGATCAACGCGGTTGGCATGGCCAGCGCCCACACCACCCCCGGCAACGGATGCACGGGTGACGCGTTGTGATCCATATCCATCCAAAGACCTCCGGTTGACGGGCTAGTGCGCCAGCGATAAGCCGAAGCCTCAGAAATTTCCAGACGGAGTCTCACATGACGGACGCGGTCCAAACGCCTCACGTCGGCACCAAGTTCACCCCCCGCGTGTTTTCGGGCATCCAGCCCTCGGGCGGGCTGACGCTTGGCAACTACCTCGGCGCGCTGAAACGTTTCGCGCAAAAGCAGGACGAGGGGATCGAGACGATCTATTGCATCGTCGATATGCACGCGATCACCGCGGCCCTGCTGGACCCTGTCAAGCTGCGCCAACAGACCCGGGAACTGGCCGCAGGCTTCATCGCCTCTGGCATCGACCCGAAACGCTCGATCCTGTTCAACCAAAGCCAGGTGTCGGCGCACGCTGAATTGGCGTGGATCTTCAACTGTATCGCCCGCATGGGCTGGATGAACCGCATGACGCAGTGGAAGGACAAGGCAGGCAAGCACGCCGAAGCGGCCTCGCTTGGCCTTTTCGCCTATCCCGCGCTGATGGCGGCGGACATTCTGCTCTATCACGCCACGCAAGTGCCGGTGGGCGAGGATCAGAAACAGCATGTCGAACTGACTCGCGACATCGCGGCAAAGTTCAACCATGACTATGGCGTCGATTTCTTCCCGATCACCGAGCCGGTGATCGAAGGCGTTGCCACCCGCGTCATGTCCTTGCGCGACGGCACCAAGAAGATGTCGAAATCCGACCCTTCGGATCAAAGCCGCATCAACCTGACCGATGATGCCGATGCCATCTCGGCCAAGATCCGCAAGGCCAAGACCGACCCCGAACCCCTGCCGGATACCGCCGAAGGGCTGGCCGACCGTCCCGACGCGCGCAACCTCGTCAACATCTACGCCGCTCTTGCCGACCTAACCGTTGAACAGGTCATCGCGGATTTCGCGGGCAAGCAGTTCGGCGTGTTCAAACCGGCTCTCGCCGATCTGGCAGTTGAAAAACTTCGCCCGATTTCCACCGAGATGCAGCGCCTGATGCAAGACCCCGCCGAGATCGACCGCATCCTTGGCGAAGGTGCCGACCGCGCCGATGCCATCGCGCAACCGATTCTGCGCAAGACGCTCGACATCGTCGGCATGATCCGCTCTCGCCGGGGCTAAAGAATGGTCAGGGCGCGCCTTCAGGCCGCCCTGACGCCTTGTCCGCGGTTAGATCAGGCGGACCTGCGTTCCGACCTTGGCCAGCTTGAACAGCTCGGTGATGTTTTCGTTATACAGCCCTATGCAGCCGCTGGACGAGGCGCGCCCGATCTTGCGGGTGTCCTGCGTGCCATGAACCCGGTAATATTGCCAGCTGAGGTAAAGTGCGAACGGCCCCAGGGGGTTGTCCGGGCCCGGACCAACCACCTTCGGCAGCGCCGGATCGCGCGCCAGCATCGACGGCGTCGGGCGCCACGTCGGTCCAACCACCTTTTCCACCACGCGCGTCATACCCAGCCGGGTCATGTCCGGGCTGTCCGGCACCGAGCAGGGATACAGCTTGTAGATCGACGCATCCTCAGACCAGAAGTGCACGGCGCGCGACTTGGTATCGGCCAGGATCACGCCATTATGAAGGTCGGTGAAATAGTCCTGCCAGTTCTTGGAATGAAAGCTTGAAATATTCGCGCGGTCCAGCCCATCGCTGGCCAACGCAAGGCGCGGCATCGCAAGTGCTGCCGCCGCAGTTGCCGCCCCGGTTAACAGCTTCCGACGCCCAATCGACTCCATGATTCATGCCTCATTTGGAATGTTATGCTTTAGACCCCTCTTTTCATTCCCCGGCGGCAGGATCAAGTCACAACGCTGTGCCTAAGCCTTCCGCGGGGAAATGTGTCATCCATTTGCAATCCCTCCGTCACGCCGGGGATTCATTGCGCGGCTATCAATTACGGGCGGACTGTCCCGTCCGTTGCCTCGGGTGCGGCCTTTCTGTTCTTCCCAAGTTTGCCGCCCCTTCCCCGGCGGCAGAGCTTACTTACCGCTCCGAGCTTTGGCGCACCGCTGCTCACCCCAGCAACCGGCGCGCCGGCCCCCGGCACTTGTGCCCGGGGGTTTTTTTCTGCGCGTGCCCAAGCGGACGCGCGGGGTGGACCCTACCCGTCACAGATGCTTAACTCCGCCCGGCAATCGAAGGAGGACAAGATGGCGACAGGCACCAATATCCGCACATGGTTCAACGGAAGCTGGCACGATGGCGACGTCGCCGTGATGCGGGCGGGGGATCATGGGTCATGGCTTGGCACCACGGTCTTTGACGGCGCGCGCCAGTTTGACGGCGTCACCCCCGACCTCGACGCACACTGCGCCCGCGTCAACCGCTCTGCCGCGGCGTTGATGATTACGCCCACAGTCGAGACCGCCGCGATGGTCGCGATCGTGCGCGAGGGCCTTGCCCGTTTTCCCAAAGGCGCACCGGTCTATATCCGCCCGATGTATTGGGCGCTGGACGGTGACGAGACGGGCATCGTCCCCCGCCCTGACGCCACCGGCTTTGCCATCTGCCTTGAGGAAATCCCAATGGCCCCGCCGACCAGCGCCACCACGCTGACCACCACGCAATTCCGCCGCCCGGTGTTGGCCGATAACGTCGTCAACGCCAAGGCAGGCTGCCTTTACCCCAACAACGCACGCATGCTGGCCGAAGCGCGCGGCAAGGGCTTTGGCAACGCACTGGTCACCGATGCTGTCGGAAATGTCGCCGAAACCGCCTCGGCCAACGTCTTTATGGTCAAGGATGGCGAGGTGTTCACCCCGATCGCCAATGGCACCTTCCTTGCCGGCATCACCCGCGCCCGCCATATCGCCAACCTGCGCGCCGATGGCGTCAAGGTCCACGAGACGGTGCTGGGCTACGCCGATTTCCATGCGGCAGATGAGGTCTTCCTGTCCGGCAACATGTCCAAGGTCACGCCCGTAACCGCCTTTGATGCCACCCAATACCAAAGCGGCCCCGTTACTACGCGCGTGCGAGAGCTTTACTGGGACTGGGCACACTCCGCCAAAAGCTGATGTGACAGGATGCTTGCCAGCGCTCCCCCGCATCGGCAATGATCCGCCTTGGCCAAAAGGAGAAAACGATGCGCAAGTTTCTGGTGGTGCTGGATGATACCCGCGAATGCCTGAATGCAATGCGGTTCGCGGCCTTCCGCGCGGCTCATACCGGGGGACGGGTCACGATACTTTCCGTGATTCCGCCCGAGGAGTTCAAATACTGGACCGGCGTGGCCGACATCATGCGGGCCGAGGCGCGCGAGCGGATCGAGGCGCATTTCGAAGTCTTCGCGAAATGGATGCGGACACGCCACAGTGTCGAGCCGACGCTGGTGATCCGCGAGGGTGATGAGGTGGCGGAGATCCTTGCCCTCATCAAGGAAGACCCCGAAATCGGCGTGCTCGTGCTGGGGGCGGGAATTGAGAAAAGCGGGCCGGGCAGACTGGTCACCGCCCTGTCGCGGGCGTCGGGAACGCTGCCTATTCCGATTACCATTGTGCCGGGCGAAATGTCGAAAGAACGGCTGGAAGAGGTAACCTGAGCCGAATGTTGCACGGGACAACGCTAGGACAAGCCATTGTAATATAGTGGTTTACTAGTTTTGTTAACCAAATATTGACCCCACCCCGTCCCAGCCCGTCGCACGCTTTGGCTTCTTTTTGGCAAAAATACTCCCCCGCCGGAGGCGGCGCGCGGCCCCCGCGCGCGCACCTTGACTTGAGGGCCGTCAGGGCGCATATCCGATAGGAACAGTCGGAGATTGCATCATGTTCATCCAGACCGAATCCACGCCGAACCCGGCGACGCTGAAATTCCTACCGGGGATGCCCGTTTTGGACATGGGCACCGCTGACTTCCCGTCGGCGGACAGCGCCACGAAATCGCCCCTTGCGGCGCGGCTTTTCGCGCTGGGTCATGTCAACGGCGTCTTCTTTGGCACCGATTTCATCACCGTCACCAAGGCCGACGATGTGGCATGGGACCATGTGAAGCCCTCGATTCTTGGCGCGATCATGGAGCACTACCAGTCGGGCGCCGCCGTGATGGAGGGCGAGCAGGACGACGCACATACCGCCCATGACGGGCCAGACAGCGATATTGTGCAGCAAATCAAAGAGTTGCTGGATACCCGTGTGCGTCCTGCGGTAGCGAACGATGGCGGCGACATCACGTTTCACGGCTTTGATCGTGGGATTGTCTATCTGCATATGAAGGGCTCCTGCGCGGGCTGCCCGTCCTCGACCCTGACGCTTAAAATGGGCATCGAGAACCTGCTGCGCCATTATATCCCTGAGGTAACTGAGGTGCGCGCGGTTGCCGCCTGAGGATCTGATCCTTGCCTTCGACACATCGGCCGCGCACTGCGCGGCCGCTTTGCTGTTAGGCGAGCGCTGCGTCGCATCCCGGCTGGAGCTGATGGACAAGGGTCAGGCCGAACGCCTGTTTCCCTTGTTGGAGGAGTTGCTGGCAGGGGCCGGTGCCGCGTGGCGTGATCTGACGGCGATTGGCGTCGGCACCGGGCCGGGGAATTTCACCGGGGTGCGGATTTCCGTTGCGGCGGCGCGCGGGCTGGCGCTGTCGCTGAAGGTGCCGGCGATAGGCATCAATTCGTTTGACGCACTGGCGCATGGCGCGGCGCGACCGGTGCTGGCCAGCGTCGATGCGCGGCGCGGGCAGGCCTATGTGGCGCGCATGGGCTTTGACGAGGCGCCGGTGCTGTGCAGCCCCGGCGACCTGCCGGAGGACTGGGCGGGGCTGCCGATCATCGGCCATGACGCCGCCGCCTTTGCCGCGGCGCAGGGGGGCCAAATGGTCAGCGCGGCCTTTGCACCAGCCGAAGCGATTGCCCGGGAGGCGCGCGCGCGGCGAGGGTTGGTGCAACCGCGCCCCGCGCCAATGTATCTGCGCGCCGCCGATGCCGCGCCCTCGTCCGACCCGCCGCCGGTGATCCTGCCGTGACGCCAGATAAGCTGGCCGCTCTGCACCGCCAAGGTTTCACCGTGCCGCGCCCGTGGTCGGCCGCAGAGATCGCTGGGTTGCTGACTGGCACCGGGGTTTTCCTGTGCACCGTGCCGCAGGGCTTTGCGATGGGCCGCGCGGTGGCGGACGAGGCAGAGTTGTTGACGTTGGTGGTGGCACCTGAGGCGCGGCGGGGCGGCCAAGGGCGGCTACTGCTCGCCGCTTTCGAGGCCGAGGCGCAGGCGCGCGGCGCGGCGCGCGGCTTTCTGGAGGTCGCGGCGGATAACGCCCCCGCCATCGCACTTTATACGCACGCAGGATACGCCCAAACCGGGCGGCGGCGCGGCTATTATCACGCACCCAACGGTCCGGCGATCGACGCCTTGCTGCTCGCGCGGGATTTTTGAGCCTTCCGCCTGCGGGGATCGCAAAAATTTTATCAATCGGTCAACTCCGCATAGCGGCCCTGCAAGATCGCTATTGACCGCCCTGCCCCTCTTCGTCCTTATTTGGCCGCATGATCCGCGAGAGATCGGCTGACATTATCGGCCTCGTAGACTGCTTTGTCGGGGGCCGAAGCTTGGAACAGGGAGAATGATTCCATGAGCTTTATGACCAAACTTTTCGGCGCCACTGCCGCGCTGACGCTGACCGCGACGGTCGCGCTGGCCGAACCTGCGATCATCTATGATCTGGGCGGCAAATTTGACAAATCGTTCAACGAATCCGCCTCACATGGGGCAGAGCGTTGGGCGAAAGAGACCGGCCAGAAATTCCGCGAGTTGGAGATGCAGTCCGAAGCCCAGCGCGAGCAGGCGCTGCGCCGTCTGGCCGAATCGGGCGCGAACCCGATCGTGATGACCGGCTTTGCCTTTGGCGACGTGCTGAACAAGGTCGCGCCGGACTTCCCAAAAACCAAGTTTGCCATCATCGACATGGTGGTTAACCAGCCGAACGTGCAGTCGGTGGTGTTCACCGAAGAGCAGGGCTCGTACCTCGTGGGCGTGATGGCCGCGATGGCGTCGAAAACCGGCACCGTTGGCTTTATCGGCGGCATGGACATCCCGCTGATCCGCAAGTTCGGCTGTGGCTATGTGCAGGGCGTGATGTCGGTCAACCCGAAGGCCAAGGTGATCCAGAACATGACCGGCACCACGCCGACCGCGTGGAATGACCCGGTGAAGGGTGGCGAACTGGCCAAAGCGCAGATCAGCCAGGGCGCGGACGTGATCTATGCAGCGGCGGGCGGCACCGGTGTGGGCGTGCTGCAAGCGGCAGCGGATGGCAAGATCCTGTCGATCGGCGTGGACAGCGACCAGAACTACATGCATCCGGGGCAAGTGCTGACCTCGATGACCAAGCGCGTGGATAACGCGGTCTATGCGGCGTTCAAAGAAGGCGCTGATCTGAAGCCTGGTATCAAGGTCATGGACCTGAAAGCGGGCGGCGTGGCGCCGGCGATGGATGAATTCAACGCCAAGCTGGTGACGCCCGAGATGAAAGCTGCCGTGGACAAAGCCACCGCCGGCATCGAAGACGGCACCATCAAAGTGCATGACTACACCACCGACAACACCTGCCCTGTGAACTGAGGCAAGTGGTTTATGGCAAAGGGTAACACCTCGGGGCGGCAGGAAACTGCCGCCCCAGCCATCGCACATCCCGCGATTGAATTGCGGGGGATTTCCAAGGCCTTCGGGCCGGTGCAGGCGAACAAGGATATCTCTATCCGCGTGGCGCGCGGGTCTATCCACGGCATCATTGGTGAGAACGGCGCGGGGAAATCCACGCTGATGTCGATCCTCTATGGCTTCTACAAGGCCGATGCGGGCGAGATCCTGATAAACGGCACCCCCACCACCATCCCTGACAGTCAGGCCGCCATTCGCGCTGGCATCGGCATGGTATTCCAGCATTTCAAGCTGGTGCAGAATTTCACCGTTTTGGAAAACGTCGTGCTGGGGGCAGAGGATGGCGCGTTGTTGCGACCCTCGCTTGCCAAGGCGCGCAAGTTGTTGACGCAGCTTGCCAAGGAATATGAGCTGAACGTGGACCCCGACGCGCTGATTGAAGACCTTTCGGTCGGGCATCAGCAGCGGGTCGAGATCCTCAAGGCCCTGTATCGCCAGGCGGATATCCTGATCCTGGACGAGCCCACCGGGGTTTTGACCCCGGCAGAGGCCGACCACCTGTTTCGCATTCTGGAAAACCTGAAGCGCGAAGGCAAAACCATCATCCTGATCACCCATAAGCTGCGCGAGATCATGGAGATCACCGAAACCGTCAGCGTGATGCGGCGTGGGCAGATGACGGCGACGGTCAAGACCGCCGAAACCTCGCCCGAGGAACTGGCAGAGCTGATGGTGGGCCGCAAGGTGCTGCTGCGCGTGGACAAGGTGCCCGCCAAACCCGGCAAGACCGTGCTGGAGGTCGAGAACCTGCGGGTGACCGATGACAAGGGGGTGCAACGGCTGAAAGGTGTCTCGCTGAACGTGCGCGCCGGGGAAATCCTTGGCATCGCAGGCGTTGCGGGCAATGGGCAATCGGAACTGCTGGAGGTGCTGGGCGGCACCGCGCATGGGCTGGGCGTGATCCGGCTGAACGGCGAGAGCCTTGATCTGACCGGCAAGCATTCCGACGGGCAAACCCGGCGCGCCAAGGGAATTGCGCATGTGCCAGAGGACCGCCAGCGGCTGGGCCTGATCATGGATTTCACCGCTTGGGAAAACGTCGCCTTTGGCTATCACAACGACCCCGCCTATCAGCGCAACGCTTTGTTGATGAACAACGCGGCGCTGCTGAAGGAGACCGAGGCGAAGATGGGCCGTTTCGACGTGCGCCCCCCGGACCCGCGCCTGCACGCCAAGAATTTTTCCGGCGGCAACCAGCAAAAGCTGGTGCTGGCGCGCGAGATTGAGCGCAACCCCGACCTGTTGCTGATCGGCCAACCGACGCGCGGCGTCGATATTGGCGCGATCGAGTTCATCCATCAGCAAATTGTGCGCCTGCGCGACGCGGGCAAGGCGATCTTGCTGGTCTCGGTCGAGTTGGACGAGATCATGTCGTTGTCGGACCGCATCGCGGTGATGTTCGACGGGCGCATCATGGGCGAGCGTCTGCCGGGGGAAACCAATGAGCGCGAGCTTGGCCTGCTGATGGCCGGCATGGACGGAAAGGCCGCCTGACATGGACAGAATGCCGAAATGGGCCGACGCCCTGCTGGTGCCGCTGATTTCTATCCTGATCGCCTTCCTGATCTCCGGGCTGGTGATCTTGGCAATTGGCGAGGACCCGATCAACGCACTGCAAATCATGGTGACAGGGGCGCTGGGGTCGTCTTACGGCTGGGGCTACACGCTTTATTACGCGACCAATTTCATGTTCACCGGGCTGGGCGTCGCGGTGGCGTTTCATGCCAGCCTGTTCAATATCGGCGGCGATGGGCAGGCGCAATTGGGCGGGCTTGGTGTGGCGTTGGTGTGCCTGTTGATCCCATGGCCGAACTGGTGGACCGCGCTGATCGTGGCTTCGCTGGCCTCGGCGGCGTTTGGCGCGCTGTGGGCGGCGATCCCGGCCTGGCTACAGGCGAAACGTGGCAGCCATATTGTTATCACCACCATCATGTTCAACTTCATCGGCTCGGCCCTGCTGAACTACCTGTTGGTTAACGTGCTGCGCCCGGTGGGGTCGATGGACCCGGCGACGGCGAACTTTCCCGCCGTGACCGGCCTTCCGCATATCGAGGATGTGCTGGGGTTGGTTGGCATCCCCTTCACCAAGGGCACGCCCGCCAACGTCACGCTGTTCATCGCGCTTGCCGCCTGTGTTGGTGTCTGGGTGCTGCTGTGGCAGACGCGGTTCGGCTATGCCCTGCGAGCCTTTGGCAAGTCGGAAGCGGCGGCGAAATATGCGGGTATCAGCCCGGTCAAGATCACCATGTATGCCATGCTGATTTCCGGCGCCCTGTCGGGGATGATGGCGATCAACAACGTGATGGGGGAAAGCGGGCGGCTGGTGCTGAACTCCTCTGAAGGGGCAGGCTTCATCGGGATCGCGGTGGCGCTGATGGGGCGGTCGCATCCGTTCGGGGTGTTTCTGGCGGCGATCCTTTTCGGATTTCTGTATCAGGGCGGGGCGGAGCTCGCACTGTGGACCACGATCCCCAGCCAGTTGATTACCGTTATTCAGGCGCTGGTGATCCTGTTTACCGGGGCGCTGGATAACCTTGTGCGCATCCCGGTCGAGTGGATGTTTCGCAAATACAGCCGACGGAGGGCGTGATGGATCTGTCCAACATCCTGTCGATCCTCGACAGTTCGGTGCGCTTAGGCACGCCCTTGCTGCTGGCCTGCCTTGCGGGGCTGTTTTCCGAACGCTCCGGCGTGTTTGATATCGGGCTGGAGGGCAAAATGCTGGTGGCGGCGTTCATGTCCGCCGCCGTTGCCTCTGTCACGGGATCGGCGTGGCTGGGTCTGATGGCCGGGATCGGCGCGTCGATGGTGTTTGCCTTTATCCACGGCGTCGCCTCGATCACCTTCCGGGGGAACCAGTTGATTTCGGGGGTGGCGATCAACTTCCTCGCCTCGGGCCTGACGGTGTTGATCGGGCAGAAGTGGTTTCATCTGGGCGGCGGCACCCCGGCGCTGTCGGGGGCGGCGCGGTTTCAGGATATCTCGCTGCCCTTTGCCGATGCGCTGAAAGGCGTGCCGGTGCTGGGGCCGATCTATGACACGCTGATCTCTGGCCATTCGATTCTGGTGTATTTCGCCTTTGCCTGCGTGCCGTTGACGTGGTGGGTGCTATATCGCACCCGCTTCGGCCTGCGTCTGCGCGCGGTGGGGGAAAACCCGGCGGCGGTGGATACGGCGGGGGTGTCGGTGGTGGCGTTGCGCTATGGCGCGGTGGCCATTGCGGGCATTCTGTGCGGCGTGGCGGGCAGCTATCTTTCCACCTCGCTGGCGGCGAGCTTTGGGCGCGAGATGACCGCCGGGCGCGGCTTCATCGCACTGGCCGCGCTGATCTTCGCCAAATGGCGGCCGTGGTATGCGCTGGGGGCCACCATGTTGTTCGGGTTCCTGGAGGCTCTGTCGAACCGCTATCAGACCATCGACCTTGGTTTTATCGTGCTGCCCAATCAGGTGATGGACGCCCTGCCCTATGTCCTGACCGTCGTTATTCTTGCGGGCTTCGTTGGCAAAGCCATCCCGCCGCGCGCTGGAGGCGAGCCCTATGTCAAAGAACGC
>JAJXZX010000071.1 GCA_021779835.1 Pseudomonadota bacterium | reverse complement strand
AATACTGACCTTTGCCCCAGAGAGCCCGCGGTTGGACTACGTCTGTTCCCGACCGGGGAGACCGACGATGAAGCGCGCAAGGATTATCGCGTGACCTGCTGCCGGTTTTAGACCGTACCCCATCACCGGTCGAATAAACATCCGCGTGCCACACGACCTCGGGGCAACGCTGTGGGTGCGCCAGTTCATCGTGCGGTGGGTCGGGGCTGCCGGCTTGCCCATCGCAACCAACTAATACCCTGGAATGCGAAGGAAATCCCTCGCGATATGCGCGGCAGAGCTGAAAAATCCAAGACCGTCAACAAGGAGACAGTCTTGGGCCGGTCCCTTGTTCATTCTCTTCAAAGCGCGTGTCCAACGAGGGCGCAGAGTACTGTGATGGTGCCGAGTGCGCCGACGCATATGGTTGCAAGTTCTGGAACATCAAATCGAGGTTTTGCAAATGAGCAACGTCCCACACGTTTGACCATGCGACCGAGCGCCCTCAGGCGGACGTCCGTGGATTGTCGTCTTGGCAAACCGCGCGTTTGCGTCGCGCGCATACCTTTGGCGATAGGAAAGCGCTCCAATGACCGAATTTAGCGGCGATCCTCTTTTCCAATTTCCCCGGACAAGCTTTGCTTCGAGCGCGGGCTCTTTCGAGCTTCCCATCTTCTACTACGACAATTCCAACGTGATCGCGATGTTCTGGGTCGATCATGCGCGCGCGCAGATCTGATCTCGCCCAAGGGCTTCGATGCGGTGCGCTTCGCCAACGGCAAGGCGCTGGTGGCAATCGGGCTGTACCAATATCGGGAAACGTCGATCGCCAACTACAATGAAGTTGGCACGGCCCTTGTGGTGGTCCCGAAGGGATTGAAGCCGTCGAAGGCCGCCCTGCTGTCGCTGTACGGCAATCCTGACAAATCGGACATGGGATTTTTCGTGATTGACCTGCCAGTGACCACTGCAGACGCATGCGCATCTGGCCGAGAGGCATGGGCTACCCAAGTTCATTACCCCAATTGACTTCACGCTCGACGGCCGCAGTTTCGAAGGCGTGGTTAAGGAGCCCGATGGGGCCGGAGAAATCCTCCGACTATCCGGCACCGCGGGGCAGAGCATCCCCGGCGCTGGTTCTCAACCCGACGCTGTTTTCACGACTTGACGGGAAGGTCATCCGAACTCTAGTAACCACCCGGGGCGCAGGGCGCATTGCGCTGCCGGGATCGCTGCGCCTGCAAGTATCGGACAGCCAGCATGTCATGGTATCAAGAACACGCCCTATACAGTCTCGACCCGCGTCAACGGCGGCAAGTCGGCGAATGTTGCACTTGTTGGTCCGAACTGGACCGGCGAATTGCCCGAAGGAATGCCGGTAGTCCGCTTCCCGACCCTCTATGGCCTGATTGCCGCACGCATCCGTGTGGACAATCAGGACGATGCAGACTCCATCGTGGCTCCCTTGCACAAGCAGACCACGCTAACCGCGCTCAGCGACTGGAAGGGCGGGCCGGACAAGCTCGCCATGCCGCCCGCCCCGCTCAACCGTCCGGTCTATACCGACGAATTCGCCTATTTTCGCCGGGCGGCAGAACTGATGACGGAATGCCCTCCAATGGCTGCGGATGCAGCTGCTGTCGAAATCATGAAGCGGATCGGCATGGAGGCTGGCAAGCCCTTCGACCCAGATGCGCTTGACGCCAATGTCCGCGCCGGGGTCCTCCGCGCCGCGCAAGACATTCCGGCGATGACGGACGCAATCCGTTTGACCCGCGGGATCGAGACGCCAAACCGCTGGCGCACCAATCCCGGTGGCGGCGACTATGGAATCGACTATATCACGCGCGCCGAAATGGCCCTGGTCGGCCTCATGGGCAATGACAAGGAAGAGGCGGTTTACCTTCAGACCTTCACCGACCGAGACGGCAATCTGCTCAACGGCGCGCACAAATACATCCTGCATCTGGACGCAGTCCAGTTGCCACGCGTCGGAAACCTCGGGTGCTGGTCGCTGACGATGTATAACGCCTACAAATTCCAGTTCGCCGATTACCCAATCAATCGTTACAAGATCGGGAGCGCCGATCCTCTACATTACAACCCCGACGGCTCCCGCGACATCCTGATTCAGGCCGAAGCGCCTGAAGGCAAAGCGGTGAACTGGCTGCCATCGCCCGCTGGCGCCGACTTTAAGATGACGGTCCGGATGTACTTGCCCGTTGCCCGGGCAAGACTCTATCGAGGAACTGTCAACCTTCCCAGGTGTCCGTAGGGTCGAGTGACGTAGCAAACGCCAAGCCCCAACTACGGTCAGGGTGGCAAAAAACGAGCAGCACCTTACCAAGGAACCAACCCGATGAAGTTTCCCATACGGGACAAGGTCATCCTAATCACCGGGGCGGCGGGCGGCATTGGTGCAGCATGCGCCCGCGCGCTCCATGCCGAAGGCGCAAATCTGGTCCTGACCGATATCCGTCAGGATCAGGTTGATGCGCTTGCCCAAAGTATTGGCCCTGATCCGTTTTGGCGTTGGCGCTGGATGTCGGCGATCGGGCCGCTGCGGACGTGGTGGTCGCCAAGGCAGTTGCACATTTTGGCGGCATCGACATGGTGTTCGCAAATGTCGGCATCACGTCAGGGAGGCCAACCACGGTGGCCCGCGTGGACGAGACGGTTTTCGAAAAGGTGCTGGAGGTCAACCTGCTGGGCGTCGGGCGCATTGTCCGGGCTTGCCTGCCGCTGATTATCGCGCGGAAAGGGCACGTGCTGATCACCGCCTCGATCTATGCTTTCAGCAACGGGGTGGCGAACGCGCCCTATGTAATGTCGAAGGCCGCTGTCGAGATGTTTGGCCGCGCCCAGCGATCCGAACTGGCAGGCACCGGCGCGACAGCGGGAGTGTTATATCCGGGCTGGATACAGACGCCGCTTATCGAGGCAGGATTTGGCGGCAACTCGACGGCAACGGCGATGCTGAATCGCGCGTTTCCATGGCCCTACAACAAGGCAGTCGCACCCGAAATCGTCGCCCGTGCCGTCGTGCTGGTTGCGGGTCAAAGACGCGCCCGCATCATTACACCGAGATGGTGGAGTGTGCTGGCGGCCTTGCGAGGCGTCGTTGGGCCCGCGCCCGACCTTTATCTCGACAAAGACCGCAAGTTTCACAAGATGGTCCGCGCGTTGGAGGACAACCGGACAACTTGATTGGACCGTTGCAAAGCAGATCGCGGCCTTCTCGAATTCGTTCTGCAGCCAGACCTCATGGACCTGTCAGAGACCGCCGCAATTTCCTCAGCAGTGGCCGGCCTGCTTTTGGGATGTCCCTCAACTCCTTCTGGACACGGATCGCGCGCCGAAGCGGTTCATTCCCACGCGCAGGCTCGCGGCCATCGGGCGACGGATCATATCCGAGGGTTTGTGGGCGTTCCAACGGCATCGACCGAGAGCGCGCTTCGTCTGACGCGTCGCCAACGGTCATGCCGTCTTTGACAGTGCCGCGCCGGTCGATCGCCCCGGCCGCAAAGAGCAATTCTTCAAAGAGTGCGGACTTGCCGCTGGCATAAGGCCCATCCAACACCGCGCACCGTGGGCCCAAATGACTGTTGCTTATGCTTTGTCTCCGCCGGTTGCGGGTGGCGGGCCGTTCACATGCGGCCGCGCCACCAAAGTGGGTTTACTGTACTGCGCGTCGGTTCCTGACCTCACTCTGATCCAGAATCACGGCTAGCCTTCCGCCAGAGTTGGGCTTGCCCGTGCCCTACACTCTGGACTCATTGATCATATCCAGAAGATGACGATGGCCGCGATGGCGATGGCTGACATGAAGGTGTGCGCGCATCGGTCGTAGCGGGTGTGGATGCGCCTCCAGTCCTTGAGCTTTCCG
>JAJXZX010000049.1 GCA_021779835.1 Pseudomonadota bacterium | reverse complement strand
CCACCACGGCGGACCGGCTGATCGGTGCAAGCTCTGCCGTGGCGGGGCACGTGGAAGTGCATGAAATGAAGATGGTCGGCAATGTGATGAAGATGAGCGCGGTGAAGGACGGGCTGCCAATCCCGGCCGGGGCGACGGTCACGCTGCAACCGGGCGGCTTTCACCTGATGTTCATGGATTTGCGGCAACCCTTGGTGCAGGGCAAGACCGTGATGGTGACACTGACGTTTGAACATGCGGGTAAGGTTGAGATGCCGCTGATGATAGGCGCGCCGAATGCGGGTGCGAAGGGCGGGATGCAGGGTATGAAGCAGGGCGCCGATCAGGGCACAATGGCCCCGGCGATGGGTCCGTCGCTGGTTCCGGGTGCGGACTCGGTGCCGGGCGATGCACCGCGTCCGGAGGCTGGCTGATGCTGCGCGGCCTTCGCTGGGCGCTATGGGCCTTTGTCGCGGCGGCGCTCGTCGCGGCAGCGCTCTGGTATGTCGTGGCGCCGCGTATGACGGCGGAGGTCGCCGGGCGGATGGGGCATGGCGATTACCAGCTCTCCACCACCGACGGCGCGGCTTTTACCGAGGCGAGCCTGAAGGGCGCGCCGTCCGCGGTGTTTTTCGGCTATACCCATTGCCCCGATGTGTGCCCGACCACCTTGGGCGAGGTTGCTGGATGGCAGGATATTCTCGCGAAAGAGGGCAAGACCCTGCGCGTCTATTTCATCACGGTTGACCCAGAGCGGGACACGCTGCCGGTGCTGAAGGACTATGTGTCGTGGGTGCCGGGGGTGATTGGGGTATCCGGCAGTCCGGCGGAAATTGCCAAGGCGATCAAGGCGTTCCACATCTATGCCCACAAGGGGCCGGTGGTGAATGGCGAGTATTCGATGGACCACACGGCATCTATGTTGCTGTTCGACGCGCAGGGAAACTTCTCTGCCCCGATCGACTATCAGGAGGCGGATAAAACCGCTCTGCCCAAGATCCGCAAGGTTTTGGGGTAAGACCGAAGGCTCCGCCGCATGGGATGTCCTGCGGCGGATCCTAATTCAGCAAAACAACACCAGCGCGCCGTTGTCCCACGAGACGCGGGCATGGGCGCCGCGCTCAAGCACCGGGCGGCCCACCACGTTGCGCATCGAGATCGAGATCGGCTTTTCCACGCCATCCAGCTTGATGTCGTAATAGGTCATGTCGCCAAAATAGACGACCTCGGCCACGGTGCCGGTGACGATCTGGCCGCTGGCCGGAACCGGGTCGTTGTCGTAGAGCACGGTCATGGTTTCGGGGCGGAAGCCCACGCTGGCCGCGCCGGTTTTGGCGCCAGCGGGGCATTGCTCGGCGGCGATGGTAGCGCGACCGAGGCCTACGACCTCTACATCAATGCCGGTGGCATCGGCGCGGCTGACGGTGGCGGGCAGGAAATTCATGATGCCGATGAATTCGGCCACCTTGCGGCTGACCGGGCGGCGGTAGAGCTGCTGGGGCGTCGCGAGTTGTTCAATCGTGCCCTCGAACATCACGGCGATGCGGTCGGACATGATCAGCGCTTCTTCCTGGTCGTGGGTGACAAGGATGAAGGTGATGCCGACCTGCCGTTGCAGGCGGCGCAGCTCCGACTGCATCTGCTCGCGCATCTTTTTGTCGAGCGCGGAAAGCGGCTCATCCAGCAGCAGAACCTTGGGCTTGAGGATGAGGGCGCGGGCAAGGGCGACACGCTGACGCTGGCCACCGGAAAGCGCGTGGGCGGCGCGTTTGCCGTAGCCGCCAAGGCCGACCATATCGAGCGCCTCGGACACGCGTTTGTTCAGCTCTTCTTTGGGCAGGCGGGCGCGGCGCAGGCCGAAACCCACGTTTTCCGCGACCGAAAGGTGCGGGAAGATCGCGTAGGACTGAAACACCATGTTGGTGGGCCGCTTGTTGGCGGGGACATTTTCCATGTTGGCGCCGTCGATGGAAAGATCGCCGGCCGACCAATCCTCAAACCCCGCGATGCAGCGCAGAAGGGTGGTTTTGCCGCAGCCGGAGGGGCCGAGGAGCGAGAAGAACTCGCCCTCGCGGATGTCGGTCGTGATGCCACGTAGCGCGTGATAATCGCCGTAATATTTCTGCAAACCGCGCAGCTGGATGATCGGCTTGGAGGCCGCGTTGGGCGCGGCGGTTGCGGGCGAATTGGTCACAGAAAGCCTCCGGTATCTTTGCCGCCTGCGCGCGCGATGCCGCGGCGGCGAAAGTATTCAGCGATGGTAAGAAGCACGACCGACAGCACGGCGAGGATGGTCCCCAAGGCCATGACAGTCGGCACCTGATTGGCAAAACGGAACAGCGAGAAGATGTAAAGCGGCAGCGTGTTGTCGGTGCCGCCAAGGAACGAGGCGATGATGTATTCGTCCAGCGAGATCGAAAAGGCGATCAGCAGCGACGAAATGATGCCCGGCATCACCAACGGCATGATGATGAGCCGGAAGGTGGAGGCCTTGGTCTCGCCCAGGTCATAGGCGGCTTCCTCGAGCGAGCGGTCCAGGGACTGGAAGGCAGAGTTGAGGATGGCGATGGTGAAGGGCGTGGCGATCAGGGTGTGACCAAGGATGATGGTTTTCAGCGTCAGGCTGATGCCGAGTTGCAGGATCGTCACCAACAGCGAGACGGCGATGATGATGTCGGGCAGCACCAGCGGCAGCATGATCATGCCCAACAGACCCGCCTGCCCCGGAAAGCGATAGCGTGTGGTGGCGCGGGCGGCGAACACGCCCAAGGTGGTGGCAAGGATCGAGACCGACACCGCAACGATCAGGCTATTGCGCACCGCGTCGCCCAAGGCCGCGTTGTTCCACATCTGCACGAACCACTTGGTGGTGAAGCCGGTCAGCGGGAACGAAACGATGGTCGCATCGTTGAAAGCAAAGATCGGCAGCAGCACGATCGGCGCATACAGGAACGCCAGATAGACGAAGGCATAAACACGGAAACCACGGCCTTTGTTCATGATCTGCTCCTCAGGAAGCGACGGTTGAGGAACAGGAAGATCAGGCAAATCACCGTGACGATGCCCATTGCCGAGACCGAGATTGCGGAGCCGAGCGGGTAGTTGCCAAGCTTGAAGTAGCTGTTCTCGATCAGGTTCGCGACCATCTGGCCGTTGTTGCCACCAACCAGCGTGGGCGTAACGTAATCGCCCACCGTCGGGATGAACACGATCAACACCGAGGCCACCACGCCAGGCACCGCCAGCGGCAGGGTGACGCGGATAAAGGTCATGAAGCGGCTCTCGCCCAGATCCTGCCCCGCCTCCAACAGCGAGCGGTCGATTTTCTCTAAGCTGACGAAGATCGGCAGGATGGCGAAGGGGGCATAGGCATGGGCCAGCGTGATGACCACGGCGTTGGCGTTATAAAGCAGGAAGGTCATCGGCTCGTGGATGATGCCCAGACCGAGGAAGGCAGAGTTGATCACGCCGTTGTAGCCAAGGATGACTTTCCACAGAAACACGCGGATCAGGTAAGAGGTCCAGAACGGAATCGTAATCAGGAACAGCCAGAGCGATTTGCGTTCGGGCGGCACAAAAAACGAGATGAAATAGGCGATGGGCAACGCCGAGAACACGGTGGCGGCGGTGGCGACGGCGGCGACGATCAGCGAACGCATCATCAGCGTGACGTAGATCGGCTGGTCCAGCAGCGTGACGTAGTTCGCCAAAGTCGGCGTCCAGATGATTTTCAGGTAACCCGCTGTCATGAAACTGAAAAGCACGACGGCGATCAGGGGGGCGGCCATCACGACGATGGAGAATATCGCGGTTGGGCTGAGCAGAAGGTAGCCGCTGGCCGCCTCTGACCGGAAGAGTTTTCGAAGGTTCATTCTGTCCCCTGCGACTGGTCTTCTTTGCATCCGTTTTGGCAACGGACGGGGGGCGACGCAACCCCACTTTGGTCAAAGCTTATGAGGGCGCGGGAAAAGAGCAAGCAAATTAATGCCTAAGCGGCTTGCACTGCACATTCTTGAGGCAGGTTGCGAACGCAAGCAGGCGCGGGGCGTGACGCCCTCGCACCATGATTTGCGCCGGACAACGCTCAGTGCGCGACGGCCTCGATCGAGATCGAGCGTTTCTTGAGCTCGGAGAACAAGGCAGGGACGACGCGGACCTGATCGACCGCAAGTTTCAGCGCCTCTCCGATCCGCGCCTCATTTGGCGTGGGGGACTGGACGCGAAAGACGATGTGGTGGCCGCCGCCATCGTCGTACACGATTTCCATTGCACCCAACGAGGTGGTGCGCAGGCCAAGGAAGTTTGGTGTTCCGACAGAACTATGAAAACTTGAAAGGCTTGTCATGATCCCGCTCTAATGCTCCTCCCGTAAACGAATGATGAAAGCGGAACGCATTTCCGTCAATCGGGATGTAGGGCGAAAGCGGCGCCGAAGTAGCGCGGCGCAACAGTTTTTCACGAAACAGAGTCTTTTGCGCAACAATCTTTCAATGCGAAAGGCCCGCGCGAGGGGCGCGGGCCTTTGCAAAACAGGTAGGGTAAGCGATCAGCGCTTTGAGAACTGGAACGAACGGCGGGCTTTGGCCTTGCCGTATTTCTTGCGTTCCACGACGCGGCTGTCACGGGTCAGGAAGCCAGCAGCTTTCAGCGCGCCACGCAGGGTGGGTTCATAAAGCTGCAGCGCTTTCGACACGCCGTGCTTCACAGCGCCAGCCTGACCAGAAAGGCCGCCGCCTTTTACAGTGGCGATCACGTCGAACTGGCCTTCGACGCCAGCGATGGTGAAGGGCTGACGCAGGATCATTTGCAGCACGGGACGGGCGAAGTAGACCGCCATTTCCTTGCCGTTGACCATGACTTTGCCTTTGCCCGGTTTGATCCAGACGCGGGCAATCGCGTTTTTGCGTTTGCCGGTGGCGTAGGAGCGGCCAAGGCTGTCACGCACTGCGGTGCGCGGTGCTGCGGCGTCGGTGGCAGTCGCGGCGGCCGAAACGGCAGCAGCGGCGGTCGCACCGGCGACGGCGGACTTCAGGCCCTCAAGAGATTTGATTTCGTCGGCCATCTTCATGCGCTCCGGGTGTTTTTCGGGTTCATCGGCTTCACGTCCAGCACTTCGGGCGTCTGAGCCTCGTGCGGATGTTCAGCGCTTGCGTAGATGCGCAGGTTGGTCATTTGCTGGCGCGAAAGCGGGCCGCCCGGCAGCATACGCTGCACGGCTTTCTCGATCACGCGCTCGGGGTGCGCACCTTCCAGAACCTGACGTGCGGTGCGGTGTTTGATGCCGCCCGGGTGGCCGGTGTGCCAGTAGTACATCTTGTTGTCACGCTTCGCGCCGGTCATCTGCACCTTGTCGGCATTGATGATGATGACGTTGTCGCCCATGTCCATGTGCGGCGTGAAGGACGGTTTATGCTTGCCACGGAGGCGCATGGCGACGATCGACGCGAGACGGCCCAGAACAACGCCTTCGGCGTCGATCAGGATCCATTTCTTTTCGATGTCCGCCGGGGTCGCGGTAAAGGTTTTCATCGGAGGCCCTGCTTGGATAACGGATGAGGCCGGGATTGCGCCCGGTGACTCGGATGGCGGTGTTCTAAGCTAATCCAAGCGCCAGTCAAGGGCGGGTTTCAGAGATTATATATTGTAAATCAATGGTTTGCGAAATAGGTATAATAATACCCCACTTATTTGCGCCCTATCGCAAGATCGGCGGGGCGTTCGGGTCGCTGCCGGGGGCTTTTCTGGGCTCTGGCGCGGGAGCCTCTGGTAGCGTCAGGTCAAAGCGCAGGCCGGTGCGGGCAAGCGCTGCGGCGGCGGCGTCGGTGCTGCGCAAAAAGGTCACGTCCATCTCGCCCGCCTCGATGCCGGAAAACGTCAGTGCCTCGGCGGCGGCCTTGGCAAGCGCGCTGTCGGCACCGGGGGCCGGGTCGATGAAGGCGAGCATATGGCCGCGGCGACCGTCCTGATAGGTGACACCGGCGAGGTAGGCGGAGGCGGCCAGCCCCCCTGCCCTTGCAAGCTTGGCATCAAGTGCGGTCAACAGCGCCTCTGGCAGACCGGCGGGGGCGTGCAGGGATTGCGGTTTCGCCTCGACCTCTGCCGGCGCGTTGCCCAACGTCGCGGCCAGCCAATCGACTGCGTCGGGGCCAAGCAGCATCGAGGACGGCGCGACGGAAAGGTTGATGCCAAGGCCGATGCCCTGCCCCGCCAACAGGCCCGCGACGACGCGGCCCGGAAGGGCAGCATAGGGTGCGGGGGCGTCGGTGAAGGCGGCGAGGCGGTCCTCTCGGTCAAAGGCAAGCACGACGGGACCGTCTTCGAGGTTGAAGAGCTGCGGGGTGAGGTTTTCACCCTCTGCCTCGGTCTCCAGCAGCAGGAACACCTCGCCATCGGCGAAGCGTTCGTAAAAGCGCAGGCGCAGCGCGTCGTTGTCCGGCTCTGCCGTCATCAGACGGTGGGCGAGATCGAGAGGGGTGGCGTCGGTCATGGCGTGTCCATCAACTGGCGGACCTCGGCGCGCAGAACGGGCAGCAGGTCGGCCTCGAACCAAGGATTGCGTTTGAGCCATCCCGTATTCCGCCACGAGGGATGCGGCAAGGGAAAGCTGTGCGGCACGGTGGCCGCGATGTCGCGCCAGCCGGCGGTGGTGGCAGTGACATTGCGCGCGCCGAGGTGCCAGCGATGCGCGGCTCCACCGACCAGAATGCGCAGGCGCAGGTTGGGCAGCGCGGCCATGACGCGGGCGTGCCATGTTGCGCCGCAGCGGGCGGGCGGGGGCAAATCGGCGCCTTTGGCACTGTAGCCGGGAAAGCAGAAGGCCATCGGCACAATGGCGACGCGGGTGCGGTCGTAGAACTCCGCCTCGGTCAGGCCCAACCACTCGCGCAGGCGGTCGCCGGAGGGATCGGTGAAAGGGCGGCCAGAGGCGTGGACGCGCAGGCCGGGTGCCTGCCCCGCGATCAACAGGCGGGCGGTTGGGGCGAACCACACCACGGGGCGCGGCGCATGGGCGGTGGCAGTCGCAGCGAAATCGGCGGCGCAGAGGCGGCAGCCGGTGATGTCTGCGGCGAGGGTATTGGCGGGGTTGGCGACGGAGCACATGGCGCAAGCGTAGCCGCCCTACGCCGCTGCGGCAATTCTCACACGCTGACGCGCGGCGTTTTGCGCAGGCGTTGAGTTTGCCGGGGCGCTGGTCTAAGCCGAAGGAATACTGCCGTGGGGAAAGGGCGCACGCCTCATGTATCGTGTCTCGCACTTTGTGACGTCTTTCGCGCTTTGCCTTTTGGGCGGTGCTGCGATTGCGATGGTCTGGGCCAATCTGTTTCCGCACAATTACGCCGATTTCATCGAGATGCGGTTGGGCGACAGCGCTTGGGTCGGCTATCCGAACCCGGACAGCCCGCTGCCGTTCGGGCGCACGCTGACGTTGGGGTATTTGACCGGCAACGTATTGATGTCGTTCTTCTTTCTCTATGTCGGCAAAGAGCTGTGGGAGGCGCTGGCGCTAAAGCATGGCTCGTTGCATGGGCGGCGGGCGGTGATGCCTTTGCTGACCGCGCTGGCGGCGGCGCTGGTGCCTGCGGTGATCTATTGGCTGTTGTCGCATCTGGTGACACAGCCGAACCTGCCGCGACCCGGCGCGGGGTGGCCGGTGGCGATGGCGGGTGATGTTTCGCTGTCCTATGTCGTGGGGCGGCTGGTGCTGGGCAAGGGGCATCCGGCGCTGCGCTTTTTGCTGGTAATCTCGATTGCCGACGACATTCTGGCGCTGCTGGCGACAGGCATTGCGGCGCCGATGGCCTCGGTGCAATCGGGCGGGTTGTGGCTGGCGATTGGGGCGGCGGTTGCGGTATTCGTGCTGTTCAACTGGCTGCCACGCTGGCTGGATCGCGGCTCCTCGCTGCGCCCGGCGACGGCGCTGGTAAACCGGCTGTCGATCTGGCCCTATGCGGTGGCGGGCGTGCTAAGCTGGTACGGGGTGCAGATGGCGGGGCTGCCGCCGGCGCTGGGGCTTTTGCCGATTGTGCCGGCAATTCCCCACGCGGACCAAGCCTTTGGCGAGTTTGCCGAGGCAGAGGAATTGCTGTCGGACATGCTGAACCGCATCGGGCATCTTTTGGTGGTGCCCGTGGCGGTGATCTTGTTCCTGTTCGCGCTGACCCATGCCGGAGTGTCGTTCGCGGCGACGGATGACGAGAGCTTTGCCGTGCTGGGCGCGCTGTTGCTTGGCAAGCCTCTGGGCGTGTGGCTGGGCGGTTGGGGTGCCTTGCAACTGCGCGGGGTGACGTTGCCAAACGGGATGCTGCGCGAGGATCTGGTGGTGGTCGGCATCGTCGCCGCGATCGGCATGGCGGTCCCGCTGTTCGCCGTCGGCGCGACGTTGCCGCTGGGCTCATTGCAGGCGGGCGCCAAGGTCGGACTGGTGTTCTCGGCCGTCGCGGCGCCGCTGGCGCTGGCTGTGGCGCGCACCATTGGCGCGGTTCGCCGCTGATTGCGGATAAAGGCGAAACAATGCCTCTGGCAGGCAATTCATAACAATGTCATTTTAAATTTTTCGGGTCATAAAGTAGCCCGAAAGAGTCTATAGACACGACAGTTAACCAACAGTCGCTATAATGCGCGTTCGAGCGGATGGGTCAAAGGCACCGGAATGATCGAGTTCGAGAATGTCAGCAAGTCCTTCTGGACCGGCACTCAGCGCAAGGTGATCCTCGACCGGGCCTCGTTCCGGATCGAGCCCGGAAACTCGCTTGGGATTCTGGCAAAGAACGGCACCGGCAAGACGACGATCATCAACATGATGGCAGGGCTGGAGAAGCCGGACGAGGGGCGCGTGCGGCGAACCTCGCGCATCTCATTTCCGCTGGGGTTCATGGGAGGCGTGATCTCCAAGCACACGGCGGCGGAGAATTCGCGTTATATCGCGCGGCTGTATGGGCTTGACCCGGACTACATCGAGTCATTTTCGCGCTATGTCTGCGGCATCGACGAATATTTCGACATGCCGGTCGGGGTTTACAGCGCGGGGATGCGGTCTCGCTTTGCGTTTTCATTGCTGTTGGCGCTTGATTTCGACTATTACCTGATTGACGAGGGGATGCCCTCGACAACGGATGCAGGTTTTAACCAACGCGCGGGGTCGATCCTGCGGCAGCGGCTGGAGAATGCGACCGTGGTGATCGTGTCGCACCAGGCCGAGACGCTGCAAAAATTCTGTCGGCAGGCTGCTGTCTTGAAAGACGGCAGGCTTTACATGTTCGATACTCTGGAAGAAGCGAAGAGCCTCTATGATTATGAAGCCAAAGGCTAAAAAGTTCCGCATCCGGCGGAGTGAGACAGCAACGAGTGCCGGTTCTAACGACGTCCCTTCCGTGACAGAGGCTGCGGATGACGACTCGTTGCCCGTCGTGACCGACGATGGATTCGGGTCGGAGAAATATCCGACCGCGGCCGGGGGCGCGGCTGCGACAGCACCGGATGCAGCCGAGGACAGCGAAATCGAGGCGATCCGTCGCGAAGGCCTGACGGGGCGCCAGTTGCGCACCGCGCGACGCGTGGCCTCGCGCAATGGCATCGCGGTGACCTCTGATTTCGACGCGATCCGTCAATTGCGCAAAGCGGGGATTGACCCGTTCCAGCGTGCGAACATGTTGGAATTGGTAGTGTCGGAAAAGCAGAACATGCCCGCCACAACCGGGCCAGGCAACCTGCCGCAAACCGTGACACCGCCCGGCGTGCCTTCGACCGAAGTGCGGGCCGAGGAAAACCGCATGCGCGACATCATGCGCATCCAGCAGGATCTGGTCCGCCGCCGCAGGCGCCGCACCCTGTTGCTTGTGGCGCGGCTGGCGTTCTTTGTGCTGCTACCGTCGTTCCTAGCCGGCTACTATTATTATGTGATCGCGACGCCCTTCTATAACGCGACGGCGGCCTTTGTGATCAACCAGTCGAATGGCGCCTCGGCCTCGGCACTGGGTGGGTTGTTTAGCGGCACGCAGTTCGCCACCTCGCAGGACGCGATCACGGTGCAGAACTATCTGCAATCGCGCGATGCCATGCTGCGCCTGGACAAAGACCAAGGCTTCAAGAAAGTGTTCAGCGCGCCCAACATCGACCCGTTGCAGCGCCTTGCCACGCCCGCAACCAACGAAGCCGCTTACAAGATTTACACGCGCAACGTGAACGTGGGCTATGACCCGACCGAAGGTATCATCCGCCTTGACGTCACCAGCCCCGATCCCAACCAATCAGTGATCTTTGCCAAGGCGCTGATTTCCTATGCCGAACAACAGGTTGACAGCATGACCAAGCGCATGCGCGACGACCAGATGAAAGGCGCGCAGCAAAGCTACAACGATGCAGAGGCGAAGCTGGAAGCAGCGAACCGGGCAGTTGTGGCGTTGCAGACGAAATACAAGGTGATGTCAAGCGACGTCGAGGTGTCGCTTATCAGCAGCCAGATTGGCGCGTTGCAGACGGAACTGACCAAGGACACGCTGGACCTGGCGGCGATGAAATCGACCTCAAATCCGGTTCAGGCGCGCATCGATCCGTTGCAGCAACGCGTCGATGAGGTGAACCGGCAGATCGCCGCTTTGCGCGCTCAGATGACGCAAAATGACGGTCACGGCGAGTCGCTTGCGGAAATTCAGGGGCAGTTGCTGGCGGCGCAAGCCGATGTGCAGACGCGCCAACTGATGCTGAGCACAACCCTGCAAGCGTTGGAAAGCGCACGCATCACGGCGAACCAACAGACGCGCTACCTGTCAGTTGGCGTGCAGCCTGTGGCGGCGGACGATCCCAGCTTTCCGCGTGCGTTCGAGGATACGATTGTGGCCTTCCTTATCTTTGCCGGTCTGTATCTGATTTTGTCCATGACCGCCTCGATCCTGAAAGAGCAGGTCTCCTCGTAAGGAAATTCAGATGAAAGACGTTAAGATTGGCCGGGTGACGGTCGGCAATGACCGACCGTTGACGGTGATCGCGGGGCCGTGCCAGCTGGAAAGTGCTGACCATGCGCAGATGATCGCGGGCGCGATGGCAGAGGCCTGCGCCATAGTCGGCGCGGGTTTTATCTTCAAGGCGAGCTATGACAAGGCGAACCGCTCGTCGCTGGGCGGCAAGCGCGGCGTCGGGATGCAGGCGGGGCTGAAGATACTCGAGGGGGTCAAGGCGGCCTTTGGCGTGCCGGTGCTGACCGATGTGCATGAGCCGTGGCACTGCAAAGAGGCGGCGACGGTGGTGGATGTGCTGCAAATCCCGGCCTATCTGTGCCGCCAGACCGACCTTTTGATCGCGGCGGGCGAAAGCGGGGCGGCGGTCAATATCAAGAAGGGGCAGTTTCTGGCGCCCTGGGATATGGACAACGTGGCCGAAAAGGTCGCCTCGACCGGCAACACGCGCATCATGCTGTGTGAGCGCGGCACCACGTTTGGCTATAACGCGCTGGTGGCGGATATGCGCGCCCTGCCCCGCATGGCCAAGACCGGCTATCCGGTGATCATGGACGCAACCCATTCGGTGCAGCAACCCGGCGGGCTTGGCGGCTCGTCCGGCGGGCAACGCGAGTTCGCGCCGGTGATGGCGCGCGCGGCGGTCAGCCTTGGTATCGCAGGCGTGTTCATCGAGACGCATGAGGCGCCCGATACCGCGCCCTCGGACGGGCCGAACATGATCCCGCTGGATCAGATGCCGCGTTTGCTGGCGTCGCTGATGGCGTTTGACCGTCTGGCGAAGGCCGACCCGATCCGGATTTGACATGACCGCACCGCACACCACCGTCACGCCCAACACCTGGGCGTTCATGAACGAGCCGATGATCGCGCCCACCGGGTTTCGCGAATATGACGCGCGCTGGAAGTACCCCGAGCAGATCAATCTGGCGGGGGTGCAGGCGTTGGGTCTGGGGCTTGGCACCCAGATGCAGGCGAAGGGGCTGGTGCCAGAGATTGTGGTGGCGAACGACTACCGTGATTACTCGCTTTCGGTGAAGAATGCGTTGATTTTGGGCCTGATGCAGGCCGGGATCAAAGTGACGGACATCGGCTGCGCGCTGTCGCCAATGGCCTATTTCGCGCGCGAGCATCTGGGGATTGATGCGGTGGCGATGGTGACTGCGTCGCATAACCCGAATGGCTGGACCGGCGTCAAGATGGGCTTCACCCCGCCGCTGACGCATGGGACGGAAGAGATGGCCGATCTGCGCGATATCGTGCTGGGCGGCCATGGGGTTGCGCGGCCCGGTGGCGCGCTGGTGCGGGCCGAGGGCGTGCGGGCGGCCTATATCGACGACCTCTGCGGTGATTTCCGGCTGAGCCGCCCGCTGAAGGTGGTCTGCGCCACCGGGAACGGCACCGCCGGGGCCTTCGCGCCAGAGATCCTCGCGCGGCTTGGCTGCGAGGTTGTGCCGCTGCATACCGCGCTTGATTACACCTTCCCGGCCTACAACCCGAACCCTGAAGCGATGGAAATGCTGCACGATATGGCCGCTGCGGTGACGGGGGCCAAGGCCGATATCGCGCTTGGCTTTGACGGCGACGGCGACCGCTGCGGCGTGGTGGACGACGAGGGGGTGGAGGTGTTCGCCGACAAGGTGGGCGTCATCCTCGCCCGCGATTTCGCGGCGCTTTATCCCGGCGCAATGTTTGTGGCCGATGTGAAATCAACCGGGCTTTTCGCCACCGACCCGGTGCTGAAATCGCTGGGCGCCACCACGGATTACTGGAAAACCGGCCACAGCCATATGAAACGCCGCGTGCATGAATTGGGCGCGCTGGCGGGGTTTGAGAAGTCGGGGCATTACTTCATCGCCGCCCCGATCGGGCGCGGCTATGACTGCGGCATGCGCGTCGCAGTCGAGATTGTGAAGCTGATGGACCGGCATCCGGGGCAGAGTTTTTCCGACCTGCGCCGCGCTTTGCCGATGACATACGCGATGCCAACGCTGTCGCCCTATTGCCCGGATACCGAGAAATATCAGGTGCTTGACCGCATCATGGCGCGGCTTGAGACGCTGCGGACCGAAGGCGGCACACTGGGCGGCCGCAAGATCAGCGGCATCGTCACGGTCAACGGCGCGAGGGTGATGCTGGAGAACGGCGCCTGGGGCCTCGTGCGCGCCTCCTCGAACACGCCGAACCTTGTGGTGGTGTGCGAAAGCCCGGAAAGCGAGGCGGAACTGCGCGCGATCTTCGCCGATCTGGACGCTGTGATCCGGCAGGAGCCGGAAGTGGGCGACTACGACCAGACGTTCTGAGGCAGCGGCGGGGGCGGTCAGACCACCTGCCCCGCCGCCCATCCCGACGACCACGCCCATTGGAAGTTGTAGCCGCCCAGCCAGCCGGTGACGTCCACCACCTCGCCCACGAAATACAGCCCCGGCACCTTGCGGGCTTGCAAGGTGCGCGCGTCAAGATCGTCGGTATCGACGCCGCCCAAAGTGACCTCGGCAGTGCGGTAGCCTTCCGAACCGACCGGCGTGACCTGCCAGCCATGCAGCAACCCGGCGAGGCGGTCGAGCGTGGCGTTCGACTGGGTCGCCATCACACCGTCAAGGCCAGCAATCTCCTCAATATGGCGCGCGAGTCTTTCGGGCAGCAAGCGGGCAAGCGCCGTGCGCGGCGCGCTGCGGGTCATGGAACTGCGCAGATCACGCAGCTCGGACGCCACGTCGCGTCCGGGGAAAAGGTCGATTTTTACACTGTCGCCCTCGCGCCAGTAGGACGAGATTTGCAGGATGGCAGGGCCGGAAAGCCCGCGATGGGTGAAAAGCAGCGCCTCGTCGAATGCCGCGGGGCCGCAGGCGATGCGCGTCATCGGCACCGCAATCCCGGCGAGGCTGGCGATCCAGCCCAAATCCTGCGTGGCAAACGTCAGCGGCACCAGTCCGGGGCGGGTTTCGACCAGCCGCAGCCCGAACTGGCTGGCAATCTGGTAGCCCATGCCGGTCGCGCCCATCTTGGGGATCGACTTGCCGCCGGTCGCCACCACAAGGCTCTGCGCAGCAATGGCGCCCTGCCCGGTCTCGACGACAAAGCGGCCGTCGTGGCGGATACCGGTGATCGGTGTGGCGGTGCGCAGATCGACGCCCGCCGCCGCCATCTCGCGCAGGAAAAGATCGACAACCTGCCGCGCGGAGCCGTCGCAGAACAACTGCCCCAACGTCTTTTCATGCCACGCAATGCCCGCCGCATCGAGCCGGGCGATGAAGTCCCACTGCGTGAAACGTTTCAGCGCGGAAAGCGCAAAGCGCGGATTTTGCGAAAGGAATCGGTCTGGCGCGATACCAAGGTTGGTAAAGTTGCAGCGCCCGCCACCCGAGATCCGGATCTTTTCCCCAGCACTCGCGGCATGGTCGATCAGCACGACACGCCGCCCGCGCCGCCCCGCTTCCAGCGCGCACATCATTCCGGCGGCGCCTGCGCCAAGGACAATTACATCGGTTTCTTCCATGTCTTGCCATAGCCTGATGGCGCGGATCCGACAACGTCACAAAATGATCGAAAATGCACTTGCAGGCACCGGAGGGCTTGGGTAAACACCGCCTCAGTTGGGGCGTGGCCAAGTGGTAAGGCATCGGTTTTTGGTACCGTGTACCGTAGGTTCGAATCCTACCGCCCCAGCCATCTATATCTTGAAAGACGGTAGTGGTGAGCGTGCCCGTGTGCAGGCTCGCGCTTTGGTGTTTGAGGTCATAGCCCCAAGGCCGCATCCTGCCAGAGAGAATGCCGTCAATCGCGGCGGGGTTCAGTGGCGCGCGGGAGATGATGCCCCAAGTGGTGCCCCAGTGCTGGAGGGGGCTCAGAGTGGAGTGCCCGCCCGTTAACCGCTAGGGTAGGTCACGGGTGTTGAGGGTGCCCAAATGTTCAGTTCGGACAGGCCTCTGCCACGCGCCTAGAGTAAGCTGTGATCCACCCCATTCGCCGCAAAGTCTCTATCATCATTCTGGTTATCCGCCCGAGAACCGATATCGAGATGCTCGGGGTTGATGCAGCGTCGATTGTTGCAGCGGTGGCGGATCACGTCATCGTAGCTCGCAACCCTCTGGTTCAGAACGCAATAGATGAAACGGTAAGCCGGAACCTGCCTCCCTCGAAAGCGAGTCTTCCGTGGGTCTTGGGTCTTGGTCACGATACAGCCGTCTTCGCTGGCATGTCCTTCCGCCAAGAGTGAGAAAGCCCGCGAACGGGCCTCCTCGTAGTGGTTGGCGAAGATGTCTTCGAGCCAGACCTCGGAGTCGTCTTTAAACTCGAAAGTCATGTCTCACACCTCGACCGTGCCGGTGAACTGCGCCAAGTGTTCGGTCAACCCAAGTTGGTAACCATCAGGGCCAAACAGCTTGCCGTTCTCGACGTTGAACCCGGGGCGAACCCAGAGGGCTCGTGCATAGTCCACCTTGCCCCACTTCACCTTCTTCTTCGTCCAACCAAGGTCAGACATCAGGTGCTTGGTGCTGTTGATGTTGCCTTTCAGCTGCTCGGTTACCAACTTCAGCACGTCTGCTTCGGGGATTGCGTTCGTCTTCCACGCAGCCAACAGTTCTTCGAGCTGATCGAGGATCGGCAGACCAGCCGCACCCAAGACCCGTTCCATGACCGCCGTCGCGTGCTTAGTCACGTTGAGCGTCTTTGCGCTGAAGTCTTCGGGAAGTTCCCGCGCCATCAGGGCAGCGTAGAGCCGAGCAATGTTCGCCGGATCACTGGCCCAATCCTCAAGCCGCCCCACCAGCGCCGAGAACTCTTCAGCCCGCGCGCCCTTGGCATACCCGTCATGGTCAATCTCGACGATGTAGAAGCGACGATCTTCCGGTTCGATCCAAAGCGGCAGGTGGTTGCTGGTGAGGATAAAGCAGCAGCGTTGTTCCACCCGTTCCGCCTCGAGGCCTTTCTGCTCAGCCGACCCGGTCTTCTCGGTGATGTAGGTCTTCAGGGTGTTACTGCTTGGAGAGTCAGGACGAAGATGCACCTCCTCGCAGATGACCAGCTTGCTTCTTAGCACGGTCATGTGGTAATCCCCCCATTTTTAACGGGGTGCATTCGTAGAATTCACGCGGCCAATTTCAGTTTCATGGCGGGTGTGATGCCGCCGATGCCCATGTTC
>JAJXZX010000048.1 GCA_021779835.1 Pseudomonadota bacterium | reverse complement strand
GCCTACCGCCCTGTTCAAGCCGTTGATCAGGGCATCCAGCGCTCCGCCTTGCAGATCCTCTATGCGCCCAATGGTTCCAATCGTGCGCTGGCGGACCTTATCAGGCATCCGCCTGATCCCTCGCCCGGGGTAAGGTGAAGCCGGAAGTTGGCACGTCAATGCACGGCGAATCCGGTTCGTCGTCGCTCACTGCTCAACCCTCACCCCGGGATCTGATGCAACGAGGCCTGACCGTCAAAGACGGCGGCGACGGAGAGCTTCCGGTCGAAGGTGGCCAGGCCTCCGCCGTGAGATTTCGCGAGAGCGAGGAGATAGGTATCCGTTACCTGGCCGGAGGTCAGCAGCTTTGCCGGATCAACATCGGTATTGCCGATCAGAGAGCAATCATCGCTCCAGAACTCGTGCCCCGGATGGGCGCGCAAGCCAGCAACGATACCAGCCGCCGCGGCAGGGGATCCCGGGCTGTTTGGATATTTGGGGTGCCCGACAATCCTCAAGACGCCGTTTTCGGTCAAGGGACAAGTGGCCCAGGCGCGACTGCCCTGCGCCGCAAACCAGGCATGTGCCGCATCATGGGCCACATGCCCGGGATCAATCAGCGCAACCAGGACATTGACGTCGAGCAGGTAGGTCACGGGAGTTCATCCCGGAGCGCGTTGACAAGATCCAGCGTGACCGGAGCACCGCCTTTGGCTTTTCCAAGCAACGGCAAACCATTGCGGGCGCCCTTCGGAGCGGGACGCTCAAGCGCCTTGCGGGCCAGCTCGGAGACCACCTCCCCTAAGCTGCGGCCCTGCTGACGCGCCATGGCTTTGGCCGCGAAGAGCACATCATCATCAATCGCAAGGGTGGTTCTCATCGCAGCCTCCCTGAACACCAAACATCTCGCATCATGTGGGAATATCCCGTCAGATTGCAAGGGGGGTGCTGCGAAGCGGCTTCGGCGCGAAGAGCGCCGGATCCTGCGGGCTGCAGCCCTCGCGTTGCAGCCTGGAGGATCAACCTGGGCCCCCGGCCGTCTTGGAAAAGCAACCCCCCGGCGGTGACGCCCGGGGGCGCGTTGCAACGTTTTGCGGAAGGCGAGGGGCCGCTTACGCGGCCACCTTGCTTTCCTCGGACTTGCGGCCCTGCAGATAGTCGGCGGCTTTTTGGGCTTCCGATGCCGCTTTGAAAATGAAGCGGTTATCCCCTTTCAGGGCTTTTAGCCACGTCTCCACATAGGCGGCGCGCTGGGAGAAGTCGGGCACGAGGCCGAGGCTGGCGCAGGTCATGCAGGCACCAATTTCCGCCACGAGTTCTTCAAAGGCATAGCCTGCCCGGTCGTTGCCCATCGACAGCCGATCAAGGCGCGAGGCGTGGTCGGTCCAGTGGCAAGCCGCCGGACGCATTGGGGGGTATCCCACCTGGCCGCTATCACATGGCAGAGTGAAGTGATACCGTTCACCCACAAACGTTTCCGCACGGCCGAAAAGATACAGAATTGTATCTTCAGCAGGGATACGCTATGAAAGATACAGATTGGTAACATTCCTCCCCCAAAGTCGGGAATGATACCGATGTGTAACGGGAGCTACTTTAACCATGGAACTGACGTCGGCAGAGCAGCGCCTTGCGCGGCAGTTCGGGGATAGCTTGCGGAGCCGCCGCAAAGCACTGGGATATACACAGGACGACCTGGCCTCGATGATCGGCGCCAATCGGCGGTTCATCAGCGAGCTCGAACGAGGCAAGGGGACCAGCTATCTCGGAACGGCCCTTGCCGCTGCCGAGGCTCTGGGCATAAACATCGCTTCTCTCTTCGACGAGCGCCGCAGCGCGTCCTCCTCGTCATTGCCCAAGGCTTAACGGGCCATGGACGTCTTCTTCGAGAAATACTTGGTAGGATCAATCGACACTGACGCCGATCCGGCTCCGCTCTTTCGGTACGCGCCCGAATGGCTGACGCTCCCCGGCGCCTTCCCAATGTCGACCACCGTACCCTTGTCGGACAAGGCGTTTGGCTGGGACATCGTGGCGCCGTGGCTGGTCAACCTGTTGCCAGAGGACGCGGACGCCCTGCGGATGATGGCGCGCATCCTGGACGTGCCCGATACGGATGTCCTCGCGCTTCTCGAACGGGTTGGCCGCGACACCTCGGGCGCCCTTTCGTTTTCCGAACGCGGCACGACCGGAAGCACGATCATTCCGATTAACTCAAATGCCGACCTTAAGAAGGTCCTGAACGAGTTGCCGGCCAAGCCGTTTCTTGCCGGTGATGAAGGTGTCTCGATGTCATTGGCAGGAGTGCAGACGAAACTGGCGGTGCGTTTGTTTGATGATGGGCGGATTGGCATCCCTGTCGACGGTGCGCCATCGAGCCACATCCTTAAGCCGGATAGTCCGGGCCGTCTTTGGGGCAGCGTACACAACGAAGCCTTCTGCCTGACGCTTGCGCGTCGTGTAGGACTTCCCGCAGCAGCCGTCACAACGGGGAAGGCCGTGGAGCGTGAGTTTCTCCTGGTGGAGAGATACGACAGGGTGCAGGAAGGAGAGCTGCTACGTCGGCTGCACCAAGAAGATTTTTGTCAAGCGCTCGGGCTGCCGCCGGGCGCCAAGTATCAGCACTCACACTATCACGGCCAGAAGGGCAGCTTCCCGCGGATGATGGATCGGCTGCGGGAAGTGGGCGGCGGCACGCAGGTCATGCAGCTGTGGGACATGCTGGTCTTCAATGTCCTGTCCTGCAACACGGACGCGCACCTGAAAAACCATTCGCTGATCCTTTCGGCGGATGGGGTACGCCTCGCGCCCCTTTATGACGTGATGTGCGCCAGTGTCTGGCAGAATATCACGCGCAATATGGCGCTCGACGTGGGCGGAAAACGTGTAGGCGAATACATCGAGGGGCGTCATTGGGCGCGCGAGGCAGAGGCCTGTGGTATCTCCCCGCGCCGGGCACTGGCCCGTGTGGAATATCTGAGCCAACGGATGAGAGAAGAGCTGGGCGCAGCTGCGCATGATGTCGCGGCAATGCCAGCAGGCCCCCATGCCCTCATCGCGTTGGTACGCGAGGTGATCGACCAGAGGTGTCAGACCATCCAAGACACCTTGAGTAAGTGATCATTGCCGTCAGGGAGTGCAGGTAGACGCCGCCCCGGGCCATCAGGGCCCAGACGATCCGCGCCATCTTGTTGGCCAGCCCACCCGCACCAGCATTGGTGGCTTGCGTGTCAGCATGTCGCCCAGCCAGGTGCCCGGTCTGGCGGCGGCATGGACATGCCGTTTGATGATGACGCTGTTGGCCCCAATGATCAGCAGCCGCCTGAGGGAGCGTTCGCCCATCTTCGTCGTGGCTCCGAGCCGCTGCTTGCCACCCGTTGAGTGCTGTCGTGGCACCAGGCCAAGCCAAGCCGCAAAGTCACGCGCTTTGCGGAAGGTCTCGGGCGGCGGGGCCAGAACTGCAATGGCCGTGGCGATCAGCGGCCCGATCCCGGGTACTGTCATCAGCCGCCGGGCCACCTCGTTCGCTTTCGCCCGACGAACGATCTCAGCATCAAGTCGGCCGATCTCGGCCTCCAGATGGGTCAGGGCTGCGACCAGAACCTTGAGTGTTCCGATCGCGTCGGTCGGCAAGCCGCTGGTGGGCTCCTCGACGATGGCGATCAGCTTCGCGGCATTCGCCGCTCCTTGCGGGACGATCTGTCCGAACTCTGTCAGATGGCCCCGCAGCGCGTTGATCGCCTGCGTCCTTTGCCGGATCAGAAGCTCTCGGACCCGAAAGACCATCGCTGCCCCTTGGGTCTCTTCGCTCTTCACGGGCACGAAACGCATCGTCGGGCGCTGCGCTGCTTCACAAATGGCCTCGGCGTCGGCAGCATCATTCTTCTGCCGTTTGACGAAGTGCTTCACGTAGGCGGGCGGGATCAGCCGTACATCATGGCCCAGCTTGTCGATCTCGCGGCCCCAGTAGTGGGCACCGCCACAGGCTTCCATCGCCACGACACAGGGCTGCAACTGGCTCAAGAAGGCCAGCACTTGATCCCGCCGCAGCTTCTTGCGCAACTCCGCCCGACCCGAGGCGTCCGCCCCATGGACCTGGAACACATTCTTCGCCAGGTCGAGCCCGACCGTGGTAATATCCGCCATGACCGCTCTCCTTTGTGGATCCTTGCAGACCCACCTTGGCACATCGATGCCGTCGGGGGGCGGTCACATCATCAGAGCACTTCACCCTTGAGTATCAAGCGCTTGCCGTCAATCGCCTTTGCCGGGAGCGCGGAGCCCCGAAGGGTCGCCGGGCGATCCCGGCGGCCAAGGACGCGGCCCAGTAATGGGGTCATTGCGCAGACACCTCCGCACCCTCGGCGAAATCACGCCGGGGCTGGTGGAGCGGCTCGACCTGCCGCTTGCCATCGCAATGACCTGAACCCCAATGGAAAAGGCCCCGCGCAACCGCAGGGCCTCCTTGCACTGTCACGCGAATTAGAACGTATAGCCGACCTTCACCCCAACCCCAACAGCATGGCTGCCAGAGAAGTTGGCACCCGTAGTGCCGAGAGCTATCGGGTTTTCGACCGTTGCATTACCCAGCCACGTATACTGCACGCCACCGGTCACCTTCATGTTGCCCTGAGTGTAGATCGCCGCGAGCCCCACGCTTTTCAACCCATCAGAAGGCCCAAGGCTGCTGGAAAATCCACCATCCGGCGCTTCATAGCCAACCGTCACCGCACCCGACCAGTTATCGGTGAACTTGTGCCCGACACCCAAGGTGTAGGTGACAGTGTCCTTCTTATACGCAATCAAAGGCTGTTTGTATGTCGCGAGAAAATTCGGGGGCGCAATGCTGAAAGCCGACCAGTTCACCCAACGCACCGTACCAAACAACAGCGTCGATTTGTTCAGTCCCATCTGCGCGTCAAGATTAACCGATTGCGGCGTGTCGATCGAGGTCGTGGTCGGCGGCTTGGCAGCACCGCCCACCGAATCGTTCGACGGCATATTTCCATTGATCTTGGAGTTGTAGGTCAAAGCGACCCGCAGCCCGATCTCGGGTTTTTCATAGGCGGCACCGGCAACATAGCCGAAACCACCCGCTGTGTTCGCAGTTCCGATATACTTCAGATACGGAATAACGACATTGGCCGCAAAGGTCTGATATCGCAACCCGCCAAACAGGCTGACGTTCGAGTCAAAGCGGTATTTCACCAGCGCCGTCAGCGCATTGCTCTCGGCCTTGGCAATAGTCCCTGCCGCAAAATAACCGGTGCCGTTCGGATAGCTGACGTTCGCCGCAAACGGCTGGTCAAAGATCAGCGCCGCCGACCAGTGCGCGCCAAAATCCTTTTTGAACGCAAAGCCAAGCGCGCCCAAGCTGCCTGCCATATTGCCGGAATTACCGCCCCCCAGCGCCGCTGTTCCCACCCCCGACACCGAAGGCGAGACAGTCCCGAACGACAGCTCGGCATATGTCCCCTTCTCGAACAACACCGCCGACGACTGCCCCGACAAATCCAAATGCGCCGCCGTCGCCATCGACGCGCTCAGCAACCCAACCCCGGTCACCACAAGTTGCTTCTTCATTGCTTATTCCCTTAGCCGACATTCCCCAAGTGGCCTGCCGATAGGCGCAAGGGTCGCCCGAACCGGCACATCGGTCAACGCTTTTCGCCCCGAACGGCGCCAGGTCGCGCCGGAACTTGGGCTGATCTGATGGTGTTGACGGCTCCACCCCGACGGCATCGTGATGTGCGATGCTGGTGCTGTCGCGACCGAACAGAGAGAAGGAGTCGCCCACATGAATATTACAACTCTCGGGATAGATCTGGCCAAGTCCAGCTTTTGTGGACGGCACCGTTTTTGCAAAGGTTTTCTTGAGCGACACTGATCGTTGCAGGTTACGGTCATTTGTCCGGCCTGTTTTCGCGGCGCGTATGACCGCTGGCCTTGATGAAGTCCGCCTACCGGGACCCAATCAGACAATCGAGCTTAGAGGCCCCGACAGCACCTCGGGGTGTCCCGGTTGCGGTCCTGTTTGATCATCATCACTCACCCGCGCCGCCACCGCGTCGATCGTACGCAAGGTGGTGACGAGCGTTGAAGTCACGGCGGGTGCCTCAAGAGCGGCGTCTGAACGCGCATCATCCGGAGCAGAGCCGCCACAGAGGCGTGGTGGCCAGGGCGTTCCTCCGTCCCCGGGGTGTTTTCGTGCGCCGTAGCCACATCTTTAAGGACCCCGATGAGGTCAGATTGGGAGCCGAAGCCGACCTGCGTCGGTGCAATGACCGCAGACCCGGAACATGTCTGCGATCTGCGCCAATGATCTACTTTGGGTGATTTCACTCAAGCGTAGCTCCGGCACAACTGCAATTCAGATGGTGCGAGAATCATCGCTTCACTGAGCACGTTTTGGAAATACAGTGGCCATTTGCCGCCCGTCGCTGGCGGCACGCCAGCGAGTAGCCCAGCTCACAATAAATCAACGCTAATTAACAACGATCTCCGAATCGACACCTGCCTTGTGAAGGTTGCTTTTCATCTCGTTCATCGCGCTGACATCGCCTGAACTGGTGATGACCACACTGTTGACCATCAGCGAATACGTCGGCGCACCAGGTTGTGGTGCACTGGGTTGGAGGTTTGCCAGATACCTGTTTGCGGCCTGTTGAGATGCAGGCCCCCATTGTCCGTCATAGCCCACACCAATCGTGTACTGCACGTCCATGATCGTTTCCTTTCTGACGTACTTTCCATCGCTGAGATCCTGCAAGTCCTGTTGAAGCACTTGCGGATCGGTGATGCGTGAAGGAACATACACGGTCCTGCAATTTTGGACGTCCTGGTATTGTGTGACGGTTCTCTTGCCGCTTTCATTGGCGACCACTCCACCAAGGATGGCTCCCGCGGCGGCGCCGGCATCCTGCCGGGTCACGATTTTCCCGAGCACTCCGCCGATAACCGCTCCGCCGACCACCCGCCCGGGAGTTGCGTTTTCGGTTTGCTGGTACGGCACAGCTGTCGAGTTGCATTTCGTCTGGTACGAACCAGCAAAAGCCTGAGATGCAACCATAATAGCCGCCGTCGCTGCCACAAAAAGCTTCATTTTCTTGCTCCTTCTTTCTAGCGGTCACAGTTGCATGGACGTTGCGCGTTTTGCCGGTTGCGAGTTCCCCGCGTCGCCAGCAAAGCCCTTTCCCGGTCTTCTATCTTAGCCGACATTCCCCAAGTGGACTGCCGTATGACCGTAAGGTCGCCTGATTTTGCCTGCCGATCAAGTGTTGCGTGCGGTCGGCAGCGCGGCGCCTTCATCAGACCGCCCGGATGGGTCCGGATCGGGCCGCGAATGCGAGCAACCTCGGTCATGCGGCCTCGTTTTATGCTCGGCGGGGCCTCTTGCGGTCGAGTATCTGGCAGGTCAGGCGGCGGTCGCACGCTCGGCCATTTCCAGTTGTTCCGACAGAAGGTCTGCCAATCCGCCCATCACCTCCAGTAGCGGTTGCATCGGCCCGTCCAGCACGTTGATTGCCGTAGTCGTATCTTGGGCGGCGATGCCCAGCCTGCAAAGGGTCTGGATGGCTTCCCACCCTACCCAAGTTTCCTCTTCGTCGTTCCAAAAGCGTTGCAGGTCATTCCAGAGTTTTCGGGCGTCTTTATCCAAGGCAATGATTTTGCGCAGCATTTCGGTTGTGCCTTCGATGAAATCAACACCTCTGGTTTCGATTTCGAAGCCTTCTTCAATGTCGAAGCGGATCACCATCATGTCGGTGCCGCCCGCGTCCATCATAAAGGCGCAGACGAATGGTTCGCCTTCGCCGGTGTCTATGACGATGGCCTTGCTGGCAGGACATCCGCCTGACCACCGCCGACCGGTTGGCCAACTGCATCGCTCTGGCCTGCATCACCGCCTGGAGAATCTTCTGGATGACGATGCTGCGCAGGGCCGAACCGGCTGGCGCCCCCGCCGCAATCTTTGCCGATACAGAACTGGCGCTGCTTGAGCGTACCATTCCTGCGCTAACGCCGGGCCAGACCCGTGATCTCAATTTCTACCTGACGGCCGTCGCCCGCCTCGCAGATCTCGTCATCGGCTTCGAAGCCGCCCTCCGACCTGACGACAAAACTTGTGGGTAACTGAAAGCCACAGAGAACGCTTACCACCCAGCCGAACGTCATCAATTTCTTATCGGTTCTGCGGTCGAGTGCGCCAGATCGCCAGGATTTGATTAGCAAGCTCCATCGGGTCGAATGGTTTGGTTATCACATCCAGAGCACCGTGTTGTTTCAGCTTTTCGACTTCGCTGTGCTGGGCCTTCGCCGTCATAAAGATGACCGGCGTGGACGAAAATTGCGGCATCGCACGGAATGCCAGCAATGTCTCTTCGCCGGTCATGCAGGGCATCATCACATCCAGTAGAAACAAATCAGGTTGAAATGCCGATACCCGCAGGAGCGCATCCTTACCGGAGGCACATTGCTCGACCGTGAGTCCTCCAACCGTTTCAAGGGCGATCAGCGCAATTTCACGAATATCGGCATCGTCTTCGACGTGAAGAATCTTGGGTAAATTCTCCATATGGTCAGGCACCTCCTTTTAACTCATCTCTTAATCCGACATTCTCCAAGTAGCACGCCTTCGTCTGCATGTTGGTGCTGTTTTGCGCACCGATCAAGCTTTGGGATCAGGCCTCCCGTGACTTCGGCGTCCCTAGCACCATCCTGGCTTGGTTTATGACCTAAGCGGCAGGTTTGGTCCGGCGTTTGGCCTGATCCGCAGCCTTTCTGAAGGACCGGTCGTAACTGCCCTTGGCTGCCGCCGCGATTTAGCCTTGATGCGCGCCACGACATCGGTGTCATCGACAATGTGATTAAGGAGTTCATGCCACGCGAAGTGGTGAAACGTGGCGCCCGGATCTCCGATGGCCCCGTCCAAGTGCTCGGCGACCCTTGGCTTATCGCGATCATGGACACGCGCCCGTGGTCTTCGAGGATTTCCAAAAGGTCACTGCGGCTCCGTGGCAGGGGGACGGCAAGCCCCCAATTGGTCATTACGGTAAACGGGTGCGGCGCGTGTACGCAACATTATCTCTCGCAAGAACTGTCAAACTGACGGCACCGCTCTTCGGCGTCGCCGATTGTGCGATACATCGCATCGACTACCTTGCGCCCAGACCAAACCCCAAGCTTTTGCGGCCCGCCCATCAACAGTCTCACCTTGATCGGCAAGCCGTTGTTGTGCCGCAGGTCCATTCTATCCAGTGTCGCGGCAACAGCACGCTCCAGCGCTGCTGCCTCCATCCCGCCAATCTGGCTTTCATCTCCGGCGCACACGAAGGCACCATAGCCAGCATAAGAGATGAACGGACGCGACGGACGCAGAGCCTCCATAATTGCGGTCGCAGCCGCGTTCAGGATGTTGCGAAACTCAGCGGGCGAACAGACGAGGTGAAGCTTGGCCGCTTCAAATATCTTGAAAGCGCAGGCGGTTAATTCGTATTTCCGCGACCGCGAAAGCTGCAGCAAATATTTCTCCATCGCGTTCAGGTCTATGGCCGTTCTGATACCGCTCAGCGGGATTGGATCGGTAAATTCAATCCGCGACGATTGCGCCCCCTCTGCTGGCGCAGGCGCCGGTGCACTCGCCTTGGCACCGGGGTGTTTCATCCGCTTGCCAGACCGCGCAATTTCCTTGGCGCGGACGATCAACTCCGCCAGATCCATCGGCTTGGTCATATAATCCGACGCACCCGCAAGAAAGGCGCGGTCGATGTCCGACTTCTCGGACTTGGCCGTGATCATCAGGATCGTCGTGTCACGATAATCCGGCAGCCGCCGGATCCATTTACACAGGTAGTCACCTTCAATTTCCGGCATCCGCATATCAATAAAGCAGCACTCAAACGGAGGCTTGGCATCGGCGATAATCTGGGCGGCCTCAGTCGCTGAGGTTGCCAGCGCTAAATCCGTCAGGCCGGCAGACGCCAGCACGGCTTGCAGAAGTTCGAGAAAATACGGATCATCATCAACAGCAAGCATCTTCATTGTCAGAGCTTCCAGTGTGAGGTTGAACTGCCAGTCACTTATTAAGTTTACAGGAGATTCATTGGACCATCGCTGAAAGGTGCGAACGTTTCCACGTTACTTACCGTCTCCACAGTTGGCAGACACCTGAGAGCTCGATCCGTCATCCGAAGTTGGAGTCGCCTTGACCTCACTTATCAGGTTTGGCAGGTCAAAAAAGAAGGTCGATCCCACCCCGACCGCGGTGGTGAATCCGAGGCTGCCGCCATGTCGCTCGACGATGGCCTTGGTGATGCTAAGCCCCAGTCCGCTCCCGCCTTTCTCCCGCACATCGCTCGAATCGGCCTGGGTAAATTTGTCAAACAGGGTCGCCCGCGCCGCCTCGGGAACGCCATCGCCATGGTCGGTCACAGAAATCCGCGCGTGGGATTCCTGCTTTGTGACCGCTATCTCGATCTGACCGCCGGGCCTTGAGAATTTCGCGGCATTAGACAAGAGGTTGTCCATCACCTGCATCAGGCGATCCATGTTGCCATTCACCAAGACCGGGGCGTCGATTGCCGCCGTGACATAGCTGACACCATACTTTGCTCCATAGCCACCGTTTGCGGCAATCGCATGCGTCACAAGCTGGCCGAGATCGACCGGCTGCATGGTGAAATCCATCTTGCCGGCTTCAATCTTGTCTATGTCGAGGATGTCGTTGATCAGCCCAACCAGCCGGTCGCTGTTCTTGTGCGCGATGGACAGCAGCGACTTTTGTTTTGTGGTCAGTTCGCCACCGGCACCCGCCAGGACGAGCCCCAGGGCGCCCTTGATTGATGTCAGCGGGGTGCGCAGTTCGTGGCTGACTGTCGAGATGAACTCCGTCTTCGCCTTGTCGGCCTTCTTTTGTTCGGAAATGTCGCGATAGATCGCAACAAAACGCGGCCGTTCCCCCACGGGCTCAATCAGGTGCAGATAGATTTCCAGAGGCACTCCATGGCGGTCCATGGCCTCAAAGAGGCTTTGCTTGAATGGGCCGTCGATCAGCGCGGCGCATCTTTTCTGCAAGACGTCCTGTTGTTTGGCTGAAAGGAAGTCATTCGTCTTCTTGCCGCGCCAATTGTCTGCCCGCCGACCGGTGCGCGCCGTAGCGGCATCATTAACGTAAATCAATTCGAACGTGTCCGGCCAGAAGACGTAGACCTCATTCTTGATGAGGTCGAGCGACTCCGTAAGCTGCCGCACTTCGTCAAAAGACCTTTCGCGCTCGGTGGCATCGCGCAGGATGGCAATGAAGCGGGGCCAATCACCATCGGGCGCGACGTGGTGGATCTCGTATTCGGTTGCTCGAAACGAGCCATCGTCGCGCGTGGTCTTCTTCACAAACGTCGTCTGGCTCGTCTTGCCCGCAATCATCGGTGCCAGAACCGCGTCGCATTCCTCCACGCTCAGGCCGCCCTTGATATCGGATGGCGTCATCTCGAAGAGCTGCGCGTCGGACAGGCCGAGTCTGCGTTTTGCCGTTTCATTGGCATAGAAGAACCTCTTCGTCTCCGGCCAGAACATGAAGATCTGGTCCGGAATGTGATCGAGCGTGGCGCCGAGCTGACGCGCCGTTGCCTCGGCTTGCTTCCGCTTTGATATATTGCGGATCGTGGCAACATAGCGTGGTGAAATCCCTTCGGGTCGGACGAACTGGATATTGCATTCCAGCCAGGCGATGCTGCCATCGCCGTGGGTCCGCTCCATCTCGCACAGGATGGCGTCCCGCGTCCCGTCGGCCAAGGCATGCAGGTCATCGCGACGTTGGTCCGTGCTTAGGTTTGGGATGACCTCCACTATGGACCGGCCGTCGATCTCCGCCGCCGTCAGCCCGAGCACTTTCTGTGCAGCCATGTTGGAGTACGAGACCTCAAACGTGTCCGGCAGGAACATGTAGACTTCATCGCGAACCAAGTTGAAGAACTGCTTAAGCTGCAGCTGCGTCTGCGCGAGCTTGGCCTCTGTGATGTCGGTACGCATCGCAATATACTCGAAGGGCTTGCCCGTGTCATCGAGATGCGGAACGATCGTGCTCTGTACCCAGTAGAAGGTGCCGTCCTTGCGCCGGTCCTGGATTTCGCCGTGCCAAGCCCGCCCGCTCGTGAGGGTGCTCCACATGTCGTCGTAAAACGCGGCATCGTGCGCCCCGGATTTCAAGATCCGATGGGTTTCCCCCAACAGTTCCTCGCGGGAGTAACCACTGATTTCGACAAATTTATCGTTGACCCAAGTAATGACGCCTTGGCTGTCGGTGATGCTCACAATCGCATGTTGATCGCGCGCGCGTGTGCGGAAGTTCAGTTCACTCTCGCGCGCCCGGATGACGTCGGCACGCTCCGCCGCAAGTCGGCGAATGCGCCGCAGGGCGAGGAGAAGCGTTGCAATCAGGGCTGCCAGACCAATGAGCACAGCGATAAGACGGTCGCCACGGGTCATCACAACCTGCCAGAACGTCAAGCCACCAAAATTCCGGTAGGGTGGCACGTGCAGCGCCTTCAGAAGCAAGTGCACAGGCTGGTCGCTGAGGGGCAGGCACCAACCATAATAAGCTCCCTGCTGGGCCGGAGCACTTTGAGGATCAATGGCGAGCAGGTCATTGATGATCGCCCCGGTCAAATCGTCCGGAGCACTTGGAAGAGCGGCAAAATACCATTCCGGGTAGAGCTCCGTCGAATGCAGCAACGGAAACCCAACATCCACGCGCGGCGCGACAACGTGGAAATCGTTCAGGTTAATCTCCAGATCCGCGGCCATCTGCTCCAGCACACCCGTGCGCACCACACCCGCATCGACTTTACCGTCTCGCACCGCCCGAACCACCGCAGGCTGACTGAAATTCGCGAAGGAGAGACTGCCCAAATAGGTATCCGGTTGCAGGTCTTGCTGCAGGAATTCTTGGCGTACGATCTCCCAGCCGCCGAAGGCATGTTCTCCGACCGCCATCAGGCTTTTTCCGCGCAGATCCTGAAGGGTCAGCACATCGCCCTCATCCTTGCGGGTGAAGATGACTGAGCCGAAGCGTATCAACGGCTGACCCTTCCACTCATTGACAAGGGACAGGTGTTTGGTTGCCCCGGCGTCCACCTCCATCTCGACGTAGGAGGCCGGGTTGGTGATGGCATACTGGAAGGCGCCAGTGCGCGCAGCCTTCGCCATCGCGCCGGGGTCAGTGTAGGCAACCAGCTTGAATGTGGCTTCCTTGATTCGCGCGTTCAGAAAATCCACCGTCGGCTGCCAGCGGGCGACGGCTTCCTTGGTGCCCAAGGGGGCCAAAACACCAATGGAAAGGTCCTGGGCCATTCCGGCGCTGGAAAAGGCACTGAATGTGAACACCAAGACAAGACATGCAAGTGCCTGGCAAATGGTTTTCGCGCCTTTCCTCCCGGCGCGGAGCCGCTCCGGGCAGTCAGCCAATACATTGCCGTCAGCGCCAAGTGAGGACACCATCAGCGTTCTGCGGCGTTCAGGAGAAGACGGCGTAACCGTGTGCTATCAGTCCATGAATTAACGAAAAATGAATTCATCCGGCGCACAGTCCCCCTGCTAGAAAGCACCTGGGCACCGAAATCACGACCACGATCCCCCGTCATCAGAACGCCTTCCTGCCGATCGGCGGCTCTTCGGCCACTGCGGGCGAGAGATTATGAAAAGTGCAGGCAAAGTATATACAAATATATTATATATTTTGCATGTATTGTTTCGCACGGCAGATCCTCCCCATTCCGCAACAATGACCACCTATTTATCCGCTTCAGCTGCGCCTGGGCGGCCTGATAGGGCAGCGTGCGCACTGGGGCGACGACTAAGCGTCAACCAGCCGTCACTGGCTGACCTCCGTTAGTGCGACCCGCACGGGGTCGGATACTTTACTCTTCTCCATAGCGATCATCCTTAGTCACGTTGAAGGTTGCAGCCGCTGAATCAGCGGAGTGCGTCTTCAACATTCTAAGGCTCCACCGCGAAGACCTATCATGCGCGGCCAAAGTGTTGACCGCGAAAAACGGCCTTGCACCCGGCAAACGTTACCTTGGCGCGCGTCTTGAGGCCCACGCGTTTCTATCTTGCAAGGCCATCAACCATCAAACGCGACTTCCGGCCATCCAACCTCCGGAAGCGCAGAGAAACTGCTTGCAAAAATGACTGCGATTAAGCGAGCTTAAGAGTGCTTGCGGATAAGTGGTTAGGAGAAACGACTTGCCGATCATTGATGCTTTCAAGCACATGCAGGTCCCGCTGATGATCGTCGGGCCGGATGGCATGATCGTTCACTGCAATCGTGCGACTAATAGCCTGTTCGGCTACGGTGACGACGGCCTGATGGGACGACTTGTCTTCAATGTTTTGCCGATCGCTTCGGTGGCGAAATTAAACGCCCTTATTACACCACCTGCCATGGATGCAGTCATCAAGGGGATGATCGGCCAGAAGCGTGGTGGCAATGCTATCCCGCTCGAGATTCATGTAACGGCCTGGAGCGATGGGGAGCGCGGCCTTCTGCATGCGCTGGTCTTGCGCGACATCTCGGAAGAGTTGGTTTCGGACCAATTGTCAAAGGACGAACTGGAGCGTGCTAACAGCGCAATCAAGGGCGCGCGCATTGGGGTCTTCGAGTATAATCCGGTCGCAGATACCGTGATCGTCTCCGACATCTGGCGCGAACTACTGGAACTTGACGACTCCGATGGAATCGACGTGCAGCAGGCGTGGCGCGCACGCGTTCACCCAGACGATCTCCACGCAGCGCTGGAGCCTGTGCGGATCTGCCAAGAGGACATCAGCGAGCGGGCTACCTGCGAATATCGGTTTCGATCCAAGGCCGGATCGCAGTGGCGCTGGATGCGAGCGGACGTGGCAATCGCCAAAAGGGATGCCGTTGGCCGTATTACACGCCTGATCGGGGCTATGACTGACATCACAGAACGCAAGACAACAGAGAATGCGCTTTACAGGAGTGTCGAGCAGTTCAAGTCAGCCTTCGACAATGCGACCGTCGGCAAGGCGATCGTCGATCTTGACGGCACGTGGCAGCGCGCAAATCCGGCCCTCTGCAAGCTGTTCGGGTACTCCGAAGAAGAGCTGTTGAAAACAGACTTCCAGACGCTTACCCATCCCGACGATTTGAGTGAGGACCTTTCCAGGCTTGCCTTGCTGAAGGCAGGCAGTATCCCGGCCTATCAGATTGAGAAACGCTACATCGTTTCGTCTGGTGCTGTCATATGGGGGCTAATGAGCGTCGGCATGGTGAGCGACGCCGAAGGCCATCCAGACCACTTCATTTTGGAGATCGTCGACATCACCGAACAGCGGCGGCTTGGTGAACTCAAAACCGAGTTCGTGGCAACAGTCAGCCATGAGTTACGGACGCCGCTGACATCAGTACTCGGTTCGTTGACACTCTTGTCGTCAATGCATGCCGAAACTTTCTCGGATCCGGCACAGAGGTTGCTGTACATCGCGCAGGAGAATGGCAGACGCCTGCATGCCCTAGTCAATGACATTCTGGATTTCGAAAAATTCTCGGTCGGGAAAATGCGGTTCGCCTTGTCCCGACACCAGATCGCCGGGGCGGTCGACGAGGCGGTTTTGGCCAACACACCCTCCGCCGACAAATTTGGAGTCCGATTCCATATCGAGTGTCCGGATCGATCCCTGACGGCCTTTTTCGATCCAAAACGATTTCAGCAAGTGATGACGAACCTCCTCACAAATGCGGCAAAGTTCGCTGAACACGGCAGTACAATCGACGTAACTGTCGAAGGGCATACAAAAGGAGTCCGCGTGTCGGTTGCCAATGTAGGCGAAGGCATCCCGGACGCGTTTCGCGACCAGATATTCAAGCCCTTCTCCCAAGCCGCGTCTTCTGCGACCCGTTCCAGGGGCGGAACGGGTCTCGGCCTCAACATCACGAGGCAGATCGTGGAGCAAACCGGGGGTACAATTGGTTTTGACAGCATTCAAGGCGGCAAAACGACGTTCTGGTTTACCGTCCCTGTCCGAGAGCATGACTGACAGGCGGTCGTCTCTGGGTTTGTAAAAGGGGATCATTGCATTCGCTGCTCTGCCCATTTCATAATCGGCCAGCCCGAACAGGCAGTTCGCGAGTGCGACTTCACCTGATGAAGGCCCCTGCGCGACGCGCTTTACATGGATGTCGAGGGCCAGTGCGTGCTTCCTGCCTATCGCCTCAACTGATACCCACGTCTCTGATCGGTTCGGGCCCTTCGCCACCCAGACCAGAAGTTCAACAGCAAATCGGTTAAGTGATTGAATTCACTTGTAGCGATTTCCGGAATTGCCACAACAACAGGCGGTTCAAGCAGGCTTTGAGACGTCTAGAGCTTCGAA
>JAJXZX010000047.1 GCA_021779835.1 Pseudomonadota bacterium | reverse complement strand
CAGAGCAACTCGACCTCTTTGACGTCCTGAACCTGCCAAAACCCGCCTGACAGGCGCTGTTGTCACATTTTTGGCCATCTGGTCATAACAATATCAATCGCTTACGCGATTAACTGATGAACTTAGGGGCGTCTGATGCGCCTTATGCGGTTGATGCCGATCCGTTGCCCGGCAGGCTTTTGCGAAGCAAACGCCGAGAGGGTACCAGAAGCCCAACACGAGCAAGCCTGCGAAGGGGCACAAGACCTACCCCTACCTGCTGTGCGGGCTGCAGATCAACCGGCCCAATCAGGTCTGGTGCGCCGACATCACCTACCTGCCGATGCGCAAGGGCTTCCTCTATCTCGTCGCCATCATGGACTGGTTCACCCGCAAGGTGCTGGCCTGGCGCATCTCCAACACGTTAGAGGCTGACTTCTACCTCGAGGCGCTGAACGAGGCCATCCACAAGCGCGCCGTAAGCGTTTCCTGGCCCCCACCTTCCTAGTTTTCGCCTGACCTGCGAGTCCGCTCCTGATGGAGATTGGCGCGGGAGTTTCGCGATGGCGACTACGGTGGAGTTTCTCAGGGACTACGGGGTGGAGATACGGGCCAATGGCCAGAAACGGTGGCCTGATGAGGTCAAGGCGCAGATCGTTGCGGAAAGCCTGAAGCCTGGTGTGACGGCAAACGCGGTTGCGGCGCGGTATGGACTTCGGGCGAACCATTTGTCGGAGTGGCGTGGTCGGGCGCGTGATGGGAGGTTAGTTTTGCCTGTGATGGCGGACGGTGGCTTCTATTTCGCGCCGATGGTGCTGTCGGAGGGGAATGTGCCCCCTCTGCCGGTGCGTTCAGATCAGCTGAGCAAGCCAGATGCGCAGTTCTTGGGACCAATCGAGATTGCCGTCGGGCAAGTGACGATCCGGCTGGATGGTGCCACGACAGCCACAAGAATTGCCGCGATCGTGCGGGCGATCGGGCCCTCGTCATGATGTTCCCGTCGAACCGGGTTCGGATCATGGTCGCGACAAAGCCCATCGACTTCCGCAAGGGGCATGACGGGTTGGCAGCGCTGGTGTCATCGGTGCTGCGCAAGGATCCGTTCACCGGCACGGTGTTTGTGTTCCGCTCGCGCAAGGCGGACAGGCTGAAACTGCTTTACTGGGACGGCACTGGCTTGGTGATGGCCAACAAGCGGCTGGAAGGTAAGCGCCGGCTGACGGCCCGCCATCACGGACGGGATGATGGCGCTGAACCATGCCCAGTTCGAGGCGCTGTTTGCCGGGCTGGATTGGCGCAAGGTCAAGGCGCTGGAGGTCCGCCCACCGGCTGCGGCAGAGTGAATCAGCCGCTTGGTTTTGCGGGTTTTTGCTGGGGTTTTATGGTAGTTCCAGCCCATGCAGATCGCCCCCGCCATCGACCTTTCCGCCATTCCTACCGCGCAACGTGCAGCGGTGCTGGCGTTGATGGAAACGGTGGCGGCGCTGACGGAAATCACCCGGCGGCAGGAGCATCTGATCGCCGAGTTGAACCACGCCCTGCATGGCAAGCGGTCAGAAAAGCTCTCTGAGGATGAACGGCAGATCGCGTTCGAGGACTTGTCCATCGCGCTGGCCGAGGTTGAGGCAGAAAAGGAAACGCGGGCCGCCAAAGCGGGCGATGGCGCGGCCAAACCCGCGCCGAAGCGGACCATTGGCAATCCGCCAGCCGCGCTTCCGCGCATCGAGGAAATCATCGAGCCCGCCAGCCTGATCTGCCCTTGCGGCTGCGGCATCATGCACAAGATCGGCGAAGACCGCACAGAACGGCTGGACATCGTTCCCGCCCAGTTGCGCGTCATCGTCACCGTGCGGCCGAAATATGCCTGCCGGGCCTGCACCGACGGCGTCACTCAGGCACCGGCGCCCAGCCACCTGATCATCGGCGGCCTGCCGACCGAGGCGACGCTCGACCACATCTTGGTCGGCAAATACGCGGACCATCTGCCGTTGTATCGGCAGAGCCAGATCCTGGCGCGGGCGGGCCTTGATTTGCACCGTGCCGTTCTGGCGGATTGGGTGGGCAAGGCCGCGTTCCACCTGAAGCCCGTGGTGGATCGGCTGGCCGACCACCTGAAGCGTTCATCCAAGCTGTTCATGCCCTCTCGGCAGCATGCTTTGCATGCGCCTGCCGGGTAACAGACGAAACCACTGCCCCCGTGCTGGACCCGGGGCGCGGGACGACAAAGACCGGATATCTCTGGGCGCTGGCCCGCGATGACCGGCCCTGGGGCGGCGAGGACCCGCCCGGCGTCGTCTACTTCTACGCCCCCGGTCGCGCGGGCGAGAATGCCGAAACCTTCCTGACCGGCTTCGATGGCATCCTGCAGGTGGACGGCTACACCGGCTACAATCGGCTGACCAAGCCCTCGCGCAAGGGCGGCGCGCCCATTCGGGTGGCGCATTGATGGGCGCATGCAAGGCGCAAACTCAAGGAAATCTTCGACCGCGACGGCTCCGAGATCGCCGCCGAGGGCCTGCGCCGCATCGCCGAATTCTATGCCATCGAGGCCGATATCCGCGGCGTCTCGCCAGGTCAGCGCCTGTCCGCCCGCCAAGCCCGCAGTGCGCCGTTGGTGACCGCCTTCGGCGACTGGCTGCAGGCGCAGCGCCGCAAGATCTCCGCCAAATCCCGGCTGGGCGAAAAGCTGACCTACATCCATAACCACCGGGACGGGTTGCAAACCTTCCTGACCGACGGTCGCGTGGAGATCGACAGCAATAGGGTCGAAAACCTGATCCGCCCCATCGCCCTCAATCGCAAAAATGCGCTCTTCGCCGGCCACGACGAAGGCGGCTGCGCCTGGCGCCGCATCGCATCGCTGATCGAAACCTGCAAGATCAACGACATCGAGCCCTTCGCCTATCTCAAGGCCACCCTGACCGCGCTCGCTATCGGTCATCCACAAAGCCGCCTCGACGATCTGCTGCCGTGGAACTTTAAGACGTCAAGCTGACGCGGCTGTGGCCCACAGCGAACGCTTACAGCGCTCGGGCTGCCCGAAATCATGAATGCGGATCAGGGGTCGCAGTTCACGTCGTTCGCCTGGACCGACCGATTGAAGCGGGCCCAAATCAAGATCTCGATGGATGGCAAAGCCCGGTATCTGGACAACATCTTCATCGAGCGCCTTTGGCGGTCCCTGAAGTATGAATGCGTCTACCTGCACGCTTGGGAAACCGGGTTACAGGCCAAGGCCGGAGACGGACGCTGGATCACCTTTTACAACCACCAGCGGCCCCACCCCGCCCATGGCGGACAACCACCCGCCGTGGTCTACTTCAACGCAACCCAAACCGATCAGCAGGTGCAGGCAGTGGCTTAAATCAGCCGGAAATCTGCCCAAAGATCTGGGAGTAGCTCCCACACGTCTAACGCGTGACCGCATTCTCTTTACCGACACCGCATCCGAATGCGCGTTCAGGCCGCTTTCAGACGCTCTGCCGCAGCCAACACCAGCGGATCAATCCCCTTGGTGCCTGCATCGACAATCTCGAACAGCTGCTTGCGCATTCGTGGTTCCCAGAAATCCTTGATATGCGCCGTCACCCGCGTCACCCGCTCCGCTTCTGGCTGCGAGTGAAAGAACGTGGCGATCTGGTTCGCCATATAGATCAGTTTCTCAGGCGACATCCTTGGCCCCTCCAATTTCAATCCGTGTTTGATGGGTAAAGACGCTGAACCCGTCGTCGCGCACCAGCGCCACCACCGTGATCCCCGCCCCTTCGGCCAGACGCACCGCATGAGCAGTCGGTGCCGAGGCCGCGATCAGCACCGGCGCCCCGGCCACGGCGCACTTCTGCACCATCTCGACCGAAACGCGGCTTGTCAGCACAATCGCGCCGCGCCGCGCATCCAGCCCGCTCTGCGCCATCGCGCCAATCAGCTTATCCAGCGCATTGTGCCGCCCGACATCCTCGCGCGCCAGCAATAGGCCCTGTTCCGGCACGAAAAAGCCCGCCGCATGAACGCCGCGCGTCTGGTCATGCAAGGGTTGCGCCGCGCGCAACGCCTCTGCTGCGCGGCCAATATCGGTGGCGCACAGGCGCAGAGCGCTGTCACCCACCGGTGTGATCGGCCGCAGCGCCTCTTCCAAACTGTCGATGCCGCACAGGCCACAACCCACCGGCCCCGCCATCATCCGCCGCCGCGACACCATCGCCTGCGCGCGCTCCTCGGTCAGCCAAAGCCGCAGTTCGATGCCGGCTTCCTGCTCGACAATCTCCAGCCGCTCAATCTGAGCGGGGCTGTCGATGACGTGCTCGCTTAGCGAAAAGCCAAGCGCGAAGTCTTCCAGATCGTCGGGCGTCGCCATCATTACGGCATGGGTAGAGCCGTTATAGACCACCGCCACGGGCATTTCCTCCGGCAGCGCACGCATACCGCGATGCGCCGCGCCGGAACGGACGGTCAGGCAGGGGGTGCTTACCATCCGCCTCATGGACTACTCCGCCGCAGGCAGGACACGGCGCGCCATTTCGGCCTGTGCGTCGTATTCCTGTTGCCAGTCCGAGGGCCCATTCGACGGGCTGACCTGCACTGCTGTCACCTTGTATTCCGGGCAGTTGGTTGCCCAGTCGGAATAGTCGGTGGTGATGACGTTAGCCTGCGTCGTCGGATGGTGGAACGTGGTGTAAACCACGCCGGGTGAGACACGATCCGTGATACGCGCCCGCAGGCTGGTGTCGCCGGACCGCGAGGCCAGCCGCACGAAATCGCCATCCTTCACGCCGCGCACTTCAGCATCATGCGGGTGAATCTCCAGCAGATCCTCCGGGTGCCACGCGGTGTTCTCGGTGCGCCGGGTTTGCGCGCCCACGTTATACTGGCTCAGGATGCGCCCAGTGGTCAGCAACAGCGGAAAGCGTGGTCCGGTCTTCTCGTCCGTTGCCACATATTCCGTGTTGATAAAGTGCCCCTTGCCGCGCACGAAGGCATCGACGTGCATCAACGGCGTGCCTTCAGGCGCCTTGTCGTTGCAGGGCCACTGCACCGAACCCAGCGTCTCGATCTTCTCATAGGTCACGCCAGCGAAGCTCGGCGTCGTCGCGGCGATTTCCGCCATGATCTGGCTGGGATGGGTATAGTTCCAGCCCCCGCCCATCGCATTCGCCAGCATTTGTGTCACTTCCCAGTCCGCATAGCCGTTCTTCGGCGCCATCACCCGGCGCACCATGTTGATGCGACGCTCGGCGTTGGTGAAGGTGCCGTCCTTCTCGAGGAAGGTCGAGCCCGGCAGGAACACATGCGCGTAGTTCGCGGTTTCGTTCAGGAAAAGGTCGTGAACAATGACGCATTCCATCGCGGCAAGACCCGCCGCGACGTGGTGCGTGTCGGGGTCGGATTGCAGGATGTCCTCACCCTGACAATACAGCCCCTTGAACGTCCCATCGACCGCTGCATCCAGCATGTTGGGGATGCGCAGACCCGGCTCGTTGGAAATCTCAACGCCCCAAAGCGTCTCGAATATTGCCCGAACATCGTCATTCTTCACATGGCGATAGCCCGGCAACTCGTGCGGGAACGAACCCATGTCGCACGAGCCTTGCACGTTGTTCTGCCCGCGCAGCGGGTTCACGCCCACGCCCGGCCGCCCGATATTCCCGGTCAGCATGGCAAGGTTGGCAATGCCGATCACGGTGGTCGAGCCTTGGGAATGCTCTGTCACGCCCAGCCCATAGTAAATCGCGCCGTTGCCGCCGCGCGCAAACAGCCGCGCCGCCGCCCGAAGCTCTGCCGCCGGCACACCAGTCAGCTTTTCGGTAGCCTCGGGGCTGTGCTTCTCCTGGCTGACGAACTCGGCATAATCCATGAACTCGTCCCAATCGCAGCGCGTGCGAATGAACTCTTCATTCATCAGGCCTTCGGTCACGATGGTATGCGCCAGCGCCGTCACGACCGCCACGTTGGTCCCCGGACGCAGCGCCAGATGGTGCGACGCCTTGATGTGCGCCGATTTCACCAAATCAATCCGCCGCGGATCAACCACGATCAGCTTGGCGCCCTTGCGCAACCGCTTCTTCAACCGGCTCGCGAACACCGGGTGCCCGTCCGTCGGGTTCGCCCCGATCAGGATCACCACATCCGTCTGCTCTACCGAGTCGAAATCCTGCGTGCCCGCGCTGGTGCCAAAGGTCTGGCCCAGGCCGTAGCCCGTCGGCGAATGGCACACCCGCGCGCAGGTGTCGGTGTTGTTGTTGCCAAACACCGCCCGCGTCAGCTTTTGCACCAGATATGTCTCTTCGTTGGTGCAGCGCGACGAGGTGATAACCCCGATCGAGTCCTTACCGTGCTTCGCCTGCAACCCGCGCAGCCGGTCAGAGGCAAACCGCAGCGCCTCATCCCACGACACTTCCCGCCACGCATCTTCAATCCGCTCGCGGATCATCGGCTTCAGAATGCGGTCCTGATGGTTGGCATAGCCATAGGCAAACCGCCCCTTGACGCACGAGTGCCCCCGGTTCGCCTTGCCGTTCTTGTAGGGCACCATGCGCACCAATTCGTCGCCGCGCATTTCGGCCTTGAACGAACAGCCAACCCCGCAATAGGCGCAGGTCGTAATCACCGAACGCTCCGGCGTGCCGATCTCGATCACCGACTTTTCGGTCAGCGTCGCCGTCGGGCAGGCCTGCACACAGGCACCACAGCTGACGCATTCCGACGACAGGAAATTATCATCCAGCGTCCCCGCCGAAACGCGGCTATCAAAGCCACGCCCCTGGATGGTCAATGCAAACGTTCCCTGCACCTCTTCGCAGGCTCTGACACACCGCGAACACACGATGCACTTCGAGGGATCATAGCTGAAATACGGGTTGCTATCGTCCTTCGGCAGCCAGTTCAGGTTCGCCTCACCAGAGGTGTCCTTGGCCTTGAAATGCGTGTCGATCGCTTCATACCGCACATCGCGCAGGCCCACCGCCCCCGCCATATCCTGCAACTCACAATCGCCATTTGCTGCGCAGGTCAGACAGTCCAGCGGGTGGTCAGAGATGTATAGCTCCATCACCCCCTTGCGGATCTGTTTCAGCTTGCCCGTCTGCGTATGCACCACGATCCCCGGCGCCACCGGCGTCGTGCAGGATGCGGGCGTTCCATTGCGTCCCTCAATCTCGACCAGACACAAGCGGCACGACCCAAACGCGTCCACGCTATCGGTCGCGCACAGCTTGGGAACCGAAATCCCCGCCTCTTTCGCCGCGCGCATGATCGAGGTTCCGGCTGGAACAGTGACTTCAAACCCGTCAACGGTCAGTGTCACCATCTCTTTCGCTTTCGACGCCGGGGTGCCGTAGTCGGCATCGGGAAGGATGAAATCTTTCATTCTGCGGCCTCCTGATGAGCCACCCGGAAATCATCCGGGAAATGGGTAAGGGCGCTCATCACCGGGTAGGGGGTAAAGCCCCCCAACGCGCAGAGAGAGCCCATTTTCATAGTATTGCACAAGTCGGTCAAAATCGGGATCGCATCTGCGTCCCCGCGCGCGATCCGGTCCACCGTTTCCACGCCTCGCACGGCGCCGATCCGGCAGGGCGTGCATTTCCCACAGGACTCGATCGCGCAGAACTCCATCGCAAAACGAGCCTGTTTCAGCATATCCGCACTGTCGTCGAACACGGTAAGCCCGGCGTGGCCGATCAAGCCATCCTTGCCTGCGAACTCTTCATAGCCGAACGGTGTGTCAAACAGCGCGCGCGGGAAATAGGCGCCCAGCGGCCCACCGACCTGCACCGCCTTCACCGGACGGCCAGAGGCGGTGCCGCCGCCGATCCCATCGACGATCTCGCCCAGTGTCTGGCCGAAGGCGCATTCAAACAGCCCGCCATGCTTCACGTTCCCCGCGATTTGCAGTGGAATCGTGCCGCGCGACCGCCCGAGGCCGAAGTCTTTGTAGAAAGCCGCCCCCTTCTCGAAAATCACCGGAACGGTGGCGAGAGAGATCACGTTGTTCACCACGGTCGGCTTGCCCAAGAATCCTTCCAGCGCTGGAAGTGGCGGCTTCGCCCGCACCACGCCGCGCTTGCCTTCCAGCGAATTCAGCAGCGAGGTCTCCTCGCCACAGACATAGGCGCCCGCACCGACGCGCACCTCCATGTCAAACGCGCGGCCAGATCCCAGAACCGATGTGCCCAGCACCGCGGCCTCTCGCGCCACGCCAATCGCCGCCTGCATCACCTCGATCGCGTCGGGATATTCCGAGCGGATATAGACATACCCTTTCGTCGCGCCGACGCCGATCCCGGCAATCGCCATCCCCTCGATCAGGGTTAGAGGATCCCCCTCCATGATCATCCGGTCGGCAAATGTAGCGCTGTCACCCTCATCCGCATTGCAGACGATATACTTCTGATCGGCCTTGGCGTCGGCCACCGTTTTCCACTTGATCCCCGTCGGGAACCCCGCGCCGCCACGCCCGCGCAGGCCTGAGTCGGTCGTTTCCTTAACGATCTCGGCGCTCGTCATCGACAGCGCGCGACGCAGGCCAGCCAGCCCACCGTGCGCCTCGTAATCCGCGACCGAAAGCGGGTCTATCACACCACAACGCGCGAAGGTCAGGCGCGTCTGCCGCGCCATCCAGTCGATCTTGTCTGTCTCGCCCAGCGCCAGCGGATGCGCGCCAAACCCAGCGTCGAACAGCGCGGCCACATCTGCAACCGTCACCGGCCCAAAGGCCATGCGCCCGGCGGGGGTCTCAGCCTCCACCAAAGGCTCCAACCAGACCATCCCACGCGATCCGTTGCGCACCAGCGTCACGTCGATCCCGCGCGATTTCGCTTGTTCAGTGATTTCCGCCGCCACCGCATCCGCGCCCAGCGCCTTGGCAGCCGCGTCTCTTGGAACGTAAATCTTCATGCCCCGAACCCCGCGAGAATTTCATCCAACCGCGCCGCATCAAGCCGCCCCACCACGCGGCCATCGACCAGCGCCGCCGGCCCGCACGCGCACAGCCCAAGGCAAAATACGGGCTCCAGCGTCACGTCCTTGGCGGTGCCGTGAAAATCAACGCCCAGCCGCGCCTTGGCATGATCCGCCAGGGCATCCGCGCCCTGCGCCTGACAGGCCTCGGCCCGGCATAGCTTGACCACATGCTTGCCCGCCGGCGCCTCGCGGAAATCGTGATAGAACGAAACCACACCATGCACCTCGGCGCGGCTGATGTTCAGCCGGTCAGCAATCAGCGGCAGAGTTTCTTGCGGCACATAGCCAAACGCTGCCTGCACCGCATGCAGGATCGGTAACAACGGCCCCTCGAGCCCGGCTTGCTCCGTGACGATGTCATCGGTGCGATTCAAGACCGCCTCGGCGGACAAAGCTGGTGCCATTATTTTCTCCACTCCCTGCGCAGGCATGCCTTCTGCGCCGGGTCACTCGATAAATCAATATCGCCGTTTCGTTAGTCGATAGAGAAAAACTATCAATCTCTCACGCCTCCGAAATCGCCCGCGCTTCCTGCATAAGCGCCGCCAGCACCGGGGTATGCGGCTCGCGGTAAGGCGCGATCAGGCCAACCTCATGCTCGACCTCCGGCGTGTCGATCGGAATCGCCCGCAGCTTCTTGCCGCGCACATGGAACTCGGCCAGCTTAGTGGGTAAGATCGTCGCCCAATGGCCGCTCACCACATGCGCGATCATTACCACGGTCGAATTCGACTCCACCGTCGGTCCCGTCGTGACGCCCGCGCCGGCCAAATGTTGGTTAATGATTCGCCGGTTCTGCATATCCGGCGTCAAAAGACACAGCGCAAGGTTTTCCATCTCCGCCCACCCGACAGAGTTCCGCTCCACCATCACATGCCCCGGCGCGCACACCAGCGTATAGCGCTCCCGGTACAGCGGTATGGTGGAAACCCGCCCCAAAGGCTCGTTATCCAGATACGAAATCCCCGCCTCAATCTCCAAATTCTCCAGCATTGCCAAGATCTCGATCGAGGTCCGCGACAGGATGGTAAACCGGACATTTGGGTGCATTTCGCCAAACCGCATCGTCAATTGCGAGGCGAACGTCAGCGCCGTTGGGATTACGGCCAACTTCAGCCGCCCCGATAGCCCCTGCCGCGCCGCCCGCATCTCTTCGCGCATCGTGCGCGTGTCGCCCACGATCTGCCGCGCCCAGTCCAGCACGCGATTGCCCTCCGGCGTCAGCCCCCCGAACCGAGAGCCGCGCCAAACCAGCATCACACCCAGCTGCTCCTCAAGTTGCCGGATCGCCACCGACAACGTCGGCTGCGTCACGCCACAGGCCTCGGCCGCCTTGCCAAAATGCTGCTCGCGGGCCAGCGCAATGAACATCTCCAGCTTGTCAATCATCCTGCCCGCCCCCCGCGTTTCCCCGACCCTACCATTCCCCGAGCGCCAGACGAAGGGTGCGTCGCCTTCATTTCTTCTTGGCAAAAATACTCACGGCACCACACGCCACAGGCACGCCCGCATGACGCAGGCATTGCCCTTGCCCCAAGCCTCGGCCAAGGTGCGGCGATCATAGCGGGATGACACTATGCGCAAAGGCCTTATTTTCCTCGTCCTCGGCTATGTCCTTAGCCAGTTCTACCGCGCCTTCCTCGCCGTGATGACCCCCTACCTCGCCGCCGACATCGGCGCGACGCCAGAGGATCTCGCCCGCGCTTCCGGCCTGTGGTTTGTCGCCTTCGCGCTTAGCCAGATACCTATCGGCTGGGCGCTAGATCACATCGGCCCGCGTTTGACCGCAGCGGTGCCGCTTGCTGTGCTCGGCGGAGGCGGCGCGTTCCTTTTCGCGGCAGCACAGGGGCCCGGCACCATCACGCTGGCGATGATCCTGATCGGGGCGGGCTGCGCGCCGGTCCTCGTCGCGGCCTATTACATCTACGCGCGTGAGTTTCCCCCGGCGATGTTCGGCACCTTGGCGGGCGCAACGCTCGGCTTCGGCTCGTTCGGCAATATCGCGGGCACGGTGCCCTTGGCCTATTGCGTCGCGGATTTCGGCTGGCGCCCCACCGTGGTCGGCGTCGGTATCCTGACGCTCGCCACGGCCGCGGCACTGGCGCGCTTCATCCATGACCCAGAGCGCCTGCCGCATCACGCCCAAATAAAGGGCTCTGTTTTTGCCCTTTTCCGAGAACCCTCCCTTTGGTTCATCGCGCCGATGATGGTGGCGGGTTATGCCCCTGCCGCCGATATCCGCGGCCTCTGGGTCGGCCCGCATCTGCACGACGTCTACGGCCTTGGCGCCACCGGCATCGGTCGAGTCAGCCTGCTGATGGGCCTCGCCATGGTGGCGGGATCATTCGCCTACGGGCCGTTGGATCGTCTCTTTCACACCAGAAAATGGGTGGTTTTCGTCGGCAACATTCTGGCGATGATCTGCCTCTTCGCGCTTTGGCTGCTACCGCAGGCGGGCGTCTGGACCACCGCGCTACTCCTCGCGGCGCTCGGCTTTACCGGAGCCTCCTATCCTGCCGTGATGTCGCATGGCCGCGGGTTCTTCCCGCCGCATCTGGTCGGTCGCGGCGTGACATTGCTTACCCTCGTCGGCATTGGCGGCACAGGCATCATGCAGGTGGTGACCGGATACATACACGCCGCCGTTGCCGTGCCTCCCGCCGCCGCCCCCTACGCCGAGATCTACCTGTTTTTCGCCATCTTTGTCGCGGTGGCGCTGGTGCTTTACGCTTTCAGCGCAGACCGCACGGATTAGGCGCTTTTGACAATCACCCCCCGCCTCGCTATCCCGAGGGCAACTCCATGCAAGCGGCAGGCGAACCCCGGATCATGACGCAACTCGACCTGACGCAGATCGCGGTGATTACCCCCAACCTCAAGCGCCGGCTGTCGGGCGTCACCACCACCGTGGTGCGGTTGATCCCGATTCAGGCGCGACTGATCGGCATCACCACCACCGGCCCCGGCCTTCCGCCCGAGCTGCCGCATATCACTATCACTCAGTGTCTGACCCTGCCGCGCGACCGTTGGCGCGTTTGGCACGCGCGTCGCAATACCGAGATGGCGCTGGGCCTGATCCTGCGCCACGTCCTGCGACGCAAGCTGCGCCTGATGTTTACCTCGGCGGCGCAGCGGCACCATAAACGCTTCACCAATTGGCTGATCGCGCAGCAAGAGGCGCTGGTCGCGACCTCGCCGCAAGCCGCCAGCTATCTGGACCGCCCCGCCACCGTCATCATGCACGGCGTCGATACTGCGATCTTCCATCCGGTAGAAGACCGCGCAGCGTTGCGGCGTAGCCTGAACCTGCCGGAAAACGGCACTATCCTTGGCTGTTTCGGCCGTGTCCGCGCGCAAAAGGGTGTGGATCTGCTGGTGGAGGCCGCCCTACGCCTACTGCCCTCCCGCCCCGATGTGCATATCGTCTTCACCGGCCGCGTGACCGAGGATAACCGCGCCTTCCACGATGGCCTTGTGGGGCGCCTCACCGCTGCTGGCCTCGCCGACCGGGTGCGCTTCCTCGGTGAACTCCCTTGGGCGGACGTGGTGCGCCTTTACCAATCGCTCGACCTCTTCGTTGCGCCCGCCCGCTGGGAGGGTTTTGGCCTGACCCCGCTTGAGGCGATGGCCTGCGGTGTGCCCACCGTCGCCGCCCGCGTCGGCGCGTTCGTGGCGCTGATCGACGATCCCGCCACCGGATCGCTCGTCCCCCCCGACGACGCCGACGCGCTGACCGACGCTATCGCTGGCTGGATCGTCGATCCCGCCCGCCTCGCCGCCGCCCGCCCCGTTGCGCGCGCCCACGTCCTCGCCCATCACACCATCCAGACCGAGGCCGAGGCGCTGGTGAAAATCTACAGCGGCCTCCTCACATGACCCCGCTCCGCTTCCTTATCGCCCGAACCCTGCGCGACGAGCCGACCCTTGCTTCCCTGTCGATCAGCCGCGAGGCATTGCTCGCCCACCTAAAACATCAAACCGTCGCGCTGGTCGGCAACGCCCGCGCGCTGTCGCAAACCACTTTTGGCGCAGCGATCGACGCGCATGATCTGGTGATCCGCATCAACCGCGCCCCCGGCACCGGCGCCGCGTCTCACGGCACCCGCACCGATTGGCTCGCCCTCGCCACCAGCCTCGACGCCGCCACCTACGCCCGCCTTGCGCCCACAATGACGCTGTGGATGTCGCACAAACGCAAACGCCTGCCCTACCGCGTCACACACCACCCCTTCTACCTCCACCCCCAACCCGCCATCCGCGCGCTTTGGGACCGGCTGGCCGACCAACCCACGACCGGCCTCATGCTCATTGACCTACTGGCACAGTCAGAGGCCACCAGGATCGACCTCTACGGCTTCGACTTCTTCGCCTCCCTCTCGCTCTCCGGCCATCGCAGCGCCGCGCAAGTCCCCCACGATTTCGCCTCGGAAAAGGCATTCGTAGACGCGATTCTCGTCGCCGACCCGCGATTTACCCTGCATCCGATGCCAAAGGGCGACAGCCCCGCCCCCAACGCCGCATAACCCCTTCCGCGCATCCCCGCTTTGCGCTAAGGGGCAACGTCCTAATGACACGCTGAAGGAGGCCTTGATGGGCTACAAAGTCGTCGTCGCAGGCGCCACGGGCAACGTGGGCCGCGAAATGCTGAATATCCTCGCCGAGCGCGAGTTTCCTGTTGATGAAATCGCGGCCCTCGCGTCGCGCAAATCTCTCGGCACCGAAGTCAGCTTTGGCGACAAGACCCTCAAGACTAAAGACCTCGACACGTTCGATTTCACCGGCTGGGATATCGCGCTGTTCGCCATCGGCTCGGACGCGACGAAAATCTATGCGCCCAAGGCGGCTGCGGCGGGCTGCGTCGTGATCGATAACTCCTCGCTTTATCGTTACGACCCGCAAATCCCGCTCGTGGTGCCGGAAGTGAACCCGGAAGCGGTCGATCAATACAAAAACAAGATGATTATTGCCAACCCCAACTGCTCGACCGCGCAGATGGTGGTGGCGCTGAAGCCGCTGCATGACCGCGCGCGGATCAAGCGTGTCGTTGTCTCGACCTACCAATCGGTGTCGGGCGCGGGCAAAGAAGGCATGGACGAGCTGTGGGATCAGACGAAGTCGATCTACAATCCGACCGACTCCAAGCCGCCAAAGAAATTCACCAAGCAGATCGCCTTCAACGTGATTCCCCACATCGACGTCTTTATGGAAGACGGTCAGACCAAGGAAGAATGGAAGATGGTCGCCGAGACGAAGAAGATTCTCGACAAGTCGATCAAGATCACCGCGACCTGCGTGCGGGTGCCGGTGTTCGTCGGCCACTCCGAGGCGATCAATATCGAGTTCGAGGATCATCTCGACGAGGCCGAAGCCCGCGACATCCTGCGCGAGGCTCCTGGCATCATGGTCATCGATAAACGCGAAAACGGCGGCTATATCACCCCGATCGAATGCGTCGGCGAGTATGCGACGTACATCAGTCGCATCCGTCAGGACCCGACCATCGACAACGGCATCAACCTTTGGTGCGTCTCGGACAACCTGCGCAAAGGCGCGGCCCTGAACGCCGTTCAAATCGCCGAAGTCCTGGGCAACCGGTGTCTTAAGAAGGGGTAAGGCGCGCCCTGACGAGCTTCCGCCGGAAGATCGTCAGGGCTGAACGCCCGATCGGCAAAGATTGGGTTGGGCGAGGCGGTAAAGAAAACGCGCCTTGCCTTCGTAAAGTGATTTGGCGCCGCGATCGCCTTTGGGTCCGCTCAATCTACGGCGTAATTTACTAGTCATGTGGAACCGAAGTTGTCATCATGTATTTTGGGCAACCTTTGGAGAGCACGATGCGAGGGCGCGCGGCGGTTTCAATTGAGCTGAACGAGGACGAGCGGGCGTTTCTTGAGGCGCAGTTGCGCCGGCATAAAGCGGCGCGATCATTGTCGGACCGGTGCGGGATAGTCTTGAAGTGTGCGGATGGCTTGTCCAACAAGGAAATAGCCTCTGTTTTGGGCCACAGCGAGCATACGGTTGGCAAATGGCGCAATCGCTTTGCGCAGCACCGTATTGGGGGCCTGTCCGACGAATATCGCGCGGGCCGCCCACGTACCGTCTCGGACGAACAGGTCGCTGAGATCATCAAGCGCACGCTGGAAACCACACCAAAGGATGCGACGCATTGGTCGATCCGGACCATGGCCGCGCGGAGCGGGCTCTCGCATACCACGGTCCGGCGCATTTGGAATGCGTTCGGGTTGCAGCCACACCGTTCGGAGACCTTCAAGCTCTCGGCAGATCCGCTGTTCGTCGACAAGGTGCAAGATATCGTCGGCCTTTACATGGCGCCACCGAACCGGGCCATTGTGTTGTGCGTGGATGAAAAATCCCAGATCCAGGCGCGGGATCGGGAGCAACCGGTGCTACCAATGGGGCCGGGTGTCGCCGAGCGCAGAACTCACACTTACATCCGCCACGGGACGACATCGCTGTTTGCAGCACTCGACATCGCCACTGGGGCGGTGATCGGAAAATGCTACAAGCGCCATCGGGCGGCCGAGTTCCTGGACTTTCTCAAGAAGATAGATGCGGCCATGCCGGACGGGCCGGAGGTGCATCTGGTGATGGACAATTATGCCACCCACAAGACCCCCAAGATCAAGGCCTGGCTTGCGCGGCGCCCCCATTGGCATGTGCATTTCACGCCAACCTCGGCCAGTTGGATCAATCAAGTGGAGCGCTGGTTCGCCGAGCTGACGCGGAAGCAACTGCAACGGGGCGTCCATCGCTCAATAGCAGAACTGGAGGCCGACATTACCGCCTTCATCAATGCGCACAACGAAAACCCAAAACCCTACCGGTGGGTCAAATCTGCCGACGAAATCCTCGCATCCGTCAAGCGTTTCTGCCAGAAAACACAGCAAAGCCTATGTCACGAACTTTAGATGCAGGTGACTAGGGCGTGTTGACGTTTGAGGATTCCCAAATTGGTCGCTGAGTGATTCAAGGCTGCAAACATGGGAGGCGGCCTTGATACGCACCGCTTTGACCGACGCCCAATGGGAAACCATAGCCCCGCACAGTCTTGGCCCAGAATGCGATCCCGGTCGCACCGGGCCTAACCCTCGTCTTTTTGTCGAGGCGGTTCTTTGGATCGTGCGCACGGGAAGTCCCTGGCGCGATCTGCCGTCAGAGTTCGGGGGCTGGAATACTGTATTCAAACGGTTTCGCAGATGGGTCAAGGCAGATGCATACTATCGTATGTTCAGAGTGGTAGCTGAAGACTCCGACGTTGAATACGCGATGGTGAACGGCACAATCGTCAAGGTCCACCGTCACGGACAGGGCGCAAAAGAGGGGCTCAAAGCCAAGCCATTGGGCGTTCTCGCGGCGGCATAACCAGCAAAATCATGGCGCTGACAGATGCTTTGGGCAATCTGATCAACTTCCGGCTGCTGCCCGGAAAGGCTCACGATCTGCGCGGCACGGCGGCGTTGATCGACGGGCTAAACTGCGGCCAGTTCCTTGCCGACCGAGCATTTGATGCCAACTGGTTACGGGATGCGCTGACTGATGCCGGGATCGAGGCGGTCATTCCGCCAAAATCCAACCGTCGGTTCCCGGCTGACTTCGACCGCGACAGGCGTTGTTGCGCAATTCACGCTTGAGGCATGACAGCCCCTTTCCCCGTTGGGCTCAGGGCACGCGAACGATTTCGGCGGTGCCGAGTGCGTTGAAGCGATTGATGAGTGCGACGCGGATCTGGATT
>JAJXZX010000046.1 GCA_021779835.1 Pseudomonadota bacterium | reverse complement strand
CCGCGAGGGGGTGCAGCGGATCACTGGCGCCAGCCGCAGCTCCAATCCCCATTATCGATCCCAGGAACAGTGCCAACAGGCCAGGAACCCGCGATAAATGCCGTGCTCGCCCCTTATCGTCTTGATGGGTGTCAAGCCCGCCAAGGAGCACGCCAGCGCAGACAAGCAGCACGGCCCATAATGCAAGCACGGCCGGGCCCGAGATAAGGCGCGACATCAGCCAAACTGCACTGGCCATAAAGACAAACCCAAACACCGATTTGGTGCGCTCCATCCAGGCGCCGGCACGTGGTAGGGCGCGCGGACCCAGTATCCCTAGCACCAGCAGTGGGAGACCCTGCCCCAAGCCAAGTGCAAACAACGCAGTAGCTCCAATCGCTACATTCCCGGTTTGTGCGATGTACAGGAGGGCTCCGGCCAGCGGCGCCGTGACACAAGGCCCCATGATCAGGGCTGAAGTGAACCCAAGTAGCGCCGCTCCGGTGATCGAGCCTGCCATCTCCCCTCCAACGCGGCCCAATCGTCGCGCGATTGAAGCCGGCATACTGAGTTCAAAAAGGCCAAACATCGACAACGCCAAGACGACGAAGAGTGCGGCAACGAGGCCAAGCGCGAGCGGCGATTGCAAGGCAACCTGCAGATTCTGTCCGGACCAAGCGGCCACGACCCCAAGCAGCGCAAAAGCCGACGCCATCGCTAGGACATAGCTGCCGACAAGCAATGTGCTGCGCCACACGGTCAGGCGCGTGCCTTGGCCACCGAGCATTGCTAGGACAATTGGAAACATTGGAAAGACACAAGGCGTGAACGCCAGCAGCAGTCCGAAGCCCATGAACCCAAGAACAAGAAGGGGAACGCCCCCATGAGAAAGCAGACTCCCGATTAAGTCAGTCCCCGGGCCTGAGGCAAGTCGAACGTCGCCCCCGCTTGCTGGTGCCATGCCACTTTCAGCATTCTGCCAAATCTCACCCGACTGCGGTTCGGGACGTTGGGCAACCACCGCGACCACCTTGCCGTCGGGTGTGATGGTCTTCCTTATCGGTGGATAACAGATGCCGTGATCCATGCAGCCCTGATAGGTCAGTTGCAGCAGTTCACCAGCCACTGCAGTAGCCCGCACGGTGACATGGTCATAGAAGACTTCGGCGGGGCCGAACGTCGGATCAGCCTTTGCGACGCCCGGCGGAATTTTGAGAGGAATATCCTCTCCGTCGGCAGGTTTGAGCGAAAAGTGATCGCGATAGAGGTAATAGCCATGGGCGATATCCCAGGTCAGCAAAACGCTCCCATCTACTTTTCGCTCTACAGACAGTGCGAAGGCATGGTCAGCGGACAAAGGGAACGATCCGCTGCTGGCCACGCTCTGGGAGATACCAAGAAGCAGTGCGACAAGAACGGCGGCGACCAGAACCAGCCAGGAGACGGCGGATTTTGCGTATTCGCGGTGAGCAATGTATATCATGGCGCCTCAGATCGGCCTTGAACCTTAAGCCAGCCTTAAGGCAACAGAGGCAATCCAGCCCCAAGAAACAACACGGGAAGAAATCCACGGTGCGAATCCTGATTGTCGAGGACGACGACCTGCTCTTGAATGGCCTGACCGTGGGGCTACGCCTCAAGGGGTTTACTGCGGATGCTGTGAGCAACTGCGATGACGCGCGCATTGCGCTTAGCGATGCGGCTTTTGATGGGGTCGTCCTGGACGTAATGTTACCGGACGGATCTGGCATCGACCTCTTGCGTGCATTGCGCCAGTCCGGCTCCTGCATACCTGTCCTGTTGCTTACAGCGCGCGATCAGGTCCCTGACCGTATAGCAGGCTTGGACGCAGGGGCGGACGACTACCTCGGCAAACCCTTCGATCTGGAGGAGCTTGCCGCCCGGCTACGTGCAATTGTCCGACGCGCTGAAGGGCGGGCTTCGCCGCTCCTTCACTGGAATGGGGTGACAATCGATCCAGCCCGAATGGATGGACAGGCGCGAGGCAAGGCCTTCCATTTGTCACGCCGGGAATTCACAATTCTCCATGCATTAATGGACCGCCCCGGCACAATACTCGCCAAAAGTGTTCTGGAAGAACGTCTCTACGGCTGGCAAGAAGAGGTGGAGAGCAACACTATTGAGGTCCATATCCACAAACTTCGTGCAAAACTTGGCGCAGACTTCATCGAGACCGTGCGAGGTGTCGGGTACCGGCTTGCGCCCCAGCGAGACCAAAGTTGATGTCAATCCGCGCGCGACTCTTCATCATTCTGATCGCGACGACGGGCGCGCTATGGTTTTCAGCCACTGTTTGGATCTATTCGAGCACGCGCGCGCAGGTGGGAGTTGTCCTGGACGCGCGCCTCCGTGAGGCCGCAAACATGGTCAATTCTTTGATTGTGGACGGTCGGGTGAATGTCGCCTCTGCGGCGGCCACAGTCGCTATGGAAAATAGCGGTTTGCCAATCATCGCGGCGGGATACCACCGTCAGCTTTCCTGTCAGATATGGTCACTTGACGGCAAGCTCGTAGGGCAATCGGCCGATGCTCCTCAGCTTCGTCTAAGCAATCATGGTGACGGCTTCGCGACAAACCACGTCGGCGACGAAATCTGGCGGGTGTACGCCGTCGAAAACAAGGCCTTAGGTCTTCGCGTGCTCGTTGGCGATAACATGAAGGTCCGCAACCGGATCATCAATGACATGGCGGCCGGCCTCATTTTGCCCGCAGCATTATTGCTTCCGATTCTGGCGGCTCTGATATGGCTGAGTGTGGGGCGTGGATTGGCACCACTGCGCGACATTGCCGAGGGCGTTGCAGGGCGCCGCGCCACCGACCTCCACCCTTTGGACGAAGATGGAATCCCCCATGAAATTGCACCTGTGGCTTCTGCTCTGAATGGATTGTTCCGTCGGGTGACTGAAGCGCAGCAGCGCGAGAAGAATTTTACCGCCTTCGCCGCTCACGAACTCAAGACTCCATTGTCGGGCCTGAAAATGCAGGCTCAAATTGCTCAAGCCGCGACCGAAGGCGACATGCGGGATGCAGCATTGACCCGGATTGTCGAGGGCGTGGACAGATCGGACAGGCTGGTCCACCAGCTTCTCGAGATGTTGTCAGTTGAGGCGGGGTACGCAGGCGGCACGTCCCCGCCCATGTCGATTCTGGCAATTCTCGCAGAAGTACGGGCGGATCTGGAGAACCTGCGCACCCGTCGCAATATTCAGGTCGATCTTCCGCTGACCGAACGCGAGCCGCAAATGACCGTGCATCACCATCTCGTTTACGTTGTGCTAAGAAACGTAATGGATAATGCAATCCGCTATTCGCCCGCCGGAGGGCTTGTTACGTGCTCAATTGGGCAATTGGGCGATGACACGATTGTCGAAATCGAGGATGAAGGGTCGGGCATCAATGAAGCTGAGGTGCATCGTGTCACAGAGCGCTTCTTTCGGGGGAAAGACGTCGCGGGGAAGTCGACAGGCAGCGGCCTGGGTCTCTCAATCGTAGGCGCCGCTATGGATCAAATGCGTGGCGAGATCAGTTTTCACAGATCAAGGGCCGGTGGTTTGAAGGCAACTATTCGTTTCCCGAGTTCCACTGAGACCAAATTGGAAGGCTAGTTGATGCGCTGCTTCGGTGATCACCCGTCAAGAAGGGGGCGCATTGTATCTGGTCACCCTCATCCAGGTAGCTTGATATGCCTGATGATCCCGTGAAAATCTCGCGCATCCACTCTTCGATCGCGAAGTGAGATTAGGGGTAAGCCACTTTTTGCCCCGACCTGCCAGGCAGGTTCCTCCTCACCCCCCGGGAGGGCGCGCTACAACGTTAGCATAGGAAAGATCGTCGGGGTTGGCCCCCGCATAGAGTGCATGCAATGGCCGTTGCAGCGCCCGCCCGAGGGAACCTGCCAAAACCCGCCTGACAGGCGCTGTTGTCACATTTTCGGCCATCCGGTCATAACAATATCAATTGCTTACGCGATTAACTGATGAACTTAGGCGCTAGGCTTCTGTTTGCTGCCGAAATCCGACCTACTAATCTCCTCAAGCTGGTTTTCTTTGACAGGGCGGGAATGTCGGGTAGGTTACGGCTGCTCATTCGTTAGCGCGTGGCCCAGGATCAAAAGCCGATGAACAAGACGCACAACTCTTCTTTCGAACGCATTCTTGCAGCCGACAGCAAGTTGCGGGTCTTTGAGGATACCGTACCAGCAGGAATCCTGATCATCCACTTGGAAGACGGCCGAGTCGTGTTTTCGAACCGCTACTTCAACGAGGCGTTCGGCGTCGACGGCGTATCGCTGTTAGGCGAGAATTGGGAGACCTTTTTTGTCGACAAGGACGAGCGGCAGAACCTGATGGTCGAGTTCTCTGTGAACGATCAGGTACGCGACTTCGAGCTGCGTCTCAGGGGGAAGGACGACACGGTTCTTTGGGGACTCGCGTCGCTTGCCCCGATCCTTGTCGACGACGAGGAACTGTTGCTGTTCGCGTTCAACGACGTCACCAAGCTGAAGCGCGTCGAGGCTGAACTCCGCGAACTCAATGAGATCAAGAACCGTTTTCTTGGTATGGCGGCCCATGATCTGCGCAACCCTATCGGCGCCATCCGCGGCCTTGCCAATATGATCCTCAATCTTGATCTGGAAGATGAGAAGAAGGCGAAGTTTCTGGAAATGATCTCGCGGACCAGCGACCAAATGTTGGTTCTCCTCAACGACCTGCTGGACGTCTCCACCATCGATAGCAACGAGTTCAACCTGACAAAACGGAAAGGCAACCTGGGAATTCTTCTTAAGGAGCGCATCGCGTTGGTTTCGATCACCGCGGATCAAAAGGGGATTCAACTTTCCTGCGATGTAGATGACAACACAGACATCGAATTTGATTCTGACCGCGTCGGTCAAGCCATCGACAATCTGCTGACAAACGCCGTCAAGTTCTCCGCCCCGGGCAGTGTCGTCGAAACCTCTGTCCGGCGCAACGGCACCTCCCTTGATCTTACCGTGCGCGACTTCGGCCAAGGTATCGCACTCCGCGAGATTGACCGGATATTCACGCCGTTTGAGAAACTGAGCTCAAAGCCAACCGCCGGCGAGAAAAGCACCGGTCTTGGTCTCGCTATCACGAAGAAGATCGTCGAGGCCCACGGCGGCACAATCAGGGTTGAGAGCACGCCAGGCAAAGGGTCGGCGTTCACGCTGTCATTCCCGGTGTAAGCCCCGCTTTTTGGATCAATTTGCCACTGGACGAAACGGAAGACGCGGCGCCGGATCTCGACGGCGGTGCGCACGACTTGACCGCATCACTCCGGTTGTCGATGTTGGGTTGGGTTGCCTCGGTGCTGCGCTACGTACGAATGGCTGCTTTCGCCTGATTGAATGACCGCTGCTCCGGAATGCTGCGGATGCACCGCTGCGATCGCAAATGACCGCAAACCGCCCGAACCAGCCGTACGCTTGAGCAGCAGCAAAGGGCGTCCGCACCTCCTACGCTGTCCGTAAGAGGATGGTTCATTGTCGGATCGCCAGATGGACTGGCAATCCGACGGATTTATTCTATCTCAACCAACTTCACACGCTTTCAGCCGACCTTGATCAGGTTCTGGAAAATCAGGGCATTTCTGGCTTGGATCAGGCGCCCGCCTTCCGCGATCTTGCCCAATTCGATCGGTGCATAGCCAAGGTCGGAGACCAGTTTGGCGACCAAAGCGCTCGAGGCCTCGTCGTCGCTCGACACAAACACGACGCGGCGGCCATCCGGAATGGCGACCGGGGCTACAAGTCCCTTCATCGGCAATTGGTTGAACGCCTTGACCAGATTCGCGCCGGGGACGCGATCCGCATTGACTTCGGACGACAAGCGGCCCTGAAGTTCGCGCTCCTGCACGTCGATCGGCAGGAAGGCGGCATTGGTGACGTCGATCACGATCTTGCCGGTCCAGTCCGACCGTTTGGCGGCAACATCCTTGAAGTTGAGGAACGGGACGGCGAAGAAGATTACATCGGCCTTTAGGGCCGCGTCCAGCGTGGCTGCCGTCACACTCTGGCCAAGCGAGGCGATCAGGGGCTCGATCGTGGCTGGGCCGCGGGTGTTGGCAATAGCGACGTCGATGCCGGCGCGCGAGAATATCCCGGCGAGGGTCAGGCCGACGCTGCCGGTTCCGATAATGCTGTAGGTCATGGTCATAGTCCTTTTGATTGCGCCACCGCTGTGGGTTGGCTGTTGGAGGCGAAGGTCCCGCGCGCAAAGTCCCGGCGGGCCTGACGTATTTCTTCGGCGGTGGTCATCACGAAAGGGCCGCCGAAGACGACAGGCTCGTGCAAGGGTTTTCCCGCGAAGACGAGAAGGCTCACGGGCGTATCGTCCGTGCGCAGTGTCAATTCTGTCGGCTCCGGCCGGTTCGGGCGCGTAAGCCAGGCGATTTGCCCGGCACTGACGCGGCTTTCACCCGGTCCGACAAGGACGCTGCCTTCCAGGAGGAAAAAGAAGGCGTTGTCTTCTCCGGCAATGTCGATCGACGTAGCGTCGCGCGGACCCAGATCGACCTTAAGCATGGTCACCGGGACATGGTTCAGCGTAGGGGCCGAAATCCCATGACTTTGCCCCGAGAAGACGGAGATACGGGTGCCGTCCCGCTCCCACACAGGCCGGTCCGCCGCACGCAGATGCTGATACCGTGGTTCTGTCATCTTGGCGGCGGCGGGCAGGTTGATCCAGAGTTGCAGCGTGTGGGCAATCGTGCCCGGAGGCGCGCTTTCCTCGTGCAGAACGCCGCGCCCGGCTGTCATCCACTGTGCATCACCAGGCCCTAACCAGCCGAGATGACCGGCCGAATCTTGATGATCGACAGCACCCTCGATGACGTAGGTCAAGGTTTCCATGCCACGATGTGGATGAACGGAATAGGCACCATGCGGCATCCAGTCTTCGCCCATAAGCAGGAAGGGGTCACTGAAGGCAGGATCGTCGCTGCCGATCAGGCGCCTTACCCGATGGCCTGAAACGAAACCTGGTGTGGTTTCAGGATCGTCTATCCGGGCAACACCGCGTTGGGTGCTTTGTGGTTGAGAGGTCATGGTGCCGATCCCCGGGATCACATCGCTGCGGCGTTGGCTGGAGCGCGGGTGGCGGCGGCTTCGACCGTGGAACCCAAGGCCTCGACTGCGGTTTCGCCGACGCCACCCGCCACGTTCCGGCCCGCCAGCGTTATGTTGACGTCCGTGATCCCGATCCAACCAAGCACTTGGGTTAGATACCCGCTGGCAAGGTTGTAGCCAGCGACCGGCGAGCCTGGTGTAAAATCGCCGCCAGTGGCCAGGATGATGTCGGCGCGCTTGCCGGTCAGAAGACCTTTGTTGTCGGTGCCCACGGTAACACCGACCCGCACGATCTGGTCAATCCAGGCCTTGAGTGCTGCCGGGATCGAGAAGTTGAACATCGGCGTCGCGATTAGCACGTGGTCGGCGGACTTCAGTTCCGCGACCAGGTCATCCGACACCTTGATGGCCGCCGTCATTTCGGCTGTGTGCGTGTCGGCCGGCATGAACGCCCCACCGATCCAGGCGAAATCCACGAGCGGAACCGGCGCCTTGGCCAGGTCGCGGGTGATGACCGTACCTTGCGGATTGGCAGCCTTCCAGGCCGCAACAAAGCGTTCGGTCAGTTTGCGTGAGGTAGAATAGTCAAAACGCGGGCTGACTTCGATGACGAGAAGGGTAGGCATGATGGTAATCCTTTTTGAATGGGTGAGGCGAGTCTGGGTAGCGGGGCTGCCTGCAGTCGGGCGGAGCCGGTCGGCAATCCGCCCGAACCAGGTTCCCGACGCGGTTTTTGGTCTGTGTGGCATGGTCAATTCTTTCCTGATGACCGGCACCGACACGCGGGCACGGCCTGACGAGAGGCTTGATCGAAGGTTCTGTTCTGTCCGGTCCGGGGTGGCTGCAATCTCAAGAAGGCAGCCGTACGTAGGTGGTGACCGATATTTAGGTCACTTGATTGCATCAGTAAATTGACGTAATTTCGCTTCTAAGCATCTAACGATTGGATGGGCACTTGCTAGACAGCGTTACCATCAACCAGTTGCGCACCTTCGTGGCAGTCTGCGAAGAAGGCAGCTTTTCGGGTGCCGCCAAGAAACTCATGCGGGCGCAATCTGCTGTTAGTCATGCCATCGCGGCACTTGAACAGGCGCTTGATGTCGCGCTTTTCGAGCGGGAGGCGCGCCGCGCCGAACTCAGCGCTGCCGGGCGCAACCTTCTGCCCGACGCGCGATCGGTCATCGCTCGCACTGAAGAGATGAAGACTCGCGCCAGCGCGATCGCCCGGTTCGGCGCACCGAAGTTGTCGATTGCGGTGGACGTCTATTTCCCGCGCCCGCATCTGATTGCCTGCCTTCAGGCTTTGCAGTCCCGCTCGCCCATGGTTGCGGTCAGCCTGCAGATGACGACGATGCAGGGCGGTGAGGCGCTGGTCCTTGACGGCGTCTGCTCCTTGGCCATTTCCATCGCGGACGTGCCAGAGTTGAACCCTGACGCCATCGAACGCCACTGGCTGGGAGAAACGTCGATGGTCACGGTCTGCGCCCCAACCCACCCCCTGGCCGCAGCGCCGTCACCGGTTCCAACCGACGAATTCAGCCGACATGTGCAGCTTGTCGTCACCGACAACCGCCCGAACGCCGACAAGACTGAAGTGGCCGTGGTCGGGGAGCGCAAGTGGCATGTCAACGATCTGAGCGCCAAGCATGACTTTCTCAGCGCAGGGCTCGGCTGGGGCCACATGCCGCGCGATTTGGTCGCGGGCGATCTGGCGGCGGGCACCCTCGTAGCTATTGAGCGCCACGCCTGGCACATCCGTCCGCTTACATTCATGCTCTCACAACGCCGGGGGCAACGGCTGCAGGACGCGGAGGCGACCTTGCGCGATCTACTTGCCGATTGGGAAATGTAGTAAGACCCGGAAAACCCGATCACTTAGGCCCCGACGTCAGAAACTCGAGCGCCTGCTTCGCCCTTCTGCCGCGGATTGGCTCGTGTCTGACGGAATCCGTCGGCATGCTTTAACGCCGTGCAGCAAACCTAGCTCAAGCTTCAGGATCGTCCGGAACGGAGCTCGCGTGAATGGATGAAAGTCCCGTGGCAGGTCACGCTCTATGTGTGACGTCCGCTTTTTCAACGATGCTGCATCCGCTATGCTGCACTATCGTGAGGCGGCAATCTGAACCTCGCGTCGGTTCAGCGCAAATCACTGCGCGAGTCCTGCAGTCAATTGAGATCGGCGAAAGTCGGTCACTGCTCGGGGACTGATTGGCCGCTTTGGCGAAACATGGCAATGGGAAAGGTTGCCGCGGTTCTCTAGCGATGGCCATGTACTCTGCCGTTATGCACGCCTCCAGCGCGTTCATGAACCACTGCGGTTTGCGCCCCCGGCCGGACCAGGAGAGCGCGGGGTTCTCAGGGTGCCGGTACTTTGCTAGTGCAGACGCACGAGCAGTTTTCATCTCAGTACCGACAAGTTCGGCCAGGGAGTAGCCCGGATTCCGGGAGAAGGCTTCCACCTTAGCGCGGGCTTCTGCCTTCTGCCGATCTTGATAGGTGGAGATTGCCTTGGCGACGTCCTTGCGGCATTTTCTTCAGCTCGCTGAGCGACAGAGCTTCGAGATCGAAATCAGTCATTGGTGCGGTCCGTGTCCAAAATGTTCCCGTATCGATAGCCCGTCGCGGCAGGAGCCCGCATTTCCCGGCAGGCAAGGGCCGGGATGGCGACAGTTGGTGATCGTCATTTTCGCCGCCAGTGGGGTGCTGGGCATGGGGTCAAGCAATCCCGATTGGCAGGGCGACTAGGTCTGGCATGGGTCCCCCGCGCCTCTCTGTCGCCTGGGCCATCCCTTCGACTGACAATCCCCTAATCCCGTTCGGTCTCCTGCGCGCAACCCCGCGTCAGTCCGAGCCGTGTTGGCCGCCTGTGGCGTCCTGCCCGCTCCACCCCGGTCCTCTGGGGGTTTCCGGTGTCCATGCTGTCCACCGTGCACGCGTCATCCGACGGGCTTTTTCAGGGTCTTGTCGAAGGGACGGTCCCGAAGACAGGACACACAGGAGCTTACCATGCAGAACATCGTCATCCTCGCCGGCAACATCGGTCAGACCCCCGAAGCCCGCACCACCCAGGGCGGCACCAAGATCACCAACTTCAGCCTCGCCACCTCACGCCCCCGCCTCTCGGAAGGCCGCGTGTTGCGCGACGAAAACGGCTACCGGACCATGGACACTGAATGGCACCGCATCACCTGCTTCAACGGTCTCGGCAAGACGGTTGCGGAGCATTGCGAAAAGGGCATGAAGGTCCTCGTCCACGGCCGCATCCACTACACCAAGTGGACCGACAGCATGGGCGACGACCGCTACGGCTGCGAGATCATCGCCGAGAAGGTTGACTTCCTGAGCCGCCCGAAGTCGGCCGAGAACGAAAACCCCGAGTTGGTCGACCGCGACGACGAGATCCCGTTCTGAGAACGGGGTCTCCCCCCTCGGCCCGGCGGGGAAACCCGCCGGGCTCAAACCGTGGGACGACAAGCCGTGCAGCACGGGACCTGCGTAGTTTGACAAACGTTGCCAATCTGTGTCATATTCCTTGCAAAGGAGATCGCGAGAATGGCCACGATGAATGTCTCTTTGCCCGACCCCATGAAGGTCTGGGTTGAGGCCCAGACCCAGGATGGGCGCTACAGCAACGCCAGCGATTATGTGCGAGATCTGATCCGCCGGGACCAGGACCGCCAGCAGGCCATTGCCGAGTTGCAGCAGCTTGTCGATGAGGGCATCGCGAGCGGCCCTGCCGGACGGTTGGATGTTGAGGCATTTCTCGCCCGCAAGCGGGATCAGAATGCCAGAACCGACGGTCGTTGAATATCGCCTCTCACCGGCCGCGCTGAATGATCTGGACGCGATCTGGGAGTATACCGCGCGCACCTGGTCTGTCGTTCAGGCAGAAACCTATATCCGCGGGCTCGCCGCGGACATGGACCTGCTGGTCCAGCACCCAGGGCTCGCGCGCGAACGCACTGAAATCCACCCGCCCGTGCGCCTTTACCGCTCAGGGTCGCATCTGATCATCTACCGCATTGAGGCGGAGTGGCTGCAGGTTTTGCGCATCGTTCATGCGCGACAGAACTGGGTCGCCTATCTGAATGAGTGATCTGACGCTCTCGCAGCTCTTCGCGGCGGAGCTAGGGTCGATGAGCGAGAGGATTTGAGCATGAAGGTCGAAGACGAAGAACGCATTGCGGCTAATCTCTCGAAGATCATGGCCATGATCTGTATCCGCAACACGCGGCTGGAGGATTTGCACGCCGGGGTGCAACCGGTGACGCTGATCGGCGATTATTCGGACGTGAACGTGATCGACGCCACAGGTCAGACGATCCCTTGGCGCTCGGTGTCCCATATCAATGATGTGCAGATGGCGGACTTGATGCGGGACATCGTCAATCGCCTGTTCACTTTTCACATGAGGCGGGATGATCCGAGTTTCAGGGATCATCTCGACGGATGGATGACCGCATCGAACAAATGGGATAGCCCGGTGCTCGACACGGCTTTTCTCGACGCAGTTGCCGAGCTGGGGGCCGCCCGGAAAGCGTGAGACGTTTGACCGTTTGGTTGGGCCGGGCTCACCCGAAACGCTGGGTCTGCAACGTGTTGCTTGCATCAGCGATCTGAGAGTCAGAGATGGGTTGGTTGCTTTCGCGACGGGTTGAAGGCTGGGAGAGTGGCTCCCGGTGCCTGTCACGGAGGAATGCCGATGGGCGTTGTGGAAGTTTTGGATCCGGTACAGCCGACGCGGGCTGGCGGCTGGAAAGTGGATGTGAGCCGGGGTGAGCGGAACGGGCGGGTGTCGTCTGAATGGTTCAACCGGCCCGATGATGAGCGGTATCTCTCGCTCGACGATCTCTGGGCATCCGTGAAGGGCCGGTCCGAGCGCAGCCGCAGTCGGGTCGTGCAGACGGCGGGCATCCGGGTCGAGGCTGCGCGCGATAACCCAGAGCAGTTGCACCTGGTTCTGCCGAAAGCGCATGAACCGCTGGCGCCCACGCACTGGGCGTTTGGCCAGCTTGCCAGCATCGTTGGCGCACCGGCGTCCTACCTCCGACAGCTGCCCGCGCCGCTGGCAGGGATCAACCTGCAATACGGTCTGGCCAACCATCGCGCCGAGCAGGTGAAAACCTTTGAGACCGAGGATGGCCGCACAGAACTGCGCGCCGTGACCGGCTCCGACTATGGCCGCATCCACGACCATGAGCTGGTCGAGGCGGTGCAGCGCATCGCGGGGAACGGCACCGGCGACACGCGCTGGAAGGTGCCGGGCGTTCTTGATTGGTCGACCGGGGTCTACAACCCCGATGTCGAGATCAGCCGTGACACGACCACGCTCTACGCGTCCGACAGGGATGTTTTCCTGTTCCTGGTCGACGATCACAACCCGATCGAGGCGGGCAGGCTGCCCGACGGCTCACCCGATCTCTACTTCCGGGGCTTCTACTGCTGGAACTCTGAGGTGGGCGCGAAAACGCTCGGCATGGCCAGCTTCTACCTGCGGGCGGTCTGCCAGAACCGCAATCTGTGGGGCGTCGAGGATTTCCAGGAGATCACCATCCGCCACTCGAAATACGCGGCCTCGCGCTTTGCTCATGAAGCGGCACCAGCATTGACGCGGTTCGCCAATTCCTCGGCAAAGGGCTTCGTGAACGGCATCAAGGCGGCGCGGCAGCAGATCGTGGCGCGCAGTGATGAGGACCGGGATGATTTCCTGAGGAAGCGTGGCTTCTCGAAAACCGAGGCCGGCAAGATCATCGAGAAGGTGCTGATGGAAGAAGGCCGCCCGCCGGAGAGCATCTTTGACTTCGTGCAGGGGATTACGCGCCTTGCCCGGGACAAGACGCAGCAGGATGCCCGCCTCGACATGGAGGGCCGGGCCAAGAAGCTGCTCGATCGCGTCAGCTGACCTCAACAGCGGGGCAGGGGGCTAGCAGGCCCTCTGCTCGCGATGTCACATAAACTTCCTCTTTTCTCCTTCCCGGTCAAGTCCTTCAGCGCAGCGCTTTGCTGTCAGTCCGGTCTTGGCCGGGGTCAACGCATGAGACCCACATGTCCGTACTTTCTGAACACCCCACTGGCTTCATATTCCGTCGCTCTGGTAGCTCTGAGCTGACCGCTCAGGAACAGGCAACGATCTTCGCCGCCCGCGAAATCTTGGCCCGCCATATCAACCGCAACCCCGTCCTTTCGTCATGGCAGGCCGTGATGGACTATTGTGCCTTCTCGGTGCGTGGCGAGGTCGAACGGTTTCACGTCCTGTACCTGGACCGCAAGAATCGGCTCATTTCCGACGAGCGCCTTGGCGTCGGGACTGTCGATCACGTGCCGGTCTATCCGCGCGAAGTCGTCCGGCGTGCCTTGGACCTCAATGCCTCGGCGCTGATCCTGGTCCACAATCATCCGTCCGGCGACCCTGAGCCATCGGAGGCGGACATCGGCATGACCAAGGAGGTGGAGAAGGCTTGTGGCGTACTTGGGTTGACCCTGCACGACCATATCATCGTCGGCGCGGGCCGGGAGGTCAGTCTGCGGGGGCTGGGTCATCTTTGATCCCCGGCGGTGAGAAAGAGGGAGGGGAGGGCAGGGGGTTTTCGACAGGTTGGAAGTCGAGAGAGAGGCTCTCGGCGCCTGTCGCGGAGTTTGGTCCGATGACCAACATGCAGAAAATCACCCTCGCTTCGTCGCGGGATATCCCTTTCAACCACTTGGTCCTGAGCCAGTCCAACGTTCGGCGCGTGAAGGCCGGCATCTCGGTCGATGAACTGGCCGAATCCATCGCCCGCCGTGGGCTGATCCAGAGCCTTCACGTGCGCCCAGTGATCGGCGAGGACGGGGCCGAGACCGGCAAGTTCGAAGTGCCTGCGGGCGGGCGGCGTTTCCGGGCTCTGGAACTGCTGGTGAAGCAAAAGCGCCTTGCCAAGACCGCACCGGTGCCTTGCATCGTCAGCGCGGGGGATGACTCCGTGCTGATTGACGAAATCTCGCTGGCCGAGAACATCGAGCGCGCACCGCTGCATCCGCTGGATCAGTTCCGCGCCTTCCAGGCCATGCGCGAGAAGGGCATGACCGAAGAGGCCATCGCGGCCGCCTTCTTCGTCGATGTGAAGGTCGTCAAGCAGCGCTTGCGCCTCGTCTCGGTCGCCCCCGCGCTGTTGGAGGTCTACGCCGAAGATGGCATGACCCTGGAACAGCTGATGGCCTTCACGATCTCGGGCGATCACGCTCGGCAGGCGCAGGTCTGGGAGGCCGTCAAGAACTCCTGGTCGAAGGAGCCCTACCAGATCCGTCGCATGCTGACCGAGACCGCAGTCCGCGCTTCGGACAAACGCGCCCGCCTTCTGGGTCTGGACGCGTATGAGGCCGCGGGTGGCTTCGTCCTGCGCGACCTCTTCCAGCAGGACGATGGCGGTTGGCTGCAAGACCCGGTCCTGTTGGAACGGCTGGTCGGCGAGAAGCTGAAAGCGGAAGCCGAGACCACCGCTGCCGAGGGCTGGAAATGGGTCGATTTTGCCGTGGGATTCCCCTATGGCCACACCATGGGCCTGCGCGAGCTTTTGGGGACCACGGTCGATCTGAGTGACGAAGAGCAAGTCACCCGCGAGGCGCTTCGCGATGAATACGATCGGCTGGAGGCTGAATATGCTGAGGCCGATGATCTGCCCGAAGAAGTCGATGCGCGACTTGGCGAGATCGAGCGGCTCCTTGGCGCCTTCGACAGCCGCCCGATGGCCTTCGATCCCGACCAGGTCGGTAGGGCAGGGGCCTTCGTCAGCATCGACAGCGACGGCACCTTGTTGATCGAGCGCGGATTTGTCCGGCCCGAGGATGAACAGCGCGAAGTGCCTGCGGGTGACGCGACTGAAGACGGTTCCCATGAAAATGTCTCGATGGATGTGGATCACCGCGCAAACCAGCCCACGGTGATCAGCACGGGCAGTGAGACGCGTCCGCCTGAGGACGAAGAGGACGACGGCGACGCGATCAAGCCGCTGCCCGAACGGCTCGTCATCGAACTGACGGCGCATCGCACGCTGGCGCTGCGGGACGCCGTGGCCAACAACCCGCGCATTGCGATGACGGCACTCCTGCACAAGCTTGTCATCGACTGCTTCGTCGCCCGCGCCTCTGGTGCGGCCATCGAGGCGACCGTGCGCGAAATCCACCTGCCGGTGCAGTCCGCCGATCTCGCCGACAGTTTCCCGGCGCAGAACATCGACACGCGCCACGCTGGCTGGCGTTCGGACATGCCATTGGGGCAGGGGGATGACGTGCTCTGGGACTGGCTCCACGCCCTGGACGAGGCCAGCCGACAGACGCTCCTCGCCCATTGCCTCAGCTTCGGGGTGAACGCGCTCTATGAGCGTCCGAACCCCTACAGCGGCATGGGGATCAGCCGGCACGGTCTCGACCGCCGTCTCCGCGAAGCGGACCGCTTAGCCCGCACCACCCGGCTCGATCTGATCGAGGCGGGCTGGAAACCCACTGTTGCCAACTACCTCGGCCGCGTCACCAAGAGCCGCATCCTGGAGGCGGTGCGTGAAGGGGCAGGGTCGCAGGCCGTTGAGTTGATTGCTCACCTGAAGAAGGGCGACATGGCGCGGGAAGCGGAACGCCTCCTCGATGGCTCTGGCTGGCTGCCGGAGCCGCTGCGCCTGGATGATCCGAACTTTGGCCCGCAGGCCGTGGCTGAGGACGTCAGCGTCGAACTACCCGCCTTCCTCACCGAGGACGACGAGGTCCAGCCCGACGACGAAGAGGAGCGCCAGCACCTGATCGCAGCTGAATGAACTTCAACAGGGCGGCTTCGGTCGCCCCGTTTTTTCATGTGGCAGAATGAAGAGACACCGACTTCATGCAAGCCGCTCGGAATAGCGCTTCTTCACTGCCCGGTTGATGAATTGGTTCAGCCCATCCCCCGCCCGTGCCAGCACAATCATACGGTCGATATTGGCCTGCCCGGCCGACAGCGAAGTGTAGCGATAGATCGCACCGTCCTTGAATGCGACATCCATATACGACGAGCCAAGCTCATAGGCCCTGATGCCAGAATCCTGGTCCCAGTCACGATATGGAGTCATGTTGCACCTCCGTTCACAAAATGTAGACACAGCATAAGGCTTGTTCGTGTTTCGTTCAAGCGTGGGTGCGGTTGTCACGGCCTCGGGTTTCGACGGACCTTTGCCAAGTGATCATCGAAGCGGCGGGAATTGGGGGGGGAACGGGGGTAAGGGCCCCACCGTCAAATCATCATCGACTTCTGCGGTTTGTGGTGGAGTCTCAGCAATGATCGACCTGCATCTTCGCCCAATCGCAGCCCTCGTTCCAGTTTTGTCCGTTGTCTGCCAACACGCTGGCAGACCTGAACCCGGTGGAGCGGCGGGAGCCGCGAGGCAGCAGGGGCAAGAGAGAGGCGCAAGCTGGCCTGAAATGGCCAGAGGTGGTTTCATCGCCGGTGGTGCCTGACGGGTCTTTCCTGACGGGCCTTCAGGGTCGCCCTGATCTCCGTGGTTCTTCTGTTCCAGCCCGCGTCCAACGGCCTCTGGTGATGGGCTGATCTGCCCGAAGGACGTCTTCGCCTCGACCGCTTCGGCGCAACAGCGTCGTCACAACTTTCTTCCCCTGCCGGTGCGGGCACCGTCATT
>JAJXZX010000045.1 GCA_021779835.1 Pseudomonadota bacterium | reverse complement strand
TAGACGCCTTCATCGAGCAAGGTGGCAAAGACCTCAGTCGGGGTCTGATCGGCGAAGCGGGGTGTGCGCAGATGAACAAGTACCTGATCGCGCTCGATTTCCGGCAAGGCGCGCGCTGAAGGCTGGCGCGGCTTTCCCGCGCGAGGCGGGGCGAGAAGCGCCGCGCGGTGCCGATGCACGCTGGCCCGCGACACCTCCAGTGCCAGACAGGCAGCCGTGGTCAGGCCGGTATGGGCGGGCAAAGCCACAACCGCCGCCATCACGATGTGCCGCTGCCGTCGGGCGTCTGCTCCAACTCGTCCAGCAGGGCTGCAACTTTTTTTGGATCGCAATGATTGCTTCCGCCTGATCCAGACGGCGGCGCAGCGCGGCAATCTCACGATTGGCCTTGGCCAGATCTGCCTGCAGCGGGTGGGCTGGAGCCTTTTCCGGACCGCGCGCACGCGGCTGCAGTGCACCCAACGTGCCCGCCGCTCGATGCCTGCGCCAGTCGGTCAGAGCCGAAGAATAAAGGCCCTCCCGACGTAAAATCGCCGAAACGCCGCCCGTGTCCGCAGCGCGGTTCGTCTCCTCAAGAATCCGCAGCTTGTATTTCGCGGTGAAACTGCGCCGCATCGGCCTATCGGTCAACTCGGGCGTCGCCGTAACGGGCGCCGCAACAACGCGGGCAGATGCCAGCTCCGATTGCTCAAGACCAGGCGAGGCGGTCAAGGCGGCGGGCAGGCGTTCGGGCATTACCATTGGATCGTTCTCCTGCGCCCTCAAGTGTAAACTTCACCCCGTAGAATGTCTCACTCTTGTTGGCACGGAGGGAGCAGTGCAAAACCCGGGCTACCACACATGATGTAACCGCCCCCCGACGGCATCGCGGTGCCAAGGCGGGATCGTAGCCGACTTAATGGGTCGAGAGCCTATGTGATATTAATGCCGCGCATACCATGGAATGCCGAAGTCGTGTGCTGATTTGATTCAGGTCAAAGTTTGGGCGGCGATTCCGGCGGCAATAGACGGGCGTGAGTGCCTCGGGTGCGGAGTCTTATTGGGTGCCTCGGCTGGTCGGCACACCTCAACTACCATGGAGGGATAGATATGATTCCCAATTCGCGGTACGGATCTCATCCGGACCAAATCATTGAAAATAGTGGGCTTTGGTCCGGGCTTTCCGGTGTGGCGATGCGCACTCTGGTGCCGATTGCCGTCGGCGCGCTGGGCTTTGCCGCGTCGATCACGCCTGCGCAAGCCGTGCCGAGCTTTGCGCGCCAGACCGGATTCACTTGCTCGATGTGCCACACGTCAATTCCGGAATTGACGGCGTTCGGGCGCAATTTCAAGCTGACGGGTTACGTGCAAAAGGGCGATAGCGCGCCTGCTTTGCCGGTGACGGCGCTGATTATTGGCGGGTTCACCCATACGGCGAAAGCGCAGGATTCCGCGCCGACGACCGCCTATCCCAATACTACGAAGACGAATGACATCACTTCAATCGATCAGGTGGGCCTGTTCTATGCCGGGCAGATTACCGGCAATTTGGGGGCTTTCGTTCAGGTTACCTATTCCCCGAACGCGCATAGCTGGACCTGGGATAACACCGATATCCGCTATGCCAACACGGGCAAGCTGTTCGGGCAGGATGCTACCTATGGTTTAAGCCTGAACAACAACCCCACGGTGCAGGATCTTTGGGCGACGACGCCAGCGTGGGGCTATCCGGCGTTTGACTCGGCGGTGGGGCCGCAGTTCGGACCCACGAGTACGCTGTTGCAAGGCACGCTTGCCGGTAGCGTGCTTGGCCTGACCGGGTATTCGATGTTCTCTAACGGGCTTTACACCGAGTTCGGCGGCTATACCGGCTTGCCGGATCATACGGCGGCGGCGCTTGGCGTGCCATACTCGTCGGGCAGCTCCAAAGTGCAGGGCATCGCGCCCTATGCTCGGATCGCCTATAGCAAGGATCTGAGCAAGCAAAGCACCCTGATGGTGGGGGCGATGGCGATGGCGGCCAACATGACGTCGTGGGATCCTGCGTTGGCTACGGGCACAGACCGTTACGTCGATTTTGGTCTCGACTCGCAATACGATTATTCGGGCAAGAACTTTGGCCTGATGTTCAAAGCGCGCGATATCATGGAGTGGCAGTCCTCGACGGCCGGTAGTCTAAGTGGGGCGTCGAATGCCCACAACACGCTGAACGCGTTGGATCTTTCGGTGACCTACTACAAACCCACATGGGCGGTGATCGGGGCCTACTCTAACGTGTCCGGGTCGAAAGACGCGGGTCTGTATAGCGGAAGCTCTGCCACCAACTCGCCCAACAGCCAGTCGGTCTCGCTTGAGGTCAACTATTCACCTTGGATGGATGGCGGGCCGAAGTTTGACCCGATGGGCAACATGAAGATCGGGGCGAAATATACCCACTTCCTGCAGCTCGGCGGGGGTACCACAAACTTTGACGGGCAAAATGTAGGCCACAACGCCTCGGACAATGACTATCTGTTCCTCTACACGGTCTTTGCTTTCTGATCTGACGATCTGATCGCTGCGACCCTGCCGCCACCGGATGCCCTCCGGTGGCGGTTTCGTTTGGGCGGGGCGTGGGAATGCGAAGCGATGATTGGGTGTTGTGTCGTGTTGGGCGTTACGGACCCGGCGCGGCAAACGTTAGAGTTTGACCATCGAGACAAATGCGCACCCTAACCACGGTGGACAATCTTTCATGCAATACGCGAAACCCAAGACGGTAGCAGAGGCCGCGCGGCTTCTGAAGGAAGAGGCGGGCGTGACCCGAATTCTGGCGGGCGGCATCGATCTGTTGGTTCAGATGAAGGCGGGGATGGGGCACCAAACCGTTACGTTACCATTTCCTGAACGTCGCGAAATGCTGACGGTGACGGTTTGATTTCACAAATCCGTGATAGGCTGGCTTGACAGTATTCCATTCATCCTGCGTTCATCTTCTTTCGTGTTTTATTATTGGAGTTTAGCGGCGAAAACTCCGCGTAGGGGATTGCGTCGCTGTCGGAGTTGGCACGCGCAGGCGTGCAGACCCTGGGTGGGGGCACATCCGGGGAGAGACCATGAAAAGAGAACGACGGTCAGACGGTAAGCGCACATCGATGGCGCGCTTTTTTCGATCAGAGCGTGGCGCAGTGACGGTCGATGCTGTCATCTGGATTCCGGTGTTTGTTTTCATCCTCCTGTTCATATCGGAGGTTTCGTTGGCCTTTGCGGGCGAAACCGCAATCACTCAGGTCGTCGAAGACGCCAACCGACTCTATGCATCCGGGTATTTTCAGACCGCCGCCGACACAGAAACCTTCATCCGATCCCAATTGCCGAAGCTATCATCTTCGATGACAGTTTCGATAACCGAGTCCAATAAGATCATTAAAACGGTTATCACGGTTCCGCTGCTTTCGATTACGGGTCTGAATGCCGTCCAGCAACTGTCGGGGATCACCGTCACGGTCTCCGGCGAACAGCTTTCGGAGGGCTGAATGCGGCAAATTTACTGGATGCTGAATCGATGGTACGATGATCAGCGCGGTGTCATTACGGCATTTTCGCTCTTTTTGCTGGTTGTGTCCCTGATGGTCGCCGGTCTCGGGATTGATTACGGCAACGCTCTCCGCGCCAGGACGACATTGCAAGTCGTCGCTGATGCCACGGCTCATGCCGCACTGATTGATCGGGAATTTTCTTCCAGTAGTTCGGCGGCGAGTCAGGCGGTTTCCTTTGCCTATTCGGACCTGCCCTTTGCGGCGGTTGGCGACATTGTCGACCAATCGGATATCGTGTTCGGCGCGTGGGATTCCTCCAAACATGCCTTTACCGCGGACCAGACTTCCCGGAGTGCGGTAAAAGTGACGCTGCATGAAACCTCAACCTACGGAAACCCTCTTTCCACCTTTCTGCTGAAGCTGGTGGGCTTGAATTACTGGAACATCAACGTGGCTTCGGTTTTTGAGGTCTATTACCCGACCTGCACAAAGGAAGGTTTTGTTGGCCAGGTCGCCGTGAATCTTCAGAGTAACAATACCTATCTGAACGGTTTTTGCATCCATTCCAACGACCAGATTTCGCTCAACAGTAACAACTATTTCCAAGCCGGAACGTCGGTCACCATGCCGGCCCCGTCAACGATACAACTGCCGACCTCGGGCTTCACATCCAGCCCGGGATTGTCCGACGCGTTGCAGAAGGATTCTTGGGATATCCGAATTCTGAACCAGATCGATACGATTGCGTCTGGCCTTTCCGCCGGCGACGCGAGATTTTTACCGAGCTACATAACCAATACCGTTCCGATTACCTATTCGGCGGGGAAGATCGACTCGAGTTCTCTTGCGCCGGGCAACATCTATGTGGCCACCTGCTCCGGAAATTCGCCGCTAAACATTTCTGCCGGCACAATTCTCAGTAAGGTCGTGCTGGTGACAAACTGCAACGTCAATTTCGGAAGCAACGTGCAGTTGCATGATGTCTCCATTGCCGACACCAATACCTCGAGTAAGGCAATCACCGGGGCGTCCGGCCTCCAGGTCGGCATGAATGACAATTGTGCGCCGGGCGGTGGTGCCCAGATCCTCACGGATGGCGGCATGAACTTTCCGTCGGCCGTCAGCCTGTTTGGTGGCCAGTTGATTGCGAAAAGCGATGTGTCGTTCTCGGCTAACGGCAACGGGGTGCAGGGCGCATCGGTTATTTCTGGCGGCACAGTCTCTGGCACCAGTGGAATGACCATGGCCTATTGCGGAACGGGAATGGAGGAAAATTACCAAGCCGAGTACTTTCGCTTGGTGCAATAACAGAAGCGCCACTGGGTGCCGGAGCCTCCGCACCGTTCAGTTCTCGATTGCTGGCGCCAGCAGGGTTCGAGGATGCCAAGTCACGGCGATCAGGTTTCGGCAGGCGTTGTCGGTCGCAAAATTGCAGTCTTGAGTGTCAGTATATTCTGAATATTCTGATCGGCATCTCCGTCATCGACACCTTCATACGCGAATACTCAGGGCGCATTCTGTTTTCATTGTTTTAGCCCGCTAGAAGCCCCGCATGGTGTGGCAAGTGGACCGCGGCGATAAGGCCTCCCAGCCGGACGGACGTGCTCAGTTCCAGACGTCCGCCGTAGGCGCTGACCAGATCGGATACAATTGCCAGCCCTAGCCCTGTGCCTGCCACTGAAACGTCAAGCCGCGCGCCGCTTTCCAGCACACGGGCGCGTTCAGCCTCTGGGATGCCAGCGCCATCATCCTCGACGCAAAGCACCGCTCCCCCGGGCTCAGAGATCGCGCTGAGGCGGATCGTCGTGCGCCCCCATTTCAGCGCGTTGTCGAGGAGGTTGCCCAGCACTTCCTCCAGATCCTGCCGGTCCATCCACACCTGCAGGTCAGGGGCGTTTGCCACCTCGAGCGTCTTGCCTTGGCGCGCGCACATCGCCCCGAACAGCCGCGACAGCCGATCCAGGGTCGGGGCCACGTGGATCGGGCCGCCAACCCCCTCGGCGGAGTGAATGGCGCTCATCCGGGCCAGCGACCGGCGCAGTTGGGCATCAAGGCGGCCAAGCGCCTCTAGCGCGGGGCCGACATCGCGCCCGTGTTCCTGTAGCGTCACCAGTTCGTTGCGCACGATCGCGGCGGGCGTCTTTAGCGCATGTGCCAGGTCCGATGCCTGACGCCGCGCCCGCGCGACGGTCTCTCTGTTGCGGGCCAACAGGACGTCGATATCGGACACCAGCGGCGCCACTTCCGAGGGGTAGTCGTTCGGGTCCAATCGAGCGCCGCGGTCCCAGCGGGTGGCCACCTCTTCGCGCAGTCGGCCTAGCGGGCGCAGCACGACCGCCACCTGCAACCACGCGCTCAACAGGCCGAAGGCTGCGACGATGCCGAAGGCGATCAACAGGCTCTTGCGCGTCTCGTAGCGTTCGGCGAGCAGTGAGGTCAGCGTTTCCGCCACCGTCACCGTCCAGACTGAGCCATTTCCCAGCGTGATGCGCTGCTGCATCCCCCGCAATTGGCCGCCATTAGGCGACGGACCGGTCCAGCGTCCCAAGCGATCGGTGGGCGGCATCGGCGCCACCAATGTGGCCCCGAACAGCGAAGGCGAGGTATAGACCGTGCCATCCGGCGCCTTCACCTGCCAGTAGCGGCCCGAATAGGGGCGCTGGTAGGCCGGATCGATTAGCCCCTTTTCCAAGGCAGCAGGGTCTTGCGCATCGTCGCTCAGCACCACAACAAGCTGGGTGTGGCGATCCTCCAACACCCGGTCGAACCGTTTCAGCGTCACTGCGTCAATGTAGGCGAACAGAGCAATCGACACCACGGCCACCGAAAGTGCAGCCGCGGCCACGGCGTTGATCAGAGTCCGGTGGCGCAGCGATCGCATCAGGGCTCGCCAATCATGTAACCTGCGCCGCGGACGGTCTGGATCAGCCCGGCACCCAGCTTCTTGCGCAACCGGGTGACAAACACTGCGATGGTGTTGGAATCCGGGTCGCTGTCATGCGGGTAGATGTGTTCCGACAGTTCGGTGCGCGACACCAGGCGGCCTGCGTGGTGGAACAGATAGCCAAGCACCGCAGTTTCCTGCGCGGTCAACTCGACTGGTAGGCCATCAACCATCGTCCGGTTGGTTCGGCTGTCGAACGCCACGCCATCCTTTTCGAACACCGGGCTGGCCTGTCCGGCCCTGCGTCGAAGCATGGCGCGGATGCGCGCGGAAAGTTCCGGCATGTGAAAAGGCTTGGTCAGATAGTCGTCGGCCCCGGCGTCCAGACCATCCACCCGCTGTGACCAGCCATCCCGCGCAGTTAGGATCAGGACGGGGGTGGCGATGCCCTGCGTGCGCCATTCTTTCAGCACGGAAAGCCCGTCACGCCCCGGCAGGCCGATGTCGAGCACGATGGCGTCATAGGATTCCACCGCGCCAAGATAAGCGGCTTCCACACCGTCATGGACGACGTCGACCACACGCCCCTCGGACAGAAGGACCCGGCGGATTTGATCCGCCAGCGCGGGCTCGTCGTCCACGACCAGAACCCTCATTGAGGCCCCCGCGCGGCCCGCTGGCTATTTTCCACGGCCATTGCCGGTCCCGCCTGAATTGCCATTCCCACCAGAGTTACCGTTTCCGCCGGAATTGCCGCTCCCACCGGAATTTCCGCCCGCGTTCCTATTTGATCCGGCGTTGCCACCAGCATTCGATTTTGCCCCGGCATCCGACTTGGCAGCGTTGGCCGTGCCGGACGCTGCTCCCGATGCTACACTGCTGGCTGCCGCATTCACGCTCGACGCCGAAGACGACGAGGCCGATATGAGGGCGCCATCGTTCGCATCAACCACAACGCTGACCAACTGCCCGTTGGACTTCTTCACAAGCACGCGGTAATAGACAGCATTGCCCTGAAACGCGCGGATATCCAGAACCTCCCCGCCAGTGTAGCCTTGCGCACTTGCCATTGCACGGCGAGGATCCTCTGCGCGGCCGCTGGCCAACAACCGGCGCAACTCGGGGCGCGACAATTCCTTTACCGACTCGCCATACAACGGGAGGGCAAGCAGCAGTGCGGGCAATAGGGCAAGGGCAGGGCGGAATCGCATCCCACAGCGATAGCAGACGCAAGATGAACCGTCGATGAACGTGCTGTTAGTGCTGGGTTCAGGGCAGTCGATGCAATGTGACCACATCGATTCGCTGTCCGGCGACACAGATCGCACACGGGCGGCCAAAAAGGAGACGATACCATGAGACAAAAGCTCGCAGGCATGATGACGGCCTCGTCCATCGCAATTCTATCGCTGACGACGTTGACGGCATCCGTTTACATGCTCTCACCCGTCCCGGCGCTGGCCAGCCCAGGGAACAGCGGCGGACACGGCGGTGGTAATGGCGGTGGAGACGGTGGTGGAAACGATGCTGGACAGTCTTCGGGCGGCGCATCCAGCCATGCCGACGGCGGCAGTGCTGCCCATTCCAACAGCGGCACCTCCGGCCAGGGCTCAATCCACAGCGAGCTCAAGGGCCTGAATGCCGCTCACGCCAGCCTCACGGCGCTGGCGCATGCCGCGCCGAACAGTCAGGTGGGCCGCATCGCCACATACCGGACCGCCGCGCTAGCGACAGAGGCGCAGGCAAAGTCGCTGGACGTTGCTCTGAAAGCCTACAACGCCTATCTTGGCACCTACACCGGCCCAACCGCGGCAGACCTCCAAAGCCAGATCACCGCCGCCAATACCGCCAATGCCGCGCTTCAGAGCCAGATCAATGCCCTCGATCCGACGTCATCAACCTATGCGACCGACAAGGCGGCGCTTGAAGCGCAGATGACCGATACGACGTCGCTCACCACTCAGTTGCAGCAGGCGCAGACTTACGAGGCAAACCTTGCCACGCTGCAACAGCAAGTCACGACAGATCAAACGGCCTACAATACGAACCTGGCCGCCGAACAAACGGCGTTGAATACCGCCGCCAACGGCCGCACCCTCAGCGCCCCGGCGTTGGCGGAATTGCGCCGCGAACTGGGCCTCTAGGTGCATTCCCCGCTTTGAAGCGCCCAGTTTGGGGGGCGGTGACCCCGTCGCCCCCCATAACGCCTGCCCGTAGATGAAGAGGCGAGCCGCTGTCCGTCAGCAAATCCGAAAACGGCCCAGTGAGTAAATCCAACCTACGTGCTCGACCAATGCATCCATGGCCCATAGCTTCTCGATCGTTCATTGCCTTCTGCCATTAGCACTCGGTCAGTTTCAGCCTATGTCACGAACTTTGGATTCAGGTGACTAGGGCGTCACGGCATGCGGCTCGTATTACTGTCGAGCTTGAGGCACTACGCGAAATCAGCGGCTCGCAGCGGACGCTTTCGCCCCTACAATCTGTCTCGCAACATGCGACTGGCTGCTGATTGTCATCTGACTCAGGTTTAGAGTGCCAGCGCTGCGCTGAAATTGCGACACATTGTCAATGTTCGCCCGATGTCAGGCCTGCCTCGGCCAACTGTGATGCAAGGAGTCAATTGTAAAGGCATGGCTGTGATGCGCGTGGGAATGTGAAGCCAGATGCGGGTGATCCGCAGGCAGGTCGAAGTGGCGGTGTGGTAGAACCGACGGGTCAGTTGCTGGCCAAAGCCGCAGGACCGCTCCCATGGAGATTGCCCCCACAGCTGCCAGGCTCACAGCCGCTGAATTCAGCCCGAAGCCTGAGCCGATCCATCCTGCCATCGGATAGGTGACCAGCCAGCAGGCGTGGGACAGCGCGAACTGGGCGGCGAAGACGGCGGGGCGGTCTTCTGGCTGGGCCGAACGGTTCAGGATCCGACCAATCGGAGTTTGGGTCAGCGAAAACCCAAAACCGATCAACGTCCACAGGGGCAAGAGCCCCCAAAGCCCGCTGACCAATGGAACGGCAGCGACGCAGGCCACCATCAGACCAGCGCCGGTCAGCATGACGGGGCGGTCAGCCAGACGTTCCAGCACCTTCGGCAGGCTCAGAGCTGCCACCATCGACCCGGCGCCGAACGCGGCGAAGGCCAATGCGACCTGGCTTGGCCCTAGCCCAAGCCGAGCTTGCACCAAAACGACTGTGTTGACGTAGACCATGGCGCCCGCGGCGGCGACGGCCATTTCCATCACCATCAGACCGCGCAAGCGCGGAGTGGCGAGATAGATGCGGATGCCCTTCAGGGCCGCCGTTCGGAAAGACTCTTCCGGCGTCAGAGAGCGAAGCGGAAGGCGAACGCTGATGACAAGGAGGGCCGACGCGACAAAACCCGCAACCGTGCCGCCGAACAGCACCGGAAAGCTGACCACCGTCAGCAAGGCGGCGGCAAACATCGGGCTCAAAACCTGCTCCAGATCCTCGGCAAGCCTCATCAGGGACAGTGCGTTGGTATAGTCGCGTTCGTCTGGCAGGACGTCCGGAATTGTGGCCTGAAACGCCGGAGTGAAGCCAGCAGAAGCGGCCTGCAGCAGGAAGATCAGGACATAGATGTGCCAAACCTCGGTCACGAAAGGCAGAAACAGCACGACGATGGCGCGGATCAGGTCCAGCGCCACCAGAAATGCCCGGCGCGGCAGCCGTGCGGCAAGCGCCGATGCCACCGGCGCCAGGGAGACATAGGCAATCATCTTGATGGCAAGGGCAGTGCCCAAGACCAGCCCGGCATCCTCTCCTGCCAGCTTCCAGGCCAGAAGGCCAAGCGCCACGGTGGCAAGCCCTGTGCCGACCAGCGAGATGATCTGTGCTGCGTAAAGGTGGCGGAAGGTGCGGTCTTTGAGGATATTGAGCATGGGCTACTCGGACACAGTGTGTATGTCGCGGCCATGATCGGCGGCGCAATGGGCGTGGTTGCCCAGAACTTCGATCACCCGGCAATCAGCGATGCTGCCACCGGCGCACTGACCCACCATGCGCTCCAATTCGGTCTTCAGGGCTTGCAGGCGCGCGATCCGACCTTCGACCGCCTGAAGTTGGGTACGCGCGAGGGCGTCGACTTCGGCACAGGACTGATCTGGGCGGTCGGAGAGGCCCAACAGGTCTCGGATCGCCTCAAGCGAAAAGCCAAGTTCACGGGCGTGCCGGATGAAGGCGAGGCGATCCTGCGTGACGCGGGAATAGAGCCGCTGATTGCCGCTGGACCTCTCGGCCCCGGGCAGCAGGCCGATCTGCTCGTAGTAGCGGATCGTGGGGATCTTGACCCCCGCCGCAGCGCCAAGTTTTCCGATGGTCAGCATGAAAAACCTCTTGAACCTCTAGTTGCTAGAGAGATTACATGGGTGTTTCGATGGAAACAAGCGCAGCACTTTGCGGCGAAAGGACATGTGATGACAGCCACGGACACCTCGGAAAAGCACGACTGGACCGTGACCGGCATGGATTGCGCCGCTTGTGCGACCAAGATCACGTCGGCGCTGGAACGCCTGCCGGGTGTTGCCGATGTGCAGGTGGGCGTGATGTCCGAACGGCTGAGCCTGCGGCTGACGCCCGGCGCCACCGGGCTCGAGGCGGTTGAGGCGACGGTGAAGAAACTGGGCTACGGCATCGCACCGAAGGGCGAGGCGACGGGCAAACGCAAGTTCGTCCTGCCAACCACCCCTGTGGATGATCACGACGACCATGAGGGACATGACCATGAAGGGCATGACCACGAAGATCAACAAGGTCACGATCATTCCCAGCCTGATCACGGCACGACGGCCGTAGAGGACCACTCCAGCCACGGCGGTCCCGGCCATACCCACGCCACCGCGCCAGAGGATATCGGCAAGCGCTGGTATCAGACCTCCAAGGGCAAGCTGGTGATTGGCACCGGGCTTTTGCTGGCGGCGGCCACGGCGGTCAAACTGCTGGCGTCCGAGCAGATGGCGCTGTGGGCCTTTGTCGCGGCATGTCTGATTGGCGTCGCTCCGGTGGCGCGGCGGGCTTTTGCGGCACTGCGTGCGGGCATCCCCTTTACCATCGAAGGCCTGATGACCATCGCCGCAATCGGCGCCCTGTTCATTGGTGCTGCGGAGGAGGCCGCTTTGGTGGTCTTCCTGTTCGCCGTTGGCGAGGTACTGGAAGGTGTCGCCGCTGACCGTGCCCGCGCCTCAATCCGCGCCTTGGCGGGCCTGGTGCCCAAGACGGCGCTGGTCGAAGAGAACGGGGTGACACGCGAAGTGGACGCGACCAGTCTGGAAATCGGCCAGGTGGTTATGGTCCGCCCCGGCGATCGAATCCCCGCCGACGGCACGATTGCCGAAGGCACTTCCGGCGTCGACGAAAGCCCGGTCACGGGCGAGTCGATGCCCAAGACCAAAGGCCCCGGCGATGCAGTCTTTGCAGGCTCGATCAACGCCGAGGCTGCGTTGCGCGTCACCGTGACGAAATCTGCCGAAGACAATACGATTTCCCGCATCATCGCGTTGGTGGAGGAGGCGGAATCCGCCCGCGCCCCGACAGAGCATTTCATTGATCGCTTCAGCCGCTATTACATGCCGACCATCACCGGGCTTGCAGTATTGGTCGCTGTCATCCCTCCGCTTGTCTTCGGGCAGGTCTGGGCGACATGGATTTACCGTGGCCTTGCCCTCTTGCTGATCGGCTGCCCCTGCGCCCTGGTGATCTCGGTGCCCGCCTCGATCGCGTCGGCCCTTTCCGCCGGGGCCAAACGTGGCATCCTGATGAAGGGCGGGTCGGTGATCGAGTCCGTCGCCCGGGTTACACAGGTGGCGTTTGACAAGACCGGCACACTGACCGCCGGGCGCCCTGTTGTCACCGATGTGGTGGTTCTGCAGGGATCGGAGGTTGATCTTCTGGCCATCGCCGCCGGAGTCGAGTCCGGGTCAAGCCATCCCCTTGCCGAAGCTATCCTGCGCAAGGCTGCCGAGGCAGGCGTCGTGGCTTTGCCCTCGTCTGGGGCCAAGGCCCTGGTGGGTCAAGGCGCGGCGGCTTTGGTGGCGGGGCAGGCCGCTTGGGTCGGTTCACCGCGTTTTGCCTCCGAGAAGGGCGCGCTGAATTCGGTAGGTTTTGGTCGCGCATCGGTTCTGGAGGAGGCGGGGAATACAGTGGTCGTCGTGTTCCGCGAAGGTCACGCGCTTGGCCTGATCGCCCTGCGTGATGAACCGCGCGATGATGCGCGGCAAGCCGTGGCACACCTGGCGGACATGGGGGTTGCCTCCGTCATGCTGACCGGTGACAACGCCCGCACTGGCGCCGCGATTGCCGGAGCCCTGGGCATGCAGCACCGCGCCGACCTGATGCCCGACGACAAGGTGATGGCGATAAAGGCCATGGTGAAAATAGGCGGTGTGATCATGGTGGGCGACGGCATCAACGATGCTCCTGCGTTGGCGGCCGCCTCCGTCGGCGTGGCAATGGGGTCCGGCACCGATGTGGCACTGGAAACCGCCTCGGCAGCTTTGTTGCGCAACCGCGTGTCCGATGTTGCGGCAATGATCCGCCTCGCTCGGGCAACGATGGCCAACATCCGTCAAAACGTGACCATGGCCCTGGGTCTGAAGGCGGCGTTTCTGGTGACGACGATCTTGGGCCTCACTGGCCTGTGGATCGCCATCATGGCCGACACGGGTGCTACGGTTCTGGTTACCCTGAACGCCCTGCGGATGCTGCGGTTCGATCCGGAAAAGCGCTGATCGCCAAGGTCAACACGCCAATGAAACCGAGGCCGTTGATACGAGCGGCCTCGGCTTTTGTCCCTGAAACCTCCGGCACCGCACCGCCTTCTGTCTTGCTCGCCGCCAGCGTCCACCTCTTGGCACCGTTCTTTGCGGCGGCATTGACCGTCACCACCCTCAGGATCGAGGCTTGGACGGCGGGCTCGGTCGATGTGACGGTAAAACGTGCTCCGGTCGCCTCGGGCTTGTTGCCACCATGGCGTGCAGGGTCACATTGTCCATGTCGATCAGGTGCTGCCGCAGCGCCTCGATATTGCGCTTCGACCGGTCGGTGGTGGGATCGGCGGTCAGAACCTCGACGATCTGGGCGATCGCCGCTGCGCGACAAACATGATGAGATTCGTCGTAAATCCTGATGAGACGCCGTGGTGCGCCTGTGACGGAAGGAGGGCGAAGGCGAGGGGACGCCGGCACATGATAGAGATCACGCCCGCTTGTTTGTTCGGCCGCAGACCTCCCATCGCAGCATGCGGCCTGGAGAAGTGCTGTTCTTTGTGGGCGACCCGGTCACGCATCTTGCGCTGATCACCGACAGCTGCATTCACTTGCATCGCCGCGGCGGCTCAGAACACCAGAACCTTGTCGGCAGTGATCGTCGTCTGCGCCAATTCATCCATCGTCGAGCGGACAGCTCCGGGAATGATTTCCTCGGCCGTCAATCCGCGCGCATCCATGCAGGTGCCGCACAAAAGCACACGTCCGCCTGCACTTTGGACGCGACCCAACATGCGTTCCAGATTGTAGAACCCCTCCGGCGTCTTCTGCCCGGCCCTCGCGCAAGCAACGGCGTCGGCCATCAGAAATACGGTGACCTGCGCCTCTGGGTCGTGCTTGGGTATGGAGATCGCCAAGCGCAGGGCATTGTAGCTGCGTTCGGTGCCATAGGGCGGGTCATTTAGAATAAACAGAAACTTCACGGAAAAATCCTCCTTTTGAGGCGGCCTTAAACGGTGCGCCAGCGCCTATTCGCTAAGTACCTGCCGACGCTCCTCGAATTCGGCCTTGTCGATCTCGCCCTTTGCAAAACGCTCCTTGAGGATATCGAGCGGTGTCCGCCCTGGCGGCACGCTCTGCGGTGGCTGCGCACCTAGCCACGGCCTGCCGAGCCGCTGAACGAGGACGCCAATGGCAGCGACGATGACGACCAGTGTAAGGATCATGAACACGGCACCAAAAAACATGCCGTAGCCACCTCCATACCATCCCATCATGCCTGGGCCGTAACCATATCGATCGGCATCGGATTGTGTCTGCGCCCAAGCCGGTCCGAGAGCGAAGGCCAAGGCCACCACTGGTCCGATCCATCGTGCAAGAAACTTGACCATGAGCATACTCCTTTCATGTTGACGGCCATTCGCCCCAATTTACATATCACCTCATGACTTAGGTTACCTTGACTTGTCTCAAGGCGACGGACTCAGTTCCGGGATCTGGGTGCGCATTTTGCGGAGTTGGATTGCCCTCGCGACGATCAAGCCAGAAGCGGTAGAGGAAGAGTGGTCGCGCCTGCCTCAAAGGATTGGCGACATCAGACATCGCGGCGGCGAAACTTAGGTAGATGATCGTCCTCCATATGCGCAAGAAAGGGCCGCCGACCAGCAGCGGAGTCGTTGTCGCCGGGACCGGACCCATGCGATGCGCTACTCAGGATGAACAGCGTGTTCATGATCCAGCACCACTTCCTTCAGTCATTCGCGCCTTGCCTCCGAAGGCTTGGCGACCGCCAGCGCCATGTCCCGGCGTTCATTCATGACCAGCGCCACCACCAGACCTGACAGGAAGGTCAGCCCCCCGATCGAAGCGATCGCCCAAGCGAAGCCGAAGCGGTCCGCGATGAGGCCCGCGGAAAGCGCGCCGATGGCATATCCGAGGTCGCGCCAGAACCGGTAGACGCTGAGCGATCGGGCGCGCCAACTGGGGTGTGAGGCATCCGAGACCGCCGCAATCAGGCTCGGATAGACCATCGCGGTGCCGAGACCGAGAAGCAGGCTGGCCACAAACCACCAGCCGAACTGCCGCGTTACCGCAGTCAGGAGCAATCCTGCCGCCTGCACCCACATGCCGCCAACGATCAGCCCTTTGCGTCCCCAGCGGTCGCTCAAGGGGCCAGTGACCACCTGCAGGATGCCCCAGGTTGCCGGATAGATGGCCTTGAGAATGCCGATCCGTTCGACGCCAAGCCCGAAAGACGTGAAGAACAGCGGAAAGATGCCCCAGCTCATCCCGTCGTTGAGGTTGTTGACGAGTCCCGCCTGACACGCGGCGAAGAGGTCGCGGTCGCGGAACGACGTCTTCAGGAAGATCTCCTTGAACCGAAGCTGCGACGGTTCACGCGCATGGTTTGCGATCTCAAGCCGGACATGGTGCCGAGTGTCGCGCACCAGCAGAAGCGAAAGCGTCAGCCCAAGCACAGCGTAGCCGACACCGAGATAGATCGGCACCGGGCGCAGGCCGTAGACTGAGGCGATCCAGCCCGTCAGAAAAGCAGTTACGCCGACCGAGAGATACCCCGCGAACTCGTTGAGGCCGACCGCAAGCCCGCGCGACTTGGGTCCGACCAGATCGACCTTCATGATCACCGTCATCGACCAGGCGAAGCCCTGATTGATGCCAAGCAGCGCATTGGCGGCAACGATCCAGCCCCAGCTTGGCGCCAGATTGATCATGAAGGGCACCGGCAGGCCGAAGATCCAGCCGAGCACAAGGATGTGCTTGCGACCCCACTGGTCGGCAAGTTGGCCGGATACGAGATTGGCCACGGCTTTCACAAGGCCGAAGCTGACGATGAACGAGGTAATCAGCGTCGTCGAGGCGAGGTGGAACTCTTCCGCACCGATCAGCGGCACCACGGTCCGCTCGATCCCGACCATGCCGCCAACAAAGGCGTTGATCACGACCAGCAGGGCGAATTGTGGCCAGTTTTCCCTGAGCCCCAATCGCACAGTGGCGATGGCCGACGGTTCGGTGCGCATCAAATCAGTCCTCTGCCATGACATGCGCGGCTGAGGCATTTGCCGCCCTGATCTTCGCGGCCTCGGGCGGAGGCGGCGGAATATCGGCAGTCATGGCGGCCACAAATTCCGCCTCGTCGGTAATGCAGAAAGCGGTGTTGTTGCGCTTCTCAAAGCCGATGGTGGAACTAGGCTTGCCGCTGAGCTTGCGCCCGCAGACCGAGCCGGAATACGCGCCGGGCAGCACTTCCAGATAGTCCGGCAGGGCTTTCAAAACCTGAACCGACCGGAACAGCGCCCGGGCACCCTCTTCGGCGCTGGAGGCAAGTTCGGTCCGGCCCAGATCGCCCACCATCAGCGTATGCCCTGTCAGCACAAACCACGGCTCGGATGCGCGGGTGCGGTCGGTCACCACCAGACAGATATGCTCGGGCGTGTGGCCCGGCGTGTGCAGCACTTTGGCAGTGACATTGCCGAGCTCCAGCACCTCGCCGTCCCGCACGCCCTTGAAGGGGAAGTCGGCACCGGCACCTGCAAAAAGCACATATTCCGCCCCTGAGGCCGCAGCCAGCGCCCGCGCCGACGACACATGGTCGGCGTGAAGATGGGTGTCGATCACATAAAGAATGCGCATTCCCAAGGCCTCGGCGACGTGAAGATAGGGGGCGATGTCGCCCACCGGATCGACCACAGCACCGGACGCCTTGCCACCGCAGCCGAAAAGGTATGAGGCCGCAACGGGGTCGGAATGCAGGAATTGGCGCAGGATCATCTTTGTCTCCTTTAGACTTCCGCCAGGGTTGGGCTTGCCCGCGCCCTTGCGACTCGCTACATTCAAGCGATCGCTTGAAGGATCTAGACCCGAAGGAACCGCAGTGTCAATGACGCCAAAACTCGCCTTGCTCGAAGAATACGCCCTGATCGCCCGCGCCTTCGGCGCGCCACACCGCATGATGTTGCTGGAGCAATTGGCGCAGGGTGAACGTGGGGTCGAGGCTTTGGCCGACAAGGTCGGCGTGACCGTGGCAAACTGCTCGCAACACTTGCAGCTGTTGCGGCGTGCCGGGTTGGTCACCAGCCGCAGGGCCGGAAAGGCCGTGATCTACCGCATGACGGACGACAAGACATTGGTTCTGATGGACCTGCTGGGCAGGATCGCGCACCAAAATATGTCGGTGGTGGATGATATTCTTCAGGGACTGTCCGATGGAACCGCGTCAGAGCCGATCACCCGTTCCGAACTGGCCGTTCGGCTGAAGGAGGGTTCAGTCACGCTCCTCGACATGCGGCCGGTAGATGAATTCGCCATGGGCCATATTCCCGGTGCGGTTCAGGTCGATTTGAGCAAACTGGATGCCCTGGCCGCGACCCTGAACTCCACCACCGAAATCATCGCCTATTGTCGCGGGCC
>JAJXZX010000018.1 GCA_021779835.1 Pseudomonadota bacterium | reverse complement strand
GCGCGCCAAGCGACGCCACAGCCCGTGAAGCCAAGACGGGGCGGGTTTGCGCCGCAGCTGATTGGCGGCCTCATCGCGGGGGGGATTGGTTTCGGTGCGGCGAACAGTGTGACGCTGGAAAGCTGGCTGCGTGGCACACCATCCCCGACGGCGACCGTCGTGTCGCAATTGGAGGCACAGGCCTCCACCATCGCCTCGTTGAAGGCAGACCTTGTGTCCACACACGCGGCCGTCGCGTCGCTTGACGGCAAGGTAGCCAATCTGTCCAAGGCGCCGGATCTGGGGCAAACCGTCAGTGACCTCGCCTCAAAGCTGTCGGCGCTGCAAGCGGATGTGAAGGCGCAAGACGACGCCTTGAAACAGGCGACGGCAACGCTGGGTGCGGGAAATGCCTCGGCCTCCGGCACGGCGACCGTTTCCGACGCGGCCGCACAGCAACTACGTGCGCTGGTCGATCAGCAGCACACCGAAAATCTGGCCTTGGCGGCGCAGATCAAGGCGGCGTCGGATCAGTTGAGCGGACGCATTGATACGGTAGAGAAACAGGCCGCCTCTGCCACCAAGACCGTGCAAGATGCAATCGCCCTGGGCCGGGTCCGCGCCGCGGTTGACGCAGGGACTTCCTACGCCGCCCCGCTTGCCGAACTGACCGGCCAAGGCGTGACGGTTCCTGACGCACTCTCGGCAAATGCGGCAGCTGGCGTTCCCTCGCAAAGCGATCTGGCCGCACGGTTTCCCGCCGCAGCGCGCGCAGGGTTGGCGGCATCTCTGAAAACCAAAATGGGCGGCGGCTGGACGGAACGGCTTATGACATTCCTCCGCGTGCAGACCGGCGCCAGATCATTGACGCCCCATGCCGGGACCGACCCTGATGCGATCCTGTCGCGGGCACAGGCGGACCTGGCGACGGGGCACCTGACCGACGTCCTGGCCGAGATCAAGTCGCTGCCCGATGCCGGTCAGGCCGCGATGGCCGATTGGGTCTCTTTGGCGACCTCGCGCGTCAATGTCAGTGCGGCGCTTGACGCGCTGGCCATCACCCTGAACGGGAAGTGAGGCCGCATCATGTTCTATTCACTCGTTAAGGTGCTATCGTTCATTGCGGCCGTCGCCGCGCTTTCCCTTGGCGCGGGCTACCTTCTGCACAGCGGGGGCGATGTACGGATCGCTGTCGCTGGGTGGGAAATATCGCTTGGGCCGATTCAGGCGGTGATCGCCGCAGGGGTGATCGTCGCCCTGATCTGGTTTGCGATCCGGCTGTTCGGCCTCGTCGGCGCGGTTATCCGATTTCTGACAGGCGACGAAACCGCGCTATCGCGTTACTTCGATCGCAACCGCGAGCGCAAAGGGTTCGAGGCATTGTCCGACGGTCTGATGGCGCTTGCTTCCGGCGAAGGGCGGCTGGCCATCGCCAAAGCCGCACGGGCCGAAAAGTTCCTGCGCCGACCCGAACTGACCAATTTAGTCGCCGCGCAGGCTGCCGAGATGGTCGGCGACACCAAAAAAGCCGCCGAAGTCTACAAACGCCTTCTGTCCGACAAACGCACCCGCTTCGTTGGCGTGCGCGGCATCCTGAAACAAAAGCTGGCAGAAGGCGACACCGCCACCGCGCTGAAACTCGCCGAAACCGCCAATGCCCTGAAACCAAAACATGAAGAGGTGCAAGACACACTTTTGCGGTTGCAGGCCGGCGAGGGGGATTGGTCCGGCGCGCGTAGCACGCTGACGTCAAAGCTCAAGACCGGCAGCTTGCCGCGCGATATCCACAAGCGGCGCGACGCCGCGTTGGGGGTCGAGGAAGCCCGCACGCTTCTGGAGTCAGGCAAGACCACCGAAGGGCAAGACGCGGCGCTTGAGGCCAACAGGAAATCGCCCGACCTTATCCCGGCGGCAGTCATGGCAGCGCGTGCCTATATCGCGCGCGGAAAGCCGAAGTATGCGGCCCGACTGCTAAGCCGCGCTTGGGAGGCGAACCCTCATCCCGACCTCGCCGCCGCTTTCGCCGAAATCGCCCCGGATGAGACGCCCGCCGAGCGGATCAAACGCTTCCGCCTGCTGACTGCCATTCATCCCCAGAATGAAGAAACCTTGGTCCTTGTGGCCGAACTGAACATCGCGGCAGAGGATTTTCCGGCCGCCCGCCGCGCCATCGGGACCTTGCCGGAAACCCACCCAACGGCCCGGACGCTCAGCATCATGGCCGCCATCGAGCGTGGCGAAGGCTCCGATGACGCCGTTGTTCGCGGCTGGCTAACCAAGGCGCTCGCCGCCTCGCGGGGCGCGCAATGGATCTGCGATAAGTGCCTGAGCGTCCATGCCGAGTGGGTGCCGATCTGCACCAACTGCGGTGGCTTTGACACCCTGAGCTGGAAAGATGCCCCCCATGTCGTGGCACCATCGCGGACCGGTGCGGAATTATTGCCGCTGTTCGTCAATGCGCCGACCTCGCACCGGGAACCTGATACCGCAGAGATCGACGACGCGGAGCTAGCGGACGAAAATCCGACGGCCCCACCTGCAAATTAGGGCTACACACCCTCGCAAGATGGTGCTATCAGCCGCGCCACCAAGCCGCTGTAGCTCAGTTGGTAGAGCACGTCATTCGTAATGTGAAAAAGCCACCAACATACGGTAGGCTTACACCAACAAATGCCAACAAAATCAGGTGCTTGACCAATTTCCGGTTGGGTTAGACTGGTGTTGGAACGTATCGTGAACCTTGCAAAAACACACCGTTTGCAAGGAGCTACGAGATGCCTCAGATCAAGTTCACAGACACCGCCGTCGCCAAGCTGAAGGCTGATGCGATGACCTGGTACTCAGACCCGAGCGCCAAGGGATTGCAGCTGTCGGTCACGCCGGGCGGCACGAAGACCTGGTACGTCGTCAAGTGGGACTCGGCGACCCGGAAGACCCGGCGCGTCAAACTCGGCCAGTGGGCGCCGCGCGGGATGCACTGCGCCTGGGCGAAGGATCAGGTCGGCAAGGTCATGCTCGACGTGAAGGAGGGCAAGGTCGCGACGAAGGCGGAGAAAGCCATCGAGCGCGCAGGCATCCCGACACTGCGCGAGGCCTTCGACCGTGAGATGCAGTTCCGGCGCAATCGCGGGGCCGCCTACGGTGGGCCGATCCATGCGCGGACGGATGACAGCTACACCCGCGCCTTCGACAAGTACCTGGCGACCTGGGCCGACGACAAGATGGACGAGATCGACGTGGGCGCGATCCAGCGCGCTCTCGATGACTTGTCCGAGGTGAAGCCTTTCGCGGCCCACAAGGTCAACATCGTCCTCGGCATGGTGTTTGTCCGCGCGTCACGCATGATCGGCAAGCCATTGCAAGTCCTCACACCGAAGCTCGCTCAGAACCCGAAGATGCAGAAGCGTGCACTCGACACGTCGGTTGACTGGTCTGATCGCTGGGCCGAGATCGAACAGGTCGAGAACGAGCACAAGCGCCTCCTTTTGCAGGTGCGTTGGTTCACGGGGATGCGAGGCGAAATGCTGCGCGGGCTGACCTGGGACGACATTGATCTTGCCAAGGGCACGATGATGGTCCGCACGGGCCTCAAGCAGGCGAAGGGTGACGGCAAGCGCCTGATCGCCATGGGGGACCAGGTGAAGGGGTGGTTCGAACGCCTGGCCGAGATTCGGTTCGAGGACTCGGACCTCGTGTTCCCGTCGCGTCGTGTCGTCGGTGACGCGCGCGGCCCGCTCGATGCCCTGGACCGGCTCCCGCTGACGTGTGAGGGGGACCTGCGGCACCTTTGGAACGAAGCGACCCACGAGGTCGAGACGCGCGAGATGGTGCTGCACTGGCTCTGCGGGCAGGCGCTTGCGAAGGGCGAACAGAAGAACCTCGGGCTCTACGGCGTCGTCCCGGTCGAACGGCAGCGCAAGGTGGCGAACGAGATCGCCAAGGTGATCAGCAGCAGAATCGGGATGACACCCGCCAATGTCATTGAAATCCGCCAAGCGACTGCCTAACTTGCGAGCATCAACGGTGTAGCGGTGCGGCAAGGCTGAACTCGCCCTGAGGGGAAGGGATGCCAGCGACAGCAACGCAGAGAGAACCGCCCCTCAGGGGCATGTCCCTGCAATCGCCATCGTTGGAGTATCCCCATGGCAGACCTTTCTCAGCAGATCGCTGATCTGCGTTCGCTTGTCCTGCGTCAGCAGGCACCAGAAGTCATGACCCCGCCAGAGGCCGCCGAGTTCCTTTCTGTCACTGTCGAAAGCCTGTTTCGGTGGCGCAAGGATGCGAAGGGTCCCAAGTACTCGCGCATCAATGACAGGGTCATCCGCTACCTGCGCGACGACCTCGTTGACTGGATCAGGGAGAACCGCTGATGGCTCGCGATACCGAAGAACGCGACGTCTCGACCTTCGACCTGTCTGACACAGAACGGCTCCTGCGGTTCAACGTCACGAAGCAGCGGATCGTCGATCTTGCCAACCAGGAGTACGAGGCCGACTGGTTCGACGAGGCGAAGGACTACAGTTCCTGGAACCGGGCGCTGAATGGGCACCCTGTCTGGACGGGCCTCGTTGATCGTCTCGAGGCCGTGATGGCAGATCAAATCGCTCATCCGCGCCAGTACCTACCTGCCGAGGACCCGCCCGATGCAGACCAGCTTGTGCCTTGGATGAAGCAGATCGCGGGCGCGCCTTGGTGGCATGAGGTGCTGAAGCTCTCGATGCCGCTTGGGTCGTTCAAGAACTGGTACTCGGGCGCGGCGCTTGGCAAGGACAAGGTGGCCGAGGTCAAGGCGCGCGTCGATGAATGGTGGGCGCGCGTGAAGGCCGCTTGCGAACGGGCAGAGCTTCGGTCCCACGGCGAGAAGTTCAGCCGCAAGATCTGGCGGGCCATGAGGCAAGGTCCTCCCGACTATGACCCGGACAACATCGAGTCGCACTTCTACCACCTCATTGTCGAGTGTGGGATGCCGCTGCTCGAGGCGTGCGTTCTCTATCAAGACCTGATCGACCTCGGGTCCAACTACAGCGCCGACCTGATCGACCTGACAGACCCCAAGGACCCGCTCTGGCTCGTGACGAAGCAGCCGCAAGAACACCGCGATCATTACGGCCGCGAGTTCTACCAGTTGGTCCAGGATGGCTTCCCAAGGGCCATTCCCAAGTTCCAGCTCCCATTCCGGCCATATGAGGTGATCGAGCAGAAGCGGTGGGGTGACCGGCGTGATGAAGACTCGCCGAAGGACCTGAACCAGGAGCTCTACGGCCTGCACTACAAGGTGCGGACGCGTCACTATTGGGATGCAGAAACTCGGCGCGATCAGGGATTGCCTGAGATCATCGAAACGTCCGCAGATGGCGCGACGTGGCGGCCAGCGACCGAGCGTGAGAAGCAGGGTTGGGATCGAGGCGAGTACTACTGGCACGAGGCACTGAACCAAGGCCAGTATCCGGTCGAGAACAGCTACACGCGCGATATGGCTGACCTCGGGCGGCAGTTCGCGAAAGGGCGTGAAGCCCTGGACAAGGCCATCAGGAACGCAGACGGCGAGGACCAGCTTGAAGCCGCCTGGTCGGCGCTGCAAAAGGCAGAGCAGCGGTTTGAGGAGGCGAAGTTCCGTCTCCGCCTCCACGCTCTCGATTGATCAGGCGGCTTCAAGCTGCCTTGCGCGCGCCCAGGATGTTCTTGCGGCGCGCGTTTTCTGTTCCCGTTCCTCTCGTGTAAGCAGTTCATGCTCTTGATCGACGGTCAGGCCGTAGCCGCGGCGAAGGCACGAAAAGTTGTAGGGCTTCTTCGCCGCGAGGGCAGCGGCTAGGAGGGTTTCGACTTCTGCAGGCGCAACGCGCCATGCGTGTAGCGACCGCCGGACATATTCGGGCTCAAAGCCTGCGTTGACGAGGTCCTGGGCGTACTCGAGCTTAAGAGAAATCGGCTCGGGAAACAGCTGGGCCATGATGGACCGGCGAAGGCCTGGCGGCACTTGGGTAGCGAGCCAGTGGTCAAGACCGATGCGGTTGGTCGGTGCGCCGCTGCGTTCGAAGTGGTGGCGCAGCATGTCGAGTTGTTCCGGCGTGTAGGTCATCGGGCCGGGGGCGTTCGGGGTGCCGAGGGTCATTGGGCTTCTCCTTCATCCGTGGGCGTTGCGTCGTCGTCGGCGGGCTCAGGGGCCACGGGCTTGGTCAGGCGGTCGAGTTCTGCCTGTCCGATGGCTCGCAGTTCGTCCTGGGTCATGTCGGGGCCGAGGCCTGTGCGGGGATGCTTGGGCATAGTGGGTTCTCCGTTGGATCGCGTATCGCGATCATACGGGCGGTCAGGGTGGCGGTGCGACCGTGGCGGGAGGTGGCGTTGGTGGTTGTTCTAGGACCAAGGTGTGGTGGGCCAGGATGGTGTGTCTGGCTTCGATGCGCAGGGATGACGCGCGCACCGCGCGTGTGCACAAAAAAACATAACAGATGGTTTGAAGCTGAGCCCTTGGTCGAAGTGTGTGTTATGATTTTTTGTGTTCATGCGTGCGCCGTGCGTATTGATGCCCGCATCACGGCGCTGGCTTGGTGTGCATCTGTGCAGAGATGTGGCCACACTCCCCGAAGCGATCCGAGGATACGTCAACAATGCTGACGTAGTTCTTTGGCCCGCATCATCGTCAATGATCAGGTCTGCGCAGCTAACCGATTGATAGGCAAGGCATTCTGCTGCGCTGATCCTTGCAACCAGGTCGGCATTGCAAGGATCGACATCGCGCGCAGGATCGACCCCCTTCTCTGGAGCGCGCACCCCAGGCCCGGGCAAAGATAGAAGATCACAAACTGCAAAACAGCCCACCACCGCCCCTGCATCGTGAAACACCGTCAGCGCCCCAGAGAGCTCGTCAGCGCTTGGGGTCCTCCACGTTTCCCCCATCACGGTCCCCAAAACCCCAACACCCGATCAGCGCCCGCGCTGCTGCGCCCCGCCCCTTCCTGTCACCCCGCCTGACAGCCGCCCGACGTCACAGCGACCGCCTGTCACTACCTCATACTCCGGTCGCGCGCCCCATCCGTTCCCGATACGTTCGACATGCCCTCAAGATCAGCGGCGAGCCTGGTTTCCTTCCTTTCACAGGCTCGCCGCGCCCACCCTATTCGGAGCCTAAAGATGCCCCTTCCTGTCCAACTCGCCTCCACCGGCGCCTCGACCTGCGAACTGCAGGAGTACCGCATGACCGAACTCGTCGTGCGCTTCCCGATCCCCCTGGCCGACACCGACCTGGTCACGCTCCTGAAGGTCCTGGCCGCCGACCCGAGCTTGGACCAAGCCACGTCGGGCGACGTCCTCGCCACTCGGATGCGCGACGGGATCACCGTGAAGGTCGGCTCTGGCACCTTCTTCATCCGCTATCCGGTTCTCCTGCCCCTCATCGCCGCGTGATCTGACATGGCACGGATTCAGCACCCGACGTTCGAGCGCTGGTCAGGCGCATATCAGAAAATCCGCGACGTCCTGGACGGTCAGGACCAAGTGCAGTCGCAAGGCGAGCTCTACCTGCCGCGTCCTGAAGGCATGTCAGGGTCGGCCTACTCGGCCTACGTCAAGCGCGCGTCGTTCTACGCCGTCGCGGAACGCACCCTGTCTGGCCTGGCCGGTGCGATCACGCGCACCCCGCCCATCTTGGAACTGCCCCCGCGCCTCGACACGATGCGCGAGAACGCAACATTCGAGGGCAACTCGTTCTCGGTGCTCCTGGAGGAGGTCGTCTCGGAAGTCCTCTCCATCGGCCGGATCGCTCTCGTCCTCGACTATCCCGCTGCGGGTGCGAAGGTCGCAGAAGCCCCCTACATCTCGACCTTCCGCGCCGAAGGCATTCTCGACTGGCGGGAAGAAGTCGTCGGCGGTCGCAAGAAGCTGACCTACCTGCGCCTGCACGAGGACAACGATGATCTGCGCGACGAGGTCGAACAGCACCTGGTCCTGACGCTCGAGCCCGCCTACACGATCCGGCGCTACCACGTCACGACGCAGCGCAACGGCCTCGGCATCAACCAGACCACCGAGGTGCAGATCGACGACGACGTGGTGCCCGTGGTGAACGGAAGTCCCCTGTTCGACATTCCGGCGGTGATCATCAGCCCCTACAACCTCAAGGTGGACGTCGAGAAGCCGCCTTTCTTGGACCTCGTCAACGTCAACCTGGCCCACTATCGGAACTCGGCTGACTACGAGCACTCCTTGTTCCTGACGTCGCAACCGACCCCCTGGGTCGCGGGCGCCATCAACGAGAAGAACAAGCCGAGCACCATCGGCAGCGGCGCGTTCTGGGTCCTGCCCGAAGGCGCGACCTGCGGGGTCCTGGAAATCACGGGCGCTGGCATCGGGTCAATCAAGGACGCGATGGAGGGCAAGATCGCGCAGATGGCATCCCTCGGCGCCCGCATGGTCTATCTCGGGAAGGGTCGCAACGAGACGAGCGACACGGCCTCCTTGCGCGTCAAGGACGAGCTGTCCCTGCTTGCCTCCACCGTCTCGATGGTCGAGGCGGGGCTGCTGAAACTCCTGCGCCTTGCCGCCGAATGGACCCAACCCGGCACGGCGGATCAGGTCGTCCTGCGGATGCACCGCGACTTCGTCAGCAGCCAGATGGACGCCGGGACCCTGACCGCTCTCGTCAAAGCCTGGCAGTCGGGCGCCCTCAGCCATGACAGCCTCCTGTGGAACCTCAAAAAGGGCGAGCTGGTTGACCCGAACCGCTCCCTTGAAGAGGAGCAAGCGCTGATCGAGACGGAGACCCCTGGCATGGGGAACATCGTGCCCATCCTGGGCAACGGCACCTCGGGGGCCTGACCATGTCGAACCCCTATGCTCCCACGCAGGGCCGCGAAAGCGGCCCTACTCCTGAGACGCGCCTGGTCCATGCGATCCTCGCGCAGGCCATCGAAGACTTGTTCGGCTCTTGCATCGACCTCGGCCGGACCAACAAAGACCACATGCGCGAGCAGGCCTTGATCTTCCTGACGGCGGAGTCGGGCGAGCACGCGAAGCACCGCAACGATCTTTGCTCCCTTGCCGGGTTCGACGGCGAAGTCTTGCGGTCCCGCATCATCGCCATCTTGGAGGGGCGAAGGTCCGCCGATTTCTTCCTGGAAGGCAAAGGCCGTCGGGACCTCAAGGGCACCGCAGAAGCCCGCGCTATGTGGGCCGAGAAGCAGGCCAGCTCAACCCAGGCGCAAGCCGACTGGCTCGCACGTCGTCAGCGGGATGCGGAAAAGCGCCGGGCAGAAGCCAGCCGTCGCGACTTCGTCACGCAGCAGACGGCTTTGGCCACCCCAGAGCTTGAGGCGCGCATCGTGCAGGCCATCGCGCAGGACCCGAAAGTCAAGCAGGCCGCAGCCCTGGTTCGCGCCCTCGTCGATGGTCCGAAGACGGTGCGAGAGCTCGGCATCATCTCGGCCATCGACGTCGATGCGATCCGCTGGCGAATGGTAAAGGCCGAGCAAGCAGGCCTCGTGCAGAAAGCCGGGACGACCTGGATGCTCGCTGCACCTGATACTCCGGTTGAGCAGGCCGCGGCCTAGGCGCCAATATCGGGACACGGCAAAGGTGAGGCCTTCGCAGTTTCCTTCCAGGTGTGACGGGAAAGGCGGGTGCTAACTGGCGCCCGCCTTTTCACTTAGGAGACTGCAAAGATGCCCACCAACGATGAACAAGCGAAGGCGCTCGTTGAAGCCCTCGCGCCCCTGATCGCCGAGGCGATCATCCCCCAGCTCTCGGCCAAGGTCGAGGAACAGGTGAAGGGGATCAAGGCCAAGAACGACGAACTCCTGGACAAGCTCCACAACGTCGCGAAGGACAAGGAGATCGCCGACAAGATCAAGCTGGGCGACGACCTGGCCGCGAAGACGAAGGCCCTGCTCGAAGGCGCGGTGCCGAAGACGGACAAAGGCCTGGTCGACTTTCGCAAGGCCGGTGAGCCCTTGCGCATCAGCCGCGCCGACGCGCGCGACGTGCAAAAGTACAGGAAGGCCCGCGACCTGGCCGCAGAACAGGGCGTCCCGCTCGAGATCGTCTCCGAGGACTGATCCATGGCCCTCGCCCCGAAGAAGAAGCCGGGGCCGAAACCGAAGCCGAAACCCGTGTCCATCGCGGGTCAAGGCTTTGGCAATGGCCGACTGACGAAGATGGCGCTCCTGCCGAAAGAGAAGCAAGACCACTACAAACGGGAGCTCCTCCTGGGCCGCATGTCGATGCTCGCCTGCGGCAAGGAGCTTGGCATCTCGGACATGAGCGTGGCCCGCTTCGTCGCGACGATCCCTGACGAGGAACGCCTCGCCATCGTCGCCCAGCACTACCACGACGCGAAGGTCCGCTCGGCCCTGACAAATGCGGCCATCGTGGATGAGATGGGCGAGGACACCGACAAGGACCTGAAGTGGGTCCTGCGCGAATTGAAGGAACTGCTCGAGGACGCGAAAGGCGACGACGACCGCGTCTTGCAGCTCGGGACCCTGAAAGAGCTGCGCCAGTCGCTGATGGCCCTGGCCGAGCTCCACGGGAAACTGAACAAGCGTATGGATATCCACCTGAACCTGAACGAGAGCCCCCAGTTCATCAAGCTGCGGCAGATCATCCTGACCGTGCTCGACCGCCACCCGGAGGCGAAAGCCGACTTCCTCGACGAGATGCGGGTCCTGCAGGTCATCGACGCGAGGGTGCCCGCATGAGCTGGCGCGATCTCCCGCAAGCAGCCGACCAGTTGCGCGAGGCAGGCCTCGCCGTCATCTCGGTGCACAACACGTCCTGGAACCCGACCTCCCAGGTCGTCTATATCAGGTGGGACCACATCCCCGAGCGCTACGAGCGCGAGATGGCAGATCACTACCTGCGAGTGCAGGACCCGCGTCACATCGGCCCGCATATCACGCCGCCTGGGTGTCCTTGGGCATGATCGAGGACAAGTCCCTTCTCGACTACATGCGCGGCCTCGCCGTGTCGCTCGACCCCGTCGAGCGGTTCCGGCTGGCTGTGGGCGAGCCGGACCCGTGGCAGATCGAACTGCTGCGCACCGATCCCCGTTTAAACGTCGGGCAGCGGTTGCCTGACGGGACCCGCGCGCCGGATGATCGAATGGTCCTCGCTCTCTGTGGGAGGCAATCTGGGAAGAGCACCTCGTGCGGGTGCTTGGCCTACTCTGACTTCTGCGCGGGCAAGACCGTGATCCTGACCGCACCGTCCCTGCGCCAGTCAACCGAGCTCTTCCGCAAGGTCCTGGACTTCAAGAACGCCGATCCTTCCTGCCCGCCCATCGTCAGGCAGACCCAGACGGAGCTCGAGGCGCATCCGAGCCACGGGGGACGGATTCTCTGCGTCCCGGCCACGGATCAGGCCCGAGGGCTGACCGCCGACACCATCGTGGTCGATGAGAGCTGCTTCGCCGGGGACGACGAGCAGACTGCCTTTTTCCCGATGAGGCGTCAAACCGGCAGAATTTTCCTCTTGAGCACTCCCTCGACACCCGAAGGCGTGTTCTACGACACCTGGACCTCGGAAAAGCCCGTCCGTCGCATCACAGCGCGCTCCATCGACGTGCCTCGCCGGGCGGCCCAAGTCGCCTTCGACCGCGCTACCATGAGCGATGCCCGTTTCCGTCGGGAGCACTTGGTCGAGTTCGTCGGCTCGGGCACGGCGCTCGTGTCCCTCGAAACCCTGGAGCGCGCATCCAACCCGAACGTCAACGCACTGGAACTGACATGACACCGCAAGACCCGCCTCAGTATGTCCACCTGAAAGATGGCCGGGTGGTCCTCCCGAGCAACGCCGACCCCGCAGCAGCCGGGCATGTGGTCTACGGGTGGTCGAAACATCACTGCGGATTAGACCTTGGACGTTCTGATCCCAGCGCCCTCGTCGTGGTCAGGGACGAGTGCTTTCCCGTCTTCACGGGCCGCGGGTTCGAACAAGCCCTGGGGCCTCGCCGCCTGACCGTCGTGTGGCAAGAATCCTGCGGCATCTTCGACTACAGCGCCCTCGTGGACCACATTGCGCGCCGTCTGAGCAAGATCCCGAATTGGACCCTTGCGATTGACGCGTCCGGGTTGGGAGCGCCCTTCAGCTCGCAATTGGACCTCGCAGGCCTGGATCACTTTTCAGTAGTCATGACTGCTGGGGCGAGCTTGACCAAGTCCGGCAAGACCGTTCACGTCTCGAAGTCGCTGCTCCTGGAAAATCTCGCCGTCCATCTCGAGAATGGCGGCCTGACCCTGGCTCATGACCTCGCAGGCAAGCAGGACCTGTTGCGAGAGATTTCCGCCTTCCAGCTTGAGTCCACGGCTTCCGGCAACCTGGTCCTGAAAGGCGGGGGCAAAGGTCACAACTCGGATAGAGCGATTGCGCTCGCCCTCGCGCTACTGAGCGCAACCCATCTCGATTCTGGCTCCATGCCCGTCCAACAAAAACTTCTCGGGTGGCGCTAGGCTGCGCTGTCCCTCGACCGACCCTACGTCGGCCCAAGGAACCCCGCCAGAGACGCAGAGAGCTCGTCAGCTCTTGGGGTTCCCGCACTCTCCGCACCGCTGGTAGGGCTGCGCCACCATCACGCCGCAGAGCTGACGCGCTTTGTCCAGCCCGGCACGTTCGGGTGATCAGGGTTTGCCGCCGACCACTGCATGATGGCCCAGCACTCCTCGACGGCATCACATTCGGGGTCGTTGTGGTTGGGGATCGTGTGCCACCAGCGCCAGCTAGGGCTTGTCGAGTTGATACGCGTCCATGCCCATCCTTGATCCTTACCATATGCTTGCCCACACATCTTTTGAGTCGGGTAGACCACACCCTCAGCAAACACATTAGGACTGCGTGCCGTGAATGCTCGTGAAAGCGATGCCGAGCGCTTAGCCTTCACGTCAGGACGCGCGTGGCTTTGTTTCTGGGCTGCCGACAACTTGGCTTTGACTTCCGGCCTAGCCAGCGCTTCTTTCGCACGAGCCGAGCGTCTGGCACTTTCACCTGGCCTTGTCGCGACTTCCTTCGCTGCGGCTGACTTCTTAGCTTTGACTTCCGGTCGGGCCATCGCTTCTTTCGACCGCTCCGAAATCAATGCCCGGACTTCCGGTGCAGCAAGGGCTTGTTTCATGCTGGCCGAAATTTTCGCTCTGACGTCGAGGCGACCATTCGCTTCTTTTGAACTAGCTGACCGCCGGGCGCGCTCTTCAGGACACTCGCACAGAAGCCTTTGAGCGGCTGAAATCTTTGCTCTGTGTTCCGGGGTCTGAACTGCTGCGCGACAACGGGAAGTTACCTTTTCCCGGTAGTCGGGATCTTCCCAGCGCGCTTTAGATTGCTGCGACCGCTTCGCCCGCAGGACAGGGTCTGCTTGAGCAATTTTGTTGGACTCAGATATGCGGCGGCGAGTTTCTTCGCTGGGCCGGCGACTGCCCCCACCTTCGAGCAGATTGTAGCCGTTGGGGGCTAGCGTCCGATGCGCAGCAATCTCGGCCTCTTCCAGCCTGTTGAGTTCGTCCTGGCAATCAATACCGCCGTGCAGGACCGCATGCGTGAATGCTTCCGGGCCGTACTTCACGATAGCATTGCAGAGGGCGCGGCAAAACTGCCGCCCGTTGTATGTATCCCATACATGCTGCCTCCACCGGCTCTCAAAGCTGCCCAGGGTCTGCCCGACGTACTGCTTCCCGCTCGGTGATGTGATCAGATAGACGCAGCCCAAGTCCTAGTCCTCCGTTGATGCTGACAACGTGGACGGCACCGACGGGCCGCTGCGAGCGGAGTTTCAGGAAGTACCTAACTACCACCGGCAGTAGATGACTTTTCGGTTCGACCAAGATAGGGTCCCTTGAGCAGAAGCAAGGAGACGGTCGTGCCGAGTATTCAGGGAACCCTTATCGCCGAGATGGACAAGCTGGCCGATGCCTACAAGGTCTGCGGCATCGTCGATCAGACCGGATGCGTCTACCCGCTTGGGGCAGATACGAAGGTCCTGAGCACCATCTTCGAACTGGTCAGCCGCCCCGCCGTCTATGCCACGGCGAAGGCGCTCGGGTATGAGTGCCTGGAACCTACCGTGCAGAACCACTACCCGGATTTCACCTTCCACAAAGGCTTGGGCGCGAAGGGCAAGATCGCCATCGACGTGAAGACGACCTACCGGGTCCACGACGACGACAAGTTCAGCTATACCCTGGGCGGCTACACCAGCTTCATCCGGCCCGGCAACGAGAAGAAGAACATCGTGTTCCCGTTCGATCACTACGCGGAGCACTGGGTGATCGGGTTCGTCTATAACCGGATTGCGGAGAAGAAAGCCCACGCCGAGCACAAGTTTTCGGTCGATCAGTTGGCCGACATTCCGCTGCCTTTCGGCAACGTCGAGGTCTTTGTGCAGGAGAAGTGGCGCATCTCGTCGGATCGTGCGGGCAGTGGGAACACCACCAACATTGGCTCGATCAACGGGACCATCGAAGACTTCCGCAAGGGCAATGGCCCCTTCGAGTCCGAAGATGAGTTTCTCGCCTACTGGCGCGCATACGGTCGGACCAAAGCCGACCGTGGCGCATTCTCAAGCATCGGCGAGTTCCGCCGCATCAAATAGCGGTAGGGCAGATTCTTTCTCTGCCTCGTCCACCGGGGCCGCTGCCGCGCAGGCAGACAGGATCACCACTTCGGTCATCTCGTTCCGCAAGGCCTCCTGCGGGCCGACGTGATAGAAGTGGGACATGGTGCGCCACTCGTGATCCGAGAACCAGCGGTCCACGAAGTCGTTGCGGCGGTACTTGTTCTCAAGCCAGTTGGACAGGGCGAAGGACGCCTTGGTCGCGATCAGCGCGCGGGCCAGATCGTCGGATTCCTCGTCGGTGAATCCGTTGTAGTAGTCGGTGTGCCGCCCGACATAGGGCGGGTCGCAGTAGATCATGTCGCCGGGCTCGGCTTCAGCGACAGTCTTTCGCCAGTCCTGGGCAACAAAGGTCCAGTCTTTTCCTTTCATCGCCGCGCGCGCCCATTCGACTTGGTTCACGATCTTGGTGACGAGCGCCGGGCGGAAGCGCTCAGGTTTGCGGCAGAAGGGCACGTTGAAGCCACCCTTCTTGTTGAACCGCATCATCCCGTTGAAGCAGGATCGGCTCAGGAAGACGAAGTCGAAGGGGTCGCCGCGCTCGTTGAAGCGGTCCCGGATTGCGTAGTAGTGGGACTCGCCCTTGTCGAGCAGTTCAGTGCCTTCGCGTTCGAGGTAGTCCCGCATGGCGCGGCCATTGATCGAGCCTTCCTGGATTCCCTGGTAGAGGGCAATCATGTGCTCGTTGGTGTCGGCCAGGACCGCGCGCTGCGGTGCAATGTTCAGGGCGACAACAGCGGAACCAAGAAACGGCTCGATCCAACGCCCATCGCCGGTCCAGATGATGGAGCGAGCGATCAGTGGCACGACCTTGGTCTTGATACCTTGGGTCTTTATCGGCGGTGCCTTGGGGCGGATGGTGCGTGGCAGGAATGTCAAACTGCTCTCCTTCTTGGTTGCGTCGTGTATATGCGCAAATCGAGTGGTTCGCCACTTGTTCTTGCGCTAGCGGTAGTAGGAGCGGCCCCTCGCAGGGCCGCCCATCTGGTCAGAGTTGCGTCAGGAAGCCGAACAGGGCCAACCACCCGATCATCTCGGCCACAAGTCGGGCAATCCAGACCGGGAAGGCCAGCCAGTCCAGGCGCTCGCGCCAAGTCGGCTTCTTGGGCCGCGCGGCAGGCTTCTGAGGGGTGGGCCAGCGCAGGATGATGGCATCTGCCGTGTCGTCGGTCATGCTCATGCGGACCTCCTTGACGTGAAGGGCGCAGAGCGCACGGCTTTGGCTTTGCTGGCGATCATCGCGAGGGCGCGTAACCGGCCCAGCCGGGGATCAGGAAGGACTCTCCACTCGGCCTTGAGGACAAGCGGGAATGGGCGCTCTGGGAGCGCAGGCGGTGGGTTCAATCGGAGTGAAATCAAGGTAGCCCCCTTGGAATGACGAAGGCCGGTGGACGATGTGTCCACCAGCCATCATTCAATCAGTGATTGCACCGGGGCGCTGCGACCGCGCTTTTGAGACGCGGTGCAGTTTTCTTCGGGAAGTCGTCAGCGGCAGGCCGCGACCAGGGCGTCGGCGCGGGTTTGATCCTTGGCCTTCACGGGGATCGCCTTGACGCCTTCGGGCAGGATCAGGAAGTACTTCTCGCCTTCACGGCGAACACCGAGGCCCATCTGGGGAATGTCCCAGCGCAGGGCGCTTTGAGCCGTCGCCTTGTTCCAGCCTGTCACTTCCTGGAGTTTCTCGACCGTTGCGCCGATCAGGAGCGCCTGGGCCAGGAGGTGGCGCTTCGAGCCCTCGCCAACCGGGCGGACGAGCTTGAGGTCGGTCGCCGGTGCGACGAGCACGCGGTCCTCGAGCACGCGGGCCTTCTTCTCGGGCGCCGGGACTTTCACCGACTTGACCTGCTTCGGCGTCGCGTCGCCGGGCAGCTTCTTCGCAGGACCAGGGTTCGCGACCACGCCGTCGCCGAGGAGGTCGAACGCGATCCGGACACCTTTGTCGGTAAGGACCTGGTCAACACCCGTCGCGCCGTTCGGCTTCTCGCAATCGGCGTCCAGAAGGCCTTTGGTCGAGAGCGAAGCGATCACACCGGACACCTGCTTCTTCGTCAGGCCCGTGCGCTGCGACGTTTCTTTGACGTCGCTCCAGGTCATGTTGTCGACCAGCATGTCGGCGAGCGTTTCGGCGCCATTGCAGTCGATCCCGGCGTCCAGGTGCGCGACGAGCACACGCTTCTCGAGGTCGGTCAGGTTGTCGGCGGTCGGCGGTTCGGGATCATCGTTGCGAGCGTCGGCAATGTCGGCGTCGAGCGCATCGGTCGCGGGCATCGCGTCGAACATCGCGACGAGATCGGCCTTCGAGGTCTTCTTGAGTTGCGAGGCGGTCAGGGGCGCGGCGAGCAGGGCGTTGAGTTCGGCTTTCGAGAGGGTGTTGAGGTCGGTCATCATCGTTCTCCGTTGCTGAGGCGCCACACCACTGTGGCCCATGTGCAACACATAAGTCGGTTATACATCTCGCTCAACCGGGCTCGTTTGGGGTCCCCGAAAAATCATCTTGCTGACACAATCTCGGCGCTGGCCCGTGCGACGTCGTGGGAAAAGGAGGCAAGCCATGTCAGACCAGACAACTACGCAGCAGGACCAAGACAAAGCAAGAACCGCAGAAGTCAAGCGGCTCGAGAAGGTTCAGCGCCTGAAGAAGAAGCTCCGCGTGATCGAGCGCAGGCTCGGCGTAGGTGAGCTCTTCGGCATGAAGTCGGTGATCACAGATGACGCGAAAGCGAAAGAGCAGAAGGTCGTAATAGAAGCGCTCGCCATGGGGATCGACGTCCACAGGATCGTGCTAGGCTACCATAGGCTCATGCCTGAGAAGAACCCCAAGGTTCCGTCGCGCTTTGACGGGGAAGAGCCGTTCTGAGGATGCCCAAGTACCACCGGACCCGCAACTTCCATGACCGCCACAAGGGAAACGTGACCGAGCAAGACGGGCGCGTATTCCTGTTCGGCTACAAGGAAGTCGGCCCCATAATGATAGAGGACCGCTTCCACTTCTACGAGAAGGAGCTGGGACCGGAGGCATGGGAACGCGTTCGCAAGCGGCACAGGCTGCCGAAGAAGATGCGGCACACCTGCCGGTCCTACGGTGTGCGTAGGGGCGAGGGGCGGCGATACGGCGGCCCGTGGGTCTCACCCATGTTCGACGTCGGGGTCATTTACTCCCACAACCACTTCGGGACACACTGATTCTGCCTTGCGCGCCAGTGCCCTGTCGTTTAAACGCACTGACGGTTAGCCGCTGTAGCTCAGCTGGTAGAGCAACGCATTCGTAATGCGTGGGTCGGGAGTTCAAGTCTCTTCAGCGGCACCATCACCCCACTGCGTCAGTCTTGCAACATCCTTGCAAAACGGCAGATCGCCTAGAGAAAACCAAACAAAATCAAGTCGTTATGGGCTTCCCCACGTCATTCGTAATGATGGGGTCGGGAGTTCGAGTCTCTTCAGCGGCACCACTATCTCGTCCGAAGTTGCCGGATGTATGGTGGGCATCCCTGCTCTGGGCGGGTTTTTATTAGATCATAGCGGCAAAGGGCATCCACATCGGGCAATGCGCGAAGCGAACCGATATCCGCGACCACGGACCTTTGCCGCGTTGACCGGGCAGCACACCCCCCCATGCGACGCTTCGCCATCGGAGAAATCGGTGCGTCCCCTTGACATCGCACCGTTGGCGTCGGACCTAGGCATCAGCCAAGGAGATCGCGGATGTCGACGACAAAGACCCTTTTGCGCGCCTTGAAGGGCGATGTTCAAGCGATTCCGCCGATCTGGATGATGCGGCAGGCGGGGCGCTATCTGCCCGAATATCGCGCCACGCGGGCCAAGGCGGGCGACTTCCTGTCGCTCTGCTATACGCCCGATCTTGCCGCCGAGGTCACGCTGCAGCCGATCCGCCGTTATGGTTTCGATGCTGCGATCCTTTTCGCGGATATCCTACTTTTGCCGCAGGCGCTGGGCGCTGATCTGTGGTTCGTGACGGGTGAGGGTCCGCGCCTATCCACCATCACCACCCCCGCCGATCTGGCAATGCTTAAGCCGGTCTCTGACATCGACGCGACGCTTGCGCCGGTCTATGAAACCGTCCGCATCCTTGCGCGCGAACTGCCCAAGGAAACCACGCTGATCGGCTTCGCAGGCGCGCCGTGGACCGTCGCGACCTACATGATCGCCGGTCGCGGCACACCAGATCAGGCACCCGCACATGCCCTGATGCGCGAAGATCCCGCAACATTCGACGCCCTGATCGACCGCATCACCGAAGGCACGATCGCCTATCTTGGCGCGCAGATCGAGGCTGGGGCAGAGGTGGTCAAGCTGTTCGACAGTTGGGCCGGTTCACTGAAAGGCGATGCTTTCGCCCGCTATGCCACCGCGCCGACTGCCCGCATCATTGCGGCGCTGAAGTCCAAATACCCCGACGTTCCCGTCATCGCCTTCCCGCGTGAAGCTGGCGACGCCTATGTCGGCTTTGCCCGCGCGACCGGGGCCGATTGCGTGGCGCTGGATAACTCGGTTTCCGCGGATTGGGCGGCCGCGAACGTGCAGATTGACGGCTGCGTGCAGGGCAACCTCGCGCCCAGCTATATGGTCTCTGGCGGGCCGGAACTGGTTTCCGAGACCCGTCGTATCGTCAAGGCGTTCTCCAAAGGGCCGCATATCTTCAACCTCGGCCACGGCATCACGCCCGACGCGGACCCGGACAATGTGCAGCGCATGATTGACGCCATCCGCGGCTGATCGGCTGCGTTAGTGAAGCTGAACCGAAACGTTGGCGGATCGCCCGTGCGCGTCAATCACCGACAGGGTGACAAACCCCGCGCCGGGTAATTTCAGAACCTCCTGCCGCTCGCGCGAGGCGATGGCGATGGGGGCACCATCGGCCAGCCAAGTGAAGGGCGGCGTCCCGTTGCGCACTTTCACCAACAGATCGCCGTCGGTAAGTTCGACCTCGGCACCATTGGGCGGAAAAGCCACAGACGGTGCGTCGGGCCGCAGCCCAAATGCGGCATTCCGGGTGCGGAAGCGCTGCAACGGCAGCGGCAACTCCGCGTTCGATACCACCAGCGTCGCGGGCGGGGGCGGGCCAAGCGGGTCGAGCTTCGTTTTGAGACGCGCAAACGCCTGAAACAGCACCGGTGCTGCCAGCTCGCCACCGAATGCTCCGGGCACCGGCGTGCCATCCGCATGGCCCATCCAGACACCGATCACATCCGTCCCGTCAAAGCCGATCGCCCAAGCATCGCGATGGCCGTAGCTGGTGCCGGTCTTGTAGGCGAGCCGATTGGACGGCGCGCCCGGCGGCGGTGGCATCCCCGCCAGAATATCGCCAACCTCCCACGCGGCCACCGAGGACATCACGCGATGCCCCTCAGCGCGCGGCAGGTCACTGTCCACCGTTAGCGGCAGCGCCACACCCCCCCGCGCGATGGCGGCATATAACTGCACCAGATCCTGCAGCGTCACGCCCACGCCGCCCAAGGCCACCGCCAGCCCTGGCTGCCCCCCCGGAACCACCGCATGGACGCCCGCGTGGTCCAGCCCGATCATCAGGTTCGACGGCCCAATCGCATCGGTCAACAAAACCGCCGGAATGTTCAGCGATAGCTGCAGCGCCTCGCGCAGCCTGATCGTGCCGCGAAACTGATGGTCGAAATTCTGCGGTGCATAGCCGTTGAAATCGACCGGCTTATCGTCAATCAGCGTCTCTGGATGCGCCAACCCCTCGTCAAACGCCAAGCCGTAGATCAGCGGTTTCAGGGTCGAGCCCGGCGAGCGCAACGCCTGCGTCATGTCAACGAACCCGTGCCGCTGGCCGTTCTCATAGGCCGAAGAGCCGACCGAGGCGAGGATTTCGCCGGACCGGTGATCGGCAACCAAAATCGCTACTTGCAGGCGATTGCCCCCTTGCGCCACCGCATCGGCGGCCAGCGCTTCCAGCCGCGCCTGAAGGTCCGCGTCAATCGTAGTGCGGATGGTTCTCACGCTCGGTGCAGCCACATGCAGCCGGTCGGTCAAATGCGCCGCCAGCATCGGCACCGGTCGCCGCGCCAAAGGAATAGCCTCGCTTTTCGCGGCCACAACCGTCCCCGCCGCCAACACCCCCTGCGCCTGCAACCGATCCAGCACCCGCGCCCTCGCCGCCGTCGCGGCAGCAAGATCGCGATCCGGGCGCCGCACCTCTGGCGATTGTGGCAGGGCCACAAGCAGCGCGGCCTCCGCCGTGGTCAGCCGTCGCGGCTCCTTCCCGAAATAGGCGAGCGTCGCGGCCCGCACCCCCTCAAGGTTCCCGCCGAACGGCGCAATCTGCAAATAAAGGCCAAGGATTTGCGCCTTGGACAGATGTCGCTCCAACGCGAGGGCAAGCCGGATCTGGCGGATCTTCCCCTCAATCCGCCCAGTGCCGCTATCCTCCAGCAGACGCGCGACCTGCATCGTCAGGGTAGAGCCGCCCGAGACGATGTGCCCCTCTGTCACCGCCTGAAACGCGGCGCGGGCAAGGGCGTGCAGATCGACGCCCGCATGGCTGTAGAACCGCCTGTCCTCATATGCGACCAGCAGCTTCAGATAGCTGGGATCGACCTGCGCCGGATCGACCGAAAGTCGCCACATGCCATTGTCGGCGGTAAAGGCACGCAGCAAGGATCCGTCGCGCGCCAGCACCTCGACCGACGTCACAGGCGATAGCGGCGGCAGTACCGTCGCATCCACCCACCCGTCGAACCGATCCCGCCCCAGCGCGCCAAGCCAAAGCCCGGCAGCCAGCACAAAGGCCCACCGCGCGGCCCTCATGGCGTGATCGTCACGGTCCCGGTATCGCCATGGGCGCGGATATCGGGGCGGTACATGTCCTCAACGCTCGCTGCCGGATGGTGGAAAGTGCCGGGCGAGATTGCACGCACGATATAGGCCAGTTTGAACGGCTTGTTATCGGTGCGGTCTATCGCGGTCAGAAAGCGGTCTTGCCGGAACTCAGAGTGCGCGACGTCGGTGGGAGCCACGCTGTCCAGCCAGTCGAACCCGCCGACCGCGCCAGAGGCCATCAGGTTCGGGTTATCAATCTCGAACCCGGCGGGCAGGGGGTCACTGACCATCAGCCGCGCTTCGCCATCACCAAGCGGCGTCACCTCCAGCACCGTCACAAGCCGCGTCCCTGCCTTGACCGAGTCGATCTTGGCCGGTTTGCCGTCCGTCGTGAAATAGCTCCGCTTGATCGTATAGCCCGTGCCGCCCGCCGCTTCCGCCGTCACCGGCACACCATAGGTCGTCAGCGTTAGAACCGCCGATTTGTCCGACCCGTTGTGAATGTCCAGCGCAGTTTTGCCTGCCGTCTGATCCTCCACCACCCGCACCAATGGCCCGGTGACGGCGGCGCCGTTGAGGGTTATGCCTTGCCCACCCGCCCGGTCGATCAGCGCGTGTGTGGCCAGCAACATCCACATCGCTTCCTGCGTGGACACCGCATCTGCACCAGCCTTCAGCGCGATCCGGTCGGTCAACTGGCCCTCATCAATCGCCTTGCTGCCCGCCTCGGTCCCCAGCGCCAGCACTGCCGCCGCATCCCGGCGGTTCGTGCCATAATCGGCCCGCATGATCTGCGCGCCGTCCTTTGCCGGAAGCGCCTTGATCTGCCGTGCCGCCTGGCGAAACATCGCATCCGCCCGCGTCTGGTCGCCATAAGCCGCCAGCGCCGCGCCCAGTTGGGCAGAGGCGATGGGCGTGTCAAACGCGCTTGCCTTCACATCGGCGTAATAGCGCAAATCGCCGATCGCCGCCGCACCTTCACGCGCCAAAACCATCAGCGCATAGGCGTAGGGCCCGCCGCCTGCATCAAAGTCCTGCGCCGTGTTGATCTGGTTCCGCAGATTGTCGAGCGCCGATCGGAACGCCTGATCCGGCACCGCGAAGCCCTGCGCCCGTGCCCGGCTCAGGAAATCGGTCACATAGGCGTCCAGCCACAGATCCCCCGACGCAGGCCCCCACAGACCAAACGAGCCGCTTGACGATTGGTTGGTCAGGATCGCCGTGATCGCTTCACTGGTCCGCTTGTGCAGATCGTCTGGCGTGCCCAGCCCCATAACCGTCGCAACATCCTGCAAATACAGCAGCGGCAACGCCTTTGAGGTTAGCTGCTCGGTGCAGCCATAGGGATAGCGGTCCAGCGCCTCCAACAGGCCGGGCGCGTCCAACCGCGCAATCGGCCCCACCGCGATACTCGCGGTTCCGGTGCCCTTTTGCAGTCCGTCAAACACGTTGGCGTCGAAGGTGAAACTCTTGCCCGCCGCCAGATCGAACCGCGTTGTGTGCGAGGTCGCCGGATCGTTCACCTCGACCGGCAGCGAAAGCACTTTGGTCAACTGCTTTCCGTCCGGCGTGGTCAGCACGACATCAATCGTCTGCACCCCGGCGCTTACCGCCGTGATCGGGATAGACAGCGTCTTCTTGCCGCCAGCCGCCAAATCGAACCCCGCAGGCACGTCGCCCACCGTGACGCCGGTCGAGGTCACCGCCAGCCCCATATGCCCGGCTGGACCCTTGGCGTGGATGATTTCCAGCAACAGACGGCTTTGATCCCCCGGCGCCATGAAGCGTGGAATACTGGCCGTCACCACCACCGGATCGCGCACCAGCACATCCGCCGTGGCCTGCCCAACACCGGACTTCGACCACACCACCGCCATCACCCGAACAGTGCCGTTGAATGAGGGCAGCGTGAATTGCGCATGGGCCAGCCCGTCCGCGCCAACCGTCACCGCGCCCGAAAAGAACGCGACCAGCTTTTCGGTCGGCGGTGGCGCCTTCATCGCGATATTCGCGGCGGCATCGCCACCCGACCGCACGACGCCCATCGTCCCGTTCAGCCCGTCAATCAGCCGCCCATACACATCGCGAATCCCAACGCCCAACTTGCGCTGGCCAAAGTAATGGCCATCCGGGTCTGGCAGGGTAAAGGCGGTCAGGTTCAGGATACCCACGTCAACCGCCGCGATGGTCGCGTAAACCGTCTCGCCGGCCTTGGCCCCATCGACCTTCACCGCCACATCCATCGGCCCGCGCGGCTCTGCCTCCGGCGCAGTCACGATGCTTGCCTGCAGCTTCTTGTCGCCCGGATCGACGGCGGCATAGGCCAGCCCCAGCGCGCGCGCCGGGATCCTGCCCGCAGCTTCGTCCATCGGGCGCACCACCGAGACGGTTACATAGGCCCCGGCCCCCCAATCCGCGCTGACCTTGATCGGAATCAGGTTGTCGCCCGCCTTCACCTCGACCGCTTGACGCGAGATCAGCTTGTTCGACAGCACCGAAATCAGCGCCGTCCCCGCTGCCCGCGGCTCAACCCGCAGCATCGCCGTATCGCCCGGCGCGTAGGCTTTCTTGTCAAGCGACATCGTCAGAGTGTCCGGCGTTGCCGAGGCATCGGCAGGCGCATACCAGCCGGCGTAGAAATTCGACGAAGCCGCCGCATAGGGCCCGTCGGTGCGCTGCGCCACAATCTCGAATTGGCCCCATGCCACCGGTGCGGAAATCACTGTCGGATCGTTGGCGTTCAGCACCGCATCCCCTTCGGCCACGCGGGTGCGGGAGGTCAGCGGCGTCCAATTCCAATTGCCAGAAGTATGGTACCACTGATACCGCGTTTCCACCCGGTTCACGGTCCAATGCACCTTCATCGGCACCATCTTGCTGTCCGGTCCAACTGCGATCAGGTCGAACTTCGCGGCGGTATTCTCGCTCACGACGTCAGTGAACAGCGGCTTGATCCCGATGATCGGGTCAGAGGGCGTCAGCGCGTGCGTCACCTGCCGCTCCACCGGGCGGCCTGATCCCTCGGCCACGCGCACCGTCGCTGTCATTTGCAACGGGCGCGACGGGTCGCTCACCTCCGGCAACGCGGCAGGCACCGTCACCGCGCCGCTTGCATCCGTCTTTTGCCCATCCGGCAACGGCTGCACCACGGGCGAGAACGGCTCGTCATATTTCCCGAAGCGGTAGCCCGGGAAGCCATCAAGGCTATCCAGCGCGCTAAGCTTCACATCGCCTTCCACTGAAAGATCCGCCCCAACGGCCCCAAACAGGTATTTTGCCGTAACGGTCAGATCGGGGGCATCGCCCAAATGGATTGGCGCATCTGGCAGGGCCAAGGTGAAATCAATCCGCTCGGGCAGGAAATCCTCGACAAGGAAGGTCTGCGAGGCAAGCGGCTCTGCGTTCACATCGGCATAGACGTCAAGCCGCCACGGCCCGCGCGGCGCGGACCCGGCGATGGGCAGATCGAACACATGCCCGCCACCGCCTGCGTCCTTCGCCACCGCGCGCGCGTATTCCACACCATCCGGCCGGGTCAGCTTGGCGGTCAGCGGCAACCCCTCGATCGCCGCCGTCGCTGCGTCGCGCGTCAGGGCCGTCACATGCACCGTCTCTCCGGCGCGATAGGCACCGCGATCGGTGGTCAGGAATACGTCAATCGGCGGGCTGGCCTCATTGCCGGTAACGCCCCGGTCCGAAAGATCGAACTCCGGATCGGAAAGCGAGATGAAGCCAAGATCGGTGCTGCCGTCCTCTGCCATCACCAGCGCGGGCGCCGCACCCTCGGTGCCGCGCGTCAGGCCCGCCGCAAAATCGGCGTTCCCATTCGCGTCCGTCACCGCCGTGCCCAGAATGCGGTTGGCCGAGGCAAGCAACGTCAACTTAACCCCCGCCTTCGCCTCCGTCGTGCCCAGACTGCGCACCGTCACATGCAGCCCGTCGATGCCGCTATAGGTCGTCAGCCCAAGGTCAGAGATCACGAACCACTGCGACGCGGCGGGCGAGTCATACGGGTCCGCCCCCGGAATGGCCGCTTTCAAAACATAGATCCCGGTCGGCAGCCCGCTGAGCACTTTGTCCAGCGGCAGCCGCGTGGTCATGTCCTTGTTGACGTCCATCCCGACATCGGCCTTCCCGTCCCAGACCTTCTCGGCAACGTTCGTGGAAAAACTGTCTTCCTGATAGGCTGACAACGGCTGCCCGAAATAGTCACTTTGGATTGCGCGCAGAATGTTGCGGTCACTGACGCGCATCAGCGTCAGGTCAAGCGTCTTGGTGTTGACGGTCGTCACCGGAATCGCCGCGACGCCCGCGCGCGGCAGGACATAGGCGCGCCCCGGAAAGCTGACCGAGGGGAGGCGGTCACGCACATACATCGTCACCGTCGCGGATTTCATCAGCGTTTCGCCGCTTGCTGCCGGCAGTCCCTGGCGGAACGTAATCGCATAGCGGCTACCGTGCTCCACCCCGCCGACACAAATCTGGCTGTCCTGCGCCGTGACGGAAAGGCCCGGCTGCGGTAATTGCACGAAGGTCGAATAATCTACCCCCGCCTTGGCCAAGGGACCTGAGAAGGTCGCGCAGATCCGCGGATTGGCGCTGTCGCTCTCAACCGTCTGATCGGAGATATGAAAGCCGAACTTGGCGATCGCCTTGTCCAGCATCGCGGCGGTGTCGTCTTGCGGTTGTATCTTTTGGGCCAGCCGAAGCGCGGGAATCGAATCGTGCCCACGGTCCGACTGTTGCAATATGTCGGCCATTGTAAGCAAGGCAGAGGCGCGAACGGGCGCGGTTCCCGCGCGCAGATAGCCGTTGACCGACGCCGCCAGCGCATGTGCCCGATGATCTTCGGCATTGCCATTGGGTGTGTTTTGCCCCGCCAGAAGCAAACGCCCAAACTCCACCCACTGATCGGCGGCGTCGGTCTGGTTGACCGCAGCGCCCATGTAATTGCTGGCGCTGTCGTAGTTCTCGGCCGCGGTCGCCTTTCGCGCTTCCGCAATCAGGTCATCAACCGTCCAGTCGCCCGCGATATGTGCCAACGACAAGCCAGAGGCTTGATCCGCGGCGGCAGAAAGGTCATCTGCGGTCAGAAACGAAAGGTCGGCCTGCCGGGTGGTCGCCAAGGCAAGCGCTGTCTGCGGGGTGTCGACCACAACGGCGGAATAAGCGCCCTTGTAAGCCGTCATCGCGCCCACCGTGGTTTTTGGAAAACAGGAACCGGCGCGTGAGTTAAATGTGAACGCCTTGCACGCGGTGTTCGACAGGCAGGCGCGCTGGCACGCATCCAATGAGGTGTCAAAGATCGACTGAATATCGCCGCCCGGCATATCCATGTCCCGCGTCAGCACCGCCCGCCGCGCCGGAATTGTGGTGTCTTGCGACAGGCCGGGGCTTGCAAACAACAACGCAACGGCCAATGCCGCAAATCCAAAACGACGCATAAAAACCCCCACGATCTAATGGGGTATTTGTCGCACGCCCACGGTTGCGTTGGCAATGATTCAAACCTGCGCAGCGCCGCCCTCACGCGGTCCTTAAGGGATCATTCATCAACTTCGGTGAGTCTCCGACTCGGTCGGGCCCCCGACCCCATGAATGGCGGAGGACAGGGATGACGCTCGCTGAAAAGCTTGCCAGCGAACGACGGGCGAGGCTGGCGGCGGAACGTCTGCTGGAACATAAGCAACGCGAACTTTTTGCCGCCAATGAAAAGCTTGCGGTCCATGCCAGGTCTTTGTCGAATCAGATCGTCGAACAACGGCTTGTGGTGCGCTCTGCCCTGTCAGAGGCGGAAACGCTGAAAGGGCAGAATAGCCGCTACCTGTCCGATCTTGACCGCGCCCATACCGCCGCCGTCATGGCCGAAAGACGCCTGTGGGATTCGGTCGAAACGATCCGCGACGGTTTCGCGGTTTTCGACACCTCGCTCTGCCTCGTCGCCGCCAACCGCGCCTATCTCGCCGTGTTCGACGGTCACCCCGAAGTCTGCCCGGGCATCACATACGAGGCGATCCTTCGCCTGTGCCACGAACGCAATCTGGTCGAAACCGAGGGCGCAGAGCTTGACGAGTGGGTCGGCACCATGATGAGTCGCTGGGACCAAGACCCGATAGAACCGCGCGTCGTGCGCTTTTTCAACGGCCAATATGTCAAGCTGATCGACCGCCGCGCGCGTGACGGCGACATGGTGACGCTCGCGCTCAACATCACCGAGTCGATCAAGAGAGAGGCCGCGCTGCGCGAGGCGCAAGTGCGCGCCGAGGCCGCGAACCGCGCAAAATCGGCGTTTCTCGCCAACATGACCCACGAGATTCGGACGCCGATGAACGGTGTTGTCGGTATGGCCGAACTTCTGGCCGATACAAACCTGACCGAGGAACAGCGCCTCTACGCCGAGACCATCAAGAACTCGGGCGAGGCGCTGCTTGTCATCATCAACGACGTTCTCGATTACTCCAAGATCGAGGCGGACAAGCTTGTCCTGCATCCGGTTCCCTTCGATCTGGAACGTAGCCTGCACGAGGTGATGATGCTTCTGCAGCCCTCGGCGCAGGATAAAAACATCCAGCTTTTGATCGACTACGACGTGTTCATGCCCACGCGCTTTGTCGCCGATCCGGGGCGAATCCGGCAGGTGATGACCAACCTCGTCGGCAATGCAGTGAAGTTTACCGATCAGGGCCAGGTTCTGATCCGCGTCGTAGGGTTTCAGGACGAACCCGGCCTGCAACAACTGCATATCACGGTCGAGGATACCGGCATCGGCATCGCGCCAGAGCATCGGGAACACATCTTTGGAGAGTTCAATCAGGTCGAAGATCAGGCAAACCGCAAGTTTGAGGGCACCGGCCTCGGCCTTGCCATCACCAAGCGGTTGATCCAACAGATGGGCGGCACGATCTGGGTCGAGTCAGAGCCGGGGCAGGGCGCCTGTTTCGGCCTGCAACTGACCCTGCCCATTGCCGAAGACGACGCCAGGGATCTGACGCCCCCTATCACTTTCCGCCGCGCCCTGGTGGCCGACCCGCAACTGACCAACCGCAGCATCCTCGGGCGGCAGCTTGAAACCTTTGGCCTTCAGGTCACGCTGTGCCGGTCGGCGGCAGAGGCGCTGCACGCGATCGCGACCAACCCGCCCTATGACGTGATCCTGACCGACAGCGACCTGCCCGATCTCGATGGCCTCGCTTTCGCGGCGCAACTGCGCTGTGCCGGGCACCAGCTTCCCATCGTGATGTATAGCGCCAACCCAATCGCTTTCAGTGACGATCCCCGCGTGCAGGACGATTTGAACGCTTTGCTGCAAAAACCCATCCTGCGCCGCGACCTTTATCGCAAACTACAGATGCTGTCGGCGCAGGCCCCAGCAATGGCGGCACCACCCGCCACGCCGATGCCCGCCCCAGCCCTACGCGCCATGCGCGTGCTGGCGGCAGAGGATAACCGCACCAACCAGCTCGTCTTTCGCAAGATGGTCAAGGATCTGGATATCGAACTGGAGTTCGCCAACAATGGCCGCGAGGCGGTCGATCTGTACCAAACCTTTCAGCCCGACATGATCTTCATGGATATCTCGATGCCCGAAATGGACGGGCGCGAAGCCGCCCGCGCCATTCGCCGGCTAGAGCTGGCCAGCAAAGACCATGTGCCGATCATCGCCCTGACGGCGCACGCTATGAATGGCGACGCGACCGATATCTTGACGGCCGGCATCGACGACTACCTTACCAAGCCATTGCGCCGCGCCGCGATCACCGAACGGATAGCCGCCCTGTGCCCTCCGATAGCCCGCCCGGTGATGGAGCCCGCCCCGGTCAACGAGGCCGCCGAATAATCACGCGACCGCCCGCACAAAGGCCCAACGGTCGCCTTCCGACAGGCCTGGCGCAAACGCATACCCACCCGCATCAAACGCTTTCAGCGCTTCGGGGTCATGCAGCCGGTTCTCGACAATGAACCGCGCCATCGCCCCACGGGCGCGCTTGGCCAGAAAGCTGATGATCTTGCGCTCACCGCCGCGCACTTCCCAAAACACCGGTGTGATCACGCGCAGCCGCAGCGCAGCTAGGTCCACCGCGCCAAAATACTCGACCGACGCGCAATTGACCAAGATCGCCGTGCCCGCCCGCTCTGCCGCAGTGTTCAAGGCGCCAGCAACCCGGTCGCCCCACCAATCATACAGCGATGCGCCGCGCGGGGTCTTTAGCCGACTACCCATCTCCAGCCGGTAAGGTTGGATCAGATCCAAAGGCCGCAGCACACCATACAGCCCCGACAGGATGCGCAGATGATCCTGCGCCCACCGCAGCGCGTCGGCGTCCAGCGTCTTCGCCTCGAGCCCGACATAGGTATCGCCCGCGAATGCCATTGCAGAGGGCTTAGTCAGCGACCCATCCGGCGCATCGACAAAGGCCGCAAACCGGTCGCGGTTCAACTTTGCCAGATCTTCGCTGATACTCATCAGCCGCCGCAGGTCCGCCACCTTCAACTTGCGCGCAATTCGGGCAAGCTTGTTTGCCTCACATAGAAACTCCGGCTCGCTTCCCTGCACGCCCTCCACCGGGTTCCAGTCCAGCCGCTTCGCAGGTGAAATCGTGACCAGCATCCCGGCCTCCCTCTTTGACGCCCGCAAGCGCCGCCCGTTCGCTTAAGCTTCGTCCAGCACCGACATAAACGCCGCGCCAAAGCGTTCGGTGCGCCGATCCCCCAGCAACCGTTCCATCATGCCCAGATCACGCGGTCGCACCTCTGCCACCTTTGCCAATAGCGCCGCGGGACAGCTAAGCGGTTTTTCGGTGCCATCAACCCCCCGCGCCAGCGCGTTCTGCACATCCATCAGCCGATCAAACAACGCGCCCTCATCTTTTCCCGCCAACCGTCGCCGCGAGGGATGCTGCGCCTCGGGCGTGGCCCCGGTAATCACCTCCAGAAACGCTGCGCCATAGCTTTCCAGCTTCTTCGCGCCCACCCCAGAAATCCCCGCCATCTGGTCGCGCGTTTCGGGGCGCTTCTCCGCCATTTCAATCAACGTCCGATCGGCGAAAATCACATAGGCTGGCACCCGCGCCGCCTCGGCCAACGCGCGCCGCTTGGCTTTCAGCGCCGACAACAGCGGCGCATCCTCGTCGCTGACCAGCGCCTTCACTACAACGCGCGGCGCCGATTGCAGCGTATCCTTGCGCAGTGTGATCGTCGCTTCGCCGCGCAGGATTGGCCGCGCCGCCTCGGTCATGAACAGCGCGCCGTGCCGCTCGGCATCCGGGCGGATCAGGTCGCGCCCCATCATCTGCCGGAACACCGCCGTCCACGCACCCTTCGACAGATCGCGCCCAACGCCAAAGGTCGGCAGGCCCTCATGCCCGCGTTGCTTAACCTTATCGGTGGCGGTTCCGGTCAGGATGTCGATCAAATGTCCCGCGCCAAAGCTCTCACCCGTGCGCAGCATCGCGGAAAGTGCCTTGCGCACCGCCTCGGTCGCGTCGAACACCAAGGGCGGGGTGTCACACAGGTCGCAGGCACCGCAGGGCTCGGATTGCTCGCCGAAATAGCCCAGAAGAACTTGCCGCCGGCACCCCGTCGCCTCGGCGAGCCCCAACAGCGCGTTCAGACGCCCGTGGTCCGCTGCCTTGCGTTCTGCTGGCGCCAAGCCTTCGTCAATCTGGCTGCGCCGCAGCCGGATATCCTCCGGCCCATACAACGTCAGCGTCTCCGCGGGGGCGCCATCCCGGCCCGCGCGTCCGATTTCCTGATAATAGCCCTCGATCGATTTTGGCAGATCGGCATGCGCAACCCAGCGGATGTCGGGCTTGTCGATCCCCATGCCAAAGGCCACCGTCGCCGCAACGATCAACCCGTCTTCCTGCTGAAACCGCACTTCGGCCTGCCGCCGCGCCTCGGCCTCCATGCCGCCGTGGTAATGCAGCGCCAGATGCCCCGCCTCGCGCAGCGCCTGCGCCAGCGTTTCGGTCTTGGCCCGCGTGCCGCAGTAAACGATGCCAGATTGCCCTTTGCGCGCTTGGGCAAAGTCGAGGATCTGCGCCCGGGGTGCGTCCTTCACCGCGAAGGCCAGATGGATATTCGGTCGGTCGAAGCCGCGCAGAAACACTTGCGGCGCTGCGCCATCAAACAGCCGCGTCACGATCTCGTCGCGCGTCTCCGCATCCGCCGTCGCGGTAAAGGCGGCCAGCGGCACGCCCAACGCCTGCCGCAACGCGCCGATGCGCAGGTAATCCGGGCGGAAATCATGGCCCCACTGGCTGACGCAATGCGCCTCGTCCACCGCGATCAGCGTCGTGTTGATCCGCCGCAACAGGCCCAGCGTCGCCGCCCCCGCCAGCCGCTCCGGTGCCATATACAAGAGCTTCAGCCGCCCGTCATCCAGCGCCCGAAACACTTCCTCGGTCTCTTCGTCGGTATTGCCAGAGGTCAGCGCGCCCGCCTCGACCCCTGCCTCGCGTAATCCGCGAACCTGATCCCGCATCAGCGCAATCAAGGGCGAGATCACCACCGTCACCCCATCGCGGCACAGCGCAGGTAGCTGAAAACACAGCGATTTACCACCGCCGGTCGGCATGATGGCCAGCGTGTTGCGCCCCTCGAGCACGGCCTCGACGATTTCAGCCTGACCGGGCCGAAAGCCGGAAAAGCCAAAGACCGATTGTAGGAGCGCTTCGGGGCTGGGCATTGTTCTGCCGCGGCGTCAGTAAAACATCATCATGTTGTTCGCGATGACAATCCGGATCGCGTAGATCGCAACCAGCACGATCAGCGGCGCCAGATCCAACGACCCGGTGTTGGGCAGGATGTTCCTGATCCGGTTATAGATCGGGTTCAGCAGCCGGTTCAGACCGTCCCATATCTGGTAAACCAAAGGCTGCCGTAGGTTCAGCACCTGAAAGTTGATCAGCCAGCTCATGATGATATGCGCGATCACCACGAAATAGACGAGGTTCAGGATCATCAACAGAATTTGCAGCAACGAGACCATCTGACACAGCTCCTCCTTGGGGGTGCGGATTAGGTATCGTTCAAGCTCGCAAAGGGCAACCGCCATTCCCCATCCGACGCGAGGTCACGGCTTGACCTTTTCGTCACAGCCCGCCACCACGCCCCCTCTGGAGGCGCCCATGTATCCTTTCATCCGACTGGCGAAAGAGCTGTTCATTCACCGCAACGCCCCCGCCTTGGGCGTGGCCGACCCCCATGTGTCGCACCACCTGTGCTGGCCATGGGATCTTGACCCGTGGGTCGAGTTGAACAACGGCCGCACGTTGACGCTTTACGACCTGGGACGCCTTCCCTACGCCCGCAGGCTTGGCCTTGTCCGCGTGCTAAGCGCGCGGAAATGGGGCATGACGGTCGCAGGCGTTTCCGTGCGCTACCGTCGCCGTGTGCGCGCCTTCGACCGGATAGAGATGCGCACCCGAACCCTTGGCTGGGATGCGCGGTTTCTCTATCTCGAACAAAGCATGTGGCACGATGGCGACTGCACCAGCCAGATGTTGCTGCGCTCTGCGGTGACCGACAAACACGGCATCGTCGCGCCCTCTCGGATGCTTTCAGCGCTTGGCGCTGACCTGACCAGCCCGCCCCTTCCCGACTGGGTCGCGGCTTGGATCGCCGCCGACGCCGAACGCCCTTGGCCACCGCAGGGATAAGCCCTCATCCCGCTTGCGCGATCCGGCCTTTGCCTGTCTTATCCTTGCGACCGCGCAAAGGGGGCGACATGGCCGAGATCTCCAAGAAACGCCGCATCTGGGGCTGGTTCTTCTACTATTGGGCCGCGCAGCCCTATTTCACGCTGCTGCTTACCTTCATCTTCGCGCCCTATATCACCGACCTGATGGGCAGCGGCTCTGCGGCGCAAACCATCTGGGGCTACGGCAATACCGCCTTTGGCCTGATCGTAGCCTTATCCGCACCCTTCCTTGGCACTATCGCCGACAAGACCGGCGGGCGCACCCGCTTCATCGCGGTATTCGCCTTGTTCTACGTCCTTGGCGCCTGGGGGCTGTGGTATGCCGCGCCGGGCCACTACAACCTGTTCTTCGTCATGGCCTCCTTCGGCGTCGGCCTGATCGCGACGGAACTCGCCGCCATCGTCGCCAACGCCATGCTGCCCACGCTGGGAGAACCAGACGAGTTGGGCCGCATCTCGGGCTCCGCCTGGGGCTTTGGTTATGCAGGCGGCGTGGTGTCGTTGATCCTCATGCTGTGCCTCTTCGCCGAACAGCACACCGGCAAAACCCTGATCGGTATCGCCCCGATCTTCGGCCTCGACCCAGCGCTGAGGGAGGGCACCCGCGCCGTCGGCCCCTTCACCGCAATCTGGTATGCGATCTTCATCATCCCGTTCTTTCTGTGGACGCGCGACCCGGTGCGACCCGGCTCTCCCGGCATTATCGCCGCCGCCCGCACCGCATGGCCGGACCTCAAGCAGACCCTCGCCACGCTGCCCGGCAACCGCAACCTGTCGCTGTTCCTAGTGGCCTCAATGCTCTACCGCGACGCGTTGAACGGAATGTTCATCTTCGGCGGCATCTATGCCTCCGGCGTGCTGGGATGGTCGGTCGTCAATGTCGGCGTCTTTGGCATCCTCGCCGCCGTCACTGGCGCCACCTTCGCATGGCTCGGCGGCAAGGCGGATAGCGCCTATGGCCCCAAACCCGTCATCATCGTCTGCCTTGTCGTGCTGACCGGCGTCGCCATCACCACGCTAAACCTCTCTCGCAGCTCGATCTTCGGCCTCGCGGTCGCCCCCACCTCCAGCTTGCCCGACATTACCTTCTACATCCTCGGCGCGCTGATTGGTGCCTCGGCGGGTGCGATGCAGGCCGCAAGCCGCACCCTGATGGTCAAGCTTGCCAACCCCGCCCGCATGACCGAAGCGTTCGGCCTCTACGCCCTTGCGGGGCAGGCGACCTCGTTTATCGCGCCGCTTGCCATCGCCATCACGACCTCGATCACCGGCAGCCAGCAATCCGGCATCTCGCCGCTGATCGTTCTGTTCGTGCTCGGCCTCGCCCTGCTGCTTTTCGTCAAACTAAAGGGAGCCTACGCCTGATATGCTGCGCCTTCTCACTGTCCTGGCGCTCGCATTCGCCGTGCCCGCCGGGGCAGAGCCGCTGGCCACCACGCTCTTCGGTGCTGTGACCACCCCGACCTCCGGCCCGGCCACGCCCATCGGGGACTACTCGCGCGGATGTGCGGGCGGCAACCTTGAACTGCCAGAGACGGGGCCAACGTGGCAAGCCGTGCGCCTGTCGCGCGACCGCAACTGGGGCAATCCCGAAACGATTGCCTTTCTCGAAGACCTCAGCCAGTTTGCCGCCCGGCTGCCGGGATCGAAGGGCCTTTATATCGGCGATATCGGCCAGCCCCGCGGTGGCCCGATGAATTCTGGCCATGCCAGCCATCAGATCGGCCTCGACGCCGACATTTGGTATCTTCCGCCCAAATCGGTCACCCTCAGCCGCGCACAGCGCGAGGCAATCTCGGCCAATGTCGTGCGCACCGCGGATCAAACCCGCGTCAACCAGAACTTTACCCCCGAAACAGCCGCGCTGCTGAAAGCGGCGGCCTCCGACCCGCGTGTTGACCGCATCTTTGTCGCGGCGGCGGTTAAGCTTGCCATGTGCAAAACCGCGCAATCCTCCGATACCCACTGGCTGCAAAAAATCCGCCCGTGGTTCGGGCACGAGGATCACTTCCACGTCCGCCTCGTCTGCCCTCCGGGCGCCACGGAGTGCCAGACCCAGACGCCCAGCGTCGCCACTCTGTCGAAAGGTGGAAACGGCTGCGACGAGTCGCTCAATTGGTGGGTCACCACCTACCTTGACGAGCTGAAGCACCCGCCGAAACCCAAACCAAACCCCAATCCCCAACCAAAGCCGCGCACCACGCGCACCTATATTCTGTCTGACCTGCCCGCCAAATGTGCCAACCTGCTGGCGGCGAAGTGATAGCTTGCGCTTGAACTAACGGGATCAAGCGGCTATGGCGCTGCGTCCCCCAATCGGGGGCCAAGTGTCCGCAACCTTGTCAAAACGGAAATGACATGACCCGTACTTACCTGCCTGGCGTTTTCGCCATGGCTGCCATCGTGGTGGCCTCGAATATCCTCGTCCAGTATTTGCTGGGCCAATGGCTGACCTGGGGTGCGTTCACCTATCCCGTCACCTTCCTCATCACCGACGTGATGAACCGCGTCTGGGGTGCCCCCGCTGCGCGTCGCGTCGTCGTTGTCGGCTTCGTCGTCGGCGTTGTCTGCTCGCTGATCGGCAGCCAGATCACCGGCGCCTTCGGCCCGCTGGTCACCACCCGCGTCGCCATCGCCTCTGGCACCGCCTTCCTCGTGGGTCAGCTGATGGACATCACCGTCTTCAACCGGCTGCGCCGGATGGAGTGGTGGCGCGCACCGCTTGCGTCCTCGCTTGTGGGGTCGCTTCTCGACACTACAATCTTCTTCTCCATCGCCTTCTCTGCCGCACTCGCCTTCGTTGATCCGTCCGTGGATGTCGCTTGGGCCAATGAGCATCTTCCGCTGCTCGGCCTCGGCCCGGTTGTCCCTCTTTGGGTCAGCCTTGGCGCTGCAGACTGGCTGGTAAAGATGACAATGGCGTTAATTTCCTTGGTGCCCTATCGCGTCGTCGTGAAAAAATTGATCGTACGGGTAGCGTAAAAACTTTTGACAAACACAAAATATGTGGCAGTCTCATAGGTAACGCAACCCATCGAAAGGAGGTGATCCAGTGTCTAGAGTGATATTGGAGAGAGGTGTCGGAACAGTCAGGAGGTTCGGCGTCTGAGGGCAGCCCCAACGGCGCACATCACTTGATTGGGCCTTCTTGATCCTAACTGGCCCCATCTCCTTGGATCTCGGAGGGCCGCGCGCAAGCGCGGCCCTTTCCGTTTTCCCCGCGCGCGTTTGCGCAAAATAATGGGCGGGATGCCGAAGCCCCCCGCCCGTCCCATCGCGTAATTTTCAAGCCGTCAGCGCGCGCCGTAATACAGCCCGACCACATGCTCTGCCTCTGCGAAAAACAGCCAGCGCGCCGCAAATGCGCCGATCAGGTGCAGCACCACCGCCAACCCTATCGCCGCAAACGTCACCGGCAGCACCAACAGCACAATCGCGGGCAACAGTGCACTGAATACCACCGCGATCACCCGCAGCCGCTGCGAGTGCTTGCGCCCGACCTTGTGGATCATCTCGCGCATCAGGTAGTTCGAGCCGGTATGCGGCGGCTCGAACATCCGCACCTTGCCGATCTTGCCCAACCCGGTCGCCGTCTCCATCGTCGAGCCGCGCGCGGCAAAGCGGCCGTCGCCCTGCAGAAACGAAAAGATCTCCAGCAAGCCCAGCACGCCGCACAGCACCACCGCCAGCTTGGTATGCGCCGAAAGCATTGCGCCCCCGGTCAGCGCGAATGTCAGGAACAACGCGGGTGTCGTCCAATGGTTCCACCGCGGCACCGTCTTAAGCTGCGCATAGATCATCGAGGTGGCAAACACCGTCAGGATCGCCAGCAACGCCGCCGGGAACCCGAAGGTCTCGACCGGAAAGTTAAAGAACACCGCCCCAATTGCAGCCGGTGCCATCAGCAGCAGCGTCAGAACTGACGCCACGCCCTCGCGGCTCAGCCAACTGGTGCGCCATTGCGAAAACGCGCGCCACGCCCGCTGCGGATTGCCAAGGTGAAAGGTCGAGGCCAGCAGCCCGATCACCGTCAGCCCATAGCCCAGCCCATACAGGATGAACGCATGTAGCCCGATCGGCGTGATCGCCCCGATGCCCAGAAACGCAAGAAAGCCAAGCCCGAGGCCCGACAATACAGTGAAGACGATGACGGAACTTGCGGGATGCATCAGAACTTCTCCAGCAGACGGTCAAGCCATCCGGCAAACCCGGTGGCCTGTTCTTCTTCGATCAAAGAGGTCAACGGCTGAGCCGCGGGCTTGTCCTTCAGCCGCGGCGGCAGATAGCGGTTGACCGGCTTGGTGCCCAGCTCTGGCATCAACTCGAACCCGCCGCGCGCTTCCACCAACTGGCTGACCGCACTCTCCGGGTCGCCCAGATCGCCAAAGTGCCGCGCCCCCGCCGGGCAGGTCCGCACGCAAGCGGGCAGGCGGTCAACCTCTGGCAGGTTCTCGTTATAGATGCGGTCCACGCACAGGGTGCATTTCTTCATCACCCCCGCAGCCTGATCCAACTCGCGCGCGCCATAGGGACAAGCCCAGGCGCATAGCCCGCAGCCGATGCAGGCATTCTCGTTCACCAGAACGATGCCGTCATCCTCGCGTTTATAGCTGGCCCCCGTCGGGCAAACCGTGACGCAGGGCGCATCCTCGCAATGCAGGCAGGATTTGGGAAAATGCACGATCTGTGCTGCGCCCTTTTCCGGCTGCACCTCGAAGGAATGCACCCGGTTCAGGAACGTCCCCGACGGATCGCTGCCATAGGCGTCCATATCCGACAGCGGCACGCCGTAATTCTCGGTGTTCCACCCTTTGCAAGAGGTCACGCAGGCATGACAGCCTACGCAAATGTCCAGATCGATGACCAGACCCAGTTTCTTTTTGGTCGAGACGGGAAGCTCGGTCATTTCTCGCCTCCCCACATCCGGTTCTTCGGCGCGGGTGGCACCGGCGACTTGATCGGCGGGAAGTCGGGCAGCGTCTGTTCTTGCGGCGCCACCTTCTCGATCTTCACGCGTAGATCGAACCACGCCGCTTGCCCCGTCACAGGGTCAGAGTTCGTCCAGCGCAATCCATCCCCCTTCGGCGGCAGCAATTCGTGGATCAGGTGATTGAGCAAGAACCCCTTGGTCGCTTCCGGCGCATCCGGCTCCAACGCCCATGCCCCCTTGCGCTTGCCAATCGCGTTCCACGTCCAGATCGTGTTCTCGTTCAGCCCCGCCATCAGCGCCACCGGCACCGTGATCGACCCGTGCGGAGAGGTCACGCGGGCCCAGTCGCCCTCGGCAAAGCCATGGCTCTCCCACACTTTGGTCGGCAGATACAGCGGGTTACGCCCATGCAACTGGCGCAGCCACGCGTTCTGCGAGCCCCACGAGTGATACATCGCCATCGGTCGCTGCGTCAGCGCGTGAATGGGATAATCCTCGGCATCGGTATCGCCAAGCGGCGCATACCACACCGGCAGCGGGTCCATCGCCATTTTCAACTGCGCGCGCAAATGGTCCGGCGGCTGACGGTCGCCATGCCCTTCGGCGGCCAGTTGGAACCGCCGCATCGGTTCGGAATAGATGCTGAACAAATACGGCGCGGGCTTGTCGTATAGCCCGATCGTCACCGCCCAATCCTGATAGGCGCGGTTCCACGGTTTGTAATACAGCCCTTCGTGCGGCACATGCTCGATGGCAAAGCCGCCATTGTCGATATAGCGCTGCATCTGGTCGGGATTCGGCTCGCCGCGCCCGAACTGCGTGCCGTCACCCCGGAACCCAGCCAACGGGCCCACGCCGGGGCGGCGCTGGTGATTGACGATGTAATCGGCATAGTCCTTGTATTTGGCCGCTCCATCCTCATTGACGAACCCCGGCAGCCCCAGCCGCGCGCCCAGATCCAACAGCACCGACTGGAAGCCGCGCACATTGCGGTCCGGCTCGATCACTGGCCAGCGGATCGCATCCGCCGCGCCATCCGCCTCGCAGATCGGGCGGTCAAGCAGGCTGATGCAATCGTGCCGTTCCAGATAGGTCGTGTCGGGCAGGATCAGGTCAGCATAGGCCACCATCTCGGATGAATACGCGTCGGAATAGATGATGCGCGGGATCACATACTCGCCGTCCTCGCCCTTGTCGGTCAGCATCTCGATGACCTGACGCGTGTTCATGGAAGAGTTCCACGCCATGTTCGCCATATAAAGCAGCAGCGTGTCGATCTTGTAGGGCACCCCTGCGTGCGCGTTAGAGATCACCATATGCATCAAGCCATGCGCTGACAGCGGGTTTTCCCACGAAAACGCCTTGTCGATGCGGGCGGGTGAGCCGTCTTCCTTCAACGCCAGATGCTCTGGCCCACGCGGATAGCCCAGATGCGGCCCGTCGAGCGGCGCGCCGGGCGTGACCTTGCAATGCGGCACCGGATGGGCGTCGAACGGCTTGGGGTAGGGCGGTTTGAACCGGAACCCGCCGGGCACCTCGACCGTGCCCAGCACGATCTGCAACAGATGCAGCGCCCGCGCCGTCTGGAACCCGTTGGAATGCGCCGAAATCCCGCGCATCGAGTGGAAGCTGACCGGCCGCCCGATCATCTTGTCGTGCTTCTCGCCGCGGAAATCGGTCCACGGCTGATCCAGCTCGATCGCCTCGTCAAACGCCACCCGCGCCATATCGGCGGCGAGGCCACGGATACGCTCTGCGCTGATCCCGGTGCGCTCTGCCACCGCCTCGGGTGCATATTCCGGCGCGAGATACTTCGCCGCCATGATCTGAAACGCAGTTTTGTGGCCTTCCCAGACCGCGCCCAGATCGGGCCGCACGCCGGGCTGATCGAACGGGGCCAGTTTGCCGGTGCGCTTGTCCACCACCAGCATCTTGTTATCCGCATCGCGCAACAACAGACCCTTCTCCGGCCCCTCGGTGCTGTTCACCAGCCCCGGCGCGTTGGTGAACATCGCCAGATATTCCACGTCCACCTTGCCCGCGCGCAACAACTCATGGATCAGCGACAGGATAAGCAGACCATCGGTCCCCGGCGTAATCCCAAACCAGTCATCCGCCACCGCGTTATAGCCAGAGCGGATCGGGTTCACCCCCACCACCTTGGCCCCACGCGTCTTGATCTTGCCGATCCCCATCTTGATCGGGTTGCTGTCGTGATCCTCGGCCACGCCGAACAGCACGAACAGCTTTGTGTAATCCCAGTCCGGCTGTCCGAACTCCCAGAACGCGCCGCCGATTGTATAGATCCCCGCCGCCGCCATGTTGACCGAGCAGAACCCGCCATGCGCCGCATAGTTCGGCGTGCCGTAAGCCTGCGCGAAAAAGCTGGTGAAGCTTTGCGACTGATCCCGCCCGGTAAAGAACGCCAGCTTCTCCGGCGCTTCTTTCCGCAGCGGCTCCATCCAGCTTACCGCAGTCGACAGCGCCTCTTCCCACGAAATCTCGACAAACTCGCCCGACCCGCGTGGACCGACCCGCTTCATCGGCGCGCGCAACCGCGACGGCGCGGTGACCTGCATGATCCCCGACGATCCCTTGGCGCACAAAACACCCTTGTTCACCGGATGGTCGCGGTTGCCCTCGATATAGGCGACCTTGCCGTCCTTCATATGCACGTTGATCCCACATCGGCACGCGCACATGTAACAGGTCGTCTTGCGCACCTCGTCAGAGACATGGGGCGACGTATCAAGGACGGGCTGACGGTAGGTCATCTACGGCTCGCTTGTTTATTCCCCCGGAGGGGGCTGTTGACGGAACATCCTACTTAGCAAGAGCGTCCTGCGCTATAGTTTGTTCCTCATATGCCAAAACTTTCCACATTGCGACAAGACTGTTTGGCGCATGTAGCCGAATATCCCCACGCGCGTTTGCCTGCGCGTCCAGCTTGACCCCCAACCAGCCCAAACCGGCCGCCACCTCTGCGCGCACATGGGCGTCATGCTCGCCAATGCCGCCGGTAAAGGCCACCGCATCCAGCCCCCCCATCGCCGCGATCATCGACCCTGCATGCCGCACGATCCAGTAGCAGAAATGGCGCACGGCAAAGCGCGCCTCGGCATGTGTCGCGGCCTCCAGCGTTCGCATGTCAGACGTGCCGCCCAACGCGCGCAACCCACTCTCGCGGTTCAGAATATCGCTCGCGCGCTCCACCCCATGTTCCGCCGCCAACCGCAGCACCGCCATCCCGTCAATCTCGCCGGTCCGCGTCCCCATCGTCAGCCCATCCAGAGGCGAATAGCCCATGGTCGTCGCCACCGACCGCCCATCCTTGATCGCGCACAGTGACGCGCCATTGCCCAGATGCAGCGCCAATAGCCGCCGGGGAAGCGCCGCGCCGCTTATCCCCGGCAGCCGCGCCACCAGCCCGGCGTAGGAGATGCCGTGAAAGCCATAGCGCCGGATGCCCTTCGCCTCCTCCGCCGCAGGCAGCGCATAGCGCAGCGCCTCTTCGGGGTTGGTCGCGTGAAACGCAGTGTCGAAACTTGCAAACTGCGGCAACCCCGGCGCGATACGCGCTATGGCGCGAATGGCTGACAGGTTATGCGGGTTGTGCAACGGCGCCAGCGGCACGCAGGCCTCAATCTCCGCCTCCACCGCAGGCGTGATGCGGCACGGCGCCACCAACTTGCGCCCGCCATGCACCACGCGATGCGCCGCCGCGTGCAGGTCCGATAGCGGATGCCCCAGCGCATCCAACTCCTGCAAACAGGCCGCCAGCGCCGCGACGTGATCGGCCAACGGCACCACCTGCGTTACCTCGCCAATCCGCAGGGTCGAGGCCCCGCCGATCTCGCTGGCCTGTCCGCTTATCAGCGCGTTCAGCGCCTCGTCGAACAGCACGAATTTGATCGAGGATGACCCCGCATTGATCACGAGTATCTTGCGCATCTTCCCCCCTCAGATCAGCGATTTCAACAGGCCCAACAGCAATAGCACAGCCAACAGCCCAATCGCCATGCGGCGAAACCCTTGTGGCGAAGCGGCAAGGAAATGCCGGCCCCCCAGCGTCAGCCCGGCAATCAGGAACGGCACTGACAGCGCCGCCGCCCACAACGTGTCATGCGTCACCAACCCGGCACGGGCAAACAGCGGCAAGGCAACAAGATCAATCGCGGTAAGGTACGCGATCATCGTAGCGCGAAACACCGGTGCCGCCACCGGCTGTGCCGACAGGAACGCCGCCACCGGCAGGCCGCCCACCGCCGCGCCATTGCACAGGCCCGAAATCATGCCGACGCCGAAATGCCCCGGCCCACCGATACGCCGCCGCAGCGTCCAACCCGTCAGCAGCACGCCGCACATCAACAAGATCATCCCCGAAATCGCCAGCCGTGCAGTGTCGAGGCCCATCCGTGCCAGCAATGCCACAGAAAACGGCATCACCACCACCGCCCCCGCCAGCATGACCACCACGCGGCGCCAGTCGATCAGCCGCAGCACGCCGCGCGCCTGCAACAGCGTCATGCCCAGCTCGCAAAAGAACACCACTGGCATCACCGCACGCGGATCGGCGATCAGCGCGGCGAATGCGATGGTCAGCGCGGAAAAGCCGAACCCCGAATACCCACGCACAAAGGCGGCGACCAACACCGCCGCCGCCATCGCCACCGCTTGGCTCCCCGTCAGGTCAAGCGGCAAGCTCATCCCCTCACGCGCCCGCCTGAGGCCGCATGTCCGCCTTGCTGATCCCCGCCACGCTCACCGGCTTTTTCATTGCATCACGGCGGAACGGCTCGCCCAACTCTTGGTTCAGCAAGACCTCGATGAACGTCGTCTCGCCCTTCGCCTGTGCCTTCAACGCCTCGTTCAGTGCCGCCGTCAGCGCCTCCATCGAGCGCACCTGCACACCCTTCAGCCCGCAAGCCAGCGCAATCGCCGCATAAGACACCTTTGTATCCAGCTCGGTGCCAACGAAGTTATCGGCATACCACAGCGTCGTGTTCCGCTTCTCCGCGCCCCATTGGTAGTTGCGGAAAATCACCATGGTGATCGCCGGCCACTCCTCCCGCCCGATCGCCGTCATCTCGTTCATCGAGATGCCAAAGGCCCCGTCCCCGGCAAAGCCCACCACCGGCACGCTGGGCTGGCCGATCTTTGCGCCCATGATCGCGGGCAGGCCATAGCCACAAGGCCCGAACAGACCCGGCGCCAGATACTTCCGCCCCTGCTCAAACGTCGGATAGGCATTGCCAATCGCGCAATTATTCCCGATATCGGAAGAGATAATCGCCTCTTTCGGCAGCGCCGCCTGAATCGCCCGCCACGCCATGCGCGGGCTCATCTTCTCCGGCTCGCGGCTCCGCGCCCGCGCGTTCCACGTCGTGCCTTCGTCGTCATCCTCGTGGTCCATGCTCGACAGCTGCTGCGCCCAGGCCGATTTGGTTTGCGCAATCATCCCCTTGCGCTCGGCCCGGCCAGCATCCCCCGCGCCCGCAGTCAACCGCGCCAAGATCCCCTCGGCCACCTTCTTCGCGTCCCCGATGATCCCGACCGCCACCGGCTTGGTCAGCCCGATCCGGTCCGGGTTGATATCCACCTGAATGATCGCGGCCCCCTTTGGCCAGTAATCGATCCCATACCCCGGCAGCGTCGAAAATGGGTTCAGCCGCGTGCCCAGTGCCAACACGACATCCGCTTTGGCAATCAGCTCCATCGCCGCCTTTGATCCGTTATACCCCAGCGGCCCCGCGAACAGCGGGTGCGAGCCCGGAAACGCATCGTTGTGCTGATAGCCACAGCACACCGGAGCATCCAACCGCTCTGCCAGCGCAATGCTCGCGGGGATCGCGCCGCCTATCACCACACCCGCCCCGTTCAAAATCACCGGAAACTTCGCCCCCGACAAAAGCGCCGCCGCCCGGTCGAGCGCGTCTTCTCCACCCGAGGGGCGCTCAAACTCCACCACCCGCGGCAGCTCTATATCAATCACCTGAGTCCAGAAGTCCCGTGGCACGTTGATCTGCGCCGGCGCTGACGCTCGCTTCGCCTTCAGGATCACCCGGTTCAATACTTCCGCAATCCGGGACGGGTCGCGCACCTCTTCCTGATAGGCCACCATGTCCTTGAACACGGCCATCTGCTCCACCTCTTGGAACCCGCCCTGCCCAATCGTCTTGTTCGCCGCCTGTGGTGTCACCAACAACAACGGAGTGTGGTTCCAATACGCCGTCTTCACCGGCGTCACGAAATTTGTGATCCCCGGCCCGTTCTGCGCCACCATCATCGCCATCTTGCCGGTGGCTCGCGCATAGCCATCCGCCATCATCCCGGCGTTGCACTCATGCGCGCAGTCCCAGAACGCGATCCCCGCGGCCGGGAACAGATCCGAAATCGGCATCATCGCCGAGCCGATAATCCCGAAAGCATGTTCGATCCCGTGCATTTGCAGGGTTTTGACAAAGGCCTCTTCGGTGGTCATCTTCATCGCGCGGCACTCCCTTAATTACGGCCTGACGGGCACCCCAATGCGCGCCCTTTGCACCCGTTCTAAGCCCGCGCGCCCGGCCCCCGTTAGGGCCAGCCTGAACGGCTATTTAGGTCCAGTTTCCGCAATCGCCCCGGCGACCAGCGCAATCCCCTCGGCAATCCGCGTGTGCGAGATCGAGGAATAGGCCAGCCGATAGTAATTTCCCGGTGCCGTCTCGGGTGCGAAAAAGATCCGCCCCGGCTCGATCAACACCCCCTGGTGCCGCAAATTCAACGCCAGCGCCTCGGTATCAACCCCTTTCGGTGCCATCATCCAAAAGCTGGAGCCGCCAAAACCCCCTTGCCCCGCGTGCATCAACCCGTTCGCCGCAATCGCCTCGTCCATCGCCACGCGCCGCCGCTTGTAAGCGACGTTCAACCGGCTCATCAGCGCGTCGTAATGGCCAAGCGAAAGGAAATAAGCCGCCGTGCGCTGGATATGCCCGGGCGGATGGCGCAACACCGTCGCCCGCAACGCGCGCGCCTCGCGGATAAAGTGTTCGGAGCCCACCAGATAGCCCAGCCGCAATCCCGGAAACAAAGACTTGGAAAACGATCCGACGTAGATCACCCGCCCCTCGTTATCGAGCGATTTCAACGCGGGCGAGGACGCTTTCAGAAACGACATCTCGAATTCATAGTCGTCCTCGACAATCAGGAAATCCTCGGCGGACGCACGCGCCAACAACGCCCGCCGCCGCTCGACCGGCATCGTCGCATTGGTCGGGCAATGGTGGCTGGCCGTGGTGAACACCACATCGGGCCGCGCGGGCAGGGCATCCGGCGGCAAGCCATCGGCATCGACGTCCACCGCCACGATGCTACAGCCGGTCTGCCGCAGAATGCCGCGCAAGCCGGGATAACAGGGGTTTTCCACCACCGCCGTCCGCTGATTGTTCAGAGACACCTGCGCCGCCAGCCACAGCGCGTTCTGCGCCCCCAGCGTCAGCAATATCTCTTGCGGGCGCGCATCAATGCCGCGCCGGGGCAGGATATTGCGAGCGATGTATTCGATCAGCAGCGGGTCGTCGCGCTCGTAATAATCCGCCGTCAGCGCGTCGAAATCCTTTTTCCCCAAAGCGCGCAACGCACATTGCCGCCAGTTCTGGTGGTCAAACAATGTGGCATCCGCCTGCCCATAGATGAACGGATAGGGATAGCTGCGCCAGTCCGCTGGCTTGGACAGGAACAACTGCCCCGAAAACCGCTGCCCGATGGCACGGTCCCAATCCACCGTCTCGGCCCGCGCGGACCGCGGTGCATCAAACTCCGGCTGCTTGGGCGCGGAAGAGGACACATAATACCCCGACCGCCCACGCGAAGTCAGATAATCCCCAGCGACCAGCTCGGTATAGGCCAGCGTCACCGTGATCCGGCTTACCCCCAACCGCGCCGCCAATCCCCGGCTGGACGGCATCTTGTCCCCAACGCGGAAGCGCCCAGACAAAATGCCCTCGGCCACCATCTGCTGGATCTGCTGTTGCAGCGTCCCGCTGGCACCCGGCGACAGGAAAAAGGTCTCGGCAGAGATCGGCATGGCTGGCCTTATGCGTCCCGCGAACTGGACATAAGCCACATCGCGCACAGCGGCGGGCTTCGGTCAAGAGGCAAGCCGTCTGACCCGATAGCGCGCCTGCGGCTCGGTTGCCTCCGGCGGGGATATTTGGACCAAAACAATTGGCAAGAGGGTGGGGATTTGGCGCGCGGGTGCCCTCAAGCGGATTTCGCCGCAGCAAGGGCTGTATCCATCAAGGCCTTGATCTCGCCCCGCGAGGTTCCCGCCACGATCCGACCAAGCTCTTTATCGCCCTTCAGAACCACCAAGGTGGACCGCCGAGGGATCTTCAACTCTTGCGACAGCGCGGCATCCTTGTAGGTATCCCAATCTACGACGATAAAGCTGATCGCCTTCTCATAGGCCGGAGTCTCAGCCCGCAATTTATCCATCACCCGATGCTGTGCCGCGCAGGTCGTGCACCAGGTGGCGAAAAAGTCGAGAAAGACCACGTGCCCCCGGGCAAGCTCGGCCTTTACCAGACCGGGGGTATAGGCGACCGGCGCGCCCGCTTGGGCTTTTAGCGCGCCCAAGGGGGCGGCGAGGGTGACGGTGGCGGACAGGGTCAGGAAATCGCGGCGGTTCATTTCAGTTCTCCGGGATCAGATGGAAACGGACAGGTCTTGCAGCCAGTTCGGGGTGATTGAGACCAGCCAGGCTTCGGCAATATGGTGAAGTTGGAAATAGAGCGCGAGGCCGGTCAAAACGAAGACCACCCCCATGATCTGCTTCGCGCGGGAGGCGAGCCCCCGCATCATCGCTTGCCGACGTCTGAGCGCCGAACGGGCCCCGTAGCTGAGCGCTAGGATCACCGTGGAGACACCCAGCGCGAAGCTGAACATGGTGGCGCCGGCGCGTGTCAGGCTTTGGCCTTGCGATGCCAGCGCGATGGCTCCGCCCAGCGTTGGGCCGACACAAGGGCTCCAGACTGCGCCCAAAAGCAGCCCGCCAAGGAATTGCCCCGCGGCGCCGCCAGTGTCGATGCGCGTGATGCGCCGGTCGGCGCGGCTGGCCAGCCCCGCCGTCGCCAGCGCGAAGCCACGGTTGGCTTGCGGCACCAGCAACACGAGGCCGAAGCCCGCCATGGCCAGTGCTGCGATCCGCGCCAGCATATCGGAGTCAAACCCCAAGCTACGCCCGGCCCATGCGAAGATAAGGCCGAAGGCTGTGAAGGCCACGCTTAGCCCCGCCGCCAACGCCACCGGGCCAAGCCGACTTGCCTGCAGGGCCGAGGCGAGCACAATAGGCAGCACCGGCAGCACACAGGGGTTGATCAGGGTCAAAAGCCCCGCCGCATATCCAAGGATCAGATCCATTCATGCACCCATGTTGCCTGCGAACCATCCTAGGGCCAAAACGCGCCGCGTCACCCGACGCGACGGTGCATCACGCAGGTGTCAGGTTTGTTTCGGCCGCCGCATTGCCAGGGTTGTCGTCGGTTACGAGCGACGCAATGGGCGCGCAGCCACACAATACGGGGCTATTGGTTTGACCACGGAGTTCTGCTAGCGAGGCACGCATGAGGGAACTTCTGCGCCACCGGCTGCTTGGCATTGTCCTGACGCTGCTCGTCGGGCTTGGTCCGTCGTTGGGCGTCTATGCGCAGCGGATGACGACGCTTGACGATCTCGCGGTTGCGTCTTTTGCGGAAATCGGCGGGACCGCGGGGGATCTGTGCGGCAAGGGCGCAAATCACCATTTCCCGGATGGCGGATGCCAGTGGTTTCACGCCAGCGTTGACGCGGTTCTGCCACCGCAGGCCTTGGTATTGCGGGATGTCGCCTTTGATGAAACGGTGGCAAACTTCGCGCCTTTGGCGACAGTGGCCGCCCTCGTTCCGCTTGATTTAGGTCGCGGTAGCTGCGGACCACCTGCGGCCTTCATCTAGCCCTGCGCGTCGGTGAGTGCGCTGTTTCTGGGCCGCGAGGCGGAATCATTTCCCCGTGCGGCGCGGTGACGATGCCCTCCGCCGCACAAATCCCCACAACGGGCGCAGTCCGCGCCGGGCGCTAGGCATCCAGAGCCGCAGTCAGCCCTGCCGTCCGTGGTCTCCGTTCCGCATAAGCGGTCATTCCAAAGTTAACGGCATTTTCCGGAAAAGGAAAAACTATGAAATACGCACTTATCCTGTCGCTTGGCCTCGCGTTTGCGGGCACTATAGCCTCTGCTCATGCGCATCTGATCGCAGAGGTTCCCACGAACAACGCGGTTGTCACCGTCGCACCGACCGCGCTGCAACTATCGTTCTCTGAGGGCGTTGCGCTGAAGTTCACGGGCGTCAAAATTGTTGGGCCGAACAAAGCGGTCGTGGCAACCAGCGCCGGGTCGCTTGATCCGAACGACGACACCAAATTGACCGTGCCGGTCTTTGGTGTGCTGACGGCAGGCGTTTACACCGTGGATTGGCACGCGCTTTCGACGGATGGGCACAAAACCCATGGTCGCTACACCTTCACGGTGCACTAAGCGCAGATGGCGCAGGCGCTGATCCTCTGTCGGTTCATGCAGTTTGCCTCGGCAATGCTGTTGTGGGGGATCGGCGCTTTTCGCGTTGGGTTGGCGTCCGCGGACCTGCGGATTTGGCCCAATTGGCCCGGACGGATTTGGTCCGGGCTGGTTGGCCTTAACCTGGCCAGCACGGTGATCTGGCTGATGCTGGAGGCGGGCGAGGCAGGGGATGGTTGGGTGGAGACCCTAAGCCCTGACACGATTTGGGCGCTGTTGCGCGAAACGGCCTTCGGTCATGTCTGGCTGTTGCGCCTTGTAGTGGCGGCGGCGTTGGTCGCGTCGTTGGTGATGCGCTGGCCCGTGGCACTAACCGTTCTGGCGGCTGGCAATCTGGCAAGCCTGGCTTTGGTCGGGCACGCCGCGATGCACGAAGGCTGGATCGGCTTGGCGCAAAGGGCCAACCAAATGGTGCATTTGCTGGCAGCGGGGTTCTGGATCGGTAGCTTGCCCGCGCTGCTAAGCTGCCTTCCCGCGCTGGCAAGGCCGGACCAACGGCAACAGGCCACGCGCGCGTTAACGCAGTTTTCCGGCTTCGGGCATCTGGCCGTGGCGCTGGTGCTGCTGACCGGTGTTGCTAATGTGGGCTTGATCCTTGGCGCGCATCTTCCCACCCTCGGCTCGCCGTATCGCGTGATGCTGGCGGTCAAGGTTGGGTTGGTGGCCGTGATGGTCGCGATCGCGCTCTGCAATCGGTATGTGTTTGTGCCGCGTCTTTCGCGGGGCAAAGGGGACGCGGCCCTGCGTGCGATTGCGGTGGCAACGGTGGTGGAAATCATCCTTGGCGCGGCGGTGCTGGCCCTTGTCAGCGCCTTCGCGACCTTCGACCCGGTGTAAGGGTCTGCGCGGTTAGTGCCATCCTCCTTGGATCAGCTCGCGGGTCTCGGCAACGGCAACTTGCCAAAGGGCGTACATATCGGCGTCGGGACGTTGGAACCGGCCGTGATAATTGCCTTCACCTAACAGCGCGCGTTTGGCGGCGGCGCCGACACGGGCGAGGGCCGCATAGTCGATCTGTTCCTTCGCCGTCGCGGGCTGCGCGACGCCCTCAAGACGGGTCCACGGGAAGTTTTCCATCCAGGACGCGTGCGACGCGGCGGGGTCAATCTCTTGCACCTTGGCCCAGGTTGCGGGCGCGCGCCACCAGTCGTGCATCTTGACCGAGGCGTCGGGATGCGCGTTAAGCCACTCGCCGATCACGGTGGCGGCAGGGGTGTTCCCGCCGTGACCGTTGACGACAAGGATGCGGCGGAACCCGCTGCGATAGAGACTGTCGAGCAGATCCTCGATCAGACCGATATAGGTCGACAGGCGCAACGTCATGGTGCCGGGGAACGCTGCGAAACCGGCGGCAAGACCGTAGGGAAGCACCGGGAACACCGGTACGCCCAGCGGCTCTGCCGCGTCTTGCGCCACCCGCTCGGCAAGGATCATGTCGGTGCAAAGGCTAAGATGCGCGTGCTGCTCAACGCTGCCGATCGGCAGAATGCAGCGGTCGTCTTGCGCCACCCGCGCATCAACCTGCATCCAGTTCATGTCGGTGATCCGCATCCTGTCCTCCCTGGAACTGCCACCGCCAGATTGGGATCGGCGCGGCGGCAACGCAAGGTCTGGATCAGGCGGCCACCGGATTTCGCGCCGCGTCGCGCATACCCATCAGGGTGATCATCTCGTAATCGTGCAATTCCCGCCGCGCGGAATGGTTATGGACCGCAATGGTGCCGCGCCCGCGATACAGGCTTTCGACGCTGCATCCCCCGGCATCCAGCAATTCGTGGCGGTCGAACATCAGGCTGACATGATCGATGACCGAACGCCGGGTTTCGAACAGGGCGGTGCGGTTATTGACCAGATGGCGCGCCTGCACCAACACCTCATCCTCACCGAACAGGTATTCGACCTCGGACCCCAAGAGGACGATGCGTGCGGTTTGGCTGACCACCAGGTCGCGCGGCGCGGAATAATACGGCGCGCGCAGACGCACGGGCGCAAAGCTGCCCATCGCGGGCAAGCTGAACCTGCGACACCAACGGACAGGTTGCGCGCCGTGATCGACCGTCATTACCAGATCGCCCGGCTCAACACGGTCGGCGCGCACTGGTCCGGACGGGCCATGCAGAATGGTCGATGCACTTAGGCTGGCGTCAAGGCCAAGAGGCACAACACCGGTGGTGACGCCATACCAAAGCACTGCGGCATCCTTGTGTCGGTAAGGCGCTGGCGAGAATAGCGCGGCGATGTCGGACATCGGCATCGGCAGCGGGTCGCGGCCGTTCGCCTGAACAAGCGTGCCCGTCTCGACACATTCGATCGACAGGCGGCAGCATCGGTCTGGCGCGTTCCATGCATAGAGAATCCGCAGGGTTTTCGCCTCTGACTCAAGCGCGCAAGCCTGCGTGAGGCAGGTCTCACGCGCCCCTTGCTGCTGTAGCAACCGCAGCCCCGTGCTGGGGTCAAGCGTCAGGCAAATCGCGCGCGACCGATCCTGAACGTCGCGGTATTGCAGCAACGTTATGGGACCCGAGACATCCGGGTCCAGCACGACCTCAAGCAGCAAAGAGCCGCGGTCAAGCAAGCGGACGCCGGGCAAGCGTGCGGTGTGGGTGCGCCCCATGGGGTCAGATATTGCGATCCAACCCATCAGAAACGCTCCGCGCGGCAAAACATCGGCACGCAGGCCGAACCGCGATACTGGTAAACTATCATCATGCCTTCCCTCGAATAGTCCGAGGTCAGCCCAAGTGCCGCGGTCAGGGGCAAGCCCTGTTCCAGCTATCGACCACTTCTGCTCTGGCGGGCACATTGGCCCTGCCTTGTCCTGCCTCGGGACTTTCTTATTGCGCTGACCGTAGCTGCGCCGGGTGGCTTTGCATATATGGCTTGGGCGTCATCCACGGATTGTCCGGAAACGGTGACTCTGTGGCAACAGTCAGTCTGTGCGCAATTGCAATGACTTGGCATAGCGAATAACCCTTGAACCATCCACTCGAGGAGGTTGTCATGCCCGCCGTTGACCCTGTTGCCCTGACCGCTGAGCTGATCCGCTGCCCGTCTGTGACGCCTGCTGAAGGGGGGGCGATCACGCTGTTGGATGCGCTGCTGACCAAGGCAGGTTTCACCACGACGCGCGTCGACCGCGCCGGGATCGCCAATCTTTACGCGCGTTGGGGGGCCAAGGGTGCCAACCGCAGCTTTGGATTTAACGGGCATACCGACGTGGTGCCGGTCGGCGATGCCGCGGCCTGGACGCATGACCCCTTCGGCGGAGAGATCATCGACGGCGTGCTGTGGGGTCGCGGCGCCACCGATATGAAATCCGGCGTTGCCGCCTTTGCCGCCGCCGCTATCGACTTCGTTCGCGAAACGCCGCCTGATGGCGCGGTGATCCTTGCCATTACGGGCGACGAAGAGGGCAGCGCCGTCGATGGCACCGTGGCGCTGCTCGACTGGATGGCGCACGAGGGAGAGCGGATGACGGCCTGTCTGGTGGGCGAACCGACGTGCCCCAACACGATGGGCGAGATGATGAAGATCGGCCGCCGCGGCTCTATGGTGGCACATCTGGCGGTGCGCGGCGTGCAGGGGCATTCGGCCTATCCGCATCGCGCAAAGAACCCGCTGCACGCGCTGGCGCGACTGCTGGACCGGCTCGCCTCGCATGAGCTTGACACCGGCACGGCGCATTTTGATGCCTCGACGCTGGCGGTGACTACCGTCGATACCGGCAATACGGCGACGAACGTGATCCCGGCCGAGGCGCGCGCCAGCCTGAACATCCGCTTCAACGACGCCCATAGCTCGGCCACCCTGACGGACTGGCTGCGCCGCGAGGCGGATCGGGTGGAGGCGGACTTTGGCGTCACGGTAAGTATGCGTGTCACGGTGTCGGGCGAAAGTTTCCTGACGCCCCCCGGCGCGCTGTCCACGCTTGTCGCCGCATCGGTCAAGGCGGAAACCGGGGTAACGCCGGTGCTGTCCACCTCGGGCGGCACCTCGGATGCGCGCTTTGTCAAGGATCACTGCCCGGTGGTTGAATTCGGGCTGGTCGGCAAGACGATGCACCAAGTTGACGAGCGGATCGAGGTGGAACAAATCCATCAGCTGAAGGCGATCTATACGCGCATTCTGCGGGACTATTTCGCATGACTCTCATCACGGAAACCCGCGACATCGCCACCTGCCGCGCCCTGCGCCGCACCGTGTTCATCGAGGAACAAGGCGTGCCAGAAGCCGATGAGGTTGATGACCTCGACGATCAGGCGGTCCACCTGCTTGCCTCGGGCGGCCACCACCCGGTCGGCACCGCGCGGCTGTTGACGCTGGGCCATATTGGCAAGATCGGACGTGTTTGCGTTCTGCCAGAGGCGCGCGGCACTGGCCTTGGCGCCGCATTGATCCGCGCCTCTGTCGCGTATTTCCGCACCCAGCCGGGCATCGACACTGTCAAACTTGGCGCGCAGAAAAGCGCCATCGGCTTTTACATCAAGCTCGGCTTTACGCCGATCGGCGCCGAATACATGGACGCGGGCATCCCGCATCAGGATATGGCTTTGCCACTTTGAGGGCGGGAGAGAGGGGCTGCATGCCCCTCGCGCTCCCCAGCGGATATTTTCCCGCCGAAAATCCAAGCATAGCTTCTTCCTGGCAAAAATACTCATCTTAGCGACGGTGCACCCAAGGCGCGCCATGCCTTTTCCCCGATGACGCCCTTCACCGGCCGTGGTAGGGCAGAGGCATGAGCCAGATACCCAGCAAAGCCGAACTTCTCGCCTGGATCGCAGATCATCCGGGCCCCGCCGCCAAGCGCGACATCGCGCGGGCTTTTGGTATCAAGGGGGCCGCGCGCATCGACCTCAAGCGTCTGCTGAAAGAGCTGGAGGCCGAGGGCTCGCTGGAAAAGCGGCACCGGAGCTACCGCGACCCGGAAGCGTTGCCGCCAGTTTCGGTGCTGCAAATCCTTGCGCCGGACGCCCATGGTGATCAGTTTGCCAAGCCGCTGGAATGGGAGGGCGCCGGCCCCGCGCCGCGCATCCTCTTCATGCCGCGCAAGGCCGATGCGCCGGTGGCCGAGGGCGACCGCATCCTCGCCCGCGTCAATCCGGTGACCGGGCAGGACCATCATTACGAGGCGCGGCTGATCCGCAAGATCGGTGCCAACCCGCACAAGATCATCGGCATTTTCCGCAAGGAAACCGAAGGCGGGCGCATCGTGCCGATCGACAAGGGCCAGGACAAGGAATGGCGCGTCGCCGCCGACGCCACCCATCACGCCAAGGATGGCGAGTTGGTAGAGGCAGAGCAGATCGGCAATCGCGCCCGCATGGGTCTGCCACAGGCCCGCGTGATCGAGGTGTTGGGCGACCCGTCTGCCCCGCGCGCGGTCTCGCTTATTGCCATCCACCAGCACGGCATCCCCGACGATTTCCCCGACGACGTGGTCGCCGAGGCGGATGCGATGCACCCCGCGGGCCTGGGCGACCGCGAGGATTTGCGCAGCCTGCCGTTGGTCACGATCGACCCGTCGGACGCGCGCGACCATGACGATGCGGTCCATGCGCATCCCGATGACGACCCCAAGAACGAGGGCGGCCATATCCTCTGGGTCGCGATCGCCGATGTCGCGCATTACGTCACGCCGGGGTCGTCGCTTGACCGCGAGGCGCGGCGGCGCGGCAACTCCAGCTATTTCCCTGACCGCGTGGTGCCGATGTTGCCGGACCGCCTGTCGGGCGATCTGTGTTCCCTGCACGAAGGCGTGCCGCGCGCCTGCCTTGCCGTGCGGATGAAGATTGACGCGCAGGGCACCAAGCTGTCGCACCGCTTTACCCGCGGCTATATGCAATCGCTCGCCTCACTGACGTATGAGGAGGCGCAGTCGGCGCAGGATGGCGCGCCGTCAGAGCGTTGCGTAGCCTTGCTGCCAGAGGTGATCGCGCCGCTTTATGCCGCGTATGAGGCGCTGAAACTTGCCCGCGCCCGGCGGCAACCGCTGGAATTGGACCTGCCGGAACGCAAGATCATCCTGTCGGACGACGGTCGCGTCGCCTCGGTCGCGTTTCGTGAACGGTTCGATGCGCACAAGCTGATCGAGGAATTCATGGTGCTGGCCAACGTCGCCGCCGCCGAGGAATTGATCCGCCTGCGTCGCCCGCTGTTGTTCCGTGTCCACGAAGAACCCAGCCCGGAAAAGCTGGACGCCCTGCGCGAAGTGGCCGAGGCGTCAGGCTTCACCTTGGCCAAGGGGCAGGTGCTGAAAACCGCCTCTCTGAACCGGCTTTTGTCGCAGGCCGAAGGCACCGATTTCGGCGAACTGATGAACATCTCGACCCTGCGCTCGATGCCGCAGGCCTATTACCACGCCGAGAATTTCGGGCACTTTGGGTTGGCGCTGCACTCTTACGCGCATTTTACCTCGCCGATCCGGCGCTATTCCGACCTCATCGTGCATCGCGGCCTGATCTCTGGTCACAACTGGGGAAAGGACGGGCTGTCGCCGCAAGACATTGAAACGCTGGAGGAAACGGCGGTTCATATCTCTGAAACCGAGCGCCGGTCGATGGCGGCAGAGCGCGATACGACAGACCGCTACCTCGCGTCCTATCTGTCAGAGCGGGTGGGCAGCGAGTTTCCCGGTCGCATTTCCGGCGTGACGCGGTTTGGCCTGTTCGTAAAGCTCGACGAGACCGGCGCGGATGGCTTGATCCCGATCCGCACCTTGGGGCGCGAGTTTTTCCATTACGACCCGAACAGCCAAAGCCTGATGGGATCAGAGACCGGCTTGACGCTAAGCCTCGGCCAGCGTGTGACGGTGCGGCTGGCAGAGGCAGTGCCGGTCACCGGCGGGCTGATGCTGGAACTGCTGACGCTGGAGGACAAGACGCTGCCCGGCGGAGCCTCGGCGCGCGGGCACCGGACCGCCCGCAAACCGGGGCCAGCGCGCGCGAAGGCGGCAAAGATCAAACGCAAGGTGCAGCGCACCCGCCGCTAGCGGGGAGTTGCCCACAGCGGCTTTGCGTCCATCCTCGGGCCTTCCGAAAGTGTGAAATTCGCGCTACACTGTCCTGAACAACAGGCAGGCCAAGCAACGCTTTGGCCATAAAAAAACGGGCGGGCAGTGTGATGCGTTTCATATCAATGGCTTGCGGACTCTTCGCTTTGGGGCTGGCTCAAGGCGCGTTTGCGTCGGAACTTGCGGTGAAATCTTCGCTGCACCCCGCGCCGCGCCCCTCTGTCAATTCGATGATCACCCAGGTGGCCGCCCACATGACCGACACCAATGATGCCGCATTCCGCCAGTGGATCGGCGCCTTCCGCCACCGTGCTCTGGCCGCCGGCATTTCGGCGCGCACCTTCGACGCAGCGTTTCGCAGCGTGCAGTTGAACCCCGACGTGGTGGCGCGTGATCGCAACCAAAGCGAATTCACCAAGACAATCTGGGATTATCTTGACAGCGCCGCCTCGGATCAACGGGTTGCTGACGGTCAGGCCGCGATGCGCAAATACGGCCACCTGCTGGACGAGATCGAGGCGCGCTATGGCGTGGACAAGAAGATTATCGTGGCGATCTGGGGAATGGAAAGCCGCTACGGCGCGCATCGCGGTGACGTGCCGATCATTGGTGCGATGGCGACGCTGGCGTTTGAGGGGCGGCGCTCGAAGTTCTTTGAAGGGCAGTTGATCGACGCGTTGAAGATCATTCAGCACGGGGATGTCAGCGCCGACCACATGACCGGTTCATGGGCTGGCGCGATGGGGCATACGCAGTTTATCCCCTCGTCTTACCTGCTCTACGCCGTCGATTTTAGCGGCGATGGCAAGCGAGATATCTGGTCCGATGACCCCACGGATGCACTGGCATCGACGGCAGCTTATCTTGCAAAATCAGGGTGGAAGCATGGTCAGCCGTGGGGGATTGAGGTCACATTGCCGCGCGGTTTCAACTACACAGAGACCGGCCATCATGTGCAAAGATCGGTGCGCGAATGGGCAGCGCTGGGTGTGCGCGCGGCCAATGGTGGGGCGCTGCGCGACTATGGCACCGCCGAGATTTTGTTGCCTGCTGGCGCACGCGGCGCGGCGTTCATGATCTTCTCAAACTTCAGGGCGATCATGCATTACAACGCGGCGGATGCCTATGTGCTGGGCGTTGGTATCCTCGGCGACCGCATCGCCGGAGGGCCGCCGCTGCGGGCAAGCTGGCCGCGTGATGACCGGGCTTTGACCTTTGATGAACGCGTGATGATGCAGACAAAGCTGACGCAGGCCGGGTTCGATACGCAAGGTACGGATGGTAATATCGGGCCAAACACGACCAATGCGATCCGTTCGTTTCAACGCTCTATCGGGATGGTGCCGGATGGGTATGCCTCGATCGAGATCCTTAAACACCTGCAATGACAAGTGCTTGACGGAGTCCTGCGCAAGGTGATCGACCCCTGCCTGAACCGGGTTGGGCGCAGCCTTGCGGCACACGGGGTGGCGGCGGATGTGGTGACGCTGGTCGGCCTTGCGCTGGGGCTGATGGCGGCGGGGCTGATCGCCCTCGGCTGGCCGCTGGTGGCGTTGGCGGTGATGCTGGCCTCGCGCGTGGCGGATGGGTTGGATGGGGCGGTGGCGCGGGCGACAGCGACGACCGATTTCGGCGGCTACCTTGATATCACGGCGGACTTTCTGTTTTACGGCGCGTTTCCGCTGGGGTTCGTGCTGTGGCACCCCGAGATGAATGGGGTGGCGGGAGCCTTTCTGCTGGTCAGTTTCTACGTCAACGGCGCCAGCTTTTTGGGCTACGCGATCCTTGCCGAGCGGCATGGGATGGAGACGCAATCGCGCGGAACAAAGTCGCTATACTTCACAGGTGGGTTGCTGGAAGGCACTGAAACGATAGCGTTTTTTGCGGCGCTTTGCCTGTGGCCCGCGCTGTTCCCGATGTTGAGCCTCCTCTTTGGCGCGTTGTGTTTCGTTACAGCCAGCGCGCGGATTTTGTTGGCACGACAGGTGTTTGGCGGCCTTTAGGCGCGAAGGGGTGGCCCCCGCCCGCGATCCGCCTTAGGTTGGCGCCGATTTCGACGGAGGGCGTGATGCGGACCTATGCGATTGGTGATATTCATGGCCATCTGGAGCTGTTGACGGACATTCACGCGCGGATTGCGGCGGATCGGATCCGGACCGGGGATTATCAGGCGCCGGTGGTGCATGTGGGGGATCTGGTGGACCGGGGGCCGGACTCGCGGGGGGTGGTAGAATACCTGCGCGCGGGGATCGAGCGGGGCGAGCCTTGGGAGGTTCTCAAGGGCAACCACGACCGGATGTTCACCGGATTTCTCAATGATTACAAGTATCAAGACCCCGGCCTGCGCGCTGGCCTTGGCTGGTTGCACCCGCGGTTGGGTGGGGCGGCGACTTTGGCCTCTTACGGCGTGGCAAACCCCGGCGACCGGCCGGTAGCGCCGGTTTGGCAGGACGCGATTTCCATGGTTTCTCAAGCACATAGAGCGTTTTTGGAGGCTCGGCCGACGTGGATTCGGCGGGGGGAAGTGGTGTTTGTTCATGCCGGTATCCGCCCCGGCGTCGCGATGGAGGATCAGGTGGAGGATGATCTGGTCTGGATTCGCACGCCGTTTCTGGAGGATACCCGCGATTATGGGTTTCTGGTGGTGCATGGCCACACGGCGCTGGACCATGCAACCCATTATGGCAACAGGGTAAATATCGATTCCAGTGCGGCCTATGGCGGGCCGCTGACCGGCGTGGTGTTGGAAGGGCGCGAGGTGTTTCGGCTGATGCCAGAGGGGCGCGTGCCGCTGCATCCCTGACGCGGGCTTTGCCCGGTTTCGGCGCGTATGTTTTCCGTATGTAAATCGTATGTTTTTCGTATGTATGATTGCTGCATACGGCACAGCGCCGCGCGGGCCTCAGGCAGAAACGGGCACCGCCGCGCGCGGCAGCAGCAGCACGCTTGCCATCGGCGCCAACACCAGTGCCGCGAGGGCGGCGAAAAACTGCCCCTCGCCCGCCTGCGACAGGATCGCGTTGAGCGCGGAGGGCGCGATGATGCCACCCATCAGGCAACAGGCGATGATGGTCGAGGTGGCGCGCTGGCTTGACCCCATCGCGGCAGAGGCGACAACGAAAAGCGAGGGGAACAGGCAGCCGGTGAACAGGCCCGACAGCACATAGTTCACCCCCGGCATCGCCACGGCGGCGGCGAGCGAGGTGACGCAAACGCCAACCAGCGCGCCGATCAGCAGCAGACGCGGCGGCACGCGGGGCGCAATCCAATACAGCGAGACGCGGCCCAGCAGGAAGGCGGCGAAAAAGGCCGAGGTCAACTGCGCCGCTGCGGTTTCCGACACCCCGCGCGCGACGAGGCCGGAGGGGCCAAGGCCGAGGTTGGAGGACTCGCAGCCGATGGTCAGCACGGCGAGGATCATCTCGGGTCGCAGACGGATTGGCGGGGCGGCAGGGGTGCCTGCGGGCTCTGCCGGGGCGGGGCGGGCGAACGGCAGCACGGCGAAGGTGACAAGGGCGATAAGCGCGAACACCACGCGCGGCGCGTTGCCTGCGGCGACCATGAGGAGCGGCGCGCCGATGGCGCCAAGGCCGAAGATCGCGTTGAGGATGCCGACCATCGAGGGGCCTCGGGTGCCGAACTCGGTGAGAAAACGCCGGTTGTAGAGGGCGGCGATCAGGCCATAGCCCGCGCCGACCAGCGCGGCGCCAACCAGCATCAGCGGCCAGTTGAGCTGCGCCGCGACAAGCGCGGCCCCTGCGCCCAGCAGCCCAAGCGCGTGGCGCGGGGTAAACTGAACGCGCACCATCTGCGCCACCACGGCCGCGACCGCGCCCACCCAATGCGCGCTGACCAACAGGCCCGCGCCGGATTGCGTCAGACTGAAAAGCCGCATGTAAATCGGCAGGGCCGGACCATAAAGCGACAGCGCGGCGCCCATCAGCACAAAGCTGGACAGGCCGGTCAGGAACAGCGCCATGGTCGGCGGGTGCGAGCGATTCAGGATGGCCCCCTGCGGCATCAATGGCGGCAACAGCGCCGGTGTTGCCTGAAATTGCCGTATAGTCAATTGCCCCATTGGGTTGCACGGCGCGCGAAACCGTGCAGTCTTAAAGGAAAGAAGACACGGGGGGGCGGAACGATGCGTGAGTTTGACCTTACAGGGTTTCTACCCTTTCAGTTGTCGATGGCTGCCGGGCGGATCACCAAAGCCTTTGCCGCGGCGCATCTTCAGCAGGTCGGGCTTTCGATCCCGGAGTGGCGCGTGCTGGCGCATGTGGCGCAGGTTGGGTCCGCCAGTGTGCGCGACATTCACGCCAGGCTGGATCTGGAGAAATCGCGGGTCAGCCGAACCATCGTGCGGCTGGAAGAGGTCGGCTATCTGGAGCGGCGCACTCATGCCGCGGACAAACGGCTGTTGGATCTGCGATTGAGCGCGCAGGGCGATGCGCTGATGGCGCAGTTGGTGCCTGCGGCAAAGGCGTTTCATGCAGAGGCGGTGCAGGCGCTTGGGCCCGATGGCGAGGTGCTGCAACGGGTGTTGCGGCAGATCCTTGATTTGCCGACGTAACGTCTGCTTGGCATATTGCGGTGATTTGGCTGTATCGTTGTGGGGACGGGCGGCGCCGGAGCCGTGAGCAATGTGAAGGGCGAATTCCATGACTGATATCGTGATCCTCTCGGGTGCGCGCACCGCAATCGGAACCTTTGGTGGTGCGCTGGCAGCGGTGCGGCCGGGCGATCTGGCGACGGTGGCGGCCAAGGCCGCGCTGGAGCGGGCCGGGGTTGCGGGCGGGCAGATCGGGCATGTGGTGTTCGGTCATGTCATCAACACCGAGCCGCGCGACATGTATCTTTCCCGCGTCGCCGCGATGCAGGCCGGGGTGCCGGAAACGGTGCCCGCGATGAACGTGAACCGGCTGTGTGGGTCGGGCGCGCAGGCGGTGGTGTCGGTCATGCAATCGCTGATGCTGGGGGATGCGGACTTTGGCCTTGCCGGTGGCGCCGAGGTGATGAGCCGCTCGCCCTATATCCTGCCCGCCGTGCGCTGGGGGCAGAAGATGGGCGATGTCGAGGCGATGGACATGATGCTGGGCACGCTCAACTGCCCGTTCGGGTCGGGGCATATGGGCGTGACCGCCGAGAATGTCGCGCGCGAACATGGTGTCAGCCGCGAGGATCAGGACGCCTTCGCGCTGGAAAGTCAGGTGCGGGCGGCGCGGGCGATTGCCGAGGGGCGGTTTGCCAGCCAGATCGTGCCGGTCGAGGTGCAAACCCGCAAGGGGCATGTGCATTTCGAGGTGGACGAGCATCCGAAGGCGACGAGTATCGAGGCGTTGGCCGGGCTGAAGGCGGTGTTCCAGAAGGGCGGCTCAGTCACGGCGGGCAATGCGAGCGGCATCAATGACGGCGCGGCGGCACTGGTGCTGGCGCGGGCGGATGCGGCGGAACGCGCCGGGCTGAAACCGCGGGCGCGGATATTGGGCTATGGCCACGCCGGGGTCAGGCCCGAGGTGATGGGGATCGGCCCGGTGCCAGCGGTGCGGGCGCTGTTCGCGCGAACCGGGCTGACGGCGGCGGATTTCGACGTGATCGAGTCGAACGAGGCCTTTGCCGCGCAAGCGGTGGCGGTGAGCCGCGAGTTGGGCTTTGATCCGGCGAAGGTCAACCCGAACGGCGGCGCGATTGCCCTTGGGCATCCGGTGGGGGCGACCGGGGTCTTGCTGATCGTGAAGGCGATGTATGAGCTGGAGCGGACGGGGGGGAAACGCGCGCTGATCACAATGTGCATCGGCGGCGGGCAGGGCATCGCCTTGGCGATCGAGCGGGTGTGACGCTGGCTTTTGCACGGGGCACATTTTAGCCTGCTATGCGCGAACGGTGAGCCGTGCGCGGGTCGGATGCTTCCGGCGGGAGTATTTTTGCCAAGAAGAAGCCGGGAGTGGCAAGAAAGCTGATCTTGGTGTCGGGGCAGACCGTGCTTCCAGTCTGCAATCGCGCCGATTGGCGAGCATGTCCAATCGGCGGGCGATTGAGGCAAATGCCTTATCAGCCCGCCGAGGCGGTCTCGGGGATTTCATCGGCCCAGACTTCGAATTTGGTCAGGGTGTTGGGGCCAAAGGTGTGGGTCAGCGGCACATCTGCGGCGTCGCGTCCGCGCGCGATCAGGATGCGCCCGATGCGCGGCATGTTGTTGCGTGGATCGAAAACATGCCACTGGTTGCCGAGATAAACCTCCATCCACGCGGCGAAATCGCCGGCGGAATAGGGCGGCGGCTGGCCGATGTCGCTGATATAGCCGGTGCAGTAGCGCGCCGGAATGTTCATGCAGCGGCAGAACGCGATGGCGAGATGGGTGTAATCGCGACAGACGCCGCGACCCTCGTAAAGGGCCTCGGACGCGGTGCGGGTGGCGCGGGCGAATTCGTAGCCGAACTGGATGTGGTTATGCACATAATCACAGATCGCCTGCACGCGACCCCAGCCCAGCGGCGCGTTGCCGAACAATTGCCACGCGGTTTCTGACAGCACATCCGTATCGCAATAGCGGCTGGCGAGCAGGCAGGAGAGCGTCTCGGACGGCAAGTCCTCGACGGCGTGTTGCATCGCGTTCAAGTGGACGGGATCGGGGAGGCCGCTGTCGCGAAAGACGCCCTCGGTTGACAGCGTCAAGGCGCCAGCGGGGGCGACTAGGCGCGAGCACCAGTTGCCGAACCCGTCACGGTAGCTTTGGATCATGACGGCGGGGTCGGTGATGAGGTGGTCTGGCTTCTCCAGATCGCCAAAGCGCGAGTAATGGACGTTAAGCAAAGCGATCATCGGTGTCGGCTGGGGGAAAACGTAAGCGAGGCGGCAGCCGATCCGGATGCGCATGGGGAAATCTTTCCTGATGTGGGGCTGCGGTTGACGCGTGGCGACGGGGGTGCGTCGCTGTGGAAAGGATACTCACACCTCTGGGTCAACAAGTATAGCGGTGATCGGCGCGCGTCAGTGTTGCGCGCGCCGAATGGGCGGTTGGGGTGGGGCCTTCGCCCTCAGATCCCGGTCTTGACGATCGCCGCCGCGAGGATTGGCACCGTGGTCGCATTCAGCCCGGCGATGTTGAGGCGCGAGTCGCCGACCATGTAGATGCCGTGTTCGGTGCGCAGGCGTTCCACCTGTTCCGGCGTAGCGCCGAGGCGCGAGAACATGCCGCGGTGTTGGGCGATGAAGCCGAAGCGGTCCGATCCGGTCAGGCGGCGCAGCTCTGCCGCCAACTGCTCGCGCAGCGAGAGCATGTTGAGGCGCACCTCTTCCAGCTCTGCCTGCCAATCGGCGCGGAGCGCGGGATCGTTGACGATCATGGTGACCAAGCGCGCGCCGTGGTCGGGCGGGAAGGAGTAGTTCTGCCGGTTCAGAAAGGCGAGCGTGCCCTGCGTCACCACCTTTTGCGCGGGCGAGGACAGCGCCATCAGGATGCCGGTCCGTTCGCGGTAAATCCCGAAGTTCTTGGAGCAGGAGGCGGCGATCAGCACCTCTGGCATCCGTGCGGCGATCAGGCGGGTGCCGGCGGCGTCGGCGTCCAGACCGTCACCGAACCCCTGGTAGGCAAGGTCGATCATCGGGATCGCGCCGCGCGCGGTCAGGATGTCGGCGACCTCGGCCCATTGGGTCAGGTTCAGGTTGGCGCCGGTCGGGTTGTGGCAGCAGCCGTGCAACAGCACCACGTCACCCGCGGCCACCCGGCCCAGATCGGCGCGCATCCCCTCGAAATCGACGGCGCGCGTTTCGGCATCGAAATAGCGATACTCGGCGGATTTCATGCCAAGGTAGGTGATGATCGAGGGATGGTTCGGCCAGGTTGGATTGGACAGCCAAACCGTGGCGTTGGGCGAGGCAAGACGGATCAGCTCCATCGCTTGGCGGATGGCGCCGGTGCCGCCGGGGGTGGCCGCAGCGGCAAGGCGGGACGCATCATAGGTCGGCCCGAGGATCAGCGAGGCCATCGCGGCGTGATAGTCAGGCTCTCCGGCCAGACCGGTGTAGGTCTTGGTTTTCTCTTGCTCCCACAGCTTCTTTTCCGCCGCTTTCACGGCGCGCATCACCGGGGTCAGGCCGGTCGCGTCCTTATAGACGCCGACGCCAAGGTCGATCTTATCGGCGCGCGGATCGTCGCGATACATCCCGATCAGTTGCAGGATCTTGTCTTGTGGCTGCGGTTTCAGGGCTTCAAACATGATTTATCCTTTAGCAACCTTGAGATCGCCATACATTCCCCATTCGGCCCACGACCCGTCATAGACGGAATGTGCGCGATGGCCGATGCGTTCCAACGCCAGATCGAGGATCGCGGCGCTGATGCCAGAGCCGCAGGTGGAGATGACGGGCTTCGCCAGATCCACCCCAGCCGCCTCGAACAGCGCGCGCAGGGCGTCGGGCGATTTCATCGTGCCCTCTGGGGTAATCAGATCGCGGTGAAACAGGTTGCGCGAGTTCGGGATATGGCCGGCGCGCAGGCCGGGGCGCGGTTCCGGCTCTTCGCCGCGGAAGCGACCCGGCGCGCGGGCATCGACAATCTCGAAGTCGCCGAGCTTGGAGGACGCGGCGACCTGCGTCACGTCTTTCACCAGCGCGGCCTGACGCTGCACGGTCATGTGGCGATCCTTGACGATCGGCGGCATATCCTCGGTCTCGCGGCCTTCAGCCAGCCATTTTGGCAGGCCGCCATCAAGGACGGCCACATCGGTTTTCCCCATCAGGCGGAACGTCCACCACACGCGCGGCGCGGAAAAAATCCCATGGCCATCGTAGATCACGACCTGATGCCCGTCGCCAATTCCCATCGCGCGGAGGCGAGAGATGAACTTTTCCGGCGTGGGCGCCATGTGTGGCAGCGAGGACCGCTGGTCCGATATCTCGTCAATATCAAAGAAGCGCGCGCCGGGGATGTGGGCGGCGTCATATTCGGCACGGGCGTTGCGGGCCATGTCGGGCAGATACCACGAGGCATCGATCACGCGCAGATCGGGGTCGCGCAAATGGGTGGCAAGCCAGGCAGTGGAAACAAGGGTTTTGGGATCGTCCTGCGGCATGGGAGCTCCTGCGGTCAGTTGTTCTGACTTAATGGTGCGGGCGCGGGCAGGCAAGCATGTTCGGCAGGCGCGGTGAGGTTGCGGCGCGCGCTGACGAAAATGGTTTCCCTGCGCGCGCCGCTCAATTACCGTCCGCACATGCTTCGCGTGACCGACACACTTACCCTCGCCGATTGGGAATTGACCGAGAGCTTTTCACGCTCTTCCGGTCCTGGTGGGCAGAACGTCAACAAGGTCGAAACCGCGGTTGAGTTGCGGTTCGAGGCGGCGCGCAGTCCGCATCTGACCCCTGCGGTGAAGGCGCGGCTGAAGCGGATTGCGGGGCGGCGTTGGACGCTTGAAGGGGCGATTGTGATCCGTGCAGAGGAAACCCGAAGCCAGATCCGCAACCGCGAACTGGCGCGCGAGCGGCTTGTGGAAATGATCCGTGAAGCGTTGGTTGCGCCAAAGCGCCGGATTGCGACGCGACCAACGCTAGGCTCGCAGCGCAGGCGGGTGGAAGGCAAGGTGCAGCGCGGACAGATCAAGGCGCTGCGCGCCCGCCCGGAGGATGAGATATGACCGACACTGAAGCGCTGCTCGCCCGTCGCCGCAGGCTGCTGGGGCCAAACGTGCCGACGTTTTACGAGGAGCCGGTGCAGATCGTGCGCGGCGAGGGTGTCTGGCTATGGGATGCCGACGGGCGGCGCTATCTGGATTGCTATAACAACGTGGCGCATGTCGGGCATTGCCACCCGAAAGTTGTGGCGGCGATTGCGGCGCAGGCGGCGACCCTGAACACCCATACGCGCTACCTTCACGACGGGATTCTGGACTATGCCGAGCGTCTGACCGGAAAGTTTGGCCATGACCTGAGCACGGTGATGATGGTCTGCTCCGGGTCAGAGGCGAATGACGTCGCGCTGCGCATGGGGCAGGCGATGACCGGCAAGACCGGGATGATTGCCACCGACAACACCTATCACGGCAATACGGCGCTGGTCAGTCAGCTATCGACCCGCCGTCCGCCGATCGGGGGCTATGCGCCGAACGTGCGGCTGGTGCCGTCGCCCGATACGCTGCGCGCGCCGGACGGAGGCACCACATTTGCCGCGCATGTCGCGCAAGCGATTGCCGAGTTGGAGGCATCGGGCCACGGCTTTGCCAGCCTGATGCTGTGCCCCTTCTTTGCCAACGAGGGTTTCCCGGCGCTGCCCAAGGGGTTTCTCGATGCGACGGTCGAGGTGGTGCGCCGCGCGGGGGGGATTTTGATCGCCGATGAGGTGCAGCCCGGTTTTGGCCGTTTGGGCACGCATTGGTGGGGTCACGAGGCGCTGGGCTTTGCCCCGGATGTGGTGACGATTGGCAAGCCGATGGCGAATGGCCATCCGGTGGCGGCGGTGGTTGCGCGGCCCGACGTGATGCAGGCCTTTCGCAACGCTTTTGGCTATTTCAACACGTTCGGCGGCAATCCGGTGTCTTGCGCGGCGGCACTGGCGACGCTTGAGGTGATCGAGGCTGAAGGGCTGGTAGTGAACGCGCGCGAGGTCGGGGCCTATGCGTTGGAACGGCTGCGGGCGCTGCGGCATCCGATGATTGCCGATGTGCGCGGGGCGGGGCTGTTCTTTGGCGTGGAATTCACCGAGGCGGGCAACCTGACGCCCGCGCCCGATTTCGTGATCCGCTTGGTTGAGGGGATGCGCAGGCATGGGGTTCTGCTCAACAAGATCGGGCGCGGGGCCAATACGCTGAAGATCCGGCCGCCGATGCCTTTTTCGCGCGAGAACGTCGATCTGTTGGTTCAGACTCTGGAAGCGGTATTGGCCGAGACACCGATGCCATGACCGAGATCGCGCAAGAGGCGGAGGCGGCGCTGCGGGCTTGGGGTGGGGCATCATCGCCACCGCGACTGGTGACGCACCGCGAAAACGCGGTGTTCGAGGTGGTGTTGGCGGACGGGCGTCATGCGGCGCTGCGGCTGCATCGGCGGGAGTATCAGAGCGCGGGCGCGATCCGGTCAGAGTTGCGCTGGACGCTGGCGCTGGCGCGGGCGGGGCTGGCGGTGCCGGAACCGATTCCGGCAGGTTCGGGCGATCTGGTGGCGTGTCTGCCGACGGGACGGGTTGCCTCGGTAGTGGCATGGGTTGAGGGGAGGCCGTTGGGCGCGGCCTACCACCCGCTTGTGGGCTCGGTCGCGGAGCAATGTGCAATGTTTTCGGCGGTGGGGCGGATGCTGGCCGCCTTGCACGACGCGACCGACGCGATGGTGTTGCCCGAGGGATTTACGCGGCCATCTTGGGATGAGGGTGGCCTGCTGGGGCCGGAGCCGTTTTGGGGCCGCTTCTGGGATAATCCCGCGTTGACGTCGGCGGAGGCGGAGGTGCTGCAAACGGCGCGGGCGCGGGCATTGGACAAGCTGGCAGACTACCGCGCGGCGGGGGCGGATTACGGGCTGATCCATGCGGATCTGATGCGCGAGAATATCCTGGTGGATGGGTCGCAGCTGCGGCTTATCGACTTTGACGATTGCGGTTTTGGCTTCCGTCTTTACGATCTGGCGACGCTGATGCTGCAAAATCTGGCGGAGCCAGCTTACCCGAACCTGCTGCAAGCGGCGCTGGACGGCTACGGGGCGGTGCGCCCGCTTGGCGCCGCCGACATCGCGCTTTTGCCGATGTTTGTCATGCTGCGCTGCTTTGCCTCCTGCGGCTGGGCGGTGCCGCGCATGGCGCAAGATGACCCGAAACTGCGATTTTACGCGGAACGGGCGCTGCAACAGGCGCGACTTTTCCTTGATGGCGCGTGATTAGACGATAACGTCCTGTGCGACCTGCACGCCCACGTCAAAGACGCGTTTGTAGCGGGCGATCTCGTCTGCCGGTCCCATCGCTTTGTTGGGATTGTCCGATAGCTTTACCGTCGGATGCCCGTCCGCCGACACCGCTTTGCACACCAGCGAGAACGGCGCGAGGCCATCGCCCGGCACAAGGCCGCGGAAGTCGTTGGTCAACATGGTGCCCCAGCCAAAGCTGACCTTGACCTGGCCCGCGAATTGGCGGTGCAGCTCTTCGATCTTGGCCACGTCGAGTCCGTCGGAAAAGATCACCAGCTTCTGCCGCGGGTCCTCGCCGCGCTTGATCCACCAGCGGATCGCGGTTTCCGCCCCCGCTGCGGGATCGCCGGAATCGATGCGGATCCCGGTCCAAGTTGAAAGCCAGTCCGGCGCACGGTCAAGGAAACCCTCGGTCCCATAAGTGTCGGGCAGGATCAGCCGCAGGTTTCCGTCATGTTCCTCGTGCCAGTCGGCCAGCACCTGATAGGGGGCTTGCGCCAGCTCGGCGTCATTGCGGGCCAAGGCGGCGTAAACCATCGGCAATTCATGCGCGTTGGTGCCGATTGCCTCCACTTCGCGCCGCATCGCGATCAGGCAGTTTGAGGTGCCGATGAAGGCGCCGCCCAGCCCCTCTTGCAGGGCTTGCACGCACCAATCCTGCCACAGGAAGGAATGCCGCCGCCGGGTGCCGAAATCCGCGAGTTTGAGGCCGTCGATCTGGCGCAGGCGTTCCACCTTTTCCCACAGCTTCGTCATCGCGCGGGCGTAAAGCACCTGTAGTTCGAACCGCCCCATGTCCTTGAGGACCGCGCGCGAGCGAAGCTCCATCAGAACGGCGAGCGCCGGGATTTCCCACAGCATCACCTCGGGCCACTTGCCTTCGAAGGTCAGCTCGAATTGTCCGTCGCGTTTTTCCAGATGGTAGGGCGGCAGTTGCAGCCCCTCGAACCACTCCATGAAGTCGGGGCGGAACATCTGGCGTTTGCCGTAGAAGGTGTTGCCGCGCAGGAAGGTCGACTCGCCCCGGCTGAGGCGCAGGGTGCGGATGTGGTCAAGCTGTTCGCGCAACTCGCCTTCGTCCACCAGTTCGGCAAGGCGGATGGATTTGGTGCGGTTGATGAGGCTGAAGGTGACACTGGTGTCGGGGCGGTTGCGGAACACCGACTGGCACATCAGCAGCTTGTAGAAATCGGTATCCAGCAGCGACCGCACGATCGGGTCGATCTTCCATTTGTGGTTATAGACGCGGGTTGCGATATCGACCATCTCAGCGCTCCATCACGACGCCAGCGGCCAGCAACGCCTCGCGCGCCTCCTCCAGCGAACCGTTGAGATTGATGGCGCGGCAGGCGTCCTCGAGGAGGACCACGTTGAACCCCAGTCGCGCCGCGTCGAGGGCGGAGTAGGCGACGCAGAAATCGGTGGCGAGGCCGACGAGCGTAACGGTCGTCACGCCGCGCGTGCGCAGGTAGCCTTCAAGGCCGGTTGGGGTGGTGCGGTCATTCTCGAAGAATGCCGAGTAGCTGTCGATGCCGGCACGAAAGCCCTTGCGCAGGATAAGGTCGGCAGGATCGGTGTGCAGAGCGGCATGAAATGCCGCGCCGGATGTGCCTTGCACGCAATGGGTGGGCCACAAGACCTGCGGACCATAGGGCATGTCGATCATCGAGAACGGCGCGGCGCCGGGGTGGTTTGCCGCGAATGAGGCGTGATTGGCGGGGTGCCAGTCCTGCGTCAGAACCTTTACGGCAAAGTCGCTCATCAGCGCATTGATGCGCGGGATGATCGCATCGCCATCCGTCACGGCAAGCGCGCCATTTGGGCAGAAGTCGTTCTGCACGTCGATCACGATCAGGGCGTCGGTGCTGGGGCGCATGGTGGTTTTCCTTTCGGCTCCCTTGTGGGTAAGTGCCGCTTGCAGGTTCGTCAATGGCTGCCTCTTGCAAGCCGTCCGCCCCGCGGTTTATGGAAGCGCCATGCTGACCGTCGCCGCACTTTACCACTTCACCCGTTTCGATGACCCCGCCACGCTGCGCGGGCCGCTTGCCGCGCTGTGCGAGGCGCAAGGGATCCGGGGCTCGCTTTTGCTGGCGCGCGAGGGGATCAATGGCACCATCGCCGGGACGCGGGCGGGGATTGATGCGGTGCTGGCCCATATTCGCGCGCTGCCCGGCTGCGCGACGCTGGAGTGGAAGGAAAGCCCGGCGGTCGAGATGCCGTTTGGCCGCATGAAAGTCCGCCTGAAACGAGAGATCGTGACGATGGGCCAGCCCGAGGTCGATCCGCTGGCGGGCACCGGCCATTATGTGACCCCTTCCGAATGGAATGCACTGATCTCGGCGCCGGACGTCGCGGTGATTGATACGCGCAACGATTACGAGGTCGCAATCGGCACGTTTGAGGGCGCCGTCGATCCCGGCACACATTCGTTTCGCGAATTCCCCGCGTGGTGGCAGGCCAACAAGGACCGCTTCGGCAACAAGCGCATTGCGATGTTTTGCACCGGCGGTATCCGGTGCGAGAAATCCACCAACTACCTGCTCGGCCAAGGGGTGGAGGAGGTCTATCATCTCAAGGGTGGTATCCTGAAATACCTTGAGGAGATGCCGGAGGCGGACAGTCTTTGGCACGGTCAATGCTTTGTCTTTGATCAGCGCGTCAGTGTTGGGCATGGCTTGCAGCCGGGCGATTTTGACACCTGCCACGCCTGCCGCCGCCCGATTTCGGCCGAAGACAAGCAAAGCCCGGATTATGAGGAAGGCGTGCAATGCCATGCGTGCCGAACGGAATATTCCGACGCGGATCGGGTGCGTTTCCGCGAGCGGCAGCGTCAAGTGGCACTGGCTGCGGCGCGCGGCGCGGCACATTTGGGGCAGGACATCCCTCGCGGCGAGGCGTAACGCGCGCTTGCCGCTTTTCAATGCGGCTTCTATATAGCCTGCAACCAGCCAATAGCCTGAAAGGGCGCGGCAATTCACAGATGCGCGGCTTTGGGGGAAAGGGTTCCATCAAGCGTCGCGCCAAGCCGGGTACCTTATGACCTATGTTGCGCAGTATCTTGGCCTGTTCCTCGATGGAACCGTGAACCCGTGGCTGAGTTTTATCGCGATCATTCTGGCCAGTTTCATACTGGAAGATGCGGCGGCAATCCTGTCTGCGATGGCGGTGGCGGATGGCCACATTTCCACCGCCTTGGCGTTGGGCAGCCTGTTTGTCGGCATCGCCTTGGGTGACCTTGGGCTTTATGCGGTGGGCAAGCTTGCGGCGACCCATCCGTGGGCGCGGCGCTTCGTCGCCACCGACCGGGCGCGCGGAATGCAGGGCTGGCTGGACAAGCGTCTGATCTCGGCTGTGATTTCGGTGCGTTTCCTGCCGGGTGCGCGTTTGCCGACATACACCGCCTGCGGATTTCTGGGGGTGTCATTTCTTCGCTTTGCGTTTGCGGTGATCGTCGCTACGCTGGTGTGGACGACGTTTCTTTTCACGGTCGCCCTGTGGGCGGGAAGTGTGATCATGACCCATTTTGGCGCTTGGCGATGGCCAATTGGCATAGCGCTGGCAGTTGTGGTACTTGGCGGGGGCCAGATTTTGGCACGCAGACAGGCGCGCCGGAGCGACGCGAGGGGACCGACTAAATGAATTGGCGCAATCTAGACCCGAGACCCCGCCTGAAACGGCTGCTGCGATCCGAGTCAGAGACCGATGGAGTTTATTCATCCTTTGAGCTGTGGCCGGCGACGTTCTTCTACATTCCGATGGTGCTGCAATGGGCGGGTCTGGCGATCCGCCACCATAGCCTGACGTTGCCGACGCTCGCCAATCCGGGGATGCAGGCGGGCGGTCTGGTTGGAGAGTCGAAGTTCGAAATCCTGTCGCAGCTTGGCCGCGAAGGGAACAAATGGGTCGCGCCCTATACGTCGTTCTCGGTGGGGAATGCGTCTGGTGCGCCGTCCTCGGACCTGCCGCAGGCGCTGGCGGCGCTTGAAACGGCGGGGATCGAGTTTCCCTTTGTCGCCAAGCCCGACATCGGATGCCGTGGCGCGGGGGTGCGCATCATCCGCACCGTCGCGGACCTTGAGGAATACCTTGCCAATTTCCCGCGTCGCGAGCGGATCATCTTTCAGAAACTGATCACCGCCAAGAATGAGGCCGGGGTTTTCTATATTCGTGCGCCGGGAGAGGCGAAGGGGCACATCGTTTCGGTGACGCTGAAGCTGTTCCCGGAGGTTGTCGGGGACGGAACCTCAACGTTGGAAGAGTTGATCCTCGCCGATCTTCGCGCCCGTCGGATCAAGGACATCTACCTTGCCCGCCATGGGGCTCAGCGGGCGCGGGTGTTGGAAAAGGGCGAGGTCTTTCCGCTTGTCTTCACCGGCAACCATTGCCGCGGCGCGATTTTCCAAGACGGCCGGTCAGAGATTACCCCCGAGATGGAGGCCCGGTTCGATGCCATTTCGCAAGGAATGCCAGAGTTCTACTTTGGCCGCTTTGACGTGCGCTATGAGACCATCGAGGATCTGCGCGCGGGTAAGAACTTCTGGCTGATCGAGGTGAATGGCGCGGGCAGCGAGGCGACCCATATCTGGGACAAAACCACCAAGCTACGCGACGCCTACAAGTTCCTGTTCTATCAGCAACGCACCCTGTTCGAGTTTGGCGCGGCGAACCGCAAGCGCGGTTATTCCTCGGTCAACGCGTTTCGCCTGTTGGGTCTTGCGATGAAACAGGCCCGGCTGGGCCGGGCCTATGTCGAGTCGAGCTAAAACCCGTTAGCCGCGGGGCTGGATCGGCGGCATCACGTCATCCGGCATCGGGCAAACGTAGGGATGCGCGGCCAGGCGGGCATCATGTTCGGCCTTGGCGGCGGCAAGCAGGGCCGGTGACTCGAACAATTGCCGCGCGGTTGAGGCCATGACTTTGGCCGCATGTTCCATGCCTTTGTGCGCAACCGGCGATTTGCCTTGGGCGGTCAGTTGCCAGCTATGAAACGGCGTGCCGACGGCACAGGTCGCAACGCGCGCTTGCACGGTTGGCACCGCCCATGACACGTCGCCAACGTCAGTTGAACCCTCGCCGCCGATGCTTACCCGCTCCAGCGGCGCGATGAAATCGGCGAGCGGCAGGTCGGGGCGCGTTGCCATGCCGATGCGACGGAAGCTGGCCGCGATATGGTCCGGCGTCAGCGTTTTGCGGATCGCTTCGGCATAGTCGCGGTCGGCGGCGTCAAAAACCGGAGGGCCGAGACGCTCAAAGCTGACCTGCATCGCCTCTTCCAGCGGGCGGTTGCCGATCAGGTTCGACACACCAGACACGACGCGCCGTTCCACCCGAGTCTCGGTCATCAGTGCCGCACCTTCGGCGATTTTATCGACCCGCGCGATCAACTCTCGCAGGCCGGGCAGGTCGCGGGCGCGGATCAGTTGGCGCACAGTGGCGCGCGCTTGCACCACGTTCGGCGCAATGCCGCCGGCATCAAGGTAGGCGTAGTGGATGCGCGCATCGTCCGGCATGTGTTCGCGCATGTAGTTCACGCCGACGTTCATCAACTCGACCGCATCGAGGGCAGAGCGGCCAAGTTCGGGCGCGCCAGCGGCATGGGCTGCGCGGCCGTGAAATGTGTAGTCGATGCGTGTATTGGCCAAGGACACTGCGTCATCAACCGCATTCACGCTGGCCGGGTGCCAGGTGATCGCGGCGTCCACGTCGTCGAACAGCCCTGCGCGCACCATGAAGGTCTTGGCGGCGCCGCCTTCTTCCGCGGGGCAGCCGTAATAACGCACGCGTCCGGGTATTCCGGTTTCCGCCAACCAATCGCGCAAGGCGGCGGCGGCCATCATCGCGGCGGAGCCGAGCAGGTTATGCCCGCAACCATGGCCGGCCTTGCCCACCGGGCGTTCCTCGGCGATGCCGGGCTCCTGTCCAAGGGCGGGCAGCGCGTCGTATTCGCCCAGAATGGCAATGATCGGCCCGCCAGAACCCCACTCTCCCATGATCGCGGTCGGAATCCCCGCAAGATCGCGCGTGATGCGCGCCCCCTCGGCTTGCAGCATTTCCAGATGCGCATCGGCGGAGGCGTATTCCGTGTAAGCGATTTCCGGCGTGTCAAAGACCCGGTCGGCAAGCCCACGATAGGCGGCGCGTCGCGCCTCGACCAGATCCCAAATCCTGTCTGTATTCTGCATCGCAAAGCCCCTGCCGTTGTCCAAACACGCGCAGAGTGACGCGGATAGCAGGGGGTTTCCAGCGCCTTTTTACGGTGCCGGGGGCCAAATTTCCCACGATTGCTTGAGGGGCGTTGCTGGCTTACGCGACCAGAAACGAAACGTTTCCTTGCTGTATCCGCGCCGCGCTGAGGCGCCCGGTGTAAACGGCACCGGTGTCCACGGCGATGCGACCGTCTTTCGCCTCGCCCGCATCAACCACTGTGTGGCCATGCGCCACCCACTGTTGGTCTTGCCGCGGCACGGTAAAGAAGTCGCGGTGACCCCAAATCAAGGTGCGGGACGGCTGATCCGACATTGGCAGGCTTGGGTCTGCGCCCGCATGAACGGCCCAGACGTTACCGCTATGCCAGAACAGGGGCAGCGTGCGCAGCCAGTCTTCGACGCCATCCGGCAGCGCGCGATGGAGATCGGTGGACAGGGCGACAAGCTCTTCGTCCGTCATGCCTTCGGCGAGGGCGCCCCCGAGGCCAAGGCTCATCAAGGTCTGCAAGCCGCCATTGCGCAACCAGCGCGGGCCCTTGGTCGGCGTATCAAGAAAATCAAGCATCATGCGTTCATGGTTGCCCAACAGGCAAACGACATGCGCCGGGTCGTTTTGTGCGAGGGAGAAAATCCTCTCCAATGCGATCGCGCTGTCATCGCCGCGATCAATGTAGTCGCCGACGAAGATAATCCGATGCTCTCCGTCACCGTCGGACAGGTTGATATCGGCCTCGATGCGCGCCAGCAGCCGATTGAGGAGATCCACCCGGCCATGAACGTCGCCGATCACATAGAGATCGAATTCGGGTTGCGGCGGGCCAAAAACCACCGCTGGGCGGTTTTCGATGGGTGCGATGCCGGGCCGGAAGAGGGATTTGAACAGTTTCATGGCACTAGATCTGGGGCGAGGAGGCCCGGAATGCAACGGGAAATGGCGGGTTTTCGTCGTATTTCGGATGTCAGCAGGTGGCCCTACGTTTCGATCTGCTTTGCTTTCGGAACGAGGGAGTTGATGCGGTCGAGATGAACTTTGGCCGTCTTTGTCAGGAAGTCATAGTGTTCGACGACATGGTTCCGCGCGGCTGGCCCCAAATGAGAATACTCTGCGCGGCGCGACAGCACGTCGATCACCTGCTTGGCCAGCGCGTCTGGCGAGAAATAATCGACCAGCAGGCCGGTTTCGCCATGGGTGACCACCTCGCGGACCGGTTCGGTATCAGAGGCGATGATGGTCGCTTGCATCGACATACATTCCAGCAAGGACCACGACAGCACGAACGGCACGGTCAGATAGATGTGACAGCGGCTGATCTGAATGACGCGGCGAAAGTCGGCGTAGGGCAGGCGGCCAAGGAAATGGACCCTGCTCCAGTCGATTTTATCGCCGACCTCGCGTTCCAGATCGGCGCGGTAGCCGCCTTCGGTCGTGCTGGCGTTGCCGTAGGACGCCTCGTTCCCGCCGATAATCAGCACGCGCGCATTTGGCCGCTCGGCCAGAATCGTTGGCAGGCTGCGCATGAACACATGAAAACCCCGCGTCGGTTCCATGTTGCGCGACATATAGGTGAAGACTTCATCGTCTGCGGTCACCGTCCGGCCGAGCCTGCTGAGAGGAACCCCCGCTGTAGGGTTGGGCAGCAAGCGATCGGTGCGGATGCCGTCGTGGCAGACATAGCTTTGGCGCCGGAACTCTGCCGGATAGGTGTTCATTTGCCACTGGGTCGGCGATTGGCCCAAATCAATGTCTGGCAGCGTCAGGTAGTTCACCGCATTGCGTGCCTTCATCACCAGATGCGAATCCGGCGAGGCGGGAAATTCCGGGTCAAATCCGACGGAGCCACCCTCGGACAGAAAGAAGTATTCCCAATAGCCGATGACGGGAACATTGCGCCACACGTTCTTGATCAGCGAAAGCTCTCCCCAACCAACGTGGCCGACGACGACATCGGGAACAAAGCCTGCCGCGTTGAGCTCTCGGCAGGCCAGCATGGCGCCATAGGCGGCCCCCATGCAGTCCTCGAAATACCGGGTCAGGACATAACTGTCCTTTGCCGAGCGGTGATGCGGCTTGTAGCTGACCACCCGGACCCCCGGAACCTCTGGCACGTTGGTGCGCTGGGTCAGAAAAACAATCTGGTGACCGCCGTGTGCGCCAAGCCATTCGACGATTTGGCGGTATTGGCCGGGAAAATTCTGATGCACGAATAGTATGTTCATGTCACTCGCCAGCCGCGCCGATGGGCAAATCACTAGGGGAGGTTTTTTGCCCCCGCAAGCACTGTCTATGCTTCGCCAATTGATTGCGCGGATCTGGTGCCAGCGGGTTTACAAACAGCCGATTACCGCAGCAACCCAAAGGAGGCCGGTTCCGATTCTGGATTGACGGTGAATGCCGAGCCGATGAAGCCTTCGCGGGCGAGAGAGGATCGGCGCCCGGCGCGCTTTGGCGAAGTCTTCCACCAATTGTCTGTTTTCTGGGGTCAAATACGGCAGCGCCCTCGTCAAGGCGTCAATATTCAGGTCATTCCACCGACGCAAATGGCCGCGCAGCACGATCCAGTACCGTCGTAAATGTGCGCGCAGCCCGACGTTGGCCCCAATCACATTGGTGCCGTGCTGGCGATACAAAAGGCTGGGGGTCTTGTCCTGTATGATGTGCCCGCCCGCCCCCGCAATGACCTGATAGGCCCACCAATCGTGCGCGGGCACTTCACCTGCGCGTCGTGTCGCGGCCTGAAGGAGCCGGACCGCTGCACGATTCAGCATGATGGTATTCCCGGGTGCGATGTTTTGGACGAGCGCGTTGCGAAACGAGGGCGGATAGGCCCAGCGTTCCGAGACTTTGCGCCCCGAAAGGCGGTGATCGCATATCCAGGTGCTTCCGCAGTAAAGAGCGGGCTGGGACTCGGGCACTCCTGCGAGCGCCGCAGTTGCCCGCGCGAGTTTGTCGGGGAGCCAGACGTCGTCCTGATCCGAGAACGCGACAAAACGGGTGGAACGGTCGGCATGCGCCAAGAGATGAAGAAAGTTTCTTGCAAATCCGGCCTGCGGGCCGGCGACCAAAGTGACATTGCGTGACGGATGCAGCCTTGACCACGCTTCAATCTGGTCCGGGCCGGAATCGACCGAGCCATCGTCACTTACCACAAGCCGCCACGCGTTGTGGGTCTGGCTTTCAAAGCTGTCCAGTTGTTCAGTGATAAAGCGCCCGCCGTTAAGCATGGCGAGCAAAATCATGACTTCGTTGTCGGTGGTTTGGATGGCGTCGACGTCGAGGTCACCAGTGCCAACTGGCCAAACATTGACCCAAGTTTTCAAATCGTCGGGGGCGTGGCGCATGGTGTCCTCTTGGTTGGTCCGGACACATTAGCCAGCGGGGCGTTAAGTTAAGCTAAATTGGCGCGCGAGTTGTGGGCGGATTGGGG